>DFFG01000082.1 GCA_002368795.1 Eubacterium sp. UBA3782
GTCTTGCATGCGGACTGGCAGGATGTCTGGCACTCGCCGCAGCCGCCCTTTTTCACCGTATTCTGAAGATTCTTTGTATTCAGTGTTTTGATGTGCTTCATCTTGCATTATCCTCCTAAAGCCTCTGGCAATTTGCAGATATTATAGCATAGGACTTTTTGATGCGCAAGTATACAAATCGTGCTATAATGCGGTAGATCCCGGCGAAAACAGCCGGGCAGGAAAGGAAAACACCTGATGCACGAACCGATCGCAGAAATCTCCATGGACATCCTTGGCATGGAGCTGGATACACATGACACGGCCCCTCTTACCTGCGGCGCCTGCGCCATTCTGAAAAAGGGCGAAGGCCGGCTTTTGAAGGCCGGCGCGCTGTGGGTCTTCGACAATGAGATCGCCTCTGTTTCCGGCAGGTTTGCCGACGGCGATATCCTGGCTGTGCAGGATTTTGACGGCTACTTTATGGGATGGGGCTTTATCAACCGTGCCTCAAAGATCCGGATCCGCATGCTCTCCCGCAGGCAGGAAGAGGTGATCTCTCCCGCTTTCCTCCGCAAACGGGTCCAGGATGCCTGGGATTACCGGAAAAAGGTCATCGACACCTCCAGCTGCCGGGTGATCTTTGGCGATGCAGATTTTCTGCCCGGCCTTACGGTGGATAAATATGAAGATATTCTTGTCGTGGAATCCCTGGCGCTTGGCATCGACCGCCTGAAGGTGATCATCCTGAAGGCCCTCGCGGAGGTGCTGGCGGAGGACGGCGTACCGGTCCGGGGCATCTATGAGAGAAGCGATGCAAAGGTCCGGGAAAAAGAAGGACTTGCCCGCACAAAGGGCTTTCTCTCCGCTCCCTTTGACACAAATGTTCCCATCACGGAAAATGGCGTAAAATACATCGTCGACGTGGCAGACGGCCAGAAGACCGGCTTCTTCCTGGATCAGAAGCTGAACCGTCTGGCCATGCAGCCGCTGTGCAAAGATGCGGATGTGCTCGACTGCTTTACACATACCGGCTCCTTCGGCCTGAATGCAGCCATTGCCGGTGCCAGACATGTGGAATCCGTCGATGCCTCACAGACCGCCATCGACCAGGCAAAAGAAAACGCCCGGCTCAATCACCTGGAGGATGTGATCGACTACACCTGCGCCGATGTATTTGAACTCCTGCCGCAAAAGGAATCCGAAGGACGGCAGTATGACGTGGTCATCCTCGATCCTCCTGCCTTCACCAAATCCAGAAACTCGATCAAGGCAGCGGTCCGCGGCTACCGGGAGATCAACCTGCGCGGCATGCGTCTGGTAAAGGACGGCGGCATCCTGGCCACCTGCTCCTGCTCCCACTTCATGGATCCCGAGCTATTTGCAAAGACGATCCGGGAGGCGGCGCGGGACGCCCATGTCCGCCTTCGCCAGATCGAATTCCGGACCCAGGCACCCGATCACCCCATCCTCTGGAGCAGCGAGGAATCCTACTATCTGAAATTCTACATTTTCCAAATCTTAAGGTAAACCAAGACAGCACGTGTCTCTGAAAGGCATTACGTACTACCCCCGCTCCGGGAAGGCATTACGCAAAGGCTTTAAGCCCTGTCGGGCCTGCAGAATGTTTGCTTTAATGTTTTCGAAGATTGTTTACACCCCCGCCTCGGGAAGGCATTACGCAAACGGCTTCAGCCCTGTCGGGCCTGCAGAATGATTGCTTTAATGTCTTCCCGAGGCGGGGGTCTTCTTATTACTCTAACACTGAAAAAAAGACAGGCGCACCAAAAGCGGTGTGCCTGTCTTTTTTCTGGTTCGATTTCCTTTGTGCGCTTAGTTTCTGCACATGAAACGGAAATCTTCCATTTCTTTGTAATATTTCTCGCTCTTGCCGATACGGGTCTGGTTCAGCTGCAGATGTACGAACAGCATGATCATCAGAATAGCGGCTGCCATGGCGGCTGCAAACGGAATGCTCTTCTCCAGGTTGCCGGTCTGTACGACCTGTGCTGTCGTGGTGGAGGCAGTTGTCTGCGTCTGTGTCGTCTGGGTATTGGACTGTGCAGCAGTCGAAGCAGTGGATGTGCCAGCCGTGACGGATCCGGTGGATGTGGATGTCTGGGTCTTGCTGCTGGAGGATGAGGATGTGCCGGAGGTCGTGGACGTTGTGGGCTTCGGCGTGGTGGTTGTCACGCTTGAGGAAGTCCCGGTACCGTTGCCGACCAGATCAAGAGATCCTGCGGCATAGACAGACATCGTCGATCCGAACATAGCCAGAACCATGACAAAAACGAGTAACATTTTTGCGACATTCTTCTTATTCATTTTTTTGTCCCCTCTTAATTAATAACCCTTTTGCGATCACAGGGTTCCCTAAGCCCTGTAATCGGTTACGACGTATTATAGCACACAATTTCAACAATTTAAAGTCTCTTTTTAACGGTATATGCGCAGTTTTTTCAGGAGCTTTACGATCAGGTAGCCCTTCGGGAACTGCAGCATCTCCTCTTCTGTCGTTTTTGAGATCACAACATACAGGACCATGTAGACCACAACAGCGATCAGGATCGCCAGAATGAGGGCGATGGAGGGTCTCCTGGTCAGGAGGAACAATCCCTGGTAGACGAGGGCTGCAGCTGCGCCCATGATCACGGATGCCGCCAGCGGCTCCAGATAGGTCTTACGGATCTCGTGCTTAAAGCCGAGGTATTTGTGCATCGAGTAGATATTCAGTCCGCAGCAGATCACCGAAAACAGGATGTTGGCGATCATGACGGCATAAATGTCCGATGAAGGCATCAGCGCCAGCATCAGGGCCAGGAGCACCAGGTTTGCCAGCAGGGACATGCCGGCATTAAAGAGAGCCACATTCTGCTTTCCGATCGACTGCAAAGCTCCTCCGGTGATGATCGAGAAGGAATCGGTGATGACAAAGACGGAACCGCTCAGCAGAAGCATGGACGCCAGAGGGCTTGCCGCCGGAAACAGGACGCCCATGATCGGATAGGCCAGGACGGTCAGACCGACCATCGAAGGCACGCAGATGAACATGGCCAGGCGCAGGGTCTGGGCGATCTCACTGTTCGCCTCGTCGATATCCCCTGTGGCGTATTTTCCCGATACCTCCGGCATCATGGCTGAGGTCGTTGCAGAGGCCAGTGCCAGCGGGATGCCGACCATCGGCACATAGTAGTTGCTGTACTCGCCGTAGGCAGCCGAGATCTCCGTGGCCGGAATGCCATGCAGGCCCTGGATAAAGGAGTAAACATAGCTGTCCAGATAGGCACTGCTGTTGTAGATAAAGGAGGTAAAGATGATCGGCGTGATCATCAGAAACATCATCTGCAGGATCTTGCCATAGCTGTCCTCGATGTGGGTCCGGTCCCGGCTGATCCTCTTTTTGAAGTAGCCTCGGTTCACCATATACACAAAGGCCATAAAGATCAGACCGACCAGAACGCCGGCACCTGTGCCTGCCGTGCCGCCCATCGCGCCGTAGATGGCGGCATCCGTGCCGCCCTGCGGGGCCATTGTGCGGATCAGGAGCCAGGAAGCTGCGATACTGACGATCGCATTCATGATCTGCTCGATGATCTGGGAGACCGAGGTGGGCGTCATCGTCCGATGCGCCTGGAAATATCCCCGGAATACGCCAAGAACTGCCGAGAAAAAGATGGTCGGCGCCAGGACACGCAGGGCGAGAAGGGCGTTCTGCTGGTTCGGCGGAAGCAAAAAGCGGCCGAAGAAAAAGCAGATCAGACTCGTCACGCCGCCCACGATCAGGGCGTAGATCATCGCACCCCGGAAGATCTTGTCCGCATTTTTATACTGGCGCAGCGCCAGCTTTTCCGAAACGATCTTCGAGGTAGCCATAGGAATGCTGAAGGATGAGATCAGCAGAAGTGTTGTATACAGATTGCTGGCAAAGCCATAGTACCCCATGCCGACGGAACCGACGATCTCGCCGAGAGGTCTTCTGTACATCAGGCCGATGATCCTCGATACGATGGAGGCGATCATCAGCACTGACGCATTTTTTACCAGTGAATTCTCTTTTGCCATATTTTTCGCTCTTTTCTGTCAGCTGCCGGTCCAAAAGATATCTCGTACATGTATCCGGTCAGCCGAAGATTTTCAGGTATACAGATTTTCGATCTGCCAGTCAATAGGATCCAGCCCGCATTTCTCCAGATATGCATTCGTCCGGGAGAAGGGCCTGCTGCCAAAGAATCCCCGGTATGCCGACAGAGGGCTTGGGTGGGGCGATTCGATCACCAGGTGTTTTGGGTTATGGATCATCTGTTTCTTTTTCTGGGCAGGTCTGCCCCATAAAATAAACACCATCGGACGGTCCTGCTCTGCCAGGACGCGGATCGCGGCATCGGTAAAGGTCTCCCAGCCGATGTCCCTGTGGGAATTGGCCCGATGGGCCTGCACCGTCAGAACGGTATTGAGCAGCAGCACGCCTTGTCTCGCCCATTTCTCCAGGTATCCATTGTCCGGAATATAGCATCCCAGATCCTCATGCAGCTCCTGAAAGATATTGACCAGAGACGGCGGGGTCTCGATGCCCGGCTTGACAGAAAAGCTGAGACCGTGTGCCTGGCCCTCCTCGTGGTAGGGATCCTGGCCAAGGATGACAGCCTTTACCCTAGGAAGCGGCGTAAAATGAAATGCATTAAAAATATCATCTGCAGGCGGATAGACACGGTGTGTCTGGTACTCCCTGCTGATGGTGCGGAACAGCTCTCGGTAATATGGCTTGCGAAATTCCGGACTTAACGCTTTCTCCCACTCACCTGAAATCGGCGGCATCGCATTTCCTCCATTCTGACTGGGATCCTACAGACGGACCGGTACGCCCCGGCCGCTCAGATACTGCTTCAGATCCCGGATCTCCAGCTCTTTATAATGAAACAATGATGCGGCCAGGGCGGCGTCTGCCCCTCCCTTTGTCAGCGCATCATAAAAATGCTCTTTTGTTCCTGCACCGCCTGAAGCGATCACAGGAATCTTTACGGCATCGGCGATGGCCCTGGTCAGCTCCAGGTCATAGCCGGCCTTTGTCCCGTCGCAGTCCATGCTGGTCAGCAGAATCTCTCCTGCGCCAAGCGCCTCCGCTTTGGCTGCCCACTCCACGGCATCCAGACCTACATCGATCCGTCCGCCATGCTTGTACACGGTCCAGCCGCTGCCATCCTCTCTTCTCCTCGCATCGATGGCCACGACCACGCACTGGCTGCCAAACTTCAGAGCAGCCTCGCTGATCAGGGAAGGATTGGTGATGGCCGCGGAATTGATGGAGATCTTGTCCGCTCCCTCCCGAAGGAGCATGCGGAAATCCTCCACCGTGCGGATGCCACCGCCTACAGTGAAGGGAATAAACACCTTGTCCGCCACCTTCCGCACAAGCTCCGCCACCGTAGCTCTGTGGTCGCTCGATGCGGTGATATCCAGAAAAACGACCTCGTCGGCCCCCTCCCGGTCATAGGCCTGTGCCACCTCGACCGGATCGCCGGCATCCCGGAGATTGACAAAATTAACGCCCTTTACGACCCTTCCGTTGTTGACGTCCAGGCAGGGAATGATCCTCTTTGTAAACATAAGCTTCCTTTCCTGCGCACTTACAGCGAGGCAAAATTTTTCAGGATCGCCAGGCCCACATCCGAGCTTTTCTCCGGATGGAACTGCACCGCAAAAATATTGTCCTTCTCCACCGACGCATGGATACATGTGCCGTACTCCGTCACCGCGCGGACGATGGACGGGTCTTCTGCCTTCAGATAATAGGAATGTACGAAATACACATACGCCCCTTCGCTGATCCCGGAAAACAGCCTGCCGCTGCCCCAAAACTCCAGCGAATTCCAGCCCATGTGGGGGATCTTCAGTCCTGCGCTGTCCGGAATGCGGAGGATCTCTCCTTTAAGGATCCCCAGGCCCGGCACGCCGGGGCTTTCCTCGCTCAGCTCAAACAGGAGCTGAAGGCCCACGCAGATCCCAAGGAAGGGCTTGCCCTCCCGGCAGACTTTGCGGATCACATCCGCCATCTTGTACTTTTCCAGATTGGCCATAGCATCGCCGAAATTGCCCACGCCCGGGAGAATGACCTTATCCGCATCAAGAATTACCTGCGGGTCTCTGGTCAGCACCGCCTCCTCGCCGAGGGCAAGAAGCGCCTTCTCCACACTTTTCACATTGCCGGCGTCGTAATCGATTATTGCGATCATCCGTGATCCTCTTTCTGTTATTGACTGTATGTATGTCTTTTGTTCTTCCTGATCCCGTCTTGCAAAGCAAAGCCCGGAATGGTAAGATACACCTTACGTTGATTTTCAGAATCCGGAAAGCAATAAGCCCTTTATCCGGGGCCTGTTCCCTTGATTCTGAACAGTAACCATCGTACACGAAATTCAAGGATAAAGCAAGACATACGGCCAGGATGACAGAAGCCATAAAGCGCCCTTCCACCCTGACCAGAGGTTCGTTATGACAGGCAGTACCCAGCATTCTCTGAAACTTAGACACTCCTTTTATCTTCTTCTCGCCGCCTTCCTCTGGGGAACGACCTTTGTGGCCCAGAGCATCGCGACCGATCTGATCGGACCCTTTACCTACAATGCGGCCCGCTTCTTTCTCGGATCTGCCGTTCTTCTCCCCCTGGCAATTGTAACCGGGCGGATCGATCCCCTGGCAGCAAACTATCGCGGCAGTGAGATCCCCGGCATCTCAAGGAACCGCGCCTCGCGTATCCGGGATCTGGCCATCGGCGGCATCGCCTGCGGCCTGTGCCTGTTCCTCGCCGGCGGCTTCCAGCAGATCGGCATTATCTACACCACGGCAGGCAAGTCCGGTTTCGTGACCGCCCTGTACATCATCCTGGTCCCGGTCATCGGACTGTTTTTCCACCGGAAAAGCTCGCCCATGATCTGGGCAGCGATCCTCATCGCCGTCGCCGGCTTTTACCTGCTCTGCGTGACAGAAGACCTCTCCATCAACCGGGGCGACGTGATCACACTGGGATCCTCCTTCATGTTTGCCTGCCACATCCTGACCATCGACCACTTCTCTCCCAGAGTAAACGGGATACAGCTCTCCTGCGTCCAGTTCTTCACGGCAGGCATGCTGTCCCTGATCCCGGCCTTTCTTCTGGAAACGCCGTCCTTCGCCGTGATCCTGAACTCCTGGATGCCCATCTGCTATGCCGGCATCCTCTCCAGCGGCGTAGCCTACACCCTGCAGATCATCGGACAGCGAGGCATCCATCCGACAGTCGCCTCCCTGCTGATGAGCCTCGAGTCGGTAATCTCCGTCCTATCCGGATGGCTGATCCTGGGAGATGCCATGAGCCTGCGCGAAATCGCCGGATGCGCACTGGTCTTCGCCGGCGTCATCCTGGCCCAGCTCCCCTCCCGGTCCTGTGCCAAAAACACAGAAGCAATATAAAGGTAACCAAGGCAAGCTCTGTCCTCTGGCAACCTGCCCATACCTGCGCACCGACCCGATCCTTATAAACAAAAAAGCGGGCCTGTCGCACTAAGCATTTGATACAAAAGTATTCTTACGGGAAGCGCTCCCGCTCTGTCCTCGCGCAGTGGCACTAAGTCGGAATCAGAAGATTCCTCCAAGTGCCAGCGCTGCGGATGTTCCCTTCAGAATATTTATGCACACCTTTTGCTTAATGCGACAGCCCCATTCTTTCATGCATGATCAGACAAAATTTCGGTGAAGACAAAAGCCCCGCCCCCGGAAGACATTAAAGCAAACAATCTGCAGGCCCGACAGGGCCGAAGCCGTTTGCGTAATGCCTTCCGGAGGCGGGGCTCTATGCAATATCACTCTCTCGCTCTTATTTCTCGCCCTGTTCTTCCTTTTCTACCCGCTCCAGCGCCAGCATGTAGCCGTCGTTGCCGTATTCCAGCGAACGGTTCACCCGGCTGATCGTGGCCGTGGATGCTCCGGTCTTTCTGGAAATGTCCAGGTAGGTCATGTTGCTGCGAAGAAGCCTGGCTACCTCCAGACGCTGTGCCAGGGAAAGCAGTTCATTGACCGTACACACATCTTCAAAAAACAGATAGCATTCCTCTACTGTCTTCAGGGTAAGAACCGAGCGGAACAGCTGATCGACTTCCGGTGTATGTATGCTTTTACTCACGATACCTTTCCTCCTGTTCTAGCCTGCTGTAAGGCCTGACAATATATTTTATCATGGTAAAGCATTAAATTCAACATCATACGGATAATATATTTTGCATCTCCGAGGGAATATTTTCTTTTTCCGCTCTTTGCCGGGCAAAATAGCTTTTTGCCCCGTCCAGATCTTTTCCAATCTGCTCTTTTAGCTCATCAAGGCTGGCAAATTTCTTCTCCGGTCTGGTGAAGGTCAGCAGCACGACCAGCGCGTTTTCTCCATAAAGCTCGTTGGAACAGCCAAGCAGATGAGTCTCAACCCCCAGGGCATCGCCATTTACCGTAGGCTTGCAGCCGATATTGGAAATGCTGTCAAACCATTTCCCGTCCACAAAGGTCCGGGAGAGACATACCCCGTTTGGCGGGAGCAGCTTATGCTCATCCGGCACCAGATTGATCGTCGGAAAGCCGAGGGAGTGTCCCAGGTGTCTGCCGCGGACGATTTTCCCGCTGAGGAAGAAGGGATATCCAAGCAAGCTGGCAGCTTTTTCCAGATGGCCTGCTTCTGTCTCCCTGCGGATCCGGCTGCTGCTGATATCCACCCCCATCTCCTGCTCCTTGGGCAGAACCTCAAGCGAAAACCCGTACCGGGAGGAAAGCTCCTCCAGCATCTCCGGAGAGCCCTTTCTGTCCTTCCCAAAGCGAAAATCAGGGCCGACGATGACCGCTCTTGCCCGCAGCCGTTCTGCCAGGATCTCCCGGACAAAATCTTCTGCCTCCATACCCTTGAGCGCCTGTGTAAACGGACAGGCCATCACCAGATCCACCGACAGCTCCCGAAAGACCTCCTGCCGCTCATCGCTGGTCAGCAGCAGCTTCTGTCCTGCCGGAAGGCCCTGGCTCGTATCAAAGGTGTAGATAGCCGAATCCCAGCCGTTCTCCTCGGCCAGCTCACGGACACGTCGGATCAGCTTCTGATGCCCGCGGTGCACGCCGTCAAATTTTCCCAGCGTCACCGCTGTTTCTTTTTCTGACCGGTAATTCATCCAGTCTGTAACGTATCTCAATCTTCTGTCCTCAGTCCGATCCCGAGGGATCATAAAACATTTTTTCCAGCTTGAGCAGACCGCTGGCGGTGTCCGCACGGCAGATGCCGATAAAATGGTCCGCCGAATCATACAGCCGGTACTGCGTCTCCTCCGAAAGCCCTTCCATGGGTACCGGATTGCCATTGTGCACAAGAGCGTCCTGCTCCGGCGTTGTATGCAATGCGGGCCGGTCGGCAAACAGACGGTCCACCGGAACAAGGATCCGGGAAAGCTCCCCCTCCTCATGGATCCGGCTGACATCCGCAAGGCGCAGGGCATCCTCGATATGGAAGGTTCCAACCCTCGTCCTTGTCAGATGCTCCATGCAGCCGCCGCAGCCAAGCTTATCCCCGACATCGCTGCACAGGGTCCGGATATACGTGCCCTTTGAACAGGTGACCCGGATGCGGAGCCTTGGTATCTCTACCGAGAGCAGCCGGATCTCATGAAAGTACACGGGTCTTGGCTCCCGCTCGATGGTCTTTCCCTCCCTGGCAAGCTCATAGAGCTTTTTTCCATTGTGCTTGAGCGCGGAATACATCGGGGGGATCTGCATCTGGCGGCCGACGAAAGAAGCGAGGACCTCCTCTGCTTCTTCTGCGGTGACCTGTACATCTCTTTTTTCCAGCACCTTTCCGGAGGTATCCTGAGTATCGGTCGAAACACCAAGAAGCAGAACGGCTTCGTAGGTCTTGGTCTCTCCGGCCAGCATATCGCACAGCCTTGTCGCCTTTCCAAGGCAGACCGGCAGCACGCCCTCTGCGTCCGGATCCAGTGTTCCGGTATGCCCGATCTTTTTCTGCCGGAGGATCCCCCGAAGCTTCGCCACCACATCATGCGAGGTAAAGCCAGGCTCCTTGTAAATATTCAGTACACCGTTTAACATTCCAGTTCCTTTTCAAAATAGACGGTCAGGCTGTTGATCACATCGTAGACCGAGCCTGCCGCCATGCTGCAGCCGGCTGCCCGGATATGCCCGCCGCCGCCAAAATGCCTTGCGATCTGGCTGACGTCGACCTTGTGCCGGGACCTGAGGCTGACCTTGTACATACCCGGATCGGTCTCATGGATAAATATGGCCGCCTCGACGCCCTCCGTGTTGCGCAGCTGGGCAACGATGCCGTCCAGATCCTTTGCCGTCACGCCATAAAAATCCAGATCCTTCCATTTCAGGCAGCCGATGATCAGCTGGCCCCCAAACAGGAGGATGCTCTCCATCAATACTCTTCCCATGACCTGGTTCTGGATATAAGTCTTCTGGTAGAAGGTCTCATCCACGATCCGGGAAAAATCGATCCCCTTTTCCATCAGCACAGCGGCTGTCCGCATCGTCTCCGGAGATGTGGAGGAATACTGGAAAACGCCCGTATCGTGGACCATTCCCAGATACAGCGCCTCCGCGCAGGCTTTGGTGATCCTGTCCGGATCCATAAAACGAAAGGCCATCTCACTGGCCGAGCTGGCATCCGGGTCATTGAAAAACCAGGTAAACCCGCCCGGATTTGTCCGGTGATGATCGATGCAGAGGGTCTTTTTTGCCGTCGCCAGAAGGCCTCCGGCCACGCCGATCCTCTCCTTGCTGCTGATGTCCAGCAGGATCAACAGATCATACTCCTCTTGTCTGCATACGTGCCGGACCTTGTCCATATCCTCCAGAAAAGAAAATTTTTCACTTGCCGGCTCGAGATAAACATCCGCCCGGACGCCGGGATAGTTTTCCTTCAGATACAGGTATGTGCCCATAACGGAGCCTGCACAGTCTCCGTCCGGACTGACATGTCCGGCGATGGCGCAGGTAGTGACTCCGCTCAAAAATTCTTCAAATCTGTCCAATCTATGTTCCTCTTGCGGCGAAACAGCATCCGCCGCACCTCTATTTTTATTCTTCTTCTGCCGGATCCTCTGTCCCGGCCGCATTTTCCGCGCCGCTGTCCTGTGCCATGACCTCATCGATGCGTTTAGCCATATTGACGCCATACTCAATGGACTCGTCCAGCATAAAGGTCAGCTCCGGTGTATTGCGCAGGTTCAGGTTTTTGGCCAGCATCCGCCGGATAAAGCCCATCGCGCTGTTCAGGCCGGCCATCGTGTCGGCCTTTGCCTTTGCATCGCCCAGTACGCTGATGTGTACCTTGCAGGTCTTCAGATCCGGAGCGACGATGGCCGATGTGACAGAGGTCATCACCGCGATGCGCGGATCCTTGATCTCTCTGCGGATGATCGTGCTGAGCTCCTCACGGACCGCCTCGTTGATCCTGGTATTCTTCACACTGTTCTTTCTCATCAGGAATCCTCCTTATATGAATACAGAACCAGGGCATCGGCACCGGTTCTGTACTGGCTTCACCGGCAGCGGCCCAGTGTCTGCGCCGCTGCGCGATGGTCTGTTTAATTATTTGCGCGGTACCTCGACCATGATGTAGGCCTCGACCACATCGAGCTCCTGGAGCTCGTTGAATCCGTCGAAGACCAGACCGCACTCGTAGCCCGACTTGACCTCCTTGACGTCGTCCTTGAAACGCTTCAGGCTGGCCAGGCTTCCCTCGAAGATCTGCTTGCCTTCGCGGCTGATGCGGACCTTGCAGCCTCTCTGGATCGTGCCGTCCAGCACGTAGCTTCCAGCGATGGTGCCGATGCCGGAGGCCTTGAACAGCTGACGAACCTCGGCATGGCCGGTGACCTTCTCCTCGTAGATCGGCTCGAGCATGCCCTTCATGGCTGCCTCGATATCATCGATCGCCTGATAGATGACCTTGTAAAGCCGGACATCGACCTTCTCCTGGTCTGCCAGAGATTTTGCCGTTGCGTCAGGCCGCACATTGAAGCCGATGACGATGGCATTGGACGCTGCCGCCAGGGTAACGTCGGACTCGTTGATGGCACCGACGCCGCTGTGGATGACCTTGACGACGACCTCCTCGTTGGACAGCTTGAGCAGAGACTGCTTTACGGCCTCTACAGAGCCCTGGACATCTGCCTTGACCACCAGCTCCAGCTCCTTGACGTTGCCGGTCTGGATCTGGCTGAACAGATCGTCCAGAGACATCCTGGATTTGGTCTCCTCCAGCAGCTTGTTCTTGCCCTCGGCAATGAATGTGCTGGCAAAATTCTTGGCTTCCTTGTCGGAATCCAGAGCGACCAGGATCTCACCTGCGTTCGGCACATCGTTCAGGCCGAGCACCTCAACCGGTGTGGAGGGGCCTGCCTCTTTGAGACGGCGTGAATTCTCATCCATCATGGCACGGACTTTTCCGGAAGCCGGTCCGCAGGCAATGTAATCGCCCACGTGAAGGGTGCCCTTCTGCACCAGGATGCTGACAACGGGGCCTTTGCCCTTGTCCAGCTTTGCCTCAAGCACAAGGCCTCTGGCCTTGCGGTTGCGGTTTGCCTTCAGCTCCATGATATCTGCTGTCAGAAGGATCGTCTCCAGAAGGTCCTCGATACCTTCCTTGGTCTTTGCGGATACCGGAACAAACTCGGTCTCCCCGCCCCAGTCGACCGGAACGAGCTCGTACTCGGTCAGCTCCTGCTTGACGCGGTCAATGTTTGCGCCGGGCTTATCGATCTTGTTGATAGCAACGATGATCTCGACGCCTGCAGCCTTTGCATGGTTGATCGCCTCGATGGTCTGGGGCATTACGCCGTCATCTGCGGCAACGACCAGGACCGCGATATCTGTGGAATTGGCGCCGCGCATACGCA
>DFFG01000030.1:0-6522 GCA_002368795.1 Eubacterium sp. UBA3782
CAACCGATACACCTGTCCCGACAGAGACACCAGTCCCGACAGAGGCACCTGTTCCAACAGATACGCCAGTCCCGACAGAGACACCGGCACCGACGGAAGAGCCCGGCGATTCTTCCGGAAGCAGTTCTTCATCTTCCACGGCTTCTGCAGAAGGTGCAGGCACGAAGGTGACAAGGACCCTTATCCTGCCTGTCAGTCCGGCGCTTGCCGATGACAGCAGCGGCGGAAGCAGCCTGATCCGTCCGGATTCCCAGTACAGTGCAGAGGAGCTTGCGGATGCCAAAAAAGAAGTGCAGAGCAGTCTGCGCGAGCTGGAGCTGCAAAAAAGAGAGCTGAAGCTGAAGATCGATGCTGCCGGCAAGGCGCTGAATGAAGGCAAGGTCATAGCCAAATATGACGGCGTCATTACAAAGGCAGGAGACCCCGCCGAGCAGGATAATCCTGGCGATCCGCTGGTAACGCTTGTAGGAAATTCCGGGACATTTGTCACAGGTGAGCTTGGCGAGACTATGCTTGAGACGATAAAGGAGGGAAGCTCCTGTATCGTCATGGATGCGATGACAGGCATGTCCTATACGGGTGAGATCACCGAGATCTCCGAATTCCCGAGCAGGAATACGGACAATGAGCAGTACTATGATATGGGTTCCGCCAGCCAGAGCTTTTATCCGGTGACCATCGTGGTCGAGGACAAGGAAGCACAGATGGCAAGCGGAAGCTGGGTGAGCATCATGCCGGTTGCGGAAAATGACGGTTCCGAACAGGAGGATAACAAGATCTACTTCTGGAAGGCCATGTTTATCCAGGATGGCGGCAGCGCCTATGCCTATGTGCGCGGTGAGGACGGACGTCTCGTCCGCCGGGAGGTAAAACTGGGAAAGCTGCTCTGGGATTACTACTACGAAGTTCAGTCAGGGCTTTCTCTGGATGACTGGATCGCGTTCCCCTACGGTGCAGCCGAGGAAGGGGCCGAGACAGTGGAGAGTACCATGTCAGAGCTGTATGAGGAATAAAAGGAGACAGCATGGTTGAAAATATAAGAACAGCCTTTCAGGGCATCTGGTCGCACAAGCTGCGCTCCTTCCTGACCATGCTCGGTGTGATCATCGGCATCGCTTCGATCATCGGCATTGTGTCGACGATCCAGGGGACGCAGCAGCAGATCATGGAGAACCTGGTGGGCAGCGGAAACAACAATGTGACGATCCCCCTGTATGAGGGTGATTATGAAGCATCTCCCGACTGGAGCATGCCCCAGACGGTCAGCACGCTGACCGACAGCCAGAAACGGAGGATCCGGGAGCTGGAGGGCATGGTGGATGCCACCTTTTACTTCCAGAGGAGCTATGCAGCCACGATAAGGGGAAACACAACCATTCAGGGCGGCGTTTTTGGCATCGATGACCGGTATCTGGCCACGGTTGGCTATACCGTATACAAGGGCAGAAGCTTTGTGGAAGAGGATTACCGGAAATTCAAAAAGATCGCGCTGATCGATGAGAATGCCTGCACGCAGCTCTTTGGCGGCGAGGATCCCATCGGTCAGATCATCGAGATCTCCGGCGAACCCTTCGCCGTTGCGGGATTGATCCGGAAGGACATAAAGACAGGTCCTGTGATCAATACCGTGAACGATTACTTTAATTATGTTACGGACAGCTCTGGACTGGTCCTGATCCCCTCCAGCGTCTGGCCGGTCATGTTTTCCTTTGACGAGTACCAGAACTGCATCATCCGGGTGGATTCCATCGAGCGTATGAGCTCCCTGGGAAAGGCGGCGGCCGATATCCTGAATGAAGCAGTGCGCGCGTCGGCAGACGGCAGCACGACGTTCAAGTACAAGGCAAATGATCTGGCAGAAAAGGCCAGAAACCAGCAGCAGGCAAATGCCAGCATGAACAATCTGATGCTCTGGATCGCGGCCATCGCCCTTCTTGTGGGCGGCATCGGTGTCATGAACATCATGCTGGTATCGGTCACGGAGCGGACCAGCGAGATCGGACTGAAGAAGGCGCTCGGAGCCAGAAAACGGGTGATCCTCATGCAGTTCCTGACGGAATCCGTCATGCTGACCGGTATGGGCGGGGTGATCGGCGTCATTGCAGGCATCATCCTGTCGTATGTCATTTCCAGGGTGTCCGGGACGCCCATCGCCATCAGCGCATTGTCCATCGTGGTCAGTGTGGTATTTTCCATGGCGATCGGCATCGTCTTTGGCATTCTGCCCTCGATCAAGGCGGCAAACCTGAACCCGATCGAGGCGCTGCAGAGAGAATAAAAACAGGCCCGGCCTGGCAGGATCTCCATCCGGAGCGTCTGCCGCCGGGCTTGAATCTTTTTAGCCAATCGATTATACTATCGGTTGTCAGATTCTGAGCAGATGAGGGGCAGGGATCAAAAAAGCTCTCTGTGAAGGAGGGCAGCCATAACGGAGCACCGGCAGGTGTTCCCAAAATGACAAGGAAGGAGCATGGAATGAATATTTTATTCTTTCTCACGCCAAAAAGTGAAGTCGCCTGCATCAGCGAGGAATTTACCCTGCGGCAGACGATCGAAAAGATGGAATACCACCGGTACACAGCTGTGCCGATCCTGGACCGCAGGGGCCATTACATCGGTACGCTGACCGAAGGAGATCTTCTCCGGGAGATCAAGCAGAAATATGATCTGAATCTGCATGAGGCAGAGGATATCAATATCCTTCAGGTTCCCCGCAGATGGACGAACGACGCCATCAACATTAACTGCGACATCGAGGACCTGGTCCAGGTCGCTCTGCGGCAGAATTTTGTGCCGGTCGTGGACGATGACAATGTGTTTATCGGGATCATTACCCGAAAGGCGATCATCCAGTACGCCTTTGACCACGGGAACCTTTCAAAGTAAGAAATCCGCAGTCAGGCAGAATGATACAGACCAAAAGAACAGGAACAGATTACGTATGAAAAAAATCATTGATTACATCACAGAAGAGACCAGGAAGGCCTTCCGGGCTGCCGGCTATGACGAGAAATACGCCAAGGTCAGCATCTCCAACCGGCCGGACCTGTGTGAATACCAGTGCAACGGAGCCATGGCAGCCAAGAAGGAGTATGGCATGGCGCCGATCAAAATCGCCCAGGATATTGTTGCGGCCATGCAGGACTCTGCCGTTTTTGAGAAGGCAGAGGCCGTCATGCCAGGCTTTATCAACCTCACTTTGAGCCGGGAGTTCCTGGCATGCTATCTGGGAGAGATGGCAGCGGATCCGGAGCATTCCGTAGAAAAGGCGGAAACGCCGCAGACGATCGTCGTGGACTACGGCGGGGCCAACGTGGCAAAGCCGCTGCATGTCGGCCATCTTCGTGCCGCCATTATCGGCGAGAGCATCAAGCGTATGGGCCGGCGCCTTGGACACAAGGTGATCGGCGATGTCCATCTGGGCGACTGGGGCCTGCAGATGGGCCTGATCATCACCGAGCTGCAGGAGAGAAAGCCGGAGCTTCCCTATTTTGATCCGGACTTTACCGGAGAATACCCGGCAGAGGCTCCCTTTACCATTTCCGAGTTGGAGGAGATCTACCCGACAGCCAGCGGAAAATCCAAAACCGACGAAGCCTACAAGGCAAAGGCGCTGCAGGCGACTTACGAGCTGCAGCAGGGCCGCCGCGGATACCGTGCCCTCTGGGATCACATCATCCGCATCTCGGTCGCAGACCTCAAGAAGAATTACGGCAGACTGGATGTCCATTTCGACCTCTGGTACGGTGAATCCGATGCACAGCCCTACATCCCGGATATGATCCGGAAGATGAAGGAAGATGGCTATGCCTACGAGGACCAGGGTGCCCTGATCGTGGATGTAAAGGAGGAGAGCGACCAGAAAGAGGTTCCGCCCTGCATGATCCTGAAGTCCGACGGCGCATCCCTGTATACCACCACCGACCTGGCCACCATCGTCCAGCGTGTGCAGGATTACGATCCCGATGAGATCATCTACGTCGTCGACAAGCGGCAGGAGATGCACTTTATTCAGACCTTCCGCTGCGCAAAGAAGACCGGGATCGCAAAGGATGAGATGAAGCTGTCCTTCCTGGGCTTCGGCACGATGAACGGCAAGGACGGAAAGCCCTTCAAGACCAGGGAGGGCGGCGTCATGCGCCTGGAGAACCTGATCGACGACATCAACCGGGAGATGTTCCGCAAGATCGTCGAGAACCGGAGCGTAAAAGATACCGATGCGGAAAAGACCGCCGAGATGGTCGGCCTGTCCGCCCTGAAATACGGCGACCTGTCCAACCAGGCATCCAAGGACTATGTCTTTGACGTGGACCGCTTTACCTCCTTTGAAGGCAACACAGGACCATATATCCTTTATACGATCGTCCGCATCAAGTCCATCATGGAGAAATACCGTCAGGAAGGCGGCAGCGCCGATACCGGCAAGATCCTGCCGGCATCCGGAGACAGCGAAAAGAACCTGATGCTGCAGACCGCCCGGTGGAACGATGCCCTGGCCGGCGCCTTTGCCGACAAGGCACCTCATCGGATCTGCGCCTACATCTATGAGCTGTCCAACGACTTCAACAGCTTCTATCACGATACCCGGATCCTTTCCGAGGAAAACGAAGAGCAGCGCAAGTCCTGGATCAGCCTGCTGGAGCTGGTAAAAGAGGTACTGGAGGATGCCATCGGCGTGCTCGGCTTCTCCGCTCCGGACCGGATGTAAGCAGAACAAAAACAACCAAATGGAGGTGCCCCGCGCCGCAGCAGGCGATGGGGCACCTTGGCATATGCACCTGTCAAAACAAAGACGCACAGAAGAATGACCTGATATACAGGAGAGAACAATGGCAGAAAACAAGCTGGTGATATTTGACAACGACGGCACGATCATGAACTCTGCCCCAGGCATCACAAAATGCGTCCAGAGCGCACTGGTGCGCCTGGGCTATCCGGAGCCACCGGCAAAAGAGCTGGAGGTCTTCATCGGACCGCCGCTGTACGAAGAATTCCGCGCCTACGCCGGCATGGGCCACGAGGAAGCACTGCAGGCAGTAGAATACTACCGGGAGCGGTACGGGACCGTAGGCAAATTCGAAGCCGACGTATACCCCGGGATCCCGGAACTGTTCGAAAAACTGCAAAACGCAGGCTGCCAGATCGCAGTAGCCACGTCCAAACCAGGCATATTCACCCGCCAGATCCTCGAACACTTCGGCCTGATGCACTACATCGGCTATCTGGCAGCACCAGAACTCTCCGACACAAAAAGTAAAAAACCCGAACTGATCACCTCCGTCCTCAAATGGGCCGGACGGTTAGAAGAACGGGAAAACGTATACATGGTAGGAGACCGCCACTACGACATGGACGGCGCCGTCCGCACCGGCATAACCGGGATCGGCGTCACCTACGGCTTCGGCAGCCGGGAAGAACTCATCAGCACCGGCGCATCCGTAACCGTCGGCAGCGCCGCAGAGCTCGGCGACTACCTGCTTGGCACCTGACCAGACAGATAGGACGGTTCTATCTGTCTGGTCGGGCAGGATTTCACAGATAGACAGAGAAAGAAACCAGACAAATGGGATATTTTATTTGGCTTCTAAAGTAAGGTGTTCACAGATCAGGAGGGAAAAGCGGTATGGATAATAAGAATATGCCGGGAAAACTCTGGGATGTAGTATATCCGACGATCCTGATCTTCCTGTGCATGGCGGCCATGACGGTAGTTGTGATGCTTCTGGCAGGACTGGTTACAGGAATCTATGATGCCGATGCCATGGCTACGCAGATAAAGGGCCTCCCGCTGCTGATCAGTGGAGCTGCATTTGTCCTGGTGCTGGTGCTGACAAGAAAAGACCGCATGGTCGACAGCCTGCGTTTCTGGCAGGAGCAGAACCGTTTTCAGCCGGCACTCTCGGCGGCATCCTGTCTGCTGGTGACGGCGGCAGGTCACCTGACCAGCAGTCTGATCCAGGCTTCCGGCCTGAAAGAGGTATTTACTGCTTATACCACGACCGCTTCCCTGGCCTTTGAGGGGCAGGAGATGTGGCTTCTGATCGCGGTGACCGTGATCCTGGGGCCGATAGCGGAAGAGGTGATCTTCCGCGGCATGACCTACCGGAGAGCCAGAGCTTATCTGGGATCATGGAAGGGAACGCTGGTATCTGCAGCTTTGTTTGGCCTTTACCATACCAACGCCATTCAGTTTCTCTATGCATTCATCCTTGGCCTTATCCTTGCTTTGATCTATGAAAAAAGCGGCAGCCTGCGGCTGGTGATCGCGGCGCACATGTGCGTAAATCTCTGGGCAGTCATCTCCGGACCGCTGCTTTCACTGCTTGGAGCGGACAGCGGGACCGGGCATTTGCTGGTACTGGCAGCGGAGGCTGTCATCACGGCAGCTGTGCTGGGATTTCTGCTCTTTGGACCGGCCGGAAAAAAAGATGAAAATAATTAAAAAAAGTCCTTGCATTTTCCAAGTGACTTGTATATAATAGCACATGTTGTAAGGAATTGGGCTATCGCCAAACGGTAAGG
>DFFG01000030.1:6573-25479 GCA_002368795.1 Eubacterium sp. UBA3782
GGTAAGGCAACGGACTCTGACTCCGTCATTTCCTGGTTCGAATCCAGGTAGCCCAGCGCAGGACCTGAATCATTTTGATTCAGGTCCTTTTTCTTTTCCTTCTTATTATTTCGTTCTATTTTACATATATGAATGAAATCGATCTTTCACGATCAAAAAAAAGGGTTAGTGCGTATCGAACCACTCTGTGATTTCCCGCAGACGTTTGATCCGATGGAGCGGCTTGCCGCTTCTGGAGAGTTCATGATTCTCTCCGCGAAAGCAGACCATTTTTGCCTCGACCCCGTGGGAGATCAGAGCAGTGAACATCTGGTAGCCCTGGTCGATGGGGCAGCGGTAATCCTCGAAGGAGTGAATAAACAGGGTCGGTGTCTTCACCTTGTCGGCGTACTTAAGCGGGCTGTGCTCCCAGAGCTTTTCGGGATCCTGCCATGGATCGGAGGCATTCTGGTCCCTGGTGAAATCAACCCCGATATCTGAAACTCCATAGAAGGAAAACCAGTTGGAGATGGACCGCTGGCTGGCACAGGCACGGAACCGGTCGGTGTGTCCGATGATCCAGTTGGTCATGAAGCCGCCATAGGAGCCGCCGGTCTCATACAGGCGGACCGGATCCATGGCTGGCCAGGCAGCAAGAGCCGCATCGGTAAAGACCATCAGGTCCTCATAATCGACGGTTCCATACTTTCCGCGGATATCCATAAATTCGCCCCTGCCGTCTGAACCTGTGGGATTGCAGAAGATCACAAAATATCCCTTCCCGGCCCAGTACTGCATTTCATGATAGAAAACCGGGCCGTAGACGGTCTTGGGACCTCCGTGGACGTCCAGGATCACCGGATATTTCTTACCCGGATCATAATCAACCGGAGGCAGCACAAAACCATGCACCTCATAGCCATCCCTCTGCACGTTCAGGGCTTCCGGCTTCGCTACATATTTTCCTCTCAGTACAGCATCATTGAAAGTGCTCAGCTTCTTTCCGTTCCCGTCATAAAGCTCCTGACCCTTCATATCGAACAGGGCGGTCATCAGGATCCGACCATCTCGGACAGCGACAGACTCTACAGAACCGGCGCGGTCCGTCAGCTGCGTGATCTCGCCATTTTCCAGCTTATAGAGATGTGCGCAGTCATAACGTGTGGAGACAAAGTACACCGTATCTCCGTCGATGGCGATGGATTTCCCTCCGCCGTACCGGATATCCGAGCCCACACTGGTCCCGATGGCTTCTCCATATTTTGCGTAGAGAGAAAGATCCCCGCTCGCATAGTCATACCGGTAAAAATCATTGTCCGTATTAAGGCCCAGGTGTTTATCCGAAGCCAGTAGCAGCAGGAAGGAATCGGCACAGGCAAAACCATTGATCTCCAACGTATCACTGCTTTGCACAAGACACGTTTCGCTCGCCGTTGCCAGATCCATCCGGCAAAGGGCGGCAGCCCCGGAGAGAGGAAGGAGAGGCTTCACAGGGGTGGCAAGATAGTACACGGACTGTTTGTCCGGAGACAGCTCCGCACCGGAAATGTCCACATTCAGCGCTGACAGCCTCCGAAGGGCCTTTTTCCTGGAATCATAATAGAAGAGAGAGGTATAGGCACCCTTCGTATACGTGCTGCCGTTCCACCACCAGGGAACCTGCCGGATCTCCTCGTAATCCGCGTTCTCCTCCGTGTATTGCTTCCAGGCAGCCAGATCCTTCTTCCGTCCCAGATAAAGATCCTCAAAGCCGGGCAGCGTCTGTCCGGAAACGATCAGGTCGCCATTCGGAAGCGGGAGGATCCTCGATATCGGGATCGGAAAAGACAGAAACAGCTCCGCCTCCCCGCCATCCAGACGGATCTTGTAAAAGCGGCTGGTCGGATCAGGAGCCTTGGCATCCTTTTTCTCCTCCTCCCGGTCAGCCGGGAACAAAAGGGTATCCTCATCCAGATACTGAAAAGAGCGCTCCTTCCCGCCGGACGTCAGCTGACGGATCTTTCCATCCTTACGAACATACAGAAACGAGCGATAATCATTTTTCTTCTTATCCGCCTGTGAAACAACAAAACAGGCACTCTGTCCTTCCGGGGAAAACGCAAGTCCAGACAAAAACTTAAAGCTGCAGAAATCATCAATCGCGACAGAACGCATAGTAAAGCTCCTTTCCGGAAATCGTACACATATAATTATACATGCTTCCGGAGAAAGAAGCACCCTTTTGTCCGTTTCAGCGGACACGAAAAAGCCCCACGGAGGAAAGGCATTACGCGAACGGCTTCGGCCCTCTGGGCCTGCAGATTGTTCGCTTTAATGCCTTTCCTCCGTGGGGCTTTATCTACCCGAAACTCTTTAGTCAGCCCTCCGCCGTTTCCCGGTGCAGCTTTCTGTATTTGGCTGGCGACAGCCCTTTGTTTTTGCGGAAGAGGCGGCTGAAGTACATGGGATTGTCGTAGCCGACGCTGCGGGCGATCTCGGTGACGCTGACGTCGGTCGTTTCCAGGAGGAACTGGGCGTTGCGGATCCGCTGGCTTAGGATGAACTGCATGGGCGATACGCCGATGACAGTGTGGAAGGCCTTGTTGAACCAGCTGGTGCTCATGTTTCGTGAGGCGGCGTACTGCTCGATGCTGATGCATTCATTGTAGTGGTTTCGGAAATAGTCCTTGGCCCGCTCGGCTTCATCCCGGGCAAAGCTGGAGATGCCGGGCCGCTCGTCGTTCATCCGCCGGTGCATGAGCAGGAGGAGCTCCCGGAAGAGCAGGGTGAGGGATTCTTCGTAGCCCCATGCACATTCGATCAGTTCGTCCCGCATCCGCCGGAACAGGTCTTCGTAGTCCAGGGACAGACCGGTGTGCAGGATGTGGCCATCCAGCGGGATCTCATAATGGGCCAGGATGTTGCGGACCTGTTTGCCTGTGAAGTGGACAAACCAGTATTGCGAGTGATCCTTTGCCAGGAAATGGTAGCGCTGCTCCTGGCGGGGCTGGTAGAGGACCATGTTGCCGGCAGGCACGACGATGTCCTGTCCTTCCAGCTGGAAGTGTCCCTCCCCGGCTGCGACGTAGATCAGCTGCCAGTCGACACGCCCTTTTGGCCGCCAGGTAGGGAGCTTGGGCCAGGTGTGCAGCTGATATGTGCCGGCACTGAGGATGCGCAGCGGGAGCTTTTGCTCTTTAAAAGGAACACGTGAATTGAACAGATAACCAGAGTTTACGTACATTTCAGCACTTCCTTTCTATTTAATTTTCAGCCGCCGGCACTTGCTTCCTGGCAGCTTGGGGAAGCTTCAGCCTGCGAAAAATGCAGGAGGATGTTTCCCACTGGTCAGGCCCGGCGCTGTCTGCAGATACTGCAGACAGCAGGGCAGGTACCTCTTGTTTCTTCATTTTAACTGCTGGATGTGATTTTATCTACTCGGTTGGCGATTTGTGCAGAAAACAGATTGCTTTGTTTATATGCTTTTTTGTTATGAATCAGTATGATTTTAGTGGGATAGCATAACACTTAGGCGCCATTTCAGGCAAACGCCCGGGGCGAAGCTGAAATGGAAAACGAAGGAAAGGGGGTCTTGCATTGATCGTTCCAAGATTGTATGAGGATCTGACCGTTCTGCATCAGAATACGCTGCCGGTCCACGCGTATTTTATCCCGGAAGCACCGGGGGAGGACAGGCCGTGGGATCTGCCGGAGCGGGGAGAGCTTGAGCGTCTGCAGATGCTTAGCGGCTGTGCCTGGGATTTCCGTTATTATGCCAGCATTCATGAGGTGAAGGAGGAGTTCTTCCTGGAGAGCTTTGCAGCGGATGCCGGCTGGAAGAAGGAGATGGTTCCCTTCTGTTGGCAGATGCGGGGATACGATGCCCATCAGTACACCAACATCCGGTATCCGTTTCCTTTTGATCCTCCCTACGTTCCCCAGAAAAACCCCTGCGGAGCGTACCGCCATTTGTTTGTCTGGCATGAGGATCCGGAAACGCCCGATGTCACGCTTTGCTTTGAGGGTGTGGATTCCTGCTTTTATGTGTGGATGAATGGAGTCTATGTGGGATACAGCCAGGTATCCCACCACACCTCTGAGTTTTCGGTCGGACATCTCTTGCGTGAAGGAGAGAACCTGCTGGCTGTGCTGGTGCTGAAATGGTGCGATGGCAGCTACCTGGAGGATCAGGATAAGTTTCGGATGTCGGGTATCTTCCGTGATGTCTATCTGATCCGCCGGCCAAAGGACCATATCCGGGATTATGTGATCACGACCGGTTTATCGGATGATGGGGAGACGGCCGATATACATATACGTTTCCAATTTGCCGGGAAACCGCTTCCGGTGACGCTGCATCTGCTGGCACCGGAAACAGGAGAGCTGACAGCCACCGCCCGTCTTGAGGCGGGGGAGGAGATCACTCTTTCTGTCACCAGACCACTTCTTTGGAATGCGGAGTTGCCGAAGCTGTACACGCTGATCATGGAAACGCCGGGCGAGATGATCCGGGAGACGGTGGGCATCCGCAGCATCTGCGTGAAGAATGGCATCGTGCTTCTGAACGGATCGCCGATCATCTTCCGGGGCGTCAACCGTCATGAATCCGATCCCGTCACCGGATTTTGTGTGGACCGGGCGGGAGTGGAGAGAGATCTGCGGATGATCAAGGCGCACAACTTCAATGCGGTCCGGGCCAGCCATTATCCGAACGTTCCCTGGTTCTATCAGCTGTGCGACCAGATCGGCCTGTATGTGATCGATGAGGCGGATAACGAGAGCCATGGAACGGCGCCGCTCTATTTCAACGAGGATGATTATGCCGAGCGTATGCGGCTGGCTCATGAGCGGATCGCCGACAATCCGGATTTCATCGCGCCGACCCTCGACCGGGTGCAGTCGATGGTCATCCGGAACCGGAACCGGCCCTCTGTGCTGGTCTGGTCCATGGGAAATGAGTGCGGCTATGGATGTACCTTCGAGGCGTCCCTTCGCTGGACGAAGCAGACAGATCCGGACCGGCTTACCCACTATGAGAGTGCCTATTACATGCCCGGGGACCGGGCATACGACACCTCGGATATCGATCTGTTCGGCCGCATGTACCCGGCATTTGATGAGGTGACGGCCTATCTGGAGAACGATCCGAAAAAACCGCTGCTTTTGGTGGAATACTGTCATGCCATGGGCAACAGCCCGGGAGATTTTCTGGAATACCGGGAGCTGACGGAAAAATGGCCGATGCTCTGCGGCGGTTTTGTCTGGGAATGGTGCGATCATGCCATCGACAAGGGGCCGGCTGCTGACGGCAGGCGGATGTACTGGTATGGTGGGGATCACGGTGAGCTGCAGCATGACGGAAATTTCTGCCTGGACGGCCTGGTCTATCCGGACCGCAGACCTCATACCGGCCTTCTGGAATACAAAAACGTCCACCGGCCGCTGCGGTCTGCCTACAATACGACAGCCGGTACGCTAACGGTAGAGAACCACTGGGATTTTCTGGAGGCTTCCGCCCTGGTGCGGGGCTGCTATGTCCTGGAGAAGAATGGCGCCGGGATCGCTGCCGGGGAGATCCGCCTGCCGCGTCTTCCGGCTCGGGGAAGGACAGCGCTTCCCCTGCCGTTAAACCTTCCGGCGGATGGCAGAGTTTTCCTTCGGATCATCTGGACCATGAAGCAAAGCCTGCCGGGTCTTCCGGAAGGGCATGTCCTCGGATTTGATGAGTGCCGGATCCCGGGTATGGACAGAGTATGTCTGCCCGCCCGCCTGATCTACAGAACGGCATCCCAGACTCTGCAGCCGCCAAAGGTGGAGGAGGACGGAGAACATCTGCGGATCAGCGGGGAGGGATTCTCCTATACGCTGGATACCCTGACCGGCTGCTTTGTTTCCTGGAAGATCCGGGGAAAGGAATGGCTGAATGCACCGGCAGATCTCAATCTCTGGCGGGCGCCGGTGGACAATGACCGGAATGTGGCAGACCTGTGGCGCTGGGAACGGCTGGACAAGACCGAGACCCGGGCCTTCGGGATCATCTTCCGGCAGGCCGGGGATACGATCCGGATCCGCATCCGCCAGTCTGTGGCGGCCATGTCCGTACAGCCATTTCTCCGGGTGTGGACAGATTACAGGATCCGGCCGGATGGCAGCATCCAGGCGGAATTCCGGGCAGAAAAGGACGAGCATGTTTTATCACTGCCCAGGATCGGCCTGCGGCTGTTCCTTGACAGCTCCTTTGACCAGGCGGAATACTACGGGATCGGACCGGAGGAAAGCTATGCAGATAAATGCCGCGCCGGCTGGCACGGCAGGTTCCGCGCACCAGTCAGGGATCTGCATGAGGATTATATCCGGCCCCAGGAAAACGGAAGCCATGCCGACTGCGACTATGTCCGGCTTACGGGTCCTTTTGGGACACTGTCGGCGGCAGCGGCAGACGGACAGACCTTTTCCTTTAATGCGTCCTTCTATTCCCAGGAGGAGCTGGAGAGCAGGCGGCATAATTACGAGCTGGAGGAGTGCGGCAGCACGATCCTGTGCCTCGATCACCGGATGGCCGGAATCGGATCGGCAAGCTGCGGCCCCGCCCTGGCGGAAACGTACCGTGTAGATGCAGACAGATACAGCTTTGCCTTTGTTATCCGGCCGGAAGCCGGAACAGATTAGGCGGAAAGGGGAATCAGACAATGAAAGAAAAGACTTACCTGAAATGGTACAACAAGATCGGTTATGGCTCCGGAGACATCGCAGGCAACGTCGTGTACGCCCTGCTGTCGGCCTTTGTCATGATCTTCCTGACCGATACCGTCGGCATGAACGCCGGCATTGTCGGTACGCTCATTGCCGTCTCCAAGCTCTTCGATGGCGTCAGCGATATCTTTTTCGGATCACTGATCGATAAGACCAAAAGCCGGATGGGAAAAGCCCGGCCGTGGATGTTCTATGGGTATTTTGGCTGTGCCGTATGCCTGGTTGCGATCTTCTTTATCCCTGCGGATATCAGTCCGTTTGCTCAGTATGCCTGGTTCTTCATTGCCTACACGCTGCTGAACGCAGGCTTCTATACGGCAAACAACATCGCCTACTCGGCGTTGACCGCCCTGGTCACAAAGAACAACCATGAGCGTGTGGAGATGGGCTCGATCCGCTTTATGTTTGCATTTGGTACCAGCATGCTGATCCAGACCATCACCGTCGGCCTGGTGGCAAGATTTGGCGGCGGTGCGGCCGCATGGCGGATCGTAGCCGTGATCTACGCCATCGTCGGCATCATCTCCAACACCTTATCCGTATTCTCGGTAAAAGAGCTGCCGGAGGAGGAGCTGGACGAGGGGCGGCCGGCCGCAGAGCAGGCACCGGAGGAAAAGTACAGCCTGATCGATGCCTTCGGTCTGTTGATCCGGAACAAATATTACCTCATGATCTGTGCCTCCTATATCCTGATGCAGATCTATTCGGCCACGCTGAACATGGGCATTTATTATATGACCTACGTCTTAAAGAATGCGAACCTTCTGGGCGTGTTCTCCTGGGCGATCAACATTCCGATGATCATCGGCCTTCTGTTTACGCCTGCCCTGGTGGCGAAATGGGGCGGGATGTACCGCCTGAATCTGACCGGCTATACCATCGGAACCCTGGGAAGGCTGGGCGTTGTGGCGGCTGGATATATGGGCTCTGTGCCCCTGATGCTGGTCTGCACCGCCATCGCCGCCATCGGCATGAGCCCGCTGCAGGGTGATATGAACGCCCTGATCGCCACCTGCTCGGAGTACACCTATCTGACCAGCGGCAAGCGGGTAGACGGAACGATGTATTCCTGCACATCGCTTGGAACAAAGCTTGGCGGCGGAATCGGCACCGCGCTGGCCGGCTGGCTGCTTGCTCTCAGCGGATATGTGGGCGGCGCGGCAGTGCAGAGCGCATCCTGCATCACCATGCTACACGTGATGTATCTGTGGCTGCCCATGATTTTCAACCTGCTGATCACCCTGATCCTGACCCGGCTGAATGTTGAGAAGGCAAACGAAGATCTGCGCGCGAAAAAGCGGGCAGGCTAAAAAATGACAGAATGTCCTCCACAGGGGGTGCCGTGCGAAATGCTTCGTGCGGCGCCCCTATTCTTTTGCTCTTTTCTTTGGGATGTGATATGATAAATTGATTAAAATGCCAGAAGTTTGACCATATAATCAAAGAAACATCAGCATGGAGTACAGAAGGTAAAGAAATAAAATGCGCTACACATACAGAAGCCGTGTCCGTTACAGCGAGGTGGACGGCGAACAGAACATGACGATCGACAGCATCCTGAACTATCTTCAGGATACGGCAACTTTTCACGGAGAGGACTGCGGCTGCAGCCTGAACCGGAACATCGAGATGGGCTGCGCCTGGATCGTGGCCGATCTGCAGCTGCACATCTACCGCTATCCCCGGTTCAACGACCATATCCGGGTAAACACCTGGCCCATCGCCTTTCGGGGCATGATCGGATACCGGCAGTTTTCCATTGAGACGGAGGAGGGGGAGACCCTGGTCGTCTGCAATTCCGTCTGGATCTTTATGGACATGAAGTCCCAGAAGCCGATGAAGGTGCCGGCGGAGCAGCTGGAGGCCTATGGTTCCAATCCGGAGCTGAAGCTTACCGAGGACATGGGCAGCCGGAAGGTCCGGATGCCGGAGGCAGGAGAAGCGCGGCCGTCCTTCCGTATCCAGGAATCCCATCTGGACACGAATCATCATGTGAACAACGTGCAGTATGTGCGCCTGGCGGCAAAATATCTGCCGGCGGAATGGAAGACGGCTCATCTGCGCGTGGAATACAAAAAGCAGGCCCACCTGGATGACGAAGTGTTCCCGCGCACGGTGCAGAAGGATGGAAAATGGTATGTGTCCCTCGACAGTGCAGAGGGGGAGGCCTACTTTACGGCGGAGTTCTCCGGGAACTAAAGCCGAACCACCATATGGAGGAAAAGCCGTCCTGCGGATGGGCATCCGGGTGATACTTACTTGACAAAAACAGTAAGACGGTATAGAACCCATCTGGCGGATGGGCATCTAAACCATAAATATATTGAATTAGAAAAGAGGACGGAATAACATGCTTGAACTTGGAAAGAAACAGACACTGATCGTTGCGACAAAGCAGGAGCACGGCGTATACCTGGCAGAACGGGCCGATGCCGGCAGAGAGGAGCGGGTCCTTCTTCCGATCCGGCAGGTTCCTGCGGGAACCCAGATCGGCGCAAAGCTGGAAGTATTTCTCTATCGGGATTCCCAGGACCGGCTGATCGCCACCACGGCAGAGCCGAAGATCCAGCTTGGCGGTACCGCCGTGCTGCGGGTCAAGGAGACCACCAGGATCGGCGCGTTTCTTGACTGGGGCCTGGAAAAAGACCTGCTGCTTCCCTTCCATGAGCAGACGGCAAAGGTAAAGGCCGGGGATGAGGTGCTTGTCGCCCTCTATGAGGACAAGAGCAGCAGACTCTGCGCCACCATGAAGGTCTATCATTATCTGAAGACATCATCGCCCTACATCGTCGGGGATACCGTATCCGGCCGGGTGTACGAGACTAGCCGGAACTTCGGCGTTTTTGTGGCGGTGGATGACAAGTATTCCGCCCTGATCCCCAAAAAGGATGCCCAGGGCAGCTTCCGGGCCGGCGACATCCTGAAGCTTAGGGTCGTCGAGGTGCGAGAGGACGGCAAGCTGACCGTATCGGCCAGACAGAAGGCTTACCTGGAGATCGGAACCGATGCGGACCGGATCCTGGAGGCGCTGCGGGATGAGGAAGGCGTGCTGGGCTTTGACGACAAGGCAGCACCAGAGCTGATCAGCGAGCGCTTTGGCATTTCCAAGGCCGCGTTCAAGCGTGCGGTCGGACACCTGCTGAAGGAGAAAAAGATCCGGCTTGAGGATGGCCAGATCTATCTGAACGACTGAGGTGAGATAAATGAGCTTTGTGCATCTGCACGTCCACACCGAGTACAGTTTGCTGGACGGCTCAAACAAGATAAAAGAATATGTGGCCAGGGTCAAGGAACTCGGCATGAATGCCGCAGCGATCACCGACCATGGCGTTATGTACGGGTGCATCGACTTTTACAAGGAGTGCCTGGCCCAGGGGATCAATCCGATCCTGGGCTGTGAGGTCTATGTGGCGCCCGGTTCCCGGTTTGACCGTGAGGCCGGAAAGAGCGATGACCGGTACCATCATCTGATCCTCCTGGCCGAGAACAATACCGGCTATGAAAATCTGATGAAGATCGTCTCCAGAGGCTTTGTGGACGGCTTCTACTACAAGCCCAGAGTCGATCTGGAGCTGCTGCGGCAATACCACGATGGACTGATCTGTCTCTCGGCGTGCCTGGCAGGTGAGGTCGCCTCCAATCTGGCGAGAAACCGGTACGAGGAAGGCAAGGCGGCCGCCCTTCGCTACCGTGAGATCTTCGGGGCGGACAACTTTTTCCTGGAGCTTCAGGATCATGGGATCCCCGAGCAGCGGATCGTCAATCCCCAGCTGCTCCGGATGAGCGAGGAGACCGGGATCCCGCTGGTATGCACGAACGACTGCCATTACACCTTTGCAGATGACGCGGAGGCCCATGACATCCTGCTGTGCATCCAGACCGGAAAAAAGCTGTCGGACGAAAACCGGCTGCGCTACGAAGGCGGTCAGTACTATGTCAAATCACCGGAGGAGATGGCAGCGCTGTTTCCCTATGCAAGACAGGCGCTGGAAAATACCCAGCAGATCGCCGACCGGTGCCATGTGGAGATCCGCTTCCACGAGCTGAAACTCCCGCATTTCGACGTGCCGGAGGGCTATACCTCCTGGACCTACCTGGTGGAGCTGTGCGAGCAAGGCCTCCGGAAAAAATATCCGGTCATTACCGACGAGATCCGGGAGCGGCTGGAATATGAGCTCAACACGATCCGTACCATGGGGTACGTGGATTATTTCCTGATCGTGTGGGACTACTGCAACTTTGCCAAGCAGAACGGCATCATGGTAGGCCCCGGCAGAGGAAGTGCTGCCGGCAGCATCGTTTCCTACACGTTGGGCATTACAGAGCTGGATCCTTTGAAGTACAGCCTGCTGTTCGAGCGTTTCCTGAATCCGGAGCGGGTATCCATGCCCGATATCGACGTGGATTTTTGCTTCGAACGGCGGCAGGAGGTGATCGACTACGTTGTCCGGAAGTACGGAAAGGAGAGGGTCGTTCAGATCGTCACCTTTGGTACGCTGGCGGCACGAGGCGTTATCCGCGATGTCGGCCGGGTCATGGACCTGCCCTATGCGAAATGCGACACCATTGCCAAGATGATCCCCGCCGAGCTGAACATCACCATCGACAAGGCGCTCACCATGAATCCTGAGCTGAAGAGCCTGTACGCCGGTGACGACGAGGTCCACAAGCTGATCGATATGGCGCGCCGGCTGGAGGGACTTCCCCGCCACAGCTCCATGCATGCGGCTGGCGTGGTGATCTCATCCAAATCGGTAGACGAGTTCGTGCCTCTCTCGCGCGCGGCGGACGGCACGATCACGACCCAGTACACCATGACGACCCTCGAGGAGCTGGGCCTTCTGAAAATGGATTTCCTGGGCCTTCGGACCCTGACCGTGATCCAGGACGCGCAAAAGCTTGCTGAGAAGAGCAGCGGGAAAAAGCTGGACATGATGGCGATCGATTACAACGATCCGAAGGTCATGGCCATGCTCGGACAGGGAAAATGCGAGGGCGTGTTCCAGCTGGAATCTGCCGGCATGAAGAGCTTCATGAAGGAGCTTCGGCCCACCTGTCTGGATGATATCGTAGCCGGTGTGGCCCTGTACCGTCCCGGCCCGATGGATTTCATCCCCCAGTATATCCGGGGAAAAAACAATGCCGACTCCATAACCTATGACTGTCCGGAGCTTGAGCCGATCCTGAAGTCGACCTACGGGTGTATCGTATACCAGGAGCAGGTCATGCAGATCGTCCGGGAGCTGGCTGGCTATTCCTATGGCGCCAGCGATGTACTCCGCCGGGCGATGTCAAAGAAAAAGACCAAGGTCATGGAAGAGGAGAGAAAGACCTTTGTCTACGGAAACGCAGAAAGAAACATTCCGGGCTGTATCAGCCGGGGGATCAACGAGAAGACGGCAAACAAGATCTACGATGATATGATCGATTTTGCCAAGTACGCCTTCAACAAATCCCATGCGGCGGCCTATGCCATCGTCTCGGTGCAGACAGCCTGGCTGAAATATTATTATCCGGTGGAATTCATGGCGGCGCTCATGACCTCCGTGATCGACAACACCGGCAAGTGCTCCGAGTATATCCTCAGCTGCAGGCAGATGGGCATCCAGATCCTGCCTCCGGACATCAACCGGAGCGAGGGCTCCTTCTCCGTTGAGGACGGAAAGATCCGCTACGCTCTTTCTGCTATTAAAGGAATCGGCCGTCCGGTCATGGCAGCCATCACCGCGGAGAGAAGGGCAAACGGCCCATACAAGAGCCTTCGCGATTTCTGCGACCGCCTTTCCGGACGAGAGGTCAATAAGCGCACAGTCGAAAGCTTTATCAAGGCCGGTGCCTTCGATACCCTCGGCGGGACGAGAAAACAGTTTATGCAGGTCTACAGCCTGGTCATGGATCAGGTCGCCCAGGAAAAGAAAAACAGCATGTCCGGCCAGATGAGCCTCTTCGATATCCTGGGAGAGGAGAGCCGGAAGGAATTTGAGATCCGCATGCCCGATGTGGGCGAATTTGATAAGGAAGAAAAGCTTGCCTTTGAAAAGGAAGTGACCGGGATCTACATCAGCGGCCATCCGCTGGAGGAGTACGAGGAGAAGTGGCGGAAAAATATCACCGCCGTTACCGCGGACTTCCAGCCCGATGAGGAGTACGGACGGCCAAAGGTGAACGATGAAGCCCGCGAGACCATCGGCGGAATGATCACGGAAAAAACCATCAAGTACACCCGGCAGAACCAGCAGATGGCATTCCTGACCGTGGAGGATCTGCTGGGAACGGTGGAGGTGATCGCCTTCCCAAGGACCTATGAGAAGTATGCCAATCTCCTTACGGAGGATGCCAAGATCTTTATCGAGGGCAGGGTCTCTCTGGAGGAGGATAAACCAAGCAAGCTGATCATGGAGAAAGCCATTGCCTTCTCGGATATTCCCTGCGATGTCTGGGTCCAGTTTGCCGACCGGCAGGCGTATGAGGCAGGTGCGGCCAGGCTGCAGGCGATATGCGCCGGACGGCAGGGCAGAGACCAGGTGGTCGTTTTCCTCAAAGCTGAGCGGGCCATGAAACGCCTTGGCGGCGGAACAGACGTGCAGAAGGACGGGGAGATCCTGACAAAGCTGTACGAAGCCTTCGGACGGGCAAATGTTAAAGTGGTAGAAAAGGGCATTGAAAAGAAAAGGGAAATGCATTAGAATTGTCATGAGTTTTAATTCCCAGCAGTATGAATGGAGGAAAAAACAATGGCTGACAGCAGCGTAAAAACGATCGGTATTCTGTCCAGCGGCGGTGACGCCCCCGGGATGAATGCGGCAATCAGAGCAGCGGCAAGGCGCGCGATCAGCAAGGGTCTGCTTGTCAAAGGTATTCAGAAAGGATACGAAGGACTGATTAATGGCGAGATCGTTGATCTCAACGCGAAGGCAGTTTCCGATGTGATCGGAAAAGGCGGCACGATCCTGTATTCCGCCCGCTGTGCAGAGATGCGCACAGAGGAAGGCATCATGAAGGCGGTGGAAAACTGCAACAAACACGGGATCGACGGTCTGGTCGTCATCGGCGGTGACGGCTCTTTTGCCGGCGCGCAGAAGCTGGCGGACAAGGGCATCAATGCGATCGGTATCCCGGGCACCATCGACCTGGACATCGCCTGTACAGACTATACCATTGGTTTTGATACAGCTGTTAACACTGCCATGGAGGCGATCGACAAGATCCGAGATACATCCACCTCCCATGAGCGGGTCAGCATCATCGAGGTCATGGGCAGAAATGCCGGCTATATCGCACTGTGGTGCGGCATCGCTTCCGGCGCTGAGGATGTTCTGCTTCCCGAAGAGTACGACTACGACGAGCAGAGGATCATCGACCAGATCATCGAGACCCGCAAAAAGGGCAAACGGCATCACATCATCATCAATGCAGAGGGCATCGGCCATTCCATCGCGATGGCCAAGCGGATCGAGGCTGCGACAGGCATCGATACCCGTGCGACGATCCTCGGCCACATGCAGAGAGGCGGAAGCCCCACCTGCAAGGATCGTATGTATGCGACCATCATGGGAGCCTATGCAGTAGACCTCCTCTGTGCAGGCAAGACCAAGAGAGTGGTTGCCTACAGAAACGGAGAGTTCGTGGACTTTGATATCAACGAAGCGCTCGCGATGAAGAAGAACCTCTCTCCCTACGAGGTCGAGCTGGCAAAATCACTGTCCTACAATTTCGCAATGAAATAAAACAACCGCAAAGGAGGAGCGTCAGTTATCTGGTGCTCCTCCTTCTGTCAAGAGGAGTAAAATGATCACCAGTACCAGCAATGCACAGATGAAGTATATTCAGCAGCTCAACAGCAAGGTCCGTTTCCGTCGGGAGGAGGGCTGCTTTGCAGCGGAAGGCTTCCGCCTTTATCAGGAGACCCCAAGAAGCCTGAGACAAAAGGTGTACCTGTCTGCCAGCTTTGCCAAAGAGCATCCGGAGCTCGCAAAGGTTCCGCTCACCGAGATCGTGGATGACAACGTCTTTACAAAGGTCTGCGACACCCGCACACCCCAGGGGATCCTGACGATCGTGCGTATGCCGGAGTGCAGCCTGGAGGAGATGCTGCCGGCAGGAAGACGGCCGCTCATCATGGTCCTGGAAGGACTGCAGGATCCGGGAAATGTCGGGACCATCATCCGGACCGCGGAGGGTGCCGGCGTCACCGGGATCATTATCGGCGGAAATACCGTGGATATCTTTCAGCCAAAGGTGATCCGCTCGACGATGGGATCGATCTTCCGTGTGCCGGTCTGCCAGGAGGAGGATCTTGGCGCTGTGGTCACATGGCTGAAGGAAAAACGTGTGAAATGCTTCGCCGCACATCTGAAGGGCGAGCAGGACTACACTACAGCCGACTATACGGGAGGCTGCGCTTTCCTGGTCGGAAACGAGGGCAGAGGCCTGTCGGACGAGCTGGCCGGCATGACGGATGCCTGGGTCCGCATTCCCATGGAGGGCAAGGTGGAATCCCTGAATGTGGCGATCGCATCCTCCCTTCTGATGTACGAGGCCAGAAGGCAGCGAAGCTAAAGGGAAGGCAGCAAGGCGAAAGGAAAGACACCGCAGCGAGAGGAAAGCTTCCTTTACTTCAATTAAAGAATATAGTATGATAACTCCATTACGCGCGGGAACCTTTAGCGGCCGTGCTCTTGGCGTAAAAGAATGAAAGCAATACATACCGATGGAAGAAAATCAGGATTCCGCGGGATGGCAGTACAGAGACAAGGAGCATAAAGATGAATCTTAAGGGACGCAGTTTTCTTACACTTAAGGATTTTTCAGAGGCAGAGATCCTCTATTTTCTTGACCTGGCCGCACGGCTGAAGGACAAAAAGAAGAGAGGCGTTCAGGTGGATGTCCTGCGCGGCAAAAATGTCGCTCTGATCTTTGAAAAGACCAGCACCAGGACCAGATGCTCCTTTGAAGTGGCTGCCCACGATCTGGGCATGGGAAGCACCTATCTGGATCCCAAGAGCTCGCAGATCGGCAAGAAGGAAAGCATTAAGGATACGGCCAGAGTGCTGGGACGGATGTATGAAGGCATCGAGTACCGCGGCTATGGCCAGGAGATCGTCGAGGAGCTGGCAAAATATGCCGGTGTTCCGGTATGGAACGGCCTGACCAATGAATATCATCCCACCCAGATGCTGGCGGATATGCTGACGATCCGGGAGCACTTTGGAACCCTTAAAGGTCTCCGGCTGGCCTATATGGGCGATGCCCGCTACAATATGGGCAATTCCTACATGGTCGTCTGCGCAAAGCTGGGCATGCACTTTGTGGCCTGCGCACCGGAAAAGTATTTCCCGGACCCCGAGCTTGTGGGTGAGTGCGAGCGGTTTGCCGAGGAAAGCGGCGGCACGATCACACTGACGGAGAATATTACGGTCGGCACTAGGAACGCAGATATCATCTGTACCGATGTCTGGGTCTCCATGGGCGAGCCTGATGAGGTTTGGGAGGAGCGGATCCGGGATCTGTCTCCCTACAAGGTGACCCGTGAGGTGATGGAGAACGCCGGCGAAAAGGCTATTTTCCTTCACTGCCTGCCATCCTTCCATGATCTGGGAACGGAGATCGGCAGAGAGATCCACGAGAAATACGGCATCGACGATATGGAAGTGACCGACGAGGTCTTTGAATCGCCCCAGTCCCTCGTTTTCGAGGAGGCGGAGAACCGCATGCATACCATCAAGGCGGTAATGGCGGCCACCCTCGGCGCGGACAGGTACGTATGATGGGAAGAAACCTGAATATTCGGGAGATCGAAGAACAGCTGACGGTCCCCGGCTACGTGCTGCACTATGCGGAGACGGTGGATTCCACAAACGACTGGGCAAAGCGGGAAGCCGTGCAGGATCTGGCGGAGGGCCAGGTGTATCTGGCTGACCATCAGAGTGCAGGGAAAGGCAGAAGAGGAAGAGCATGGAATTCACCGGAGGGAACCTCTGTATCCATGAGCCTCCTGCTCCGGCCGCAGATCCCGGCAGAGAGGGTGAGCATGATCACCCTGGTCATGGGCATGGCGGCTGCGGAAGGCATACGCCAGGCATCCGGTCTGGATGTGGGGATCAAATGGCCGAACGATGTGGTCATCGACGGAAAAAAACTCTGCGGGATCCTGACTGAGACCGACGGCCGGGTCAGCTATTGCGTGCCGGGGATCGGCATCAATGTCAATGTGTCTGAATTTCCGGAGGAGCTGGCGGACAAGGCCACATCCCTGTATTTGCAGACTGGAAGAGAGATCAGCAGAGAAAAGGTGACTGCTGCTGTGCTGAATGCGTTCATGGTCTTCTACCGCAGCTTTTGCGAGAGGGCAGATCTATCGGCGCTCAAAGAGCGTTACGAGGAGCTGCTGGTCAACCGGAATGCGCGTGTCCGGATCATGGATGAAAAGGATCCCTTTACCGGGACCGCTCTCGGCATCGACGAGATGGGCGATCTGCTGGTCCTCAGGGATGGCACGGATACCATCGAGAAGGTCTTTGCCGGAGAGGTATCGGTGCGGGGTATCTACGGGTACGTCATTTAAATAGGATGAACAGGCAAATACGCACATAGTATAATACGCATATAGTGAAATACGTGTGCCCACCTTACGTTATCCGGTAAGGAAAGCACTTTCCTGAAACAGAATATAGACGTTTGGAGGCTGATATGGGAGATTCAGTGGTGCTCTGCGGAGCCAATGCATATCAGAAGAAATATTATTTTAATGAAGAATTTGCGATTCTTCCCGAGCGGATCCGGCAGGAGCTGCAGATCCTCTGTGTCATGTATACGGAGGAGATCGGCGGCATCTTTATGATCGAATTTGACGAAAAGGGAAATCTGCAGATGAAAACGGAAGCGCTGGAAGGCGATGCCATGTACGATGAGATCGGCAGCGCACTGCGGATCAAAAAGCTGCAGGAGGAGAAAAAGGATCTTTTTGAATCGCTGGAGCTTTTCTATAAGGTGTTTGCCTCAGAGGACGGAGGAATCGGATGAGACCGGTCAGAATCGGCCAGACAGAAATTGAATTTCCCGTTGCGTTAGGACCAATGGCAGGTGTGACTGACCTGCCATTTCGTTTGCTCTGCAGGGAAAAGGGAGCAGGCCTTGTGTGCACGGAGATGGTCAGTGCAAAGGCCATTCTCTATCACAACCGGAATACCTTCGAGCTGATGCAGATCCACGACGGGGAACACCCGGTGGCGCTGCAGCTGTTTGGCAGCGAGCCGGAGGTGGTGGCGGCAGCGGCAGAGGAGATCGAGGAGCTGCCATTTGATATCCTGGATTTCAACATGGGGTGCCCTGTCCCGAAGGTTGTCAACAATCATGAAGGTTCTGCCCTGATGAACGATCTTCCGCTGGCAGGCAGTATCATCCGGGAGACAGTAAAACGGATCCGCAAACCGGTCACCGTCAAGATCAGGAAGGGCTTTGACCAGGACAGTGTCAATGCCGTTGAGGCTGCCAAGGTGCTGGAAGATGCCGGTGCGGCAGCAATCGCCGTGCATGGCAGGACAAGAGAGCAGTTTTATTCCGGAAAGGCAGACTGGGAGATCATCCGCCAGGTAAAAGAAGCCGTCTCGATCCCTGTATTTGGAAATGGGGACATCGACAGTCCGCTCCGGGCAGAAGAGATGCTGGCCCAGACTGGTGCGGACGGTGTAATGATCGCCAGGGCAGCCAGAGGCAATCCCTGGATCTTCTCAAAGATCCGCACGTATTTTGAAACCGGAAGTGTACCAGAAGGCCCATCCGGTCAGGAGATCCTTGCCACGATCCTGCGGCATATGCAGATGCTGACGGAGATCAAAGGAGAATATATCGCCATCCGGGAGATGCGCAAGCACATCGCCTGGTACACGACAGGTCTTCCTGGGGCAGCAGCGCTTCGACGAAGGATAAATGAGACGGAAAATACCGAAAACATAATAGAAATGCTGCGTGAGTATCTTCCAGATTAGCTGCTTTCCACAAAAACAGCTTGTAATCCGGGGCTCTATCGTGTATTATAGATAATACCTCTCTTCGAGAGAACGACTTTTGGAAAAAGATGAACAAAACGAAAAAAAGTGGTTGACTTTCCTAAAAGCCGGTGTTATCCTAAATAAGCTGTCGGCGAGAGATAAACAACAAGCCGCACGGCACACAGCACTTTGACAACTGAACAGT
>DFFG01000067.1 GCA_002368795.1 Eubacterium sp. UBA3782
CTAAATATATAGTAGTAGTCTTCACAAAATAAAACTATAAGAAAATAAGTAATAAGTAATAAGAAAGAATTCCCGCCGCCGGCTGTTTTGCCGGCGGCGGGGTTTTTTTCAGGTATTATTCGGTTTAGATGCTGTTCGCTGCTTCATAGCCTTCCCAGACAGCCGATCTTGTAAGGGGTGTCCAGCAAGGAATAGCTGATGCATTTATGCGTTATCTTTCGAGGAGAGCCAGGCACCGATCATCATCAGGAGAAGGGCAGCAAGAAACAGGCAGTCCGGGATCTCACGGAAGATCAGCAGGGAGAGAAGCACGCCGATGAACGGGGCAAAGGCATAGTAGGCGCTGGTCCTGGCAGCACCGAGGATCCGTTGGGCATATACATAAAAGTAGATGCTGAGGCCGTAGGCGATAAAGCCAAGCAGCAGAACGAGAGGAAGCGTCCAGGGATGGGTGATGCGTTCACCGCAGACAGGCCGATGACGACCGAACCTGTTCCGGAAAAAACACCCTTGAGCATTACGATCTGCAGAGGATCCCTGGAGGACAGGGCCCGGGTGCAGTTGTTTTCGATACCCCAGCAGATGCAGGCAAGAAGGACAAACAGAGAGCCTGTATTGAACTGGAGGCTTGAGATATCCTCAAAGGAGAGCAGGGCACAGGAGGCAGTCACAAAAAGGATGCCAAGCCAGAGCCTTTTTGAGATCGCTTCCTTAAAAAATACCAGGGCGATGATGGCCGTTGCGACGATCTCGAAATTATTGAGCAGGGAAGCATTTGCCGCGCTGGTCATGGTAAGACCGAAAAGAAGGCATATGGGGGCGGCAATGTCGAGAACGATCATTGCGATCGTGTAGGGAAGCTCCTGCCGGGTCAGACTGGATTCGGCTTCGGTTTTTCCTCTGAGCTTCCGGATGAAGACCAGCAGGATCATGCCGAGGCCTGCTCCAACGTAAAGAAAGCCTGCCATCAGGGTGGAAGGCATATACTTTAGAAGAATTTTGGAAAAGGGTGAGTTGAGGGCATACAGTGCAGCGGCCAGGATGGCCAGAAAGATGCCGTGATTCATATTGGCTTTCAATGAAAAACTCCGAACAAAATATTTGATACCGAACAATGTGTTTGATATAATCTTAGACATCTGAAGGTAAGAGAACAATAACCAGATGAAGACAATTGTTCGATACCGAACAAAACAGGCGATTTGTCCGGAGGTATGGAGAATGGACCGCAGACAGCAGAAGACAAGAGCAGCGATCTTTCAGGCATTTAACCGGCTGCTGGAGAAGAAGCATTTCAACAGCATCACCGTACAGGAGATCCTGGATGAGGCGAATATCGGGAGAAGCACTTTTTATGCACATTTTGAGACAAAGGATGCCCTGCTGAAAGAGATGTGCACGGACATCTTCGACCATATTTTTTCCCATGAGCTGCATTCCGAGACATCCCATGACTTTTCCCTGGCCGATCATGGTCTGCGGGATAAGATCACGCATCTGCTGTATCATCTGAAGGATAACCGGGAGAATGTACTGGGTATTCTGTCGGGAGAGAGCGGGGAACTGTTCATGCGGTATTTCAAGGAATATCTGGGGACGCTTTTCGAGCAGTATCCGGGAAGCATCCGCCAGGATGTGCCAAAGGAATTCGCGCTGAATCACCGGGTCGGCAGCCTTGGGGAAGCCGTCAGATGGTGGATCGGAACAAGGATGGAGCTCCCGCCGGAAACGGTGGCCGGATATTATCTGAAGATGATCGGATACACCGACTGACGGCATTCGGTAAGAATGGTATCAGAGATTTTCCGTAAGGCGCCTGATCGCAGCCGTAAAATCTGCATAGGAGAAGCTTTGCAATAAAAGCGCCTTGTCCCTGTGCTGCACCAGATATGTTGGCAGGGAATGGATCCCCAGGCGGCGGGCAAACGCCAGATCCTCCTTGAGGGCGGCTTCTGCGCTGCCGTCCGGTTTTGCAAGTCCTTCCCAGGTAGCAGAACGGACAAGACGGTTTTTCATTTCGAGATGGTTTATTTTTACGGATTCGAATACCTTTTTCACAGCATGATTCTCCTTTACAGATTCGGTGTGTTTCATTATAATCTGACACGAAGAATTCACAAGAAGGCAGATTATTCTTTGCCACTATAAAAAGTATAGTAATGGATAACAAAACGGAGGATCGGAGAATACTAAAAAGAGATGAACAAAGAAACGAGACCGGATCGCTACAGGAGAACAAAGCTTGCCTGCTATCTTGGCTTTATCACCCAGGCGATCGCGGCGAATTTTGCGCCGCTGCTTTTCCTGACATTCTACCGGACATACGGGATAACCTACGCAGATCTGGCGATGATCCCTCTGACATTTTTCTTCACACAGCTGCTCGTGGATTTCCTGAGCACCGGATTTGTGGACCGGATCGGGTACAGGACGTGCATGATCGTTGCCCAGATCACCTCCGGGGCCGGACTTATCATGCTTGCTTTTGTTCCGGATCTCTGTCCGGATCCCTTCCCAGGCATTCTGCTCTGCGTGATCGTCTACGCGGTCGGAAGCGGTTTGATCGAGGTGCTCTGCAGCCCGATCATCGAAGCCTGTCCCTTTGAGAACAAGGCGGCGATGATGAGCTTCCTGCATTCTTTTTACTGCTGGGGAGCGGCGGGTGCGATTCTGCTGTCGACGGCATTTTTTGCCTTGTTCGGGACGGAGCACTGGCGCATTCTGGCATGCCTGTGGGCGGTCATTCCGCTGGCCAACGTATTCAACTTCGCAGTGTGCCCGATCGAGCCGGTGGTTGCGGAGGGAGAGAGCATGACGGTCGGCCAGCTGCTGCATAACCGGATCTTCTGGCTGTTCATTGTGCTGATGATCTGCTCCGGCGCGTCAGAGCTGTCCATGGCGCAGTGGGCATCGGCATTTGCGGAATCGTCCCTTGGCGTTTCAAAAACGGCAGGTGACCTGCTCGGCGCCTGCGGCTTTGCCGTGTTTATGGGTTTTAGCCGGCTGCTTTACGGACGTTTTGGAGAAAAGAGAGACCTTTCAGGTTTTATGATCGCTTCCGGACTGCTGTGTCTTTGCAGTTATCTTCTGGCGGCCTTTGCTCCCTGGCCGGCAGCAGGCCTGATCGGGTGCATGCTGTGCGGCTTTTCTGTGGGGATTATGTGGCCCGGATCGATCAGCATCTCGTCGGCCAGACTGCCGAAAGGCGGGACGGCGCTATTTGCGCTCCTTGCACTGGCCGGCGATCTGGGCGGTGCGGCCGGTCCTGCCATCGTCGGAAATGTTTCCCAGATCATGGGAGAGAGCATCAAGGCGGGGATCCTGGCAGGGATCGGTTTCCCGATCCTGCTGGTCATCGTTGTTTTTGCGCTCAGAAAGAGGGTATGATCTTCTGACCCGGCGCATGGTGAGGTTTTTATGACAGCCGGCAGATGGAGATAAAAAGATAGAAAACGAAAAAAGAAGCGGTTTTCATTTTTCGGGTTCTGTGCTATACTGTGCGGGATCTGATAACCTTAAGAGCAGCTTTTCCGCCGACAGGCTGCGGATATGGAGCAGGAGAGAATGAAGCATTACATTATTGCAAAATGGAATGAGGGCGTGGACAGGCAGGCGGTTCTGGCACCGGTAAAGGAGATCTTTGACCGGACGCTGGAGATCCCGGGCATCCATGGCGTGAACGTGATCCCCTGCTGCATCGACCGGCCGAACCGCTATGATATCATGATCGAGATCGACATGGATCCGGAAGCACTGCCGGCATACGATGCCAGCGCGCCACATAAAGAGTGGAAGGCCCGGTATGGCGAGCATATCGCCGCAAAGACAATCTTTGACCGCGCGGATTAAAAACTGGTGGCGGTTTTCTGCACTTAGTGTTAAAATCAGTAAGGTATTATTTCCTTGTTTAATTTACCATATGAGGAGGACAGTATGATCTATTCGACAGAAGTCAAGAACATGTGCCCTGTGGCGCAGGGGGTCCATCACGGTGCGGCACCCATCCCGGAAGAGGCCAGATGGGTCAAGGCAAAAAAGGTTGAGGATATTTCCGGCTATACACACGGCATTGGCTGGTGTGCCCCGCAGCAGGGCTGCTGCAAACTTTCCCTGAATGTAAAGGATGGCGTAATTCAGGAGGCACTCGTTGAGACACTTGGATGCTCCGGTATGACCCATTCCGCAGCTATGGCAGCGGAGATCCTGCCCGGACTGACCATTCTTGAAGCACTGAACACTGACCTCGTCTGTGATGCAATCAATACTGCTATGAGAGAGCTGTTCCTGCAGATCGTTTACGGCAGATCCCAGAGTGCATTCTCTGAGGACGGCCTGCAGATCGGCGCCGGCCTTGAGGACCTAGGAAAAGGTACCCGCTCCATGATCGGCACGACCTACGGTACGGTCGCAAAGGGACCCCGTTATCTGGAACTGACCGATGGCTATATCACCAAGCTCGCGCTCGATGAGAACGATGAGATCATTGGCTATGAGTATGTCAACTTCGGCAAGATGATGGACTTCATCAAGAACGGCGATGACGCCCAGAAGGCTCTGGAGAAGGCAAGCGGCAAATACGGTAGAGTAGCGGATGCTGTCCGCTTGATCGATCCCAGACACGAGTAAAGAGTGAGAGGCTTTTCAAGGAGGAACAGTTATGGCATTATTTGAATCATATGAGAGAAGAGAGCCGCAGATCCTTGCAGTTCTGAAGGAGTACGGTATCTCCTCCATCGAAGAGTGCAAGGAGATCACGGAGGCGGCCGGACTTGATGTATATCACCTGATCGAAGGCATCCAGCCGATCTGCTTTGAGAATGCAAAATGGGCTTACACCGTTGGTGCAGCCATCGCGATCAAGAAAAACTGCCGCCGCGCAGCAGATGCTGCCGCAGCTATCGGTATCGGCCTGCAGGCTTTCTGCATCCCCGGCTCCGTTGCTGACCGCCGTAAGGTTGGTCTTGGCCACGGCAACCTGGGCAAGATGCTTCTCGAGGAGGACACCGAGTGCTTCGCATTCCTTGCCGGCCACGAGTCCTTTGCAGCAGCAGAGGGAGCAATCGGTATCGCTGAGAAGGCAAACAAGGTCCGGACAAAACCGCTTCGTGTTATCCTGAACGGTCTTGGAAAAGATGCTGCACAGATCATTTCCCGTATCAACGGATTTACCTATGTTGAGACAGAGTACGACTACTTCACCGGCGAGGTAAAGGAAGTCTTCCGCAAGTGCTACTCCAAGGATCCCGAGTCACCGCGCGCAAAGGTCAACTGCTATGGCGCAAATGACGTTCAGGAAGGTGTTGCCATCATGTGGAAGGAGAATGTAGATGTCTCCATCACCGGTAACTCCACCAACCCGACCAGATTCCAGCATCCGGT
>DFFG01000072.1:0-4059 GCA_002368795.1 Eubacterium sp. UBA3782
GGATTGTGGGAGCACGGAGTGCGGAGCAATCCGTTTAAATCATTCCCGGTGCTTTTGGCGAGTTAATCATTTAGTTTGAAAAGTAACGGCGTGAAAAAATTATCAGATCAAAAAAGGAAATGACGGGGCTTTGCCGTAAATAATTAATGAAACGAAATCAAACTGCTTTTGCGAAGGCTGCCAGGGACGGGACGGCAGAAGGAGCTGCACTTGAACATTCGGGAAAGCATTGAAAAAAATGAAGCAGAGAGCATGAGCCCCTATGCGGCGAAAAGCTGCATGTCCAGAGGGCGGGAGATCCCTGAGACAGAATGCGATGTCCGCACGGTCTATATGCGGGACCGTGACCGCATCCTGCACAGCAAATCCTTCCGGCGTCTGAAGGATAAGACCCAGGTCTTTCTTTCACCCCAGGGGGATCACTACCGCACGCGGCTTATGCATACCCTGGAGGTCTCCCAGATCTCGCGGACGGTGGCAAAGGCGCTGCGTCTGAATGAGGATCTGGTGGAGGCGATCGCACTGGGCCATGATCTGGGACATACGCCCTTTGGCCATGCCGGAGAGCGGGCGCTGAACAGCCTCAGCCCCTATGGCTTCCGCCATTATGAGCAGAGTCTGCGTGTGGTGGACCGGCTGGAGCGAAGCGGCCAGGGCCTGAATCTGACCTGGGAGGTCAGGGACGGGATCGTCAATCATCAGATGAATACCATTCCGGCCACGCTGGAGGGCCGGGTCGTCCGGCTTTGCGACAAGATCGCCTATATCCATCACGACATGGACGATGCCCAGCGGGCAGGGATCATTTCTGAGGACGACATACCCATCACGCTGCGGATGACGCTTGGCGGCAGCTCGGCGGAGCGGCTGGATACCCTGGTGAAGGACATGATCCGGAGCAGTGAGGGAAAGCCGGATATCTGCCAGTCGGAGGAGGTTCACGACGCCATGATCCTGCTGCGACGGCTGATGTTTGCAGATGTGTATACCAATCCCACGGCAAAGCGGGAGGAGATCAAGGTCACCCGTATGCTGGGGGAGATGTACCGCTACTATATGGAAAACCAGCAGCTGCTGAAGGGAGAATACCGGAAGCTGCTTGATCAGGGTGAGCCCCCGGAAAAGGTCGTCTGCGACTATATTTCCGGCATGACCGACCAGTACTGCATCAACCGGTTCCAGGAGATCTATGTGCCAAAGCCCTGGGATGTGATGTAAGGGGCGGACCTGCCTTAAAAAAGCAGCGGCAAATGATATTTCCTGCTGATTTAAGAGAAAATATTTGCAGCTTTTTGAGAAGAATAAGAAAGGCGGCAGGCAGGGCGCAGGAGATTTCCCTGCGGGAGAAAGGAGATGAACACAGGCAGCGATGCGCTATACAGATGAGATCATCGAGGAGGTTCGCGAACGGAACGATATCGTGGACGTCATCTCCGGCTATGTAAAGCTGCAAAAACGAGGCAGCACCTATTTCGGGCTCTGCCCCTTCCACAATGAAAAGACCGCCAGTTTTTCGGTCACGCCGTCCAAGCAGATGTATTACTGCTTTGGCTGCGGCAAGGGCGGCAATGTGTTTACCTTCCTCATGGAATATGAAAATTTCACCTTTCAGGAGGCGGTAAAGCAGCTGGCCGACCGGGCGGGGATCCGGCTCCCGGAGGCGGATCAGTCCAAAGAAGCCAGGGAGGCGGCCGATCGGAAGGCGCTGCTTCTGGAGATCAACAAAAACGCGGCGGTCTATTATTACCGCAAGCTCCGGACGCCCTCCGGAAAGAAGGCCATGGAGTATCTGACCGGCAGAGGCTTGTCGGAGGAGACGATCACCAGCTTTGGCCTCGGGTATTCCGACAAGTACAGCAGCGAGCTGTACCGCTACCTAAAGAGCAAGGGCTATACCGATGAGCTGCTGAAGGACGCCGGGCTGTTTTCCTTTGACGAAAAACGAGGCTTCTCCGACAAGTTCTGGAACCGGGTCATGTTTCCCATCATGGATGCCAACAGCCGGGTGATCGGTTTTGGCGGCCGGGTCATGGGGGATGGAAAGCCAAAGTACCTGAACTCCCCGGAGACACAGATCTTTGACAAGAGCCGGAACCTGTACGGCCTGAATGTGGCCAGAAAGACCAGAAGAAAGAATTTCATCATCTGCGAAGGATACATGGATGTGATCTCCATGCACCAGGCAGGCTATACCAATGCCGTCGCATCTCTTGGAACGGCACTGACGAGCCAGCAGTGCTCGCTGATCAGCCGCTATACCAAGGAGGTCCTGGTGATCTACGATATGGATGATGCGGGCGTACGGGCAGCGCTTAGGGCCATCCCCATGCTGCGGCAGGCGGGCCTGATGGCAAAGGTTGTCGACCTTCGGCCCTGCAAGGATCCGGATGAATTTCTGAAGACAAACGGCGCGGAGGCCTTCGAGCAGCGGCTGGAGAAGGCAGAGAACAGCTTCCTGTTTATGATCCGCATGCTCGAGCGGGACTATGACCTGAAGGATCCCGACGGACGGACCCGCTTCTTTCATGAGACGGCAAAGCGTCTGGCGGAGATCGAGGACGCCATCGAGCGGGAAAGCTATACCGAGGCGATCGCAAGGCGTTACCGGATCGAACCGGAGCTTCTGAAAAAACAGATCGGAAGGCAGGCGCTTGCCGGTACCGGAAGGACCGAGATCCGTGTGCCAAAGCCTGCAGGCGCCAAGGTAAAGGTGACAGACCGCACGGCGGACCGGGAGCAGCGGATACTGCTTACATGGATCGCCTCCGATCCCCAGCTGGTAAGCAGGCTGGAGAAATACATCACGCCGGAGGACTTTGTCCACCCCATGTACCGGGAGGTCGCCGGTATGGTCTTTGAGATGGCAAAGAGCGGCAGCGTCAGCCCGGCACGGATCATCAACCATTTTACCGACGCCGAGCAGCAGACAGAGGCAGCGTCGCTTTTCAATACAGAGATCGCCCTGGACAGCGAGGAGGACCGGAAAAAGGCCATCTTCGATGTGGTCTGCCGGATCCGGCTTGCCGGCATCAACGCCAGGGCAGCGGCGATGGACCCGGCCGATCTTGCCGGCTTCATGAAGATCGCAGAGGAAAGAAAACAGCTGGAGCAGCTGCGGGATGCAGGACCTGCCGGCTTTGATATCAGTGAATGACGATGCCTTTGGCGTATGCCGGCATCTTCCGAAATAACAGATAAAGAGAGGGAACTATGGGAACAGAAAAGGCAATGAATGAAATCGACAGCAAGGTCATGCTGGAAAAGCTCAAAGAGCTGATGGAACTGGCCAGAAAGAAAAAGAACGCGCTGGAGTACAACGAGATCCATGATTATCTGAAGGATCTCAACCTGTCCGACAAACAGATGCAGGGCGTAGTCAGCTATCTGCAGGATCATGACGTCGACGTGCTGACCATCACCGAGGAGGCGGAGGAGCCGGACGAGGAGATGCTTCTGATCGACGATGAGGTCATGGAGGAGGAAGAACCGGATCTGGACAACATCGACCTTTCGGTTCCCGAAGGCGTCAGCATCGAGGATCCGGTCCGCATGTACCTGAAGGAGATCGGAAAGGTTCCGCTTCTTACCGCAGAGGAGGAGATCGAGCTGGCAAAGCGGATGGAGAACGGCGATGAGGAGGCCAAGAAGCGTCTGGCCGAGGCCAACCTCCGTCTGGTGGTCTCCATCGCAAAGCGCTATGTGGGCCGCGGCATGCTGTTCCTTGACCTGATCCAGGAGGGCAATCTCGGCCTGATCAAGGCGGTCGAGAAATTTGATTACCGCAAGGGCTACAAATTCTCCACCTATGCGACATGGTGGATCCGCCAGGCCATCACCCGTGCCATTGCCGACCAGGCCCGGACGATCCGTATCCCTGTCCATATGGTAGAGACCATCAACAAGCTGATCCGTGTATCCCGTCAGCTGCTGCAGGAGCTTGGCCGTGAGCCTACTCCCGAGGAGATCGCCGAGGAGATGAAGATGCCCGTAGAGCGGGTGCGTGAGATCCTGAAGATCTCCCAGGAGCCGGTATCCCTGGAGACGCCCATCGGCGAGGAG
>DFFG01000072.1:4123-4377 GCA_002368795.1 Eubacterium sp. UBA3782
GACAGCCATCTGGGTGATTTCATCCAGGATGAGAACGTTCCTGTGCCCGCAGAGGCGGCCGCCTTCACCATGCTGAAGGAGCAGCTGGAGGAGGTCCTCGGCACGCTGACAGAAAGAGAGCAGAAGGTGCTCCGGCTCCGCTTTGGCCTGGATGACGGCCGGGCACGTACGCTGGAGGAAGTCGGCAAGGAGTTCAACGTAACCCGTGAGCGTATCCGGCAGATCGAGGCGAAGGCGCTGCGCAAGCTCCGCCA
>DFFG01000072.1:4447-23342 GCA_002368795.1 Eubacterium sp. UBA3782
AGCCGCAGCCGCAAGCTCAAGGATTATCTGGATTAAGGAGCCGGCAGCGTGAAGAAGATCGTACTGTCCGAAAGACTTCTGGCCGCGGCATCCCTCGTCACACAGGGAAACGTCCTTGCGGATATCGGGACCGATCATGGGTATCTGCCCATCTGGCTGTGCAAGGAGGATCGGATCCCCAGGGCGCTGGCCATGGACGTACGGCCGGGGCCTTTGTCCCATGCGGCCAGGAACATTCAGGAGGCAGAGCTTACGGACCGGATCGAGACGCGTCTTTCCGATGGCCTTGCGGCCCTTTCCCCCGGGGAGGCCCAGAGCATCTCCATCTGCGGGATGGGCGGCGCACTGATCTGCCGGATCCTGAAGGACGGTGAGCAGACAGCAAAAAGCGCAGAGGAGCTGATCCTGGGGGCCCAGAGCGAGGTGCCGGAGGTCCGTGCCTTTCTGTGCCGGTCCGGCTGGCGCATCGAAGAGGAGCGGATGATCCTGGAGGATGGGAAATACTATCCGCTGATCCGCGCCATGAAGGGCAGCGGACCGGTGTACACAGACCTGGAGCTTGCCTTCGGGCCGTGCCTTTTGAAAAAAGGAGATCCTGTTTTGGCGAAGTATCTCGTATGGCATAGAGGCGTGCTGGAAAAGATCCGCGCATGCCTAGGCCAGGCAGCATCAGGAGAGGGCAGCGTAAGGCTCACAGAGATCCTGGATGAGATCGACAGAACAGAAAGAGCGATGGAATATATCGCAAAATCATAATGCAAGAAACATAAGGAGGCAGACAGATGAGGTGCGAGGAAATACTGACGAGACTTGAGCATGAGTATCCCCTGAGCTGTCAGGAAGACTGGGACAACAGCGGTCTTCTGATCGGCAGAAGGAACCGGCAGGTCCGCAGGGTCTTTGTCGCGCTGGATGTCACTGAGGACACCCTGCGGCAGGCTGTGGACTTCGGAGCCGACCTGATGATCACGCATCACCCGCTGCTGTTTCACAGTGTGCGGCAGATCACGGATGATACCTTTATCGGCAGGCGCATCATGACGCTGATCGAAAATGACATTTCATGCTATGCCATGCACACCAATTTTGATGTGGCAGGCATGGCGGAGCTGAACGAAGCACAGCTGGCGCTGGAGGAGGCCTATGTCCTCCAGGTCACGACAGAAAATGAGGGCGTCGAGGAGGGCCTTGGCCGTGTCGGTTTTCTGCCCAGAGAGATGCTGCTCTCGGAGGCAGCGGAATACGTCCGCCGTCAGTTTTCCCTTCCGGCGGTGCGCTGCTATGGGCTTAGCGAGTACCAGAGCATTCCTGAGGAGGAACGCATCCGTATCGTAAAGGCTGCCGTATGCGGCGGCTCCGGAAAGAGCATGGTAGAGAGGGCAATCGAGGAGGGAGCCCAGATCCTGGTCACGGGAGACATCGATTACCATACCGCGATCGATGCGCTGGCCAGAGGGCTGTACATCATCGATGCCGGCCATTATGGCACCGAGTGCGGCTTTATCGATTTTATGGTCCGAAAGCTGGACCGGCTCTTCGAGGACATCGAGGTCAAAGGAGCCAGGGTCCAGCAGCCGTTTACCGTAGTCTGAGAAAAATGGATGGTCAGATGTTCTGACCCTTGCAGACAGAAGGAGGATGTGCGATGAAGGAGAACCAGATCCGGGTCACCATCGGCGATATGAGCTATGTGATGGAAAAGGGCATGACCTACGGCGAGATTCTGAAGGCTACCGGCCATCTGAAGGATGAAAACGGCCTGGATGTGCTGCTGATCACGGAAAACCGGCGCCTTCGGGAGCTGGGAAAGCGGGCGGAGGAATCCTGCACCCTGGAGCTGATCACAGCCGAGGATACGGTCGGCCGGGATACCTACCGGCGCAGCCTGAACCTGCTGCTTCTGAAGTCCCTCCATGATGTGCTTGGCAAAGATTACGAGGGCCGCTGCTCGCTGCGCTTTTCCAACGGCAACGGCTATTACTATACGCTGAAGGACTGCACCTGGGATATGGAGACGCTGGTGCGCCGGGTCAGAAACCGGATGCTGAAGCTGACGGAGCTCAACGTGCCCATCCACAAAAAGACGGTATCCACGGCAGACGCCAGACGGCTTTTCCGGGAATCCGGCATGCCCGACAAGGACGAGCTGTTCCGCTTCCGCCGGGTATCGGCTGTCAATCTGTACAGCATCGGTGATTACCAGGATTATTTCTTCGGCTATATGGCCTGGCACACCGGATACCTGAAATATTTTGATGTGGAATGCTATCGGGACGGTCTGGTCCTGGTCATCCCGGACAAGGATGATCCGCAGCATGTCAGTCCTTACAAGCCATATGAAAAGATCTTTGATGTGCAGCTGGAGTCGGAATCCTGGGCGCACATGATCGGCATCGATTCGGTCAGTGACCTGAACAACGGCCTGTCCAACTGTGATATGGAGGAGCGCCTGCTGGTCGCGGAGGCCCTGCAGGAGAGCCGCATCTCAGATATTGCCCAGATGATCAAGAGCCATCCCCATGTCAAATTTGTTATGGTCGCAGGTCCTTCCTCCTCCGGAAAAACGACATTTTCCCGCCGCTTATCCGTACAGCTCCGGGCCCATGGCCTTATGCCGCATCCCATCAGTCTGGATGATTTTTATCTGGACCGGGAGCAGTGCCCCAGAGATGAGGAGGGCAATCTGGACTTTGAATGTCTGGAAGCCCTGGATCTTCCTTTGATTCAGGAGACCCTCGCTGCGCTGATCCGCGGCGAGAGAGTGGAGATGCCCCGGTTCGATTTCGTCATGGGCAAGCCCCAATACAAGGGCGATTTTCTGCAGCTGGGCGAGGGCGATATCCTGGTCATTGAGGGAATCCACGGACTGAACCGCCGGATGACCGAGACCCTTCCGGAGGACAGCATCTTCCGGATCTACATCAGTGCGCTTACGCAGCTTAACATTGATGAGCACAACCATATCTCCACCACCGACGGCAGACTGCTGCGCCGGATCGTGCGGGACTACCGCACCCGGGGTACCGATGCGAGGGAAACGATCGCCCGCTGGCCTTCGGTCAACCGGGGAGAGTACAGCTACATTTTCCCCAATCAGGAAAATGCGGATGTCATGTTCAATTCCGCCCTGATCTATGAGCTTGCGATCCTCAAGACCTATGCAGAGCCGTTGCTCTTCCAGGTCCCGGAGGACTGCGCGGAATTTCAGGAGGCAAAACGGCTGCTGAAGTTCCTGGATTATTTCATCGGCATGCCGGAGAAGAGCGTGCCAAAGAATTCGATCCTCAGAGAATTTATCGGCGGCTCGTGTTTTGATGTTTAAACTTTTTATCTGCAGAAAGTTGTGATATAATCTCTGATGATCTGAGCAAGCAGAGTATGTGATCGCGGCCGGCAGGACCGAAAGGGGCCGGCTGAGGAAAGTCCGGGCTTCGCAGGGCAGGGTGCCGGCTAACGGCCGGCGGAGGCGACTTCAGGGACAGTGCAACAGAAATAAACCGCCTGATACGTCAGGTAAGGATGGAAAGGCAGTGTAAGAGACTACCGGCAGTCTGGCAACAGGCTGCGCTCTGTAAACCCCACCCGAAGCAAGACCGAGCAGAGGACCATGTGGCGGCCCGTCACGTCCTCAGGTGGGTCGCTTGAGCCTTCCGGCAACGGGAGGACACAGATAGATGATCACACACGACATAACCCGGCTTATCGCTCTGCTTGCACAGACAATAGATATACCGCTTTTCTTTTCCTTAGGAAAACGGGAAAACGCTTCGTCTGCCGGCGCTCCGGCGGATAGTAACGACAAAATACAGGAAGCATAACCCAAGATGGATACGATCATACTTGCATCAAAATCTCCAAGACGGCTTGAACTGCTGCGGCAGATCGGGATCCCTGTGACGGTCGTGCCCAGTCAGGTCGAGGAGATCATCTTCGGGCAGACGCCGGAGGAGATCGTCCGGGGGCTTTCGGAGCAGAAGTGCACGGACACGGCAGCTTCGGTCACCGACGGCTGCGTCATCGGTGCGGATACCATTGTTGTGCTGGACGGCGTGATCCTGGGAAAACCAAAGGATGAGGCAGAGGCCTTTGTGATGCTGTCTGCACTTTCCGGCAGAAGCCATGAGGTGTATACCGGCGTCACGATGGTGCAGAAGATGGAGGGCGTGCAGACAAAAAAGGAGACCTTTGCGGTCTGTACCAGTGTGCATGTCTGCCCCATGAGTGAGGATGAGATCCTGGCGTATATCGCCACCGGCGATCCGATGGACAAGGCAGGCGCCTACGGGATCCAGGGGATCTTTGCCCGTCATGTGGAAAAGATCGACGGAGATTACTATAATGTGGTCGGTCTCCCCGTGTCAGCGGTCTATCAGAAGCTGAAAAGCTGGGGCCTGACCAGATAATATTTCAGACAGCAGATGCAGGGACAAAAGGGAGGATAGCGATGAGCAGACAGGCAGGAGCAGATGAGGCGGCACAGCCGCAGACCATTGGACAGAAATTCAATCAGTTTCTCCGGAGAGCACGTATCCTGACCAGTATCTGGGCACTGCTTCTCCTTGCTCTGGGTATATTATTCTTCATGTATCCGGACACGGCCATCATGGTCGTCTGCCGGCTGATCGCAGGATCACTGATCCTCTACGGCCTGATCCTGATCCTTGCCTTTATTCTCCGGGGAGCCAGGGATGCCGGCGCCCAGAATATGTTTACCCTGATCATCGGCATCCTGATCATGCTCATCGGCGTTTATTTTGAGATCTTTCCAGACGTCATCGTCGATTTTGCCGGCGTTATGATCGCCGTGCCGCTTTTTGCCTTTGCGCTGAACCAGTTTATCGAGATGCGCAGCCTGATCATCTTCAATGACCCGCGCTGGTTCATCTGTCTGATCAGTGCCATCATCACCATTATTCTCGGCTGCGTGGTCATTTTTGCTCCCTTTACCACGGAAAGCTTTATGCTGCAGGTGGCAGGCGTATCCCTGATCTATACCGCGCTGGCAGGCCTTTTCATCAATTTCCGTGTTTTCCACTACATGCGCAAGGCAGAAAAGGAAGCCAGAAAGCTCCTGGAGATGCAGAAGACTGAGATCCGTCCGGCATACAATGGAAAGAGCGACGATATCATCGATGTCGATGCCGTTGTTGTGGATGCGGAAGACAAAAAGGGAGATATCTACGGCGAGTACGGGAAGTACACATCCGATGAAGGCGCAGACAGCGCAGATCCCGCCCTTATCAGCGGATTTGACTCGGATGAGGAGGGCGCAGACTGGGCCGGTGCCGATGCAGCTGCACCGGAAAAGCGGGTGCGTCCCAAGCATGTGGCAGATGAGGAGGATCTTTTCATCGCCGACGAGGATGAAGATATTGATTTCTGACTAAAAACGCCCGGGGACCTCTCCGAGCGTTTTGGTGAATAAAAAAGAAAAAGAAACAGTCAACGGCATTAATGGAGGAACAAGAATGCAGAAGCTTAAACACCTGCGTCATGTCATGTCCCCGCTGGATCTGACGACCGAAGAGCTGGACAAAATGATGGATCTTGCTGAGGATATGGAGGCAAAGCCGGAAAAATACGCACATGTATGTGACGGTATGAAGCTGGCAACACTTTTTTATGAGCCGAGTACAAGGACCCGGCTAAGCTTCGAGACGGCTATGCTGAACATGGGAGGAAGCGTGATCGGCTTCCATTCCGCCGACAGCAGCTCCGCCACCAAGGGCGAGAGCGTGGCGGATACGATCCGTGTCCTGGGCTGCTTTGCCGACATTGCGGCAATGCGGCATCCCAAGGAAGGCGCGCCGATGGTCGCGGCATCCGTTTCCCCAATCCCGGTGATCAACGGAGGAGACGGCGGTCATCAGCATCCGACCCAGACCCTGGCTGACCTGATGACGATCCGCAAGCTGAAGGGCCGTCTGAACAACCTGACGGTCGGCCTGTGCGGCGACCTAAAATTCGGCCGCACGGTCCACTCCCTGATCAGCGCGCTGGTCCGGTACGACAACGTAAAATTTGTTCTCATCTCCCCGGAGGAGCTCAGACTCCCCTCCTATGTAAAGGAGGATGTGCTGGCGAAGAACCACAAGGAGTTCACTGAGGTGATCCGGCTGGAGGAAGCGCTTCCAAGTCTGGATATCCTGTACATGACCCGTGTGCAGAAGGAGAGATTCTTCAACGAGGATGACTACGTCCGGATGAAGGATTTCTACATCCTCGACGAGGAAAAGATGGGGCTGGCAAGGGACGACATGTACGTCCTGCATCCGCTTCCCCGTGTAAACGAGATCTCCGTTGATGTGGACGCCGATCCCAGGGCTGCCTATTTCCGGCAGGTGTACTGGGGTATGTATATGCGTATGGCACTGATGTTTACGCTTCTTGAACTGGAGGTAAAATAAATGCTGAATGTAGGAGCCATCGAGCAGGGATTTGTTCTGGATCACATCAAGGCAGGCAAGGCGATGACCATCTACCACGACCTCAAGCTTGACCAGCTGGACTGCACCGTCGCCATCATCAAAAATGCCCGTTCCGAGGTCATGGGCAAGAAGGATATCATCAAGGTCGAGTGCCCCGTCGATTCGCTGGATCTGTCCATCGTGGGATTTATCGACCCCAACATTACCGTCAATGTGATCGAGAATGCGCAGATCGTCGAGAAAAAACGCCTGGAGCTTCCTAAGGAGATCCGCAACGTGATCAAGTGCAAGAACCCCCGGTGCATCACATCCATCGAGCAGGGACTCAAGCACGTGTTCATCCTGACCGATCCGGAAAAGGCCGTTTATCGCTGCAAGTACTGCGAGGAGAAATACCACGGCCACAGAAACAAATAAAGAAAGAGAATTGCAATGGATCATATTATTGCCAGGCTGCTGATCTACGGCAGCCTTCCCGAGGACTGTATTCTGGCCCAGATGGGCGATATCTGCAAAAATGCGAGAGAGCATACCCAGAGCAGGGATGAGCTGGCTGCCCGGAGCTTCCGGCAGGTCAAGCGGATCCTGGAGATCTCCACGGACTATGCCTTTGACCGCAATCTCTGGCAGAATTATCTGACCTTCCAGCTGATCACGGATGAAAATCCCTTCTCCCTGACCAGCGAGAAGACCGGGGCAAAGGACGGCAGCGTCAACTATTTTGCCAAAAACGATTTCCGCGCCTTTATGGAGCTGTTCCACTACGATTTTACCTGGCTTGAAGAGGCGCTTGGCATCGACTGCTTCTCCCGGATCACAAACTACCGGGCCATCCAGAAGCCGGAGCTGATGTACAACAAGAACGTCAGCGAAAAGGTCAATGCGCTGAGCATCGTCCTGGACGGCGCAAAGGATGAGGAGGCATTTTTCGACGCGGTGACCGGCTTTTACCGGGATTTCGGCGTGGGCATGTTCGGCCTGAACAAGGCCTTCCGCATCAGCTCTTCCGGACAGAATGGACGCGTGACCTTCCATGCCATCAACAACATGGAGCGCGTCATGCTGGATGACCTCATCGGCTATGAGATCCAGAAGAAAAAGCTTGTGGACAATACCCGGGCCTTTGTGGAGGGCCGCAAGGCAAACAACTGCCTGCTGTTTGGTGACTCCGGCACGGGAAAATCCACCTGCATCAAGGCGATCGTCAATGAGTTCTATCCCATGGGACTGCGCATGATCGAGATCTACAAGCATCAGTTCCAGGATCTCTCGAACGTGATCGCCCAGATCAAAAACAGAAATTACAAATTCATCATCTACATGGATGATCTTTCCTTTGAGGAATTTGAGATCGAGTACAAGTTCCTCAAGGCGGTCATCGAGGGCGGCGTGGAGACAAAGCCGGAGAACGTGCTCATCTATGCCACCTCGAACCGCAGGCATCTGATTAAAGAGGTGTGGAGCGACCGCGACGATGTCCAGATCAAGGCCGGTATCCACAAGTCCGATACCATGGAGGAAAAGCTGTCCCTGGTGCACCGCTTCGGTGTGACCATCAGCTTTACCAAGCCGAGCCAGCAGGAGTACTTCCGCATCGTGATCGGCCTGGCAAGACGCGCGGGCCTTACCATGTCCGACGAGGAGCTGAAGGCCGGCGCAAACAAATGGGAGCTCAGCCATGGCGGTATTTCCGGGCGGACAGCCCAGCAGTACGTGACCTACCTGCTTGGCGCAGGCGCGGAGGAATAGAGCATGACGCTGGAGGAAGCAAAACAGTTTCTGGACGGGGAAAAGGGGCCGTATCATCTGGCCCTGGACCGTATCGCCGTTCTTTTGGAGGAGATCGGCCACCCCGAAAAGGAGCTGAAATACGTGCACATTGCCGGCACCAACGGCAAGGGCAGTATCCTGGCGTATATCTCCACGGCGCTGACCGGTGCCGGCTATAAGGTCGGCCGGTTCTCTTCGCCGGTGGTGTATACCTATGGAGAGCAGTTTCAGATCGACGGGGAGAACATTCCCGCGGAGCTCCTTACGGCTCTTGCCGAAGAATTGAAGGCAGGCACAGAGCGGATGGAAAAGCGGGGCATACCGGCGCCCTCCGGCTTTGAGCGGGAGGTCTGTCTGGCTCTGCTGTATTTTGCGCGGGAAAAATGTGATATCGCGGTCATGGAATGCGGCATGGGCGGAGAGACGGATGCCACCAACATTATCCCATCGCCAATGGCCGCCGTCTTTGCCTCCATCAGCCTGGACCACAGCACCTACCTTGGCGGTACGGTCGCCGAGATCGCCCGGATCAAATCCGGCATCATCAAGCCCGGCTGTACGGCGGTTACTTCCGTGCAGGATCCGGAGGCAGAGAAGGTCATCGCTGAAAAATGCGGGATGGAAGGCTGTCCTCTGGTTATCGGAAGACAGGATACGGCAAAGGTGATCTCCATAACGTCAGATACACTGGAATTTATATATAAGGATATGTCTGTCCGGGTGCATCTGCCCGGGATCTGCCAGGTGGAAAATGCCATTATCGCCCTGGAAACGCTGAAGGTCCTCCAAAAGGACTGGGGCATCCGCATTACCGATGAACAGATCCTGGAGGGGCTGGAGAAGACCGTCTGGAAGGGACGCTTTGCAAGAGTCGCCAAAGATCCGGATTTTATCGTGGACGGTGCCCACAACCCGGGAGCGGCAAGAGAGCTTCGGCGCTCCATCGAGACCTATTATCCCGGCAGGCGGCTGATCTTCCTGATGGGGATGTTTGCGGACAAGGATTATGACGAGGTCATCCGCACCCTTGCGCCGCTGGCAGCACAGATCTTCACGGTCGAGACCCCGGACAATCCCAGGGCACTGCCTGCCAGAGAGCTGGCAGCTGCCGTCTCAAAAGTCAATCCGAATGTATCCGCCTGCAATTCCCTTTCGGAGGGGGTCCGGGCGGCATTTGCGGCAGCCGGCAGGGAGGATGTGATCCTTTCCTTTGGCTCGCTGTCCAATATCGCTGCCGTCACCAGACTTGTGCAGGAGATGGAAGCGGAGAAGAACTAATACGACCGGACGCCCCTTCATCTGGGGCGTTTGGCACAAAAGAAGCAAGCAAATTGAGGGAGGTTGACAAATGGCTGTCACCACGATCGGTATCATTGATATCGGAAGCTACGATGTAACGCTGGAGATCTTCCAGATCTCGAGAAAGGACGGCATCCACTGCATCGACCGGCTTCAGCGCAGGCTGGAGATCGGCAGGGGAACCTTTTCCACCGGACGGATCCCCATGGAGATGGTGGATGAGCTGTGTACGGTCCTGCAGGATTTTGTCAGAGTAACGGCCGAGTACCGTGTGGACGCTGTGCGTGCGCTGGCGACCAGTGCGATCCGGGAGGCGGAAAATGATCTTTTCGTCCTCGGAAAGATCCGGCAGATGACCGGGCTGGATGTCCAGGTCCTGAGCAACTCGGAGCAGCGTTTCCTGTCGTACAAGGCCATCGCCTCGGTAGAGGGTGTGTTCCACAAGATGATCCAGGACGGCACCGTGATCATCGATCTGGATGGCGGCAGCTGCCAGGTCTCCATGTTTGACAAGGGAGAGCTGTACACGACGCAGAATCTGCGCATGGGCAGCCTGCGGCTACGTGAGCGCCTGAACGAGGCATCGGCAAAGACCTCGGATTACGAGGAGCTGGTCAGCCAGATGATCACCTACGATGTCGCCAGCTTCAAGAAAATGTATCTGAACAACCACAAGATCAAAAACGTGATCTTCAGCGGTGACTTTATCACTGAGATGATCTTCCGCGACAAAAAGAATCAGGACCGGTCCACCCGGGTACTTTCCCGCGAGCAGTTTGAAAAGTGGTACCGGAAGATCAGCGGAAAATCCGTCACCGAGCTTGCCATCGAGAACAGCATCCCGACAGAATATGCCAGCCTGCTTCGTCCCTCAGCCATCGTCTACCATACCTGCGTCGAGGCACTGGAGCCTGAGATCATCTGGACGCCGGGCATGCACATCTCCAGAGGCCTGGCCTACGATTATGCAGAGCGCAAGGATCTGATCACGGCACGGCACGACTTTAACAACGATATCGTCACCTGTGCCCGCCATATCGCCAAGCGGTACGGGCAGGGCAAGCCCCATATCGATAATATGGACATGACCGGCTGTGAGATCTTTGACGAGATGAAAAAGATCCACGGACTTGGAAAGCGCGGAAGACTGCTTCTACGTGTGGCGATCATGCTTCATGATGTCGGAAAGTACATCAGCTTCAACCTGATCGGCGAATCCTCCTACAACATCATCATGGCGAACGAGATCATCGGTCTCTCCCATGCAGAAAGGGAGATCATCGCCCTGGCGGTCAAATATCTGACCGAACCGCTGCCCCAGTACGACGACCTGGTCCTGGAGACCAGCCTGGATGAAAAAAGGTATCTCGAGGTGGCGGCCCTGACGGCAATCATCCGCTATGTCAACGCCCTTGACCGCGGCCATCTGCAGAAGGTCCAGGCGATCCGGGCAGAAAGAAAAGGGCAGGAGCTGGTCATCCATGTGGAGGTCAACCGGCGGTATGATCTCGAAAAAGGCATGATCAGCCAGGAGACCGAGTTTTTCCATGAGGTATTCGGCATACGGCCGGTATTGAAGGTTAAACGGATCATGTAAGAGAAAACGATGAACTTGCGGGGAGAAGTTATGAAAGAAGATTATTCAGCTTTTGAAAAACCGGAATATTTCTGGAACCGGGAGCTTTCCTGGATCCGTTTTGATGAAAGAATACTGGAGGAGGCAAAGGACAGCACCATTCCGCTGTTTGAACGTCTGAAATTTCTGAGCATCACCTCCTCAAACCTGGATGAATTTTATATGGTCCGTGTGGCTTCGCTGAAGGATCAGACCCATTCCGGCTATAACAAACCGGATATTTCCGGCATGACACCGGCCAGACAGTTGGAGGAGATCGCAAAGGCGACCCACAGCCTGGTGGAGGAGCAGTACAGGACCTACAACAGCGACCTTCTGCCGGCCCTCCGGGCAGTCGGCTTCCATATATATGACAAGCATGAGACCCTCACTGACCGTCAGGCCGCCTATATCGATGATTATTTCGATACCAACGTGTATCCGGTACTGACACCGATGGCCATGGATTCCTCCAGGCCGTTTCCGCTGGTACGCAACAAGACGCTGAACATCGGCGCCCTGATCTGCAAGCACGGTGCCAGCGAAAAGAAGGCCCTGTTTGCCACGGTACAGGTCCCCTCGGTGCTTCCGCGGTATATCTTCCTTCCGGAGGAGGAGAGCGGGGAGACATCGATCATCCTGATGGATGAGATCATCGAGAGAAACCTGTCCAAGCTGTTCTCCGGGTACGATGTGATCTGCGCCCATCCCTACCGGATCATGCGGAACGCGGAGCTTGGCATCGACGAGGAGGAGGCAGCTGACCTGCTGATCGAGATCCAGAAGCAGCTGAAAAAACGGCAGTGGGGCGAGATCATCCGCCTCGAGGTGGAGAAGGGCACAGACCCGCGTCTCTTACGCATCCTGAAGGAGGAGTTCCTCGTACGGGAGGAGGATGTCTTTGTCATTGACGGCCCGGTGGATCTGACCTTCCTCATGAAGGCCTATGGCATTGACGGCTTTGATGAGTACAAGGTGCCGAAATATACGCCCGCAGAGATCCGCGAGCTGCAGAACGATGACGATATCTTCACCAACATACAGAAGGGCGATATTTTCCTGCATCATCCCTACCAGAGCTTTGCTCCTGTGGTGCAGTTTGTCCAGCAGGCAGCAAAGGATCCGGATGTTCTGGCCATCAAGCAGACCCTGTACCGGGTCAGCGGAAATTCGCCGATCATCGCCGCCCTTGCCCAGGCTGCCGAGAATGGAAAGCAGGTCACGGCACTGGTAGAGCTGAAGGCGCGTTTCGATGAGGAAAACAACATCGTCTGGGCCCAGAAGCTGGAGAAGGCCGGATGCCATGTCATCTACGGTCTGGTCGGCCTGAAGACCCACAGCAAGATCACACTGGTGGTCCGCAGGGAGGAGGACGGCATCCGCCGCTATGTCCACCTGGGAACCGGAAACTACAACGATTCCACGGCAAAGCTGTATACCGACTGCGGCATCCTGACCTGCGACGAACGGATCGGCGCCGACGCTACGGCCGTGTTCAATATGATCTCCGGATACTCTGAGCCCGACCGCTGGAACAGCCTTCTGGTGGCGCCCATCTGGATGAGAGAGCGCTTCCTGCACCTGATCCATATGGAGGAGGTCCATGCAAAAGAAGGCCAGAAGGCCCGCATCGTGGCCAAGATGAACTCCCTGTGCGACCGGGAGATCATCGCCGCCCTCTACAAGGCTTCCGCCGCGGGTGTAAAGATCGATCTGATCGTCCGGGGCATCTGCTGCCTGAAGGTCGGCATCCCGGGCATCAGCGAAAATATCACCGTGCGCTCCATCGTGGGCAATTTCCTGGAGCACGCCAGAATCTTCTATTTCTATGGAAACGGAAGAGAAGAGATCTACATGGGCAGTGCAGACTGGATGCCCAGAAACCTCGATAAGCGTGTGGAGATCGTCTTCCCTCTGGAGGATGAGGACTGCCGCGAGGAGGCGATGAACATCCTCAGGATCCAGCTGGCGGATAACCAGAAGGCCAGGATCCTGCAGAGCGACGGGACATACAAAAAGCAGCAGGCAGAGGATGCCGAGCCTCTGTGTGCCCAGGATTATTTCTGCACCTATGCAGCCGAGCGGGCCGAAGCCGGGCAGCAGCCTGGGAGGAGCCGGGTCTTTATCCCTCTGGAGCATGCCCCGGAGGCAGCTGAAGACTAAGAAGACACATTTTGGTCAGCCATTTGGAGCAATGCAGCCCCAAATCCTGTTGACAAACAATTTTTTCACCTGTAGAATCATAAGGAGCTAAAACTTTAGAGGTTAAATCCGGATGAAGCAAAGAATTTTTTCTATTCTTGTAGACAACAATGCCGGTGTGCTGACCCGTATCTCGGGTCTGTTCAGCCGCCGCGGATACAACATTGACAGTATTACCGCAGGAACGACCATGGATCCCCGGTTTACGCGCATCACCATTACGACCAGCGGTGACGACCTGATCTTAGAGCAGATCGGACAGCAGCTGGCCAAGCAGGTAGATGTCCGGGATATCAAGGTCCTGAAGCCGGAAAAAAGCGTCAACCGTGAGCTGATCCTTGTAAAGATCAAGGCAGATCCCAGCCAGCGGCAGGATGTGCTGGCTGTCGCAAACGTTTTCCGTGCCAACATCGTTGACGTTGGAAAACAGTCCATGATCATCGAACTGACCGGTCAGCAGTCCAAGCTGGCGGCCTTCCTCGAGCTGCTCGAGGGCTACGAGATCCTTGAACTGGCCAGGACCGGACTTACCGGACTGTCCAGAGGCATGGATGACGTACGGTATTTTGACTGAGCCGAAAATGCGGATCTTGCGTAACCGATAAGGAGTGTGCCGCTCTTTACCATACGCGGCCGGCATCGCCGGCTGTGCACAAATATGAATGGAGGATAATCAAAATGGCATTCAAGATTTTTTATCAGGAAGACTGCAACCTTTCCCTTCTGGACGGAAAGACCATCGCGATCATCGGATACGGCAGCCAGGGCCATGCCCATGCGCTGAATCTGAAGGAGTCCGGATGCAATGTCATCGTAGGCCTGTATGAGGGCAGCAAGTCATGGAAGCGCGCAGAGGAGCAGGGCCTGACTGTCTATACAGCAGCTGAGGCAGCAAAGCGTGCCGACATCATCATGATCCTGATCAATGATGAGCTGCAGGCAAAGATGTACAAAGAGAGCATCGAGCCGAACCTGAAGGAAGGCGATATGCTGATGTTCGCTCACGGCTTCAACATTCACTTCAACCAGATCGTTCCGCCGAAGTATGTCGACGTTACCATGATCGCTCCGAAGGCTCCCGGCCACACCGTCAGAAGCGAATACCTGGCCGGCAAGGGAACTCCCTGCCTGATCGCTGTTCATCAGGACTACACCGGACATGCCCAGGATCTGGCCCTGGCTTACGGCCTTGGCATCGGCGGCGCAAGAGCCGGACTTCTGGAGACCACCTTCCGTACCGAGACTGAGACCGACCTGTTCGGTGAGCAGGCTGTCCTTTGCGGCGGCGTTGTTGCTCTGATGCAGGCAGGCTTCGAGGTTCTGACCGAGGCTGGCTATGATCCGAGAAACGCTTACTTCGAGTGCATCCATGAGATGAAGCTTATCGTTGACCTGATCTACCAGAGCGGCTTCAAGGGCATGCGTTACTCCGTATCCAACACCGCTGAGTACGGCGACTATGTCACCGGACCGAAGATCATCACCGAAGAGACCAAGAAGGCCATGAGAAAGATCCTTGCCGACATCCAGAATGGTACCTTCGCAAAGGACTTCCTGCTGGATATGTCCAGCGCCGGCGGACAGGCACACTTCAAGGCTCTGCGCCAGAAGGCTTCCGAGCATCCCTCTGAGGTCATCGGTGAGGAGATCCGTGCCCTTTACAGCTGGAATGGCGAGGACAAACTGATCAACAACTAAGCCTTTTTGCTGCGCATCGCGCGAAAAAGCAGGCAGATAGCTGCCCCGGCATTTGAGCCGGGAACATAAGGAACATTAGGGAGCTGCCAAAGCCAGGAGATCCTCCGGCCGGCAGCTCCTTTTTTTGTGTGCAGGCAAAGCGTCATGGACTCAGTGCCTGGATTAACTCACACCAGTCAAAGAGGCATGGACCCTATGCCTGGATCTATTCGCACAGTCAAAGAGGCATAGACCCTATGCCAGGGATTCATTCGCACAGTCAAATAGATGCCTCTTTTTTGAGGCAGCCGCTTTCTTCCGATGGAATAACCATTCTGCAGACGGGAGAAATATTCTTCCGTGTTGTAAATAGCCGCATTTTGGGGTAGAATGATGGACTGGAATGCGCTTCTTTCCAAATTACCGCGGCACCATGCCGCAAGAAGGCAAAAATGAAAGCAGTAAAGAATGAGACACAACTGAATACCTTTGCAGAGAACGATCTTCCGGAAGGAGAAGGCTTCTTTGATGAGGAGGATGACCTGCCGGAGGAAGAAGGTTTCTTTGATGAGGATGACGATCTTCCGGAGGAAGAAGAGCTTTCTGCCAGGGAAGAGGTACATCTGGATGAAGGGGTATCCTCTGCCGGTGCGGATGATCTGCCGGAGGATGATCTGGACGAGGATCCAGACGACGAGGATGATGAGGATGACGAGGAAGAAGAGACGGAAGAAAAACGGTTTTCTCTTCGCCGTATCGCCAGGATCCTTCGCCGGCCGAAGGTGGTCATCGAATACGAAAAGCCAAAGATCGGCCCGGCCTATCTGGCTTTCTGGTGTATCTACTGGGCAGCTCTGCTGATTTTTGCCTTTGTTTACCGCGAGACGATCGTCACACCCATCGAGGAGGAGACCGTCAGCGGGGATGTGATCTTCCGGCTGCTTCTTGCGGCCATCGCCGGTTCTGCAGTCATCTGCCTTCTGATGCAGAAACTGATCGGAAGAAGGGATATCCATCACCGGCGGGTCTTCCGGTATGTACGATTCTGGAACCTGCTTCTTATGATCGCAGTGGCTGTCTACTGCTTCCTGATCATCGAGTATATCAACAATCCGATCTTCAAGGAGATGGAGCCCAGGTATATGGCAATGAATGTGCTGGGCATCCTGATCATTTCGCTGATCCTGTTTTTCTGGCTGAACTCCCTGCAGCTTACCCTGATCACTGTGCTGATCGTGTGGGCGGTGGTGAGCATTGTGTTTTATGTGGTCTATCAGTTCAGGGGAGAGCCCTTCCAGCTGATCGATATCTTCAGCGTGGAGACAGCCCTGAATGTTGCCGGCAGCTATACCTTTGTCATGCCGCGCTCCATTGCGGTCGATATCGTGTGCAGCTTCTGTATCCTGGCGGTGCTGATCCATCTGCCCGATTATAAACTGGGAAAAAAGACACTGACTAAGATACTGATGCGTGTCTGCATTTTCCTGGCTATGATCGGCGGGTACTATTTCTACCTGAATGTGAACTGGAACGGCGGTTCCGGCATCCTGACGGATCTTTTTGCTCCGATCAAGACCTACAAGGAATACGGAACGACGGTCGGCTTTTTCTGCGTGGCAAAATATATGCGGCTGACCGCTCCGGAGGATTACTCCGTCGGAGATACGGAAGAGATCGCGCTTGCTGCCATTGAAGAGGAAGAACCAAATACGGCGACAGATGTAAAGCCGGCCAATATTATCGTTGTAATGAACGAGTCCTGGGCAGATTACCGGTATGTGGGTGATCTGAACACGACGCAGCCGGTCATGCCTTTCTATGATTCACTTACAGAAAACGCCATCAAGGGCCATACGCTGGTCTGCATCACCGGCGGCGGAACGGCAAAGACCGAATATGAATTTCTTACGGGAAATTCCGTCAAGCGGTTCCCTGGCATGGTACCCTATGTCAGCTATTTCACCCACGACCAGTATTCGCTGGTCACGACGCTGGAAGCCCAGGGCTATGCCTCTGCGGCCATGCATCCCTACAAGGGAAGCAACTGGAAGCGGCCCATCGCCTATGAGCTTTTGAACTTTGATCATTTTTACACCCAGGATGATTTTGATTCCTCGTATGAAAAGATCCACAGCCACATCAGCGACAAGGCCAACTATCAGAAGATCCTGGAGCTGGTGAAGCAGAAGGAGGATCCGGACGATCCGCTGTTCCTGTTCAATATCACCATGCAGAACCACGGCGGCTATACCAGGGATGATATCGAGATCGATGTCGAGGCCATCGGGTATGACGACGATGAGGTAAACCGTTATCTGAGTCTGATGAAACGGACAGACGAGGCCCTTGAGTACCTGGTTACAAGCCTGTCTGAGATAGAGGAGCCGACGCTGCTTGTTGTGTTTGGCGATCACTATCCGACGATGCCGGAGGGCTTTACGGAGTACATTTCCGGATCCAAATTCGAAGACCTGGGAATAGAGGAGCAGGAGCATTACTATGCGACGCCCTTCCTGATCTGGGCGAATTATGACATCGAAGAGCAGACGGGCATCATGACCAGCACCAATTACCTGGGCACGCTGATGCTGGAGCAGACAGGTCTTGAGATGGCACATTACAATTACTATTTGAAGGATCTGATGAAGGAGATCCCTGCCCTGAACCATCTGGGCTACATGGACAGTGACGGAGAGTTCCATACCTGGAAGGAAGGGGAAGAGAAGGAGCTCCATCTGGAGTGGGAGTATGAATGTCTCCAGTACAACAACCTGGCTGAGTCCGGCAGGCGTCTTGACTGGTTTTTTGGCATGGAAGAGTAAAGTAATCCTTGCATTTCCATGGATTTCATATGATAATGCAAGACGAACAGCAGTATTAGAAAAACAAAGACGAAAGGATTTGCGTTCTATATGATTGCAGCGAACAATGTTACTTTACGTGTGGGCAAAAAGGCCCTGTTTGAAAACGTAAGCATAAAATTTACCGAGGGAAACTGCTATGGCGTCATCGGTGCCAACGGCGCCGGAAAATCCACTTTCCTGCGGATCCTTTCCGGACAGCTGGAGCCGACGAACGGCGATGTGACCATCACACCTGGCCAGCGTCTGTCCTTCCTGGAGCAGGATCACTTCAAGTACGATGCCTATACTGTACTGGATACCGTCATCATGGGCAACGCCCGCCTGTATGAGATCATGCAGGAGAAGGATGCCCTCTATGCAAAGGAAGACTTCACCGACGAGGACGGCATCAAGGCCAGCGAGCTGGAGGCCGAATTTGCCGAGATGAACGGATGGGATGCGGAGACCGACGCAGAGACATTGCTGAACGGCCTTGGTATCGATCCGTCCCTTCACTATGCCCAGATGAGCAGCCTGGACGGCCCGGAGAGGGTCAAGGTCCTGCTGGCTAGAGCCCTGTTTGGCAATCCGGACATCCTGCTTCTGGACGAGCCGACCAACCATCTGGATCTGGATGCCATCAACTGGCTGGAGGAGTTCCTGATCAACTTTGAGAATACCGTCATCGTGGTATCCCATGACCGTTATTTCCTGAATAAGGTCTGCACCAACATTGCCGATATCGACTATGGCAAGATCCAGCTTTATGCCGGAAACTATGACTTCTGGTTTGAGTCCAGCACACTGCTGATGAAGCAGCGCAAGGAGGCCAACAAGAAGAAGGAAGAGAAGATCAAGGAGCTGCAGGAATTCATTTCCCGTTTTGCGGCAAACGCTTCCAAATCCAAACAGGCCACATCCAGAAAGAAAGCCCTCGAGAAGATCCAGCTGGATGAGATCAAGCCCTCCAGCCGGAAGTATCCCTATATCGATTTCCGCCCGAACCGGGAGATCGGAAACGAGGTCCTGGAGGTACACAACCTGTCCAAGACGGTGGACGG
>DFFG01000072.1:23474-42749 GCA_002368795.1 Eubacterium sp. UBA3782
GGTGCAAATGAGCAGGCGGCATCGGTGCTGTTCCGCATCCTGGCCGGTCTGGAAGAGCCGGATGAGGGCTACTACAAATGGGGTATTACCACGACACAGGCGTATTTCCCCAAGGATTATACCGAGGAATTTGACTCTGATCTTACCATCGCCGAGTGGCTGACCCAGTACTCTGAGATCAAGGATGCCACCTATGTCCGCGGCTTCCTTGGCCGCATGCTGTTTGCCGGCGAGGACGGCGTCAAGCATGTGCGCGTTCTGTCCGGAGGAGAGAAGGTGCGCTGCCTGCTGTCCAAGATGATGATCTCCGGCTCCAACGTCCTGCTGCTTGACCAGCCGACGAACCATCTGGATATGGAGTCCATCACCGCGCTCAACAACGGCCTGATCAAGTTCCCGGGCGTGCTGCTCTTTACCTGCCATGACCATCAGTTTGTCCAGACAACGGCAAACCGTATCATGGAGTTTACGCCCGACGGCGGCCTGATCGATAAGATCACCACCTATGATGAATACCTGGCAGCCGATGAAGCAGCCAGAAAGCGCTCCGTCTACCATCTGACAGAGGATGACAACTGATCCGGGGTATGGTAAAATACATATAACATTAAACTGACACCGAGCGGCCATCTGGCTGCTCGGTGTTGCGCGTAGCAGTGGGCATGCGTTCCCTGCTTTTGCTTAAATTACGAGGTATATAGACAATGACAGACAGTAAAAAACCGGTACTTGTGATCATGGCCGCAGGCATGGGCAGCCGCTATGGCGGGCTCAAGCAGATGGATCCGATGGATGAGAGGGGACACCTGATCATCGATTATTCGATCTATGACGCGGTCAGAGCCGGATTTGAAAAAGTGATCTTTGTGATCAAAGAGGAGAATTATGATCTGTTCCGGGAGACCATCGGCGACCGGATCAGCGCTAAAGTGGAGGTAGCCTATGCCTTCCAGCGGCTTGTCGATCTTCCGGAAGGCTTTGCTGTTCCGGAGGGCAGAGTAAAACCCTGGGGTACGGGCCAGGCCATTCTTTCCGCTGCCGGTGCTGCAGAAGGCGCTCCCTTTGCTGTGATCAATGCGGACGACTATTATGGCAAGGAGGCTTTCCAGAAGGCCTTTGATTATCTTTCCTCCAGCAGAGATGACGATATGTACCGCTTTGCCATGGTCGGTTATCAGCTAAAGAACACCGTCACAGAAAACGGCTCGGTATCCCGTGGTGTCTGCCGTGTGAGCCCTAAGGGCTTCCTTCTGGAGATTCGGGAGCGCACCAGGATCGAGATGCGGCCGGATGGCATCGCCTGCACCGAGGATGGAGGCGAGAGCTGGATCCATCTGGACGACGACACCATCGTATCGATGAATATGTGGTGCTTTTCCGCGGGCATTATGGATGAGCTGAAAAGCCGCTTCCCGCAGTTCCTGGAGAACGGCATCCGGGAGAATCCGCTCAAATGTGAATATTTCCTTCCCTCTGTCGTCGAGGCTCTTCTGAAAGAAAACAAAGCGACCGTAAAGGTGGTTACCACTCCGGATAAATGGTATGGCGTGACCTACCGGGAGGACAAGCCTGGTGTCGTAGCTGCGTTGGCGGCCATGCGCAAGGCCGGTGTATATCCGGATGCCCTTCTTGACAGCTGAGCAAAAGAGCGCAGTGTCCGGACCGGTCTGCTGCCGGTTTTTCCTGCAATGATCGCAGGGAAGCCGGTGCGGATGGCTGAAGAAAAAATGTCCCGCGCGGACGTAAAATGAGGCAGCTGCTATGGAAGAAAATCCGATCCTGAATCGACGGGTCATCCTGTATATCCTTTTGATCATTCTGCTCCTGTTTGTGTGCAATGCGCTGACAGGGGCTGATTTTGGTGCCTTTTTCCGCTGGTATCTGATCCTTTTCCTTCTTGGGGCAGGGTTTTATCCTCTGGGCAGGCTGATCTTCCGTGATTTCAGCGATCATGGATGGATGTTCTCCAAGATCCTGGGCCTTGCCGTCAGCGGCTATGTGGTCTGGGTCCTTGCAGAGTTAGACGTCGTTGCTTTTACCAGAAGACGCTCCCTGGTGGTCACAGTGATCCTGTGCGGTTTCCTCTGGGTCGTTTTTCTGTCAAAACAGACCGGCGGCATGCCGGATATCCGGCTGATCATGGCCGAGGAGGTGCTGTTTCTGTTCCTTCTGGTCTGCTGGACCTACATGATCGGCTTCCGGCCGGAGGCATCGGGCACAGAGAAGTTCATGGATTATGGCTTTATGGCGGCCATGGACCGCAGCATGTACCTGCCGGCGAGGGACATGTGGTACGGATCGAAGGGCATCAACTATTATTATGGCGGACAGTTCTATGCCGTCTATCTTTCCAAGCTTTCCTACACGGATGTTTCCCTGGGATACAACCTCATGCGTGCGACGGTGGCAGCCTTTGCCTTCGTTCTGCCCTTTATTACGGTCTACCATATGCTGCAGATCCGCATGGCTGGCATGAAGGGATCCGTCCGCTGGCCGGCACTGGCCGGACTGCTCGCGGGCACTGCCGTCTCCATCGCCGGAAACATGCATTATGTTCTGTACGGGCTGTTTGGAAAGGTGCTGAAGCTTTCCGGCTATGAGGACTACTGGTTCCCGTCATCCACCCGCTATATCGGCCACAACCCGGACACCATGGACAAGACGATCCATGAATTTCCTTCCTACTCCAGTATTCTTGGAGATCTTCACGCCCACTACATCAATATTATCTTTGTTCTGACTCTGACCGGCCTTTTGTTTGCATGGCTTCGTGCGGTGCATGAGAAGGATGCGGAGCATCAGAGGCGCATGATCGAAAAGGAAGAGAGGCAGAGACACCGCCCGGACCGCTATGTCCAGGAGGGTCCGGTAAAGATCGTTTCCCGGTTTATTTTCGACAAAATGCAGGAGCCAAGGCTCATACTGGCAGCCTTCCTCATCGGCATCTTTCACTGGACCAATTACTGGGATTGCATCATCTACTACACGGTGACGCTGTTCTGCATCATTTCCGCCGCGCTGTACCGCAACCAGCATCGGCCCGGACTGGCTGCCGCCACCGTTGCCGTCCATGCGGCAGAGGTGTTCCTGATCAGCCAGGTCACCGCACTTCCCTTTACCCTGAACTTTGAGACAATGGTGACCGGTGTGGCGCTTGCGCAGAATCATTCTGCCCTCTATCAGCTGGCGATCCTGTGGGAACTTCCGCTGGCTGTTGCTCTGGTCCTGGCCATCGAAGTCTTTGGCGAGTACCGGCGCGCCTTCCGGAAAAATGCTTCTGGAAAAGAAGGGACCTTTGAATATGTCTGGCAGCTTTTCCGCCTGGTGCGGCTGCCGGATCGTTTTGCCCTGATCCTGGCTCTTTGCGGCTTTGGCCTGATCCTGATCCCCGAGCTGGTCTATGTGCGGGATATCTATGAAGAAGGCTTTGCCCGCTCGAACACCATGTTCAAGCTGACCTATCAGGCCTATATACTGCTGGCGATCGTGATGGCCTACGGGCTGGTCCGGATGTTTATCATGGCGGAGCGGAAGCTGTTTCGGTATGCCTCTGTGGTGCTTGGCGTGCTGTTTATGCTGACAGTGGGCTATTTCCCCTATGCCGTCAGCGAATGGTTTAGCGGCTTTCCCGCACCTTCTGCCTATCAGGGACTCTCTGCGACCGCCTTTGTACGGGAAGACTATCCGGAGGATGCAGGCGCCATCGAGTGGCTGAATACCCATGTGCATTTTCAGCCGGTGGTGCTGGAGGCCTATGGTGACAGCTACAGCGAGGACTGCCGGGTCTCTGCGATGACCGGACTGCCGACCGTCGAGGGCTGGTATGTCCATGAGTGGCTGTGGCGGTCGGATCCGGGAGATCTGAACCTGAAACGGCTGGATATCGATGAGCTGTACACCACGGAAGATGTGGAGCGGGCGGCTGATCTGGCAAAGAAGCACAACATCAGCTTTGTCTTTGTGGGCAGCCGGGAGAGAGCGCGCTACCCGGAGCTGAATGAGGATACGGTAAAAAGCCTGGGAACAGTGGTATACGAGGAAGGCAGCACCTTTATCGTCCGGGTCTCCGGCGGAGAAGCCGAGCAGATGTTCCCCGGCGCATACGAATGAGGAAGAACAGATGGACCTGTTTGAGTACATGAAGGAGAAAAATCAGGAGAAGGAATCGCCTCTGGCATCCCGGATGCGTCCGCGGACGCTGGATGAGGTAGTGGGACAGGAGCACATCATCGGAAGAGACAAGCTGCTGTACCGGGCGATCCGGGCGGACAAGCTCAGCTCGATCATCTTCTATGGACCTCCCGGAACGGGCAAGACCACACTGGCCCGTGTTATTGCAAATACTACCAGCGCGGATTTTGTCCAGTTGAACGCCACGACCTCCGGAAAAAAGGATATGGAGGCAGTGGTCAGTCAGGCAAAAAACACCATGGGCATGTACGGGAGAAAGACGATCCTGTTCATCGATGAGATCCACCGGTTCAATAAAGGCCAGCAGGATTACCTGCTGCCTTTTGTGGAGGACGGCACGGTGATCCTGATCGGCGCCACGACGGAAAACCCGTATTTCGAGGTGAATTCGGCGCTGATCTCAAGGTCTGTCATCTTTGAACTGCATGCGCTGTCAAAGGAGAATATCGCACAGCTTCTGGACCGGGCCGTGACCGATACGGAGCGGGGCCTTGGCAGCTACCATGCTGTGCTGGAAAAGGATGCGAGAGATTTTCTGGCGGATATCGCCGGAGGAGATGCAAGAGCGGCGCTGAACGCCATTGAGCTGGGCGTGCTCACCACAGAACGTGCGGCAGACGGGCTGATCCACATTGATCTGGAGACCGCCTCCGAATGCATCCAGAAACGGGTCGTCCGCTATGACCGGGATGGCGATCAGCATTATGACACCATATCCGCGTTTATCAAGAGCATGCGCGGTTCGGACCCGGATGCGGCGGTCTATTATCTGGCAAAGATGCTGTACGCCGGCGAGGACATTAAATTCATCGCCCGGCGGATTATGATCTGTGCCTCTGAGGATGTGGGAAACGCAGACCCGATGGCCATGGTGGTGGCAGCCTCCTGCGCACAGGAGGTAGAGCGGGTCGGCATGCCCGAATCGCAGCTGATCCTGGCACAGGCAGCCATCTACGTCGCCTGTGCGCCAAAGAGCAATGCCTGCACCAATGCCGTCTACGCGGCGATGGACAGCGTGAAAAACAAGAAGACCTCTGTGCCTGTGCATCTGCAGGATGCGCATTATCACGGCCACGAGGCGCTCGGACATGGCATCGGATATCGTTATGCCCACGATTATCCGAATCATTATGTGGAGCAGCAGTATCTGCCCGATGAGATCCGGGATGAGAGATTCTATCACCCCACAGATATCGGCTATGAGAACACGATCCGCGCCTATTTTGAGAAAATAGGGAAAAAGTAAGGAGAAGCAGATCCGGATGCGTTTACATCAGGATCTGCATGACGGCTGCATAGGCTTCCTGGCTCTTCTTTTTCCAGTTATCCGCCAGGGTCATGGCAGATTGTTCGGTGGGAACCGTAAATTTCAGCTCGATTAGCGTCCGGCCGCCCTCCTTTACGATGCAGTTCACACAGTAATTGTGATCGGAGGTCAGGTAGTAATCAGCGATGGTGGAGGAATCACTGCGCAGCTCATAGGAATGCAGCACAAGATAGTTGGAAACCTCCCGGCGGATCTCCAGCGAGATCTCGTCCTGAAAATAATCCAGCGTCTGGCGGCCCTGATCGGTCAGATAGTAGTAGGTCGTATGGTTCTTGGTTTCCTTCCGGATGAGATCCGTATCGAGCATCTCGGTGAGGACCTCCTGCAGCCGGAAATAGGTGGTGTAGTTCTGGCTGAGCATCAGCTCAGAGATCTGGGCGTTTGTCAGGGGAAAGTTCACCTTTTTTAGCATGTACAGAACGATCAGCTTGTACAGAGAATAGGTGTTTTCGATCATTGGTTGCCCTCCTTTGCGTGCCGGTGCAATGCGCCTTCCGGCACAGCTATGAGTATAGCATACAAGGGGCGCTCGCGCACAGGGTTTTGGCTTGCTTTTTCAAAAGCTTGCTAGTATTATAGTACTGTTTTCAGAGATCAAGCAGTTTTACGGTGTCCAAAAGCCGGAGAACTGTCTGCAGATACATACGTAAGGAGATATCAGATATGGCAAAAAAACCTACAGTACTTATGATCCTCGATGGTTACGGTGAAAATCCGAAGCGTGAGCACAATGCCATCGCACTGGCAAATACGCCGGTTGTGGACACCCTCAAGGCAGAGTGCCCCTATGTGCAGGGTCAGGCAAGCGGCCTGGCAGTCGGACTGCCGGACGGACAGATGGGCAATTCCGAGGTCGGCCACATGAACATGGGCGCCGGACGCATCGTCTACCAGGATCTGACCAGGATCACAAAGTCGATCCAGGACGGAGATTTTTTTGAAAATGAAGAGCTCCTCCTTGCCATGAACAAAGCAAAGGAAAACGGCGGTGCGCTGCATATGTACGGATTGCTTTCCGATGGCGGCGTACACAGCCACAATACACATCTGTATGCTCTGCTGGAGATGGCAAAGCGTCAGGGCCTGGAAAAGGTCTATGTGCACTGCTTCCTGGATGGCAGAGATACGCCTCCGGCATCCGGAAAAGAGTATATCCATCAGCTGATGGAAAAGATGGAAGAGATCGGTGTCGGCAAGATCGGTGTGATCAGCGGCAGATATTATGCCATGGACAGAGATAACCGCTGGGATCGTGTGGAGAAGGCTTACCTGGCTCTGACAAAGGGCGAGGGTGTCGACGGCGGCACAGATCCGCTGGCAGCCATGGCCGCTTCCTATGAGGCCGGTGTCACCGACGAGTTTGTCGTTCCCACCGTTATGAAGGATGAAAATGGCGAGCCGCAGGCTGTGATCCGTGACGGCGATTCTATCATCTTCTTCAACTTCCGTCCGGACCGCGCCAGAGAGATCACCAGAGCCTTTTGTGATCCGGAGTTCTCCGGCTTTGAGAGAACCAGACTGCAGGATCTTACCTATGTCTGCTTCAAGGATTATGATGAGACGATTCCCAACAAGCTGGTCGCCTTCAAGAAGGAATCCATTGTCAATACCTTCGGTCAGTTCCTGGCAGCAAACCATATGACCCAGGCCCGCATCGCCGAGACCGAGAAATATGCGCATGTCACATTCTTCTTTAACGGCGGCATTGAGGAGCCCAACGAGGGTGAGGACAGGATCCTTGTCCATTCCCCGAAGGTCGCGACCTATGATCTGAAGCCGGAGATGAGTGCTTATGAAGTTTGTGACCGGCTCTGCGAGGCCATCCGTTCCGACAAATATGATGTGATCATCATCAACTTTGCCAACCCGGATATGGTCGGCCATACCGGCGTGGAGGCGGCGGCCATCCAGGCGATCGAGGCAGTGGATGTCTGTGTCGGCCGTGCGGTCGAAGCTCTAAAGGAGGTCGGCGGCCAGATGTTCATTACTGCCGATCACGGAAATGCCGAGTACATGGTGGACGAGGAGACCGGTGAGCCCTTTACCGCCCACACCACCAATCCGGTACCCTTCATCCTGGTCAATGCCGATCCGGCCTATGGCCTTCGCGAGGGCGGAAAGCTCTGCGACATCGTTCCGACGCTGATCGAACTGATGGGTATGGAGAAACCCGCCGAGATGACCGGCGAGTCCCTGCTGGTACGGAAAGCCTAAAGGGACGATAAAACAAAAGTGAGGAGCTTAAGGCTCCTTGTAAAAACGTGCATATTCATTCTCTTGGGAAGCAGCTGCGGTCTGCAGATCTTCCTTTGGAAGGAATGTGCACGTTTTTTTATGTTTGTCGTGCCATGTTAGGCAAAAAGACGGAAAATTATCGTGAAAACTGTTCCGAAATGTGTAAATAGTACAAACAAATTCTTGCTAATTGCCGATATATAAGATACACTAATATCAAATGATTGTAAGTTGGTCTGCCGCCTATCCGTCCGTCAGCGGGGCAGACTGGTTGCGGTATTGCGGGCGCAGCAGAATAGACGACAGAATAGACGACAGAATAGAACAATACCGTTTCAGCAGATGTTCCCGAGGCGCAGGGCGATGCGGCCGTCCTGCGGCAGGTACAAATGCTGGCCCAAAAATGACAGAGTAAAGCGGGAATGATCCGGTGATGGCTTTGTCAATACATCGAATCATGCAGGCGGTCTCTTTTTGCAGAAGAGGCTGCTTTTTTTGTTAAAACGATAAAAGGAGAACAACGATGAAAAAGGTCAGAGTACAGGATGCTGTCGGCATGACGCTGTGTCACGATATTACCGCAATGCGGGATGGCTTCAAGGGAGCTGCCTTTAAGAGAGGCCACGTGATCCGCGAGGAGGATATCGAGGAGATGCTCGATATCGGAAAGCGGACCGTGTTTATCTGGGAGGAGAATGCCGGGGAGATCCATGAAGAGGACTGTGCCCTGCGTATGGCGGCAATGGCTCCGGTTAAGAATGCCCACTATACGGATGTTTCCGAAGGAAAGGTCCTGCTGATGGCGGACCAGCGGGGCATGTTCCGGGTAAATACCGACCTTCTTCGCCGGATCAACAGCATCGGTGATATCACGATCGCCACCCTTCCGGACCATTATCCGGCAGAGGCAGGTGCAAGACTTGCATCCATGCGGATCGTACCTCTGGTTACAAAGGAAGAGCAGATCATCGAGGCCGAGCGCCTCAGCCGGGAAGCCGAAGCGGCTGGAAATCCTCTGCTGGATCTTCTTCCCTATCAGAACAGAAAGATCGGCGTGATCATTACCGGATCGGAGGTATACAGCGGACGGATCAAGGACAAGTTTGAGCCCGTGGTACGTGCCAAGATGAAACATTTTCCGGCAGAGATCGTCGGCGTGACGATCTGTGATGACGATCTGGATATGATCATCCAGGCGGCAAAAGCGCATCTGGCAAAGGGCGCCGACTTCCTGATCTTTACCGGCGGCATGTCCGTTGATCCGGATGATCTTACCCCCACAGCGATCCGCGGACTGGGAGCAGAGATCATCAGTCACGGCGTTCCGGCCCAGCCAGGCAACATGACCCTTGTGGCCTACCTTGAGGATGTGGCGATCCTGGGTGTTCCCGGTGCGGCGATCTCACTGCCGACGACGATCTTTGATGTGCTCCTGCCGCAGATCTTTGCCGGAGAGCGCATTTCAAAAGAAGACCTGATCCGTCTGGGCGATGGCGGACTCTGTCAGATGTGTAAGTCCTGCCACTGGCCGAACTGTACTTTCGGAAGATATTGATCTATTCAGATGGAGCACTCCGGAAACGGAAGGTTCCCGTGTATGCAGCGAGGCAGCCCGCCAAAAGGCCGTCTGGTAGAAAATCATGATCGATACATTTGGAAGAAAAATAAATTATCTGCGAATCTCCGTGACAGAGCGCTGCAATCTGCGCTGCCGGTACTGCATGCCGGAGGAAGGGATCTGCAAGAAAACGCACGAGGAGATGCTGACCGAAGACGAGCTGATCTCCTGTGTGCGCGCGGCGGTATCCCTTGGCATGACCAAGTTCCGTCTGACGGGCGGTGAGCCGCTGGTAAAGCGAAATCTGCTTTCAATCTGTAAGCGGATCACGGAGATACCGGGTGTAGAGGAGCTTTGTCTGACGACCAATGCGACCCTGCTTCCGGATACGGCGGAGGATCTTGTCCGGGCCGGCGTCAGCCGGGTCAATATCAGCCTGGATACCCTGGATCCCAGGAAGTATGGGTGGATCACCAGGCGCGGATCACTGCGCGAAGCCCTGGATGGGATCGATGCGGCGCTCCATGCCGGCTTTGCGAAGGTAAAGCTGAATGCGGTGCTCATCGGAGGCTTTAACGACGACGAGATTCCAGCTCTTGCCGATCTTACCAGGAAATGGCCGGTGGATATGCGGTTTATCGAAATGATGCCGATGGCGGGCAATACAGAATTTGGCCCGGAGGCTTACATCCCATATACCCGGGTGCTGGAGGCGCTGCCGGAGCTCGTGCCGGTAAGCAATAAAAGCGCATCCGGTCTGGCTGGATCATTGCCTGGCGGCATGCCAGAGCAAAATGGTGTTGCGAAGCTCTACCGCCTGCCGGGGGCCCTGGGAAATGTGGGCCTGATCAGCCCGGTCAATGCCCATTTCTGCCGGACCTGCAGCCGGCTTAGGCTGACAGCAGACGGAAAGCTAAAGCCCTGCCTCCATTCAGAAGCAGAATATCCCGTCAAGGGTCTGGATGAAGAAGAGATAAAAAAGCAATTTGCTGCTGCGATCTATGGCAAGCCGGAATGGCATGGGAATCTTTCTGTGACAGAACGGAGCCATGCCCTGCGGAGAATGAACCAGATCGGCGGATAAGCCAGAGCGGCGGACAAACCAGATCGACGGATAAGCCGGATCTTTGCCTGCAGTCTGGGCTCCACCTGGCTGAGCAAAAAAGGAAGAAGAAAAGCCTGTATATTGCCAGGTATCGTTTTGCGGAGGAAAACCATGGGAGAGTTTACGCATTTTAATGATGAGGGCAGAGCAAAGATGGTCGATGTCGGAGAGAAGCCCGAGACGGTGCGCACAGCCCGCGCTGCCGCAAGAGTCCTGGTCAATGACGGGACCTATGCGCTGATTCGCTCCGGCGGCGTCAAAAAGGGAGATGTGCTGACCGTGGCGCAGATCGCCGGGATCATGGGCGCCAAGCGTACGCCGGACCTCATTCCCATGTGTCATCCTGTCATGATCAATGGGATCGACCTGCATCTATCCCTGGCCGGACCTGCGGAGCAGTATGGAAAGGATCCTGCACTGGAGGGCTGGTATGCTGTCGAGATCATCGCGGAAACCCGCTGCATGGGAAAAACCGGGGTAGAGATGGAAGCATTGACGGCGGTGTCCGTCGCGGCGCTTACGGTCTACGATATGTGCAAGGCAGTCCAGAAGGATATGGTCATTACCGACATCCGCCTTCTGGAGAAGACCGGCGGCGTACATGGCGATTTCCGCCGCGATGAGACCGTAAAATAAGAACAGGAATGTCCGCCGGAAAGCCGGCGGCATCCGACGGATAGATATACGAAACATAATATAAAGATCCTCAGGGAGAAATATTAAGATCCCTAAGGGAGGAGAGAATGTCCGGAGCTCTGACGGCAGAGCGGCAAATTTCGGGCAGACCAGAGGAAGGAAAGGAGATACGTCATGGCATACAAGGCAGCTGTCATAACGGTCAGCGATAAAGGGGCGAAGGGAGAGCGAAAGGATACCAGCGGTCCGGCCGTCTGTGCGATGCTGACGGAGGATGGCTACGAGGTGATCCATACATCGATCGTTCCCGATGAGAAGAAAGCCATTAAGCACGAGCTGATCAAGTGTGCGGATGAGCTGAATTGCGCCCTTGTCATTACCACGGGCGGTACCGGATTCTCGCCGAGGGATGTCACGCCGGAAGCCACCAAAAAGGTGGTGGAGCGCCTGACGCCTGGCATTCCGGAAGCCATGCGCGCAGAAAGCATGAAGATCACCCCCAAGGGCTGCCTGTCCAGAGAGATGGCCGGCATCCGGGGAAAAACATTGATTATCAACCTTCCGGGAAGTGAGAAGGCTGCCAGGGAAAACCTGGCCGCAGTGCTGAAGCCGGTCAGGCATGGGATCGATATGCTGTATTCCGCCGGCTCTGCGGACTGCGGGGAACCGCATCATGAGCATCACCATGAACATGAGCATGAACATGAGCATGAGAGTGCCCCTCAGGCCGCCCCTTCTGCCGATGCATGGATGCGTGAGGCAAAGCAGGACCCGGATGCGGGTAAAGTTGGCATGTACCTGATGCACAACGGCACCGTGCGGGAGAGCGCCCGTGCAAAGGTGCGGGAAGGGGCAGAGGATACGGCTCCTGTTACGGGCATGCATTTTGATTATGACGATGCAAAGGTCGAGGAGGCTATTAACAAAGCCAGAGGGCTTGAGGGTGTCTATTATGTCCGTGTCTGGCTGAACAGAGGCGAGCTGAAGGTTGGGGACGATATCATGCTTTTCCTGATCGGCGGAGACACCAGACCGCATACGATCTCCGCGCTGGAGACGCTGGTCGGCGATATTAAGACAAATTGTGTAACAGAAAAAGAAAAGTACTAATGCGTTCGTTGTGAATCGATTCAAAACGGTATATGCGTGTAAAGCCACGTGTATATAGATCCATTTCTGAAACAGGGAAAGGAGAATCACACCATGAAAGCAGGAAAGTTACTTGCAGGAGTGCTGGCGGGGATCATGATCGCCTCGCTGGCAGCATGCGGCTCATCAGCCGCAGGAGGAGCATCGGAACCGGAGACACAGGCAGTAAGCGCGGCAGAGGAAACCGCAGAGAGCACCGCCGCATCTGCAGAGGCAGAAGCCCCGGCAGAGGAAGCGTCGGCACCTGCCGAAGAAGCTGAACCGGCAGAAGAGGCAGCAGAGAGCGCAGACGCAGATACGGCAGAGACGAAGGAGATCATCGTATTTGCTGCCGCGTCCATGACGGAGACGCTCACAGAGATCAAGGATCTCTACGAAGCTGCGAATCCCGGGATCAAGATCACCTACAATTTTGATTCCTCCGGCACGCTGAAGACGCAGATCGAGGAAAATGCGGACTGTGACATTTTCATCTCCGCAGCCCCGAAGCAGATGAACCAGCTCGATATCGAGAAGGACGAGGAGGCAAATCCGGACCGGCTGGATTTTGTGGATCCTGCGACCCGCATCGATCTCCTTGAAAACAAGGTCGCGCTGGTCGTACCGGACGGCAATCCAAAGGGCATCGAATCCTTTGACCAGCTGGCAGAAAGCCTGAAGGCCGGGGATATCCTGATGGCCATGGGAAATGCAGACGTACCGGTGGGACAGTACACTCAGAAGATCTTCGCGTTTTACGGACTTGAGGAAGAAGCCCTGGCAAATGCCGGCGTGATCTCCTACGGCACCAATGTCAAGGAGGTAACGACCCAGGTCGTGGAAGCCAGCGTAGATGCCGGTGTCGTATATGCGACCGATGCATTCAGTGCAGGTCTGCCGGTCATCGACACGGCAACGGCTGAGATGTGCGGACAGGTCATCTATCCGGCAGCCGTGCTGAAGATCAGCAAAAACCCGGAGGAGGCAAAGGCCTTCCTTGATTATCTGCAGGGAGATGAGGCCATGGCTGTTTTTGAGACGGTCGGTTTCTCGAAGCTGGGATAAACAGGAACAGACAGATACGTAAAAATGGGGTCAGCCGCGCGTAAGTTCTCGTGCGGCCCCCTTTTTACTAAGTACATACGTAAGCCGGGGCGTTCGAGATGCAGGGATATGACCCCGGGATCGGAGAAAAATGACTGGTATCGACTGGTATCCGCTGTGGAATTCCCTGCGGATCGCTGCTGCCAGCTGTGTGCTGGTATTTTTCCTTGGCATATTCTGCGCGTACTATGCGGCAAGACTGCCCAGGATCATAAAAGGAATACTCGATGTCGTCCTCACACTGCCGATGGTCCTGCCGCCGACGGTGTGCGGTTATTTTTTGCTGCTTGTCTTCGGCGCACGCCGGCCCCTTGGCATGCTTCTGGCAGATCTCGGCATAAAGTTCGTGATGACCTGGCAGGGCGGGATCCTTGCGGCGTCCGTGGTGGCTTTTCCACTCATGTACCGGACGGCAAGAGGCGCTTTTGAGAGCTTCGACCAGAATCTTGCCTGGTCGGCACAGACCCTGGGGCTTTCGGATACCTTCATTTTCTGGCGGATCCGGATGCCTGCCTGCCGGCAGGGCATTCTGGCAGGTACCGTGCTTGCCTTTGCCAGAGCACTTGGCGAGTATGGCGCCACAAGCATGCTGATCGGCTATACGCCGGGCCGGACGGCGACCATCTCCACCACCGTCTATCAGCTGTGGCGGACCAATGACGAGCGTGGCGCCATGTTTTGGGTACTGGTCAATCTGGCGATCAGCACGGTGGTGCTGCTGACCGTCAATATGCTGGAGACGCGGCAGAAGAGGACGGTGAGGAAATGAGCCTGGTCGTAGATATCAAAAAGAAGATCGGCAGCTTTTCGCTGGATGTGTCCTTTGAAACACAAAATGAGATCGTCGCGATCCTTGGCGCTTCCGGCTGTGGAAAAAGCATGACACTTAAATGCATTGCCGGCATCGAAAAGTCGGACAGCGGGCGGATCGTCCTGGACGGGCGTGTACTGTATGATTCGGAGAAGGGCATCTGCCTGCCGCCACAGAAGCGAAAAGTCGGATATCTCTTCCAGAATTATGCCCTGTTTCCGAATATGACCGTGCGCGGCAATATCTTCTGCGGGATGCATAACCAGAAGGACCGGCAGGAAAAGGAAAAGAAGCTAAAAGCACTGCTGGCGCTGCTGAAGCTGGAGGGGCTGGAGGACAGGAAGCCTGCCGAGCTGTCAGGCGGACAGCAGCAGAGGACAGCGATCGCCAGGATCCTTGCATCAGAGCCCGAGATCCTGATGCTCGATGAGCCGTTTTCTGCTTTGGACGCGCATCTGCGGGATTCACTCAAGATCGAACTTCGGGACCTGCTGCGGACCTATGGGAAGACGGTGCTTCTGGTGACGCACAGCCGTGACGAAGCCTATAACATGTCGGTAAAGCTTGGAATCATGGCGGATGGTCGTATGCAGGGGACGCGTGAGGTCAAGTCGGTATTTGCCGACCCGGAGACCATTCAGGCTGCCGTAATCACAGGCTGCAAGAACATTGCCGCAGCACGCAGGATCGGCCCCTTTGAGGCAGAAGTCCCCGAATGGGGCATCACGCTCCGGACATCCCGGGAGCTCAAGGAGGGTCTTGCGGCGATCGGGATACGGGCACATTACTTCCGGCCCGGAAATGGAAGAAGCGGCAGTGAGGAGGAAAACACTAGAAGTCAGGGTACGCCAGAGCTCAGAACCCGACAGGGAAATTTCTTCCCGGTCACGTTCGCCGGAGAAATGGAAGAGCCCTTCGAGACGATCTTACAGTTCCGCTACACAGGACAGGCAGAGGGAAGCCCCAGCATCTGGTGGCGGCTTCCAAAAGACAAGAAGCCACGGGAGTTTCCGACGGAGATCGGGATCGCACCGGTCAACGTGCTTCCACTGTATGAATAAAAAAAGAAAAAATGCCAGTTATATGCAGAAACATTCATCAGATATACAGTTTTGATTATTGACTTTGCATATTTGCAGTGCTACGATAGGAAAAGTCTTAATTATTATAAGGTTTTCTGCAATTCTATTCATATTCGAAGGAGAAGATTATGATGAAAAAGATTTTTGCTTCAGCACTGATTATGGCAATGACCCCTATCTCTGGCAGCCTGCGGCGGATCCGCATCCGGTGAGACCGCCGGAGAGATCAAGACAGTTGTGGCAGGCGAGCTTCATATGGCAACCAACGCATCCTTCCCGCCCTATGAGATGACCACCGATGACGGCGGCTATGAGGGCATCGATGTGGAGATCGCCACAAAGATCGCCGAGAAGCTGGGCCTTACCCTTGTCGTTGACGACATGGAGTTTTCTTCTGTCATCACCTCTGTACAGAGCGGCAAAGAAGATATGGCCATGGCAGGTCTCACTGTCAGCGAAGAGCGCAAGCAGAATGTAGATTTTACTGACAGCTATGCGACCGGCGTCCAGGTCATCATCGTTACCGATGACTCTCCCGTTGCCACCGTCGATGATCTGGCCAATGTATCCCTGATCGGCTGCCAGGAGGGCACGACCGGTTATATCTATTGCTCCGATACCGTGGAGAACGGCGGATACGGCGAGGATCATGTCGTTGCTTATCCGAATGGCGCAACTGCCGTCCAGGCTCTGCTTGACGGCAAGGTCGATGCCGTTGTTATCGACAATGAGCCGGCAAAGGCTTATGTCGCTGCCAATGAGGGCATCCACATCCTCGAGACCGAGTACGTTACCGAGGACTATGCCATTGGCGTAAACAAGGAGAATCCGGCCCTTCGCGAGGCGATCAACACCGCACTGAACGAGCTGATCGCAGACGGAACGGTCCAGGAGATCATCGACAAGTATATTTCTGCGGAATAATCAGCAGATCTAAGTGAATGGTTCAGCTCCGCCTTGTGCGGAACGCTGCAGAGCAGGGCGGCAGCACAGCCGCCCTGTATTTCGTTGGAGGAAACCAAGTGGCTGGAATTTTTAATGATTTATGGATGCAGTTTCAGCAGAGCTTTATCGAAGGCGCGCGCTGGAAGCTGTATGTGGGCGGTCTTGGCATATCCTTTCTGGTGACGCTGGGCGCGCTGTTGATCGGTATCATACTGGGCATCCTTGTGGCGGTTGTCCGTACCATGCACGACCAGCAGGATGCGAACAAGGTCCATGCAGGCCTGAAATTTCTGAACTCTCTCAGTCTGCTGTATACGACCGTGATCCGCGGAACACCGATGATGGTCCAGCTGCTGATCATGAATTTCGTTATCTTCTCATCGAGCCGGAATCAGATCGGCATTGCCATCCTGGCTCTTGGCATCAACTCCGGCGCCTATACGGCCGAGATCATTCGAAGCGGCATCATGTCCATCGATGTGGGACAGATGGAGGCCGGACGGTCTCTGGGTATGGGATATACGACGGTCATGAAGGATATCATCATCCCCCAGGCTGTCAAAAATATTCTGCCGGCGCTTGGCAATGAGCTGATCACCCTGTTCAAGGATACCTCTCTGGTATCTGCGATCGGACTGGTCGATCTCACCATGGTCGCAAGAAACATCCAGGCCAGGACGTACCAGGCGCTGATGCCCTATATCGGCATTGCGCTGATGTATCTGGCAGTGGTTATCGTGCTCACCAGACTTCTGGGAATCCTGGAAAGGAGGATGCGCAAGAGTGACAGAAGATAAGAATGCTCTGATCCGAATCGAACATCTGACCAAGGCCTTTGGCGATCATGTGGTGCTTCGGGATATCTCCCAGCATGTCGACAGGGGCGAGAGAGTGGTCATCATCGGGCCTTCCGGCTCTGGCAAATCCACCTTCCTTCGCTGCATGAACCTGCTGGAGGTCCCGACAGAGGGAGAGATCTGGTTTGACGGCACCAATATCACCGATCCAAAGACGGACATCAACCTGATCCGTCAGCAGATGGGCATGGTATTTCAGCACTTCAATCTTTTCCCAAACAAGACGGTGCGGGAAAACATTACCCTTGCGCCGCTTCGGACCGGCCTGATGAAGCAGGAGGAGGCGGATGCAGAGGCGACCCGTCTTCTGAAGCGTGTGGATCTGCTGGACAAGGCCGATGCCTATCCGTCCTCCCTGTCCGGCGGACAGAAGCAGAGGATCGCCATCGTGCGGGCACTTGCCATGCATCCAAAGGTCATGCTTTTCGACGAGCCCACCTCCGCACTTGACCCGGAGATGGTCGGCGAAGTTCTTGCAGTCATGAAGGAGCTGGCCCAGGAGGGCATGACGATGGCTGTCGTTACCCATGAGATGGGCTTTGCCCGTGAGGTCGCAGACCGCGTGCTTTTCGTCGCTGACGGCATCGTCATGGAAGAGGGAACGCCCGAAGAAGTATTCGGACAGCCAAAGGCGCCAAGACTGCAGGATTTCCTGTCAAAGGTGCTGTAAACAGACGCGGCTGCAGGATAGCCGCAGGTTTTACCCTGGAGGGAGGCGCTCCCTCCATGTAGAAAAAAATACCCTGCCGCCTATTGCGGCGGGAGACCGGATGGTGTGACAAGATGAAATTTGTGGTGCAGAGAGTCAGTGAGGCCAGCGTGTCGGTGGACGGCGAGGTGCTCGGACAGATCGGCCGGGGATACATGGTCCTGATCGGAGTCGGTGAGGGAGATACAAAGGCAGACGCCGATAAATATCTGAAAAAACTGATCGCGCTCCGAATCTTTGATGACGAGGCCGGCAAGACCAATCTGTCTCTGGCGGATGTGGGCGGCAGCCTGCTGCTCATCTCGCAGTTTACGCTCTATGCGAACTGCAAAAAGGGAAACCGGCCCAGCTTTTTCCATGCAGGGGATCCGCAAGCTGCAGAAGAGCTGTATGAATACATCTGCGAGGAGGCGGCAAAACAGGTGCCTGTGGTCCGGAAGGGTGTATTTGGGGCCCATATGCAGGTATCCTTGATCAACGACGGTCCATTTACAGTTATCCTCGAGGATCTGTAACGGCCATCGGCCCTGAAAATGACCCTTTAACGCTTTTGATCTGCAATATGTGCCGACGGCGGAGATTGCAAAAATATCGCTTGATTTCAAAATTCAATTGTGATAATATGTCTAATGCGAGTTTTTTCGCTGACATATAGGAGGTGAACGCAATTGGCATCCGTAATCCGAACGATTTTAACTATCCTTTTTGCAATAGATTCCATCTTACTTATTGTCGTCGTCCTTATGCAGCAGGGCAAGGACAGAGGTCTCGGCGCGATCAGCGGCATGAATACCGGTGACACGTACTGGGGAAGAAACAAGGGCCGTTCCAAGGAAGGCAAGCTGGTGCTCATCACCAGGATCGCCGCAGTCGTATTTATCCTGCTTGCCCTTGCACTCAACATGAGCTTTTAATCTGAAGCCGCTGCAGTGATGCAGCGGCTTTTTCCGTGCAAAGCTGTTTTAGCGGGATCAAGCGCAAAGTCCTGTCTGCATCGATTTGTTCAAGTGACAGGACCTGATAAGGGGCGCTGCAGACTTTCTGCAGGCTCTCCTTTCGGAGCGGGATGTACATTTTTTTAACATATAACGGCAAGAATTCTCCCATCCTATAAGGTGACGGGATGAATTGCACATCTTGGTATAGTTGTACTCGTCTCTCTTTTTGCACATATAAAAAGGAATAGTAAAAAGAACACTTGTTCTAAATGCGCGCCTATGGTATACTGTTATCAACAGAAGTAATCCATTTCAGTCGAATTCAAGGAAATGTTGGCATGACGGACAAATATGATCGTAATGCTCATTCGGTCTTTCTTCTGTACTACCACCTCATCCTGGTCGTGAAGTACAGAAGCAAAGTGTTTGATAACGTGATTTCAGACCGTGCGAAGGAGATTTTCTGTCATATCGCGCCACGGTACGGGCTGACCCTGGAGGAATGGAACCACGATACAGATCACGTACATATCATGTTCCGCGGTCAGCCAAAGAGTGAGATCAGTAAGTTCATCAATGCGTACAAGAGCGCATCGAGCCGGCTGCTGAAGAAGGAATTCCCGCAGATCAGGGAAAAATTGTGGAAAGA
>DFFG01000061.1 GCA_002368795.1 Eubacterium sp. UBA3782
TTGACAACTTCCTGCTTTTAAAATTTCAGTTCTTCCAGCATTTTTATCCGGAAGCGGAACATGTGATGGAGGGAAGGACATATGGTTTTAACATCAAAAGTCAGCTGCTGAAGCTATTTGTTATATTCCCGGCGGCATCTGCGCTTGCGGCCTGGATCTGTGCATCTTTCGTATAAGCGGATATCGCTGTACGGACCACAGAAGGAGGTAATTATGGGACTGTTTAAAAATTATGTAAGCCAGACACGGAAGCCGGAAGGCATCTTGGGGAAAATGATGCTGCAGGGCATGAATTCCGGGCATGCAAAAATGGCAGACTGGGGACTTGGTCATCTGCAGAGTATCGATCCTGAGAACATCGTCGATCTTGGCTGCGGCGGAGGCCGGAATGCAGGAGAACTGTTGCGGAAGTATCCGAAAGCACGGGTAACAGCGATCGACTATTCCGAGCTTTCTGTGGAGAAGGCAAAGGAATACAATCAGGCGATGATCACTGCCGGAAGGTGCTGTGTGCAGCAGGGAGACGTATCCTCTCTTACACTGCCGGAGGAAAGCTATGATCTGGCAACCGCATTCGAGACGATCTATTTCTGGCCAGGCCTTACCCAGTGTTTTTCTCAGGTGGCAAAGGTCCTGAAGCCAGGCGGATATTTTATGATCTGCAATGAATCCGACGGGACGGATGCGACCAGCCTGAAGTTCGAGAAGATCATCGACGGAATGAAGAATTATACGGTAGAAGACATTACGGCAGCATTAAAAGAGGCCGGCTTTTCAAAGGTAAAGACGGACCATCATAAAAAGAAGCCGTGGATCACCGTCCTTGCGAAAAAATAAGTTTCACAATGCAAATAACAGACGGGTATCTGGTGTCAGCCTTTTTCGAAAAATATCTGCTTTAACGGATCAGGCATGGAAGAAAACATCATCTGCACGATCGTCTCCGCTGATGGCATGTTATCTTGCAGCACCCATTCTTTGGTCATGCCGACAGCCCCTCTTTTTTATTTCCACACTTCTGTGTCATTGATCCTGATATTCTGTTCATGGAACACGGGATCCAGGCCTTTTGCCTTTTGTTCTTCATAATCGCGTAATGCCGCGAGTGCGATCCGCGAGAGCAGCACGATGGCGATGATGTTGACGATCGCCTCAAGACCCATCGTGATATCGGCCAGGCTCCACGCCACGTCGATGCTTGTCTGTGCGCCGATGAAGACCATCAGCGCTGCCGCGACCCGGAACACCGCCATAACAACCGGGCTTTTGGTAATAAAACGGATGTTGGATTCTGCGTAGTAATAATTTCCGATGATGGATGTAAATGCGAACATGCACACTGCCAGCGAGATGATGTGGATCGAGAACGATCCTAACTGCTTCGCAACGGACTGCTGGATCAGCGGAATGCCGGACAGCGCAGCGTCTTCCTTATATACGCCGGTCAGCAGCAGGATAAATACGGTGGTCGAGCAGATCAGCAGCGTATCGATGTAGACCGAGATGGTCTGGGCCAGGCCCTGCTTTACCGGATGCGACACCTCCGCCGATGCAGATGCGTTTGGCGCGGAACCCATGCCGGCCTCGTTTGAAAAGAGACCGCGCTTGATACCGTAGACCATGCAGGAACCGGTAAATCCGCCAAAGATCGCCTTAAAATCAAAGGCTGACTGGAAGATCGAGACCAGCATTGCCGGAATCTCGGTGACATTTAAAATGATAATCAGAAGACCCAGTACGATATAGAGTCCGGCCATGACCGGAACCATCACCGACGAGACCCAGCTGATCTTTTCCGTTCCGCCGAAAAAGAGGATCAATGCGACTACAAACAGGATGATGCCGACGATCAGCGGCACGAAGCTGTGCTCGAAATCGGGCACATAATACTCGAAAGCTGAGACGATGTTGTAGGCCTGCAGCCCGTTAAAGCCAAACGCAAATGTTGCGACCAGAGAGATCGCAAACACGATGCCCAGCGGGCGTGAATGCAGCGCCGTCTCGATATAGTAAGCCGGGCCGCCTTTAAACGAATCACCGTCTTTGCGCTTGTAGATCTGGGCAAGTGTACTCTCCACAAAGGCGGAGGCGGCGCCAAGGACAGCCATCAGCCACATCCAGAACGCTGCGCCGGGACCGCCCAGGACGATCGCGGTCGCGACGCCGGCCATATTGCCGGTGCCGACACGTGATGCCGTTGCGATCATCAGCGCCTGGAAGGATGACACGCCTTCTTCGGTCTGCTTTTTCTCAAGCATGCAAACCAGCGATTCCTTAAACAGGCGGATCTGGACAAAACGGGAGTTCACCGTAAAATAAATTCCGGCTCCGGCCAGCAGGTAGATCAGGCACCAGGTGTAAAGAATGTCATCGATACGTGATAAAAATTCGGTCATGGCTAAACTCCTTTGATTGGAAAGGGGAAGGTGACCTGTCCCTTAAGGCTCTTTTCACAGATTATTTCTGATAAAGAGAAAAAAATACTTCTCTTATGCTATCGGTCAAATAGTAAAAAATCAAGGGCCGACACGAATTTTTACAAAATTATCGGTGGAAAAACGAAAAAATTCCTTACCCGGGGAGAACTTGACAAAAAGAAAAATCCCATAGGAAAAATAGTTCAGGAGTATTGACCCTTACGCTGCGTCATAGTTTATAGTAAGCTTACCGAAGGCAAGTGTTCTGTGATGACAGGAAGCGAGGGAGCGCTCTATGATGACAGTAAACGAGGTAAGCAAACTGACAGGCGTGAGTATACGCACCCTGCAGTACTATGACAAAATCGGACTGCTCCATCCGGCAAAATATACGGAGGCAGGCTACCGGCTGTATGACGATGCAGCGCTGGAGACCCTGCAGCAGATCCTTCTCTTCCGGGAACTGGAATTTCCTCTAAAGGATATCAAAGAAATCATAAACAGTCCGGATTATGACAGGAGCAAAGCGCTGGGGCAGCAGATCGAGCTTCTCAAACTGAAAAAAGAACACATTGAAAATCTGATCGACCTTGCTCTCGGAATCAAGGCAGTGGGGGTGAAACAATTGACATTTGACGCATTTGATACCAGAAAGATCGACGAGTATGCCGCCAAGGCAAGAGCCTCCTGGGGTACGACGCCGGCGTATAAGGAATATGAAGAGAAATCCAAAGGCTGGACAAAAGAAGACAGCCGGAAGATCCACCAGGGAATGCTTGATATCTTTGCACAGTTTGGGCAGATCCGGGAGACAGACCCGGCATCAGAAGAAGCCCAGGCGATGGTAAAGAAGCTGCAGGATTATATTACAGAGCATATGTATACCTGCACAAAGCAGATCCTGAGCGGCCTCGGGAAAATGTATGGCGGCGGCGGAGATTTCACGACAAGCATCGACAGCTATGGCGGGGAAGGCACAGCGGTATTTGCCGCGCAGGCGATCGAGATCTACTGCAGATAAGCATTCCGGCAGATGCTTTATCTAAAGTTGGAGAATAAGAGCATGTGATTGCGGAGAAGAAAGCAGGCTCTTGCGGAGGGCAGACCGGAAGCGAAAAAATTGATTTCCTGCGGCAACAGAATTATAATGGTCAGAGAGGAAAGAAGGCACAGAGCAATTTGAGCAATTGGCGATCCATCTGACCCATATAATACGTATATCTGTCAAGGAGAAAACAAAATGGAACTGATTCAAAGCTTTTCGGTCGACCATACCCGTATCGTTCCCGGCATTTTCACGAGCCGGATCGATCGTCTTGGCGAATATGCCGTGACGACATATGACATAAGACTCAAAAGGCCAAACAAGGAGCCGGTCATTGACGTTGCAGCCATGCATTCGCTGGAGCATATTATCGCAACGTACCTCCGCAACGATCCGGAATGGAAGGATGAAGTGGTCTACTGGGGACCCATGGGATGCCTTACCGGTTTTTACCTGATCCTCAAGGGAATGCGGGATCCGCAGGATCTCTACGAACTTCTGCTGGATGCCTTCCGCTCGGTGGAGGATGCACAGGAGGTGCCTGGTGCTGCTCCGGTGAATTGCGGCAATTACCTTATGCACAATCTGGAAATGGCAAAATGGTATGCCCGTGAATTTGCTTCCTATCTGGAAGAGAATGCCGACAACGACAAGATCTTTGAGTATCCGAAGGCCGAACGCCTCGTCACCTTCGAGGGACAAAACTTCTATGATTCATGACCGTTTGACGGTCTGCTTTTGGACAGCCGCCGGTGGAAAGGGATAACCTGTGGGCACCGTCCGATCGTGTGTATTGCAGATTTGCAAAGTTAGATATATACTAATGACAGTTAGCCTGTATTAACTGCCATTCGTGTGCTTTTCACAGAGCAGGATTCGATGGATATCGGGCCTGCTCTTTTCTTTTGGCAGGCATAATGAATTGCTTTTGGGAAACGATCACCTATGCATGGTATTGGAGCACAAGGCGGGTGGCAGGTGGATAAAAAGATCGGAAAGGGCGGTGTCAAATACACATGAAAGAAAAGCGGCAGTATTATAATCCGGAGGAGCATGGATTTTACGGAGCGTTCTATGAATGCCCCTCCGCCTCGGACAAGGCAATGATCGTGATGCTGGGAGATGCCATTGATGACAGGATGGCGGTATCCGGTGTGAAATGGCTGCACCGGCAGGGATGCCATGTGATGGCAATGTCCCCGGACAAAAAAGATTACGGACATCACAATTATCCCCTGGAACGCTTCGGCAAAGCAATCGAAGTGCTTCAGAACAAGGGCTGCAGCCGGATCGGCATTGTCGGCGCCTCCACCACCGGCATGCTGGCCTTGCTTGCCGCATCCTATTATCCGCAGATCACGCTGACGATCGCGATCTCGCCGCCGGATTTTGTGATGGAGGGGTTCTATCAGGACGGAAAAGACGGGATGCGGGAACGACCCGGCGACAATGAATCCTCCGTTTCCTGGGAGGGAAAGCCGCTGCCCTATCTGCCATATGCGTATCGGCATCCGGAATACTGGCTGAAAATCAAGGAAGCATCCAAAGCAGGAAAGGATATGGTGGCATCCCGCCCCATGTTTGATGAATCCGAACGGCGGCATCCGGTCCGGGAGGAGGAAAAGATCCGGGTCGAAAACATCCAGGGAGAGGTTATCTGCATCGGAGCAGAGGATGATGTCCTCTGGGATACCTGCAGGTATATCCGGCGTATGGAGCAGCGGCTCGCAGAAAAACCGCACAGCTGCAGGTTCAGGGCATTCTTATATGAACACGGGACACACTTTGCTTTCCCAGAATCCATGCTGAAGATCATGCTTCCTGTGGGCGGCAGCCTGCTGGTCGGAGCTGCCTTCCGGGCGGGACGAAAGTACCCGAAGGAATGCCGGGAGACCCGCCGGGATATAGACCGGCAGCTGCAGCAGATATTTAGAGAATGGTGAAGCTATAAATGATAAAGGGGTTGCCGCACCAACCAATAGCGTGCATAAATATTCTTTCGGGAAGCGCTCCCGCTCGGTCCTCGCGCAGCGGTACTTGGAGGAATCTATGAGTCATAGATTCCTCCAAGTACCGGGCGAGGTCTGTTCCCTACAGAATATTTGTGCACGCTTTTTGATTGGTGCGGCAGCCTTCTTTGCAAAGCGTTTGCGACTTTTTTCGCTGCAGGAGAAGCAGAAAAAGCCAGGACATGCGCTGTGTCCTGGCTTGTAACGATTGTTCCATCTAGCTGCTTTGTTTAGTCAAGGATTCTGCCGTCCCGGGAGATGGTCACCACCTGCCAGGGGATGAATTTTCCGCTGGCGTGGAGCGCGTTTTCGGCAGCTCTTTGCAGGCCGCCGCAGCAGGGTACTTCCATGCGGACGATGGTCACGCTCTTTATATCGTTGTCCCGGATGATCTCGGTCAGTTTGATGGTATAGTCGACAGCGTCCAGCTTGGGGCATCCGATAATGGTGACCTTGCCTTTCATAAAGTCCTCATGCATGTTGGCATAGGCATAGGCGGTGCAGTCTGCGGCGATTAGGAGCTTTGCGCCTTCAAAGTACGGGGCCTTTGTGGGCAGAAGCTTGATCTGGCAGGGCCACTGAGCCAGACGGGATGCGGGCATTTCGAAGGTTCCGGGCTGTACAGTGCGGGGGCTTTCCGTTCTTTCAAACTGCATCATTGCGGATCCGGGGCAGCCGCCCGGGCGATGTTCATGATCCATGCGGAGGGTTCTCCTTTCATTTGGTTCTGTGTTGGTCTGTCGGGCGTCTTTGTCTGTCTGCCGGGCTGCTGCCTGAGCTTTCTTTACGGCCGCCTCGTCGTAGGCCGGAGCTTCTCTTTCTTCGAAAGTGATGGCGCCTGTCGGACAGTTTGGCAGACAGTCTCCGAAACCGTCACAGAAATTTTCCCGGACCAGCTTTGCTTTTCCGTCGATGATGTCGATCGCGCCTTCGTGACAGGCCTCGGCACACAGGCCGCAGCCATTGCATTTTTCTTCGTCTATATGAATGATCTTCCGCAGCATTTTTCCTGCCTCCTTGTCTTTCTGCTCCCAGTATAGTATGATGACAAGGATGTGTATGTGGTTATAACCACAAACGAAAAAATCTGTGAGGGTCGTATGAATACAGCTTTTCTTCAGCATTCCATGCTGTTTCACGATATGTCCGGGGACGAGATCGCTGCGGCACTTGCGTTTTTCCGCGCAAAGGAGCAGGTATTCCAAAAAGGAGCCGGCATTTTGCATGCGGGCACACTGACAGACCGCATGGGGATCGTTCTGGAGGGCAGCGTTACAATAGAAAACAATGATCTGTGGGGAAACCGGACGATCCTGAGCCACATCGGAAGGGGGCAGTTTTTTGCCGAGACCTATGCGTATCTTCCGGATGAGCCGATGCTGGTGGATGTGACGGCAAACGAAAACTGCCGGATCCTGTTTTTGCATATCGGCAGCATCAGGAAGACCTCCGATCTCTCCCCCTGGATGATGAAGTTTATCCGGAACCTGCTGAATGTTTCCGCGCATAAAAATCTGTCGCTCTCCGGCAAAAGCTTTCATACAGCGCCGAAAACGATCCGGGGAAGGGTCATGTCCTACCTGAACGCGGTCTCCCTGCGGAAAAATACTTGCGATTTTACGATCCCGTTTGACCGCCAGCAGCTGGCAGATTATCTGAATGTGGAGCGCAGCGCGCTGTCGAAGGAGCTCGGGAAAATGCAGAAGGAAGGACTGATCACCGTAAGGAAAAATCACTTTATCCTGCATGACCGTTCCGGCTGAGTACTGTTCGTATGCGGCAGACTCCATAAAGGGGCTTTTTTCTTTTTTGCGATGGCAGCGGCGAAGCTGCCGGCAGGACAAAAACTTTGACGGGAAGTGAGCAAATGGAGAAACAAGGCGAAAAACGAAACGTAGACTTTTCCAAAGGACCGGTCTGGCGAAGTATTCTGGCACAGGCGCTGCCGCTTACCTTCGCGCAGCTTGTCCACCTGCTGTATAACGTGGTGGACCGGATCTATATCGGACATATGGGAGGCGACAGCCTCGCTCTTACGGGCGTCGGGCTGACCTTTCCGATCGTAACGATCATTATGGCATTTACGGTGCTGTTTGGAAATGGCGGTGTTCCGCTGTTTTCCATGGCGCGCGGCGCAGGGGAGACAGAGAAGGGACGAAGGATCCAGGGCACCTCACTGGCGCTGCTGCTTGTGAGCGCCGTCCTTCTGATGGCGGCCGGGTATGCCTTCCGGCGTCCGGTCCTGTTTGCCTTTGGCGCAAGCGAGGATTCCTACGTATTTGCGGAGGAATATCTGAATATCTATCTGGCCGGCACCGTGTTTGTGATGACCGCGACCGGCATGAACGGGTATATCAATGCCCAGGGCTACCCAAGGATCGGGATGATCTCGGTCGTTCTGGGTGCGGTCGCCAATATCATCCTTGATCCGCTGTTTATTTTCGGACTGCACCTGGGCGTTTCCGGTGCTGCCCTGGCGACGGTGATCAGCCAGGCCATATCGGCGGTCTGGGTCCTTCGGTTCCTGTTTGGAAAAGGGGCCGTGATACCGCTCGCATGGGCGGATATCCGCATCGACCGGGAGCTTGCGGGAGAGATCGCAAAGCTGGGCACATCGAACTTTATTATGCAGGGAACGACCTGTGTCGTGCAGATCGCCTGCAATGCGACACTGCAGCAGCACGGCGGCGATCTGTACGTCGGCGTGATGACCGTGATCAATTCCATCCGCGAGGTCTTTATGCTGCCGGTCAGTGGGATCATCGGAGGCGCCCAGCCGGTCATCAGCTTCAATTATGGCGCAAAAAACTATACGCGCACGAAGCAGGGGATCTGGTTCAATGCAATTGTCGGTGCGCTCTATACGATGACAGCATGGCTGCTGATCCATCTGTTTCCGAGGGTGTGGTTTAGCATCTTCTCGGATGACGCGGAGCTGATCCATGTGGGCATTGAGATGCTTCGGATCTATTTCTTCGGATTTGTGTTTATGTCGTTCCAGTTTGCCGGGCAGTCAGCTTTTCAGGCCGTGGGGGATGCAAAACACGCGATCTTCTTTTCGCTGCTGCGCAAGATCATCATCGTACTTCCCCTTACGCTGCTGCTTCCGGAGATCGGATTTGGCGTACGGGGAGTATTCCTCGCGGAACCCATCTCCAACGTGATCGGCGGAACGGCATGTTTCCTGACGATGCGGCATACCATCCTTCGGCGGCTGGACAAACTGGAGGCAGGGCAATGAGAAATGTGCCCTATGTTTTCCTGCCAGGGCAGGCAGACTTGTGATAATGTATAGATTTTTAAATAATTGTAAAGGAAGATAGCAAACGATGAATATGCAGGTATGGATGGGAATTTTGCTGCCTTTTCTGGGGACCAGCCTAGGCGCGGCCATGGTCTTTGTCCTGAAGGATCAGATATCCGATAACGTGCAGCGGATGCTGACGGGGTTTGCAGCAGGCGTGATGGTTGCGGCTTCCTTCTGGAGTCTGCTGGCGCCGGCGCTGGAGAGTTCAGAGGGCATGGGGAAACTTGCTTTTGTTCCTGCCGCTGTCGGTTTTCTGGTCGGCATGGGGTTTCTGCTGTTTCTGGATACGGTAACGCCGCATATGCATATGGATGAGCAGGTGGAGGGACCCCAAAGCAGCCTGAAACGGACGACCAAGCTGATCCTGGCGGTAACGCTCCACAACATCCCGGAGGGCATGGCGGTAGGTGTCGTATATGCAGGCTGGGTATCCGGTGAGGCGGGTGTCAGCCAGGCGGCCGCTCTGGCCCTGGCTCTTGGCATTGCTCTCCAGAATTTCCCTGAGGGCGCGATCGTGTCCATGCCGCTTCGGGCTGCCGGTATGCCAAAGGCGAAAACCTTTGCGTACGGTGTGCTCTCCGGCATCGTCGAGCCCATTGCGTCGCTGATTACTATAGCGGCAGCCAGCGCGGTGACGACGGTTCTGCCCTATATGCTGGCATTTGCTGCCGGCGCCATGTTCTATGTGGTTGTTGAGGAGCTGATCCCGGAGATGTCCGAAGGAGAGCATTCCAATGTGGGTACGATTGCGTTTGCCCTTGGCTTTGTGCTGATGATGATCCTGGACGTTGCGCTTGGCTAAAGCTGCGATGCCTGCCGGAGGAGAGATCCGTGATCCGCAGGCTGCTTAAAAAAACAGAGAACAGACAGAAATGAAGATCATGGTAAGTGCCTGCCTTGCAGGCGAAAATTGCAAGTATAATGGCGGGAATAACCGCAATGAGAAGATCCTGCAGCTGATGGAGACAAACGAGGTGATCACCGTCTGCCCGGAACAGATGGGCGGCCTTCCGACGCCGCGGATCCCTTCTGAGGTCAAAAGCGGTGTGGTCATGTCCAGGGACGGCCGGAACGTGGACCGGGAGTTTCGCACCGGTGCGGAAAAGTGCCTGGAGATCGCCAGAAGGGAACTGCCGGATCTGATCGTGCTCCAGCCGCGCAGCCCCAGCTGCGGCGTAAAGCAGCGGTATGACGGCACGTTTACCGGTACCCTGACGGAGGGAGCCGGCGTGACGGCGGAGCTTTTGATGAAAAACGGATTCCGGTGCATCGATGTGGAGGATCTGGAGAAATAAGAAATGTCGGAGGGGGATCCTCGGAGATGGGGAGTGATCAACACTTTCAAGGGCGTGGTGGAGATTCCGCTGATGCTTATGTATGCACGGTTTTTCCCCGATGGAGGAGACAATCTAAGGGGCTGCCGCATTAAACAATTGGTACATAAATATTCTTACGGGAAGCGCTCCCGCTGGTCCAGGTGCAAGGACACTCAGCCGGAATCAGAGGATTCCTCCAGATGCCAGCAGAGGGCTGATTCCTTCCGAATATTTATGTACTTTTTGCTTAATGCGGCAGCCCCTTTTGACTGTCCGGTGCGTTACCGGTCAAAATGCGCGGAGACGTCTTTCAGGTAATCGATGATCGAGAGATGCTGCGGGCATACGCTTTCGCACTGGCCGCAGGCAACGCATTCACTTGCCCTGCCGCGTTTTTCCGCGAGCACGTCATAGTTGGTAAAGTTGACCGTCCAGCCCTTTTCCTCCAGGTTTTCCCGCATGTCCTCATTGTACAGGGAGAAGTATTCCGGGATGGCGATGTTCATGGGACAGCCTTCGGTACAGTAATGGCAGGCAGTGCAGGGCACGGTGATCTGGCTGTTGATGATGTCGGCGACCTTAAAGCAGATGCCTTTTTCTTCCTCTGTCAGCGGCTTGAAGTCTCCCATGTAGCTTAGGTTGTCCTGCATCTGGGCCAGATTGCTCATACCGGAAAGTACGACCATCACATTGGGAAGGGAGGCGGCAAAGCGGATCGCCCAGCTGGGAACAGACAGGGCCGGATCCTCTGCTGCAAACAGCTTTGCTGCGGCCTCCGGAACATTTGCCAGGGTGCCGCCCTTTACCGGCTCCATGACGATGACACGTTTTCCGTGCTTTACACAGACCTCATAGCAGGCTCTGCTTCTGACCCATTCGCTTTCCCAGTCCAGATAGTTGATCTGCAGCTGGACAAATTCCATTTCCGGATGCTCTGTCAGAATCCGGTCCAGGACCTCCGGCGTGTCGTGGAAAGAAAAGCCGGCATGCCTTACCAGGCCTTCCGCTTTTTTGGCGAGCAGCCAGTTGAAGCAGTCGTATTTCTCATAGTCCGGGAGCATCCGCGCTTCGATGCCGTGAAGCAGGTAGTAGTCGAAATAGCCTGCGCCGGTCTTTTCCAGCTGCGCGTTGAAGATCTTATCCCGGTCTTCCAGGGATTTTACAAAGCCGGCATGAAGCTTTGTCGCCAGGGTAAAGGATTCTCTGGGGTGCCGGGAGGTCAGGACCTCCTTTACGGCACTTTCGCTGGCAAAGCCGTTGTACATCCAGGCTGTATCAAAATAGGTGAAGCCTTTCTCCAGGAACAGGTCCACCATCTGCTTTACCTGCTCCAGATCGATATCTGCAGCGTTTGGGGATGTCTGGGGCAATCGCATCAGACCGAAGCCCAGTTTCTTTTCAGGGATGAATTCCATACATTTTCCTTTCTGCTGCCGCATGGACCGGTACATGGGACCGGAAGCATGGCGGCAATTCTGTTCGTACTGCATTATGCCATCATTTGATTGATGCCACTATTTTACAGGGAGCGGCTGATGCCGGAAAGAGGGGCAGACCTTCTTTTTAATAAAGAGGGCTGGACCATCTTTTTATCCGAAAAACGGTACACGGGCAGCCTGGTCCTTCCTGAAGTCTGGTTATTTTTCCATGCTGAGGGTGATCGCCACGTCCCCGTTTCCAAGAAGAGCGGCCATCCCTGCGGCATCCGGATCCTCAATATGGCCGAGTCTGGTATAGGCCCAGGAGTTGGAGCCATAGAATACGACGATCTGGCTGCTGGCGTAGAGAACGATGTCGCCTGCCTCTGTCCGGGTCTGGACGTCGCTGGAGGGAAGGCGGGTGCCGATCTGGCCCACCTGCTCGAAACCGCCGTACATGGACAGCTGGATGGTGAGCGGTTCTTCCCTGCAGAGCTCCATCAGTGCTCTTACGGATTCGTTATCCTCCCATTTTACCTTTACCTTGGTTTTATCGATCGTCATCTGCAGCATGGCTTCCTGTGCTTCCTCCTCTGTCTGTCCCGGGATTTCCGGTATCTCCTGGTCCTTCGTATCCTCCGGCACTGTGCCTGTTTCTGTCTCCCTGGCCGTTCCCGATTCTGATTTTTCTGTCTTGTTCGGTTCTGCAGCCGCCGCCGTGCCCGTTTCCGCTGCTGTCTCTGAACCTGCATCTGACGCTGCTTTCAGTTCCGCTGTTGTGTCTGTTTCCGCTTCCGCATGCAGTTCTGTTTCCGCGTCTGAGGCCGTTTCAGCTTCGAAAGCGGCCGGGCTGGCGGAGCCGGCGTCCTCCCTCGCAGCATCTTCTACGGTCTGGGCACTGCCGGCTGCCTGCGGGATGGATGCTTCCTTTGCGCTGCCGCATGCGGATAGCAGCAGGACGATTCCCAAAAGCAGGGCGGACCCATTTCTTCTGTTACGTTTCATGGCATTGCACCTGTCTTCCCTTTCTGAAAAAAGCATACATCTGATCCGGCGGAATGTCTAATTGCCATATTGCATGATGCGATATTCCGAGAAAGAATAACAGGACAGAAATTGGCAGAACAAAAAGAGGCTGCCGCATGGGTCGTTCATGCAGCATGTTCATGCAGCAGCCTCCTCCGGTGTGACAGGGTCAAACCGGCTCCCGTTATAGCGAATATAGAAACGATATTCGCCAAACAGCCGGACAAGGAGCAGTTCTGCCTGCAGGCTTTCGTTTCCATGTTCGCAGACAACCGAGAGGATCTCTTCCATGGTCAGCCGGATGCGCAGGATATCCCGCTCCGGTAAGGAGGCTTCTTCCAGCCAGCTCTGAATGGTATTTGAGGCCTCATCCACACCCTGACGATCCAGGGTCAGATGAGCGGTTTTCTTCCTTGCATTCATAAGTATCCACCTTAATGTCACGTATCTGAGAAGGGAAGCTGATACATATAATGATAGGACGAAAGCGGAGGGGATTCAAGGGGGCACAAAGAAGGAGGACGTTACAACCAGGGCACGATTGCGTATAATATAATTACATACAATATAAAAGGATACAATGGACGCAGGCCCGAAACTGATTGACAGAAAGATCATTTTGCCTGAAGCATGTCTGCCGCCTTTATCCATACAGACGGAAGAACGGAAATGGAGGATTCAAGAGTGAAAGACACCGCGGCCCGCATACAGCACACGCCTCGGAAGGCATTACACAAACGCTTCGACCCTATCGGGTCTGCAGATTGTTTGCTTTAATGTCTTCCGGGGCGTGTGCTTTTCCTGGCTGACCGGTTTGCATCAGCCCTTTTTGTTGTTATTTTACGATCTCGCGGACGCGGGCGGCGATGCCTTCTGCGTTTAGGCCGTAGGTGTCGAAGACCTCACGGGAGGTTCCGGTGATGACCGGTGCGTCGGGCAGGGCCATGTTGATGACTCGTCTGGGGCAGTTTGCGGCGACGGTCTGGGAGACCATTGAGCCGAGGCCTCCGAAGGGGGCGTGCTCCTCGACGGTGACGAAGCCTTTTACGATGGGGGCCAGAGTCAGGATCGCTTCGGTATCCAGGGGCTTGACGCAGTACATGTCCAGGACGGCGGCGTGGATGCCCTCGGCTTCCAGAAGCTTTGCTGCACCGATGGCGGGGCGGACCATTTCGCCGCAGGCTACGATGGCCGCATCGGGACGGTCGGTATTGCCAAGTACCACGGCTTTGTTCATCTCAAAGGGACAGTCCTCCTCACGGTAGATGTCCTCTACCGGGTTCCGGCCAACGCGGACGTAGGCGCATTTTTTGTCCTGCAGCAGTGCCTGGATGAGCCGTTTTGTCTGGTGCCGGTCGGAGGGCAGGTAGACGCGCATGTTGGGGATGGCCGCCATGGCGGCGATGTCCTGGGCACTGTGATGGCTCATGCCAAGCGCACCGTAGCTTACGCCGCCGGAGATACCGATCAGCGTGGTGTTGGTGTCGGAGTAGGCACAGTCGATTTTGGCCTGCTCATAGCTTCTTGTGGAGAGGAAGCAGGCCGGGGAGAAAGCGAAGGGCTTTTTGCCGCAGCTGGCCAGGCCGGCTGCGATGCTGACCAGGTTCTGCTCGGCGATGCCCACCTCCACGCTCTGCTCCGGAAAGGCGCTAAAGAAGGGGGTCATGGATGCGGAGCCCCGCGAGTCGCTGCACAGGGCGATGACATCGCGGTCGGCGGCAGCGGCAGCCATCAGCGTATCGCAGATGGCCTGGCGGTTGGGGATCGTATTGCCGGCCGTGTTCAGTTCGGGTAAGTTATACATGGCGCAGCGCCTCCTCCCTTGCTTCCAGATCCGTTTCGATCTGAGCGTATTCTTCCGCACTGGGGACCTTGTGGTGCCAGGGTGCCTTGTTCTCCATGACGGGAGAGCCGCAGCCCTTTACGGTGTGGGCGATGACCACGCTGGGCTTTCCCTTGAAGGCTTTCGCCTCGGTAAAAGCCGCATCCAGCGCGTCCATGTCGTTGCCGTCACACTCGATGACGTGCCAGCCGAAGGAGGAAAAACGGTCGGCCAGCGGCTCGTGGCTCATCACATCCTCGGTTGTGCCGGAGATCTGCAGGCCGTTGCGGTCCACCACGGCGCAGAGGTTGTCCAGATGGTAGTGGCCGGCGGCCATGGCGCCTTCCCAGACGCTGCCCTCGGCCAGCTCACCGTCGCCCATGACGGTATAGACCCGGTAATCTGCCTTGTCCATCTTTCCGGCGATCGCCATGCCTGTGCTCACCGGCAGGCCATGGCCCAGAGAGCCGGAATTCATCTCCACGCCGGGCAGGGAGTTGTGCGGGTGTCCGATGAACTCGCTGCCATAGGCGGAAAAGGTATCCCGGTAGGTCTCATAGGAGAAAAAGCCTTTTTCGGAGAGGACCGTATAATAGCTTTCCACAGAATGCCCCTTGCTGAGGACAAACCGGTCCCGGCCCGGGTCATTCTGGTTTTCCGGGGAAATGTTCATGTGCTTGAAGTAGAGCATGACCAGGATATCCATCACACTCATATCGCCGCCGATGTGGCCGGCCTTTGCGCCGACGATCACATCGACGGTCTTTTTGCGCAGCTCATAGGCGAGCTGCGCCAGTTCTCTGTTTTCCATTCTCATACCTCGTCAAAGACGACATCTTCACCGTGGAGATAGGCCTGTACCTTGTCCTCAATGGGATCGTAAAGGTCCGGTTTGACGCCGATGTATTTGCAGGCTTCGTAGATCACCGGGACGACATCGCCGTGGATCGCCGCCACATGGTGGATGTAGGGACCCTCGACCACCTTGGCCTCCAGCCGTTTCAGGTTGTTGACCTCGACCCATACGTAGGTGCCGCGGGTCCAGGGGCCTTCGATGCCTCTGGCGTGTCCCAGAAGAATAGAGTATTCTCCGTCATCGCCATCGAAGCGCACCAGGCTCATGGGGCCGTGCTTGGCCTCGGCAGAGACGGCGCCGTTTTCGGGGAAGGCCACGGGCACGCAGATCGTCGGTTTTTCCTTGGCGACGGAGATCGGCCAGGGACCGCAGTGCTGCAGCAGCTCGCCGTTGTCGTTGTCGGGATGACGCACCGTCCAGTCGGAGAACATGACGCGGCGCTCGTTCATCGCAGCAGCCTCAGTAATCAGCTGGGAGATGGCGCCGTGGATATCGGTCTCGCAGACCACGGGGATGCCTTCTTCATTGAGCAGGGAGTTGGCCGCGCAGGGCATAATGTGGATCTCATCCTGCAGGGCATTCCAGCACTGGATGGCGATGGCGTTGCAGCCGTATTTCTCTGCGAGAGCCTTCATGGCCACCTTCAGCTCGGCGACATTGTGCAGATACTCCTCAGAAATGTTGCAGGTCATGTTTTCATGGCAGTAGGAAACAACCTTTTCGACCTCGGTCTTCTCCTCCCGCCAGCGGCGCATCTCGGCGTACAGCTCCGGCAGCGGAATGGGAGCGAGCTGGATGTTGAACTTCTCCAGCAGCTCGCCTTCGTTGCACATGGTGGACCAGAAGTCAAAGGGGCGCGGTCCGATCTGCAGGATGCGGGTATGGCGGAAGACCTTTACCACGTTGCAGACCGCCAGGAAGTCCCGGATGCCCCGCTCAAACTCCGGATCCTCCAGGTTGCAGTTGTTCATGTAGGTGAAGGGCACGCGGAAGCGCCGCAGCACCTTGCCGGTGGCAAAAAGACCGCACTGGCTGTCCCGAAGCCGCATGCCGTTTGCGTCGGGGCGCTCATCTCTGGGACCCCAGAGCAGAACAGGGACGTTCAGTGCCTTGGCAAGGCGGGCGCACTCGTACTCGGTGCCGAAGTTGGCGTGGGGCAGGAAGAGGCCGTCGACCTTTTCCCTCTGGAATTTGGCGATGATGGCCTCCAGGCCGGCATCGTCATAGAGAAGTCCTTCCTCATTGATATCATCGATATCCACAAAGTCGATCCCGAGCTCCCGAAGGCGCGCGGCGGTGAGATTGCGGTATTCGACGGCAGCCGGGGCGCTGAAGATGGCCCGGCGAGTCGGTGCAAAACCAAGTCTGATCTGTGCTTTCATCCTTTTTTCCTCCTCAGAATGTTTTCTGGACGGCTGCCTTCCAGCCGTTGTATTTTCTGCCTCTGACCGCTTTTTCCATCTGCGGTGTATATGCTTTTTTCATCCGGTCGATGCCAAGGATGTCCTCCTTGTACAGGCCTGCGGCGATCCCTGCCAGGAAAGCGGCTCCCATGGCGGAGAGTTCCTCGGCCTTTTGCACGCAGATCCGCGCATCGGCCATGTCGCTTTGAAACTGCATCAGATAGCCGTTGCCGGTCGGGCCGCCGTCCACACGGAGCTCGGACAGCTTTACGCCGGCATCCTGGCTCATGGCCTCTACAATATCTGTTACCTGGTAGGCGATGCACTCAAGGCCTGCCCGGACAAGCTCCTTTCGGCCGGTCGTCCGGCTCATGCCGGTAAATGCCGCGGAGGCTTCGGACTGCCAGTAGGGAGCGCCAAGGCCAGAGAAGGCAGGCACCAGGTAGGTGCAGTCCTCCGGGTTGGCTTCCAGTGCCAGCTCTGCCGTTTCCTTCGGGCTGCTGATCAGCCCCAGGTCCTTCTGGAGCCAGGTGATCACCGCGCCGGCGTAATTGATGTTGCCCTCAAGGACATAGTTCACCTGGCCGTTTCTGCCCCAGGCAAGGGATGTGACCAGGCCGCTTTTGCTTTCCCGGAAGGCCGGCCCGATGTTCATCATGATGGATGAGCCGGTGCCGTAGGTCGCCTTGGCCATGCCGGGCTCTGTGCAGCCCTGACCGAGCAGCGCCGCGTGGGAATCGCCCAGCGCCGAGCGGATGGGGACGGGCTCCTCAAAAAAGCCGGAAAGGGTCGTGGCGCCAAAATCTCCGTCGGACCACTCCACGGCAGGCAGCGCGCTTGCCGGGACGCCAAGCCTTTGACAGATCTCCTCGTCCCACTGCAGGGTGTGGAGGTTGAACAGCTGCGTGCGGGAGGCGTTGGAATAGTCGGTTTTGAAGATCTGCCCTCCCGTCAGCCGGAAGATGAGCCAGCTGTCGATGGTGCCGATGCAGAGCCTTCCGTTTTGGGCCAGCTCCTTTGCCGTCTCGCAGTGCCGGAGCAGCCAGGCTGCCTTGGCAGCGGGAAAGTAGGGGGAGAGGGGGATCCCGGTCTTCGCCCGGACATAATCCCGGAAGGCCTCGTCCTGGATCTCCTCTGTGATCTCCCTGGCGCGGGAGCACTGCCAGACGATGGCTTTGTCCGCCGGCTGTCCGGTCTCCTTGTCCCAGGCGATCGTGGTTTCCCGCTGGTTGGAGATGCCGATCGCCGCGACATCCTTTTTATCAATAGCGGACTGTTCGACCAGCTCCCTCACCACCAGCACCACGTTGCGGAAGATCTCGTCGCCGTCGTGGGAGACCCAGCCCTCCGGGCTGATGATCTGCTCGTGGGGCAGAAAGCTCCTGCCGACGATCGTGCCGTCCCGGTCAAGCAGTATGGCTTTGGTCCCCTGGGTACTCTGATCGATACCGATCACATAGCGTTCCTGCATAGAATCACCCCTTTTTTCCATGATTTCCCATGTTCTGTCACCAGTATACCGGCGGGTGGACTAAATTTATATAAATAATTTAGCGTTTGTTAACTAAATTTACTGAAGCGATGTGGACGGCGCAGGCGATCTTCGGTATACTTAAGAAAGATGAAAAAACGGAGGATCCTGCCATGTCTGTAACCGCAAAAGAGCTGGCATCTGCACTTGGCCTGTCCGAAGCTGCCGTCTCCCTGGCGCTGAACAACAAGCCGGGCGTCAGCACGGCCACCCGCAAGAAGGTCCTGGAGGCTGCCAGAGCGCACGGCTATGATCTGGGCAGAAAGGCGGCCGCCCTCAGCGCGAAAAAGGGTACGGTCTGCTTTGCCATATACAAAAAAAGCGGTGCTGTTGTGGATGACACCCCCTTCTTTTCCACGCTCTCGGACGGCGTGGGCCTGGGCTGCAAAAAAGCCGGCTATGATCTGGTCATCCGCTATCTGTACGAGGATGACGACATGGAGGAGCAGATGTATGTGCTCCAGAGCGCGGAATTTTCCGGGATCATTCTGCTGGGGACCGAGCTGGACGAGGCTTCCCTTGGCCGTTTTTCCCGGCTGAAAACACCGATGGTCGTGCTGGATACCTACTTCGAGACCGCAGAGCACGACTATATCCTGATCAACAACATCCAGGGGGCGTATCTGGCGACCTCTTATCTGATCCGAAAGAGGAAATCCCAGCCAGGCTACCTGCGCTCGGCCTATGCGATCAGCAATTTTGACCAGCGGGCCGACGGCTTTTACAAGGCCATCCGGGCCTGGGGCATGGCGACCTCGAAATCGCTGGTCCACCGCCTGACGCCCAGCCAGGAGGGAGCCTACAGCGATATGAAGGCGCTGCTGGAGAGCGGGGAGGAGCCGGCGGACTGCTATTTTGCCGACAATGACCACATCGCCATCGGCGCGATGCGGGCACTGACCGAGGCCGGCTACCGCATTCCGGAAGACGTGGCTGTCGTCGGTTTTGACGATCTGCCGCTGTGCGACTACGTCACCCCGCCGCTGACGACGATCCGGGTGCCGACCCACTTTATGGGACAGACAGCGGCAAAGCGGCTGGCCCAGATCATCGAGGAAAAGGACGCGCTGCCGGTCAAGATCGAGATCAGCACGAGCCTGCGAAAGAGAAAAAGCGTATGAATCGGACCGAGGACCGCGCCCCTACTGTGCATACGGGAGGGCGCTTGCGGAAAATCCGCATTTTACAGATAAAACGGGAGGACTTTATATGAGTGCATCAGAATCCTGGAAGGCCGCGTACCGCGAGCTGATCGAAACGATCGTCCACCTGGGCTATCCGGAGGAATTTGGCAAAGCTGTTGCCAGCAACCTCGGATCGGAAAAGACCATGCACCGGATGAGTGCTTACCTGCGGTCGGCAAAGCCGCGCTCCGCCGAGGAGATCGCGGATGAGATGCTGGCGATCATGAGCGACCGGGAACGGTGGATCGCGAAAAAGGAAGCCGAGGAAGCCAACGCCCGGTATAACGAGATCCTGAATAACGGGCTGGAATGATGGCTGGACGGCAGCGCCGGATGGCATATGCCGGAAGCGGCTTAGACAGAACCAGGGCGGGAGGAAGAGCGCTGGCATGAAGATGGGCGATGGGCAGCGGGATGATAAAAACGCGAAAGCGGGAGGCAGCAGGATGAAGACAGTCAAGGTCGTGGCAGCGGTGATCCGTGCAGAGCGGGGAGAAGCAGAGCCGTTTGTTTTTGCGACCCAGCGCGGCTATGGAGATTATAAGGACTGGTGGGAATTCCCCGGCGGCAAGGTCGAGAGCGGGGAGACGCCGGAGGAGGCACTGGTGCGGGAGATCCGGGAGGAACTGGATGCCGGCATCACGGTGGAGCGGTTTCTGACCACGGTGGAATACGACTATCCGGACTTTCACCTGTCGATGGACTGTTTCTGGTGCCGCCTTGCCGAGGGACACCTGACGCTGCTGGAGCATGAAGCCGCCAGATGGCTTCCCCTCCATGATCTGCGGCAGGTCGACTGGCTGCCGGCAGACGTCCTGGTGGTCGAGGCAATCGAGAAGGAACAGGGGAAAGGCGCCCCGGCAGAGTGACCGGACGGGCAGGAACAGAGGTGAAATAAAAATGTCTTTTCGGATCGTACGCAACGATATCACAAAAATGAATACCGAGGCAATCGTCAATACCGCCAATGAACAGCCGATCGTGGGAACGGGCTGCGATCGGGCGGTGTATGAGGCTGCCGGCTTCGAGGAGCTGCTTGCCTACCGGAGGAGATACATCGGGGCGGCCAGGGAGGGCGATGCCTTTATTACCCCGGGCTTTGGTCTTCCGGCCAGGTTCATTATCCACACGGTAAGTCCGCTGTATATCGACGGAAAGCATGGTGAGGAGGAAAAGCTGCGGTCCTGCTATCAGAAAAGCCTGGCACTGGCAAAGGAAAACGGGATCCGCTCCATCGCCTTTCCGCTGATCTCCACCGGTGGCTTTGGCTATCCGAAGGAAGAGGGCATGCGCATCGCCGTCGATGAGATCCACGCCTTTCTGCTGCATGCCGACATGCAGGTCATGCTGGTCGTTTTTGACGAGCGGGCGACACGGATGGGGCGCAATCTGTATCCGGATCTGGAGGCCTACATCGACCGCCATTATGTAGAGGAAAAGCGGGTCGAGGAATATTCCTTTAAGGAAACGGCATTCTTCGATGGATGGGCAGATGAGGAAGAGCAGGAAGCCCTGGAAGAGTTCCATGCCATGCATAACCTGCGGGAAGAGCGGGCACCATATCCGCCGGAGAGAAAAGAGGAGGCTGCCCGCAGGCCAGAGCCTGGCAGGCCGGAGCCGCCGCGGCCCTCCTCTGCAGCAAGACCGCCGAAGGGGAAGGCAAAGGAAACGCCAAAAACAGCGCCAAAAGCTGGGGACGCTGTTTTTTCCGATATGTACGTCGGGGCAGCAGAGCCATATTTTGCTGAAACGATCGCCGATGAGGACGCAGCCATCGAGGAGATGGAGCGAAGGCTTTCAGAGCGCATCGCCCACAGGGCGGATACCTTTTCCCAGTATCTGTTCTATCTGATTAAAGAAAAGGGACTGGAAAACGCCGATGTATACAAGCGGGCGATCGTCGACAAAAAAGTATTCTCCAAGATCAAGAAAAATCCGGGGTATCATCCCCAGAAGCTGACGGCGCTGTGTCTGTGTATCGGAGCAAAGCTGAACATGGATGAGACGCGGGATCTGCTGGCCAGGGCCGGCTATGCCTTGTCCCCCTGTGACAAGACAGACATCATCTTTTCCTATTTCATTGAAAATGGGATCTACGACATGATCGACCTGGATATCCAGCTCGAGGCACATGGGCTGCCGTGCATTATCGAATAGAGAGAAAAGTGGCAGCAACCCGCTTTTGACGGGATGAAGATACCGCGAGGATCCTCCTTTTGGAAGCGGAAAATCGGGATCAGAAACACGATCAAAGAAAAAATAAATGAAAACTTGCGGTCGCCTGCCGGGCGACCGTATTTCATTTTCGGCCTGCTATACTGACCTTACAACAAGAAAAAAGCGCGCGAGAGAGGAGCCGCGCACGAGAGAGGAGTCGCACGCGCACCGCGTTCGCGAGCTCATCGCGCACGAAAGAGGAGCCGCGCGCTTCCCGCGCACGAGAGAGAAGTTGCACGCGCACCGCGTGCGAAATGGCTGTTTGCAGCAGAAAGTGAGGTTAGTTATGAAGAAGGGTTTGACAGAGCTGGTTTTTATTTTGGACCGGAGCGGATCGATGGCAGGACTTGAGGCCGATACGATCGGCGGATTTAACGGCCTGCTGGAAAAGCAGAGACATGAGGAGGGGGAGGCATACGTGTCGGTCGTTCTTTTCGATGACCAGACGGAGGTTTTGTATGACCGGGCGGATATCCGGAAGGTCGAGCCGATGAATGACCGCCAGTATTATGTCCGGGGCTGCACGGCGCTTCTGGATGCCGTCGGCGGCGTCATCCGCCATATCGAAACGGTACACCGCTATGCCCGGCCCGAAGATGTGCCGGAGAAGACACTGTTTATCATCACGACCGACGGGATGGAGAACGCGAGCCGGCGGTACGGCTACGATACCGTCCGCCGCATGGTGGAGCAGAGGAAGGAGAAGGAGCATTGGGAGTTCCTTTTCCTCGGCGCAAACATCGATGCTATCGGCACCGCCGGCCGGTTCGGCATTGACGCGTATCATGCCGTCAATTTTGAAAACGACCGGGAAGGGACAAGGCTGAATTATAAGGTGATGTCTGACGTGGTGACCGGAGTCAGGCGGGCGCCGACCGTGGGAGATATGAACGCCTTGTTTGAACAGGAGGCTGCCCTTGCGCCGATCCGCGAGGATTACAAGAAACGGCACAAAGGGCAGAACAAAGCGCATTGATGATCTTAGCGTGGCGGGGGCATCGTCTCCCGCCATTGTGTGGGACTTATGCAAAACTCCGCCTTGAAAGTACAGCTGGCGCATTCTTGTGACTTATAGTCATGAGTTAGCCAGCTTTTTTGGGATGTATCCAAAGCGGGTTAGGTGTTCCCAAAACGAGTCCGAGGTATACAATGCATGGGTCCACCATACATCTATTCTTACAGATTGTGCTGCCAAAGCTCTCGTGCGGTCATATATCCGCAAATGTAGTCTCCCGAAGTGCCAATAGTTCACTTCACTTAACCGGTACATGACAACAGAAAAGAAAAACGGCCCGACCAATGAGCTTGGCCTGAAGGAATCCCTGGGCCTGCTGCTTAAAAACCGTTACCTCTGGATTATCGTCGGCCTGGTCACAGGTCTTGCCGGATATGACGGCATGGCAGAGGTACAGACGGCATCTGCAAACAGTGCCATCATTTTCCTTTACAATTTTCTCCCGATGATCGTTTTTTGGTGTTATGATTATCTTGAGCTTTATGTATAAGGTCGACAGCTTCCGTCCGCAGATGCAGGCCGATCTTGCCAAAAAGCACGCGGAGAACGCAGCGAAATAGGAGAAACAGAAACGAGGGTGCTGCCGCATGGAACAAAAGCGCGCATGAACTTTCCGGGACAGAGCGAAAGCGCGTTCTGCAGGAAGGTTTATGACGAAGGGTTCAACTGCGGCAGCCCCCTTAAGGCATTTATAAATACGGGCAAGGAGAATTAAAAGCGATGAAAAAAGTATCCTTTAACAACAACTGGACCTGCGGCGGCAATGCCGTCATCATTCCCCATGACGCGATGATCCATGAGCAGCGGAGCGCAGATGCAGCCTGCGGCGGAGCCGGCGCCTATTTTCCGGGAGGAAAGTACGTATACGAAAAGACCTTTGCCCGTCCGGATGCAGAGCATGTGCTGATCCAGTTTGAGGGTGTGTACAAAAACACCCGTGTATTCATAAATGATCAGGAGGCCGGCGGCGCGGCCTATGGTTATATTCCTTTCTTTATCGATGCCGATGCGTATCTGGTCGATGGGGAAAACCACATCCGGGTTGAGTGCGAGGTGGTGCAGCCGGATTCCCGTTGGTATTCCGGCGCGGGCATCTATCGCCCGGTCTGGCTCTGGATGGGTCCCGCAGACAGCATCCGGCCGGAAAGCGTCCGGATCAGCACGGTATCCTATGCACCGGCTGTCATCCGGATCCAGTCGCCTGCAGCAGTAAAGGTCGATGTGGACGGACTGCGCGGCGAGGGAACGGATTTTGAGCTGACGATCCCGGATGCAAAGCTCTGGAGCGAGGACAGCCCTTACCTGTACACGGCAAAGGTTACAAACGGCGCAGACAGCGAGGAGATCTCCTTTGGTATCCGGAAGGTGGAATGGTCAGGAAATGGCCTTTTCATCAATGGAAAAGAGACCCTTCTGCGCGGCGGATGCCTTCACCATGACAGCGGAATCCTCGGCACAGCCACCTTTGACGAGAGCGAGTGGCGGCGGGTGAGAAAACTGAAAGCGGCAGGTTTCAATGCGATCCGTTCCGCCCACAATCCCTGCTCCCGCGCCATGCTGGAGGCCTGTGATGCGTTGGGCGTGTACATGATGGATGAGTCCTGGGACATGTGGTTCCAGCATAAGAGCCGTTTCGATTATGCCAGTGAATGGCGTGAGAATTACATGGCCGATCTGGCAGCCATGGTAAACCGTGACTTCAATCACCCCTCGGTGATTCTCTACTCCATCGGCAACGAGGTGTCCGAACCTGCAAAGGAAGAAGGCGTGAAGCTCGTCGGCGAGATGGTCGATTTCCTTCACAGGGAAGATCCGAACCGTGCAGTGACCGGCGGCTTCAATCTGATGATCATCGCCAATGCGGCCAAGGGCAAGGGCATCTACAAGGAGGATGGCAGCGGCCGGGATGAGAGCAGCGACAATGCGATGGCCGGCATGAATTCGACCCTGTTCAACATGATCACAAATATCGTGGGAACTGGCATGAACAAGGCGGCAAACTCCAAAAAGGCAGACCAGGTGACGACACCCTCCCTGGATCAGCTGGATATCTGCGGCTACAATTACGCGTCCGGCCGTTATCCCATGGAAGGCAAGGCTCATCCGGGCCGTATCGTTGTCGGCAGTGAGACCTTCCCGCAGGATATTGCGAAAAACTGGGCGATGGTAAAGAAATATCCGTATCTGACCGGTGACTTTATGTGGACAGCCTGGGATTACCTGGGCGAGGCCGGCATCGGTGCCTGGGGTTATACGCCGGACAGCAAGGGCTTTTCCAAGCCGTATCCCTGGCTGCTGGCGGATGCCGGCGCACTGGATATCCTGGGCGACCCGAACGGCGAAGCTTTCCATGCCTCCGCGGTCTGGGACTGCCTGGATGCGCCCGCAATCTGCGTCCAGCCCATCAATCATAAGATGAAACCCGCCAAGATGGTCTGGCGCGGGACCAACGCGATCCCCAGCTGGAGCTGGAAGGGCTGCGCAGGAAAGAAGGCCGTTGTGGAGGTCTACTTCGACGCGGCGCGGATCGAGCTGTTCCTGAACGGCAGTCTGGTCGGAAAGGCAAAGGTAAAGGACTGCAAGGCCAGCTTCCAGGTGAAGTATGTTCCGGGCAGGCTGGAGGCCGTGGCCTATGATGCCGGCGGAAGAGAGATCGGACGAAGCATACTGAAGACTGCCGCACCGGCGGACATCGTGGTTTGCCCGGAGAAGACAGAGGCGGCAGCCGGCGAGATCCTCTATGTACCGGTTCTGATCGCTGATGCAGCTGGAAACGTGGAATCCAATGATGACCGCAGGCTGTGCGTCACCGTAGAGGGCGGCGAGCTGCTGGCCTTCGGAAGCGCAAATCCCCGGACCGAGGAACGCTTTGATGCCGGCGCATACACGACCTACTATGGCCGGGCACTGGCCGTCGTACGGGCAGGAGAATCCGGAACGGTAACCGTCAAGGCGACCGACGGGAAAAACACAGCCAAAGCGGAGATCCCCGTAAAGTAAACATACAGGGATGGCGATTCCGCACAAAATAAAATCGATATGCAGCAAAAAGGGCTGCCGCATGTAACACCGTGCATAAGCATTCTTACGGGGAACGCTCGCGCTCTGTCCTCACGCAGCGGTGCTATGGCTCCGCGCAGAAAAATACTTTTCTGCGTGATCGCCGAGCACCGGCGTTGCGGATGTCCCCTTCAGAATGTTTATGCACGCTTTTTGTTGCGTGCGGCAGCCCTTTTATGGCAGCTGCCCGTATGTTGTCATGCGGCCGGGTCTTCCCGGCCGCTGTTTTTTACTGTACCTTTTTCAGATGGACCTGTCCGGTGATTCCGGAGAGGGACGTTGGCTCATGCACCTGCCCGGTCACATCCGGAATGCCGCTGTTTTCCCGCTCCAGGGTGGTGGCGACTTCGATGGTCAGTTCGTTGGTGCCGTCGACGAGTGCGCCTGTCAGCTCATAGCAAAACGGCGGGACGATCTGAATGCCAAGGCTCTGACCGCTCACAAAGACCTCCACGCCTTCGTGGGCGTCGGTGATTTCCAGAAGGATCCGGTCGTCCTCTTTTGCCTCGAAGCAGCTGCGGTAGCGGACAAAGCCGCTGAATTTCGGCTCCTCCTCTGCCAGATGATCCGGGAGGGCGATCTCCTTTTCTTCGCCAAAGGCGGGGTAGTCGATGCTGCGGCAGAAGCTGCGCTGCCAGGGGGCAAGGAAAGCGATCTCGCTGTACTCTTTTTTATCGGTCGCAGGGGCAGGGATGCCGGCCAGGTCATCTGCCTCTGCGGCGGCATCCAGCACCAGTGTCAGGCTGTGCAGGCTTTCCAGACGGAAGGAAACCTGATTGCCGGTCTGTACCGGACGCTGCAGCGTGTTGGTCCATGCATCATAGGCGTAGATCTGCTTTCCTTCGGTGTCCGGAAGGGTGATGCAGCCTTCATAAGCGTCGGTTCCCTCATTGACCAGGAGGATGATCTCCGTACCGTCATCATGGAGATACCGGCGGTAGCGGATGCGGTTGTCGGCAGGGGCCAGAGAGATATCCCGGATCCCGCGTGCATCCAGTGTCTTCACAAGATCCTTCAGAGGAAGGACCGTCAGATCCGGAAGATCTGCCTGTCCGCGGCAGATGCCCTCCGGCATAGCGTCCATGACATAGACCGGCACGCCAGCGGCCTGCAGTTCCCGTGCGGCATTGGCCACTTCGGCCGGGATAAACTGCATGTACGGCAGGAGAAGCGCGCGGTACTGCTGGGTGTTGACGCAGAGCCGGCCGTCCCTGATCTCTGTATGATAGGAGCTTCTATCGGCAAATACATCGGCAGGGATCACATCGTAGTCGATCTGGGCGTCCGCCAGGTGATAGCCGAGCCGGTCAGCTGTCATGCATTTTCCGGTCCAGTCGCCCTCGCCGTGGTACAGCACTGCCACCGGTGCGATGTGTCTGCCGTCGTTTAGCAGTGAGCAGAGCCGGTTGGTGTAGGCCATCAGACGGCCGAAATGCCGGTACTGAGGGTTGTTGCCGTGGGCATAGAAATGGGGCGGGCAGTCCGGATCCGGGTATGCCTTGCCGCTGAAGGCATGGGGCACGAAATGGTTGATGCCGCGCACCAGGAAGTGGTCTGCCAGGTATTTTTCCAGCCGGACACCCTCGGCCCAGCCATAGTTGCCAAAGATCTCGCACATGCTGCGGCCTTTTTTGCGGGGCTCGATGGCCGCGGCAGAATCCGCCAGCTTGCCCAGCAGATAATGGTAAAAGCTGCCGTCACGATGGGCAAATGTGCCGTTGGAGTAGCTGATGTCCTCGCCCTGCGGGAATACCTGGCCGCCGATGTCATCGATGCCGGCCATATCCTGCCCGGCGAGGCCGCGGAAGTAGTGGCCAAGAGAGGAGCCGGTGCGGCTGTGATGGTTATCATCCTCGATCAGATGACCGATATACTCTACGCCGTGGGCCTGGCACCAGCTGCCAAGCTGCTCGGAAAAGTCCTTCTGCACGAGGTCAGTCACTGCGTCCATATAGGCACAGCGGAGTCTGGCGGTCTCTTCGGCGTCCGCGTTTCCTTCCCAGAGAAGGGGCAGACGGAGGGCATAGTCCGGGCCGAGCGTCTCCATCAGGCGCTCCTCCAGCTCTGCGCTCCAGGGGTAGTCGTTGTCACTGCCGTAGGGATCATTGGATTCGTACAGATGTCCGTTGCCCAGCTCCGGCTCGTCGGAAAAGAAGCCGGCGATGACTGTACCGAAGTCCCTTTTGTAATGGGCATAGTGGGGCTCATACACTGCGTCGATCAGGACACGGCAGGAGCGGGCATCCATCATGTTGATGTAGTCCCGATGGTAGCCGTAGTTGCGGCTCAGGTGCAGCAGGTATACGGTCCAGTCCCCCTCCGGAGCTGTCCAGTCGAGGGTTCCGTCACAGATGTGATCCTTCAGATCCAGGACGGTGCCCGTCTCTGTGTTCCAGGCGGAGACAGACAGCAGACGGTCATCGTCAAATTCGCGCATGGGGCCGTTCAGAACGAACTGTTCGACCATGTTTTTCTCAAAGGGAAGCGGATGGGCAAGGGCATCCCCATCCAGAGTCAGGGGCTCGTTGCCCTTTACGGCAATGCGGCGGCAGACCAGGCTCTGACGGCAGAGCTCATCCGGCTGGCCGGCCAGGGCGCCATTGGCGAAGCCGGTGGGGAAATGGCTGTCGTCCAGGATCCACACCTTCATGCCGCGCTTGCGCGCCTCGTCAAGGATAATGTCCATATCATGCCACCACTGCGGGCCGCAGAAATCCGGATGGGGCCGGCTTTCTATGCAGACCGCGCCGATGCTGCTCTCATGGATCACCCGCATGTACTCCCGCAGCACCTTTTCGCTCTCGCCGTGCTGCCAGAAAAACGGGAAGATATAGTTGCCGCCGTGTCCATTCAGAAGATTTTTGATTTTTGAAGTCAGCATGTCAGTCCTCCTATATCAGCAGTCTGCCGTCACACCAGCGGGGCGTGCGGGAATGTTTGCGCTATTATAGAGATTTACCCGGTACCAGGCGCCGATGCCCAGTTCCGCCCGGATCTCGCCCTTGCGGATCATGGAAGAGCACAGGGTTACCGTATCGCCAGATGCGCTGGCCAAAATCGTGCCGGTCTCCAGCTCTTCGCCGTCGATCCACAGCCGCAGTCCCTCCAGACGGTTTGCCGCAGTGACGGCTCCGTCCGGCGTGCTGCCGGCAAGGTACAGGCCATCGCCAACATTGGCAAAGCGCAGGCGGAGCAGACCGTCCTCCGCTTCTGCCGCGAGGAGTGTCGGCGCCTCGCAGAGCACATCCTCGCCGTAGATCCGGTTCTCGGCCAGCAGAGCCAGGCGCTCGCCGACCGGTTTCTTTTTCTTTGGATGGATATCCAGCTCCATGCCGATATCCGAGATGACCGCCATGCCGGTGCCGGGAACTGTATCTGCCGCATGCTGCTGGGCCTCACGGATAATGGCGTAGGGTTCGCCCACGCACTGCATCCACTGGCCGAAGGGCGCAAGCTGAACAAACAGGAAGGGAAGCTCCTCCTGCCAGAGGCTGCGGAAACCGCGGATCAGCGCAGGAAACAGCGTCTTGTACAGCTCCGGGTGGGCATCGCCGTCCGACTCTCCCTGATAGTAGAGGATGCCCTTAATGCCAAAGGGAGCAACCTGGCAGAGCATGCTCTCATACAGACCGCAGGGACGGGTCTCGTTTCTGGGGCCCATCGGCGGGGTGAACATGGCAGGATCGATCTGGCTCATATCTGGGAAGGAGATGCCCAGCTTCTCCAGGATCTCCGGGAAGGAATATCCCTCCATCAGCATGACAGAGAAGGGATCGGCAAAGGGATCCGTGCGGTAATTTCCGGGAGCAGCCTTGAATCGCTCTTCGTAGGCAGCCAGGTCAAGCATTTCCAGGGCAGCCTGATATTCATCAAGATAGAGCTCGCCGCCGCCCTCGCGGATGCTTTCCTCGCTCATCCAGGCGCAGGCCGGCGTTCCGCCCCAGTTGCAGCCCACGATGCCCACGGGGATCTCGTAGCGTTTCTGGATCGTCTTTGCAAAATAGTAGGCCGGCGCGGAAAACCACTGCAGCTGCTCCGCCTCCGCTTTCCTCCAGAAACCAAAGTTTTTGCCATAATCCGCTTCGGAGAGCTGCTCCTGGCAGGCGACCTCCGGATAATCAAAAAAGCGGATATCCGCGTTCGCGCAGATCTCTTTCTCTTCGGCAAAATCCGCATCATAGCGCATGTAAAATTCCATGTTGGACTGGCCGGCCGCCAGATAGACATCGCCGACCTGGACGTCAGCAAGACGGATCGTCTCCGTTCCGTCGGTGATCTCTACCGTCTCCTGAAAGGATGCGGCAAGAGGAGCTGTCCGGACGCACCAGCAGCCGTCCCCGCCGGCCTCGGCGCTCTGGGTCTGTCCCTGCACGGTAACGGTTATGCGGGCGCCGGGATCAGCGCTGCCCCAGATGGGGACGGCCTTATCCCGCTGGAGTGTCATATGGTCCTGAAAAAGCATGGCTGTCTTAAGCATAGAGGTCTTCCTCCTGAAGAATCATCTGTTCTGTCTGGTTCGGTAACCTAAGTAACCTGCGTGCACTTCTTGCTGCACACCTGCGTTTTTCTTCTGTATAGATTTTTTATTATACGTATTCTTATTGTATGTATTCTTATTGTATGTATTCTTAGTATAGCGTTTTTCCGGCGGAAGAGAGTATCAAAATTTTGTGCTTTTTCCTGTAATTTTGCTCGCTTTTTTGCCATTGGAAAGAAACTCCCATTGCTTGAAAGCGCCACCTGTCGCCGGCAGCAGCCCGAGGCTGCCAGATCTTTGGAAAAACATACGAAATCGCTCAATAAGGCAGCATGCGTATGCTTTTGTGTGACCATCCTGACCATTGATGGGATCAAGAAGCATACGCAATTGTCCAATTAGGCAGGATGCGTATGCTTTTGTGTGACCATTCTGACCATTGATGGGATCAAGAAGCATACGCAATTGTCCAATTAGGCAGCATGCGTATGCTTTTTGTGTCCGACCAGCCTCTCGATGGGCTCAAGAAACATACGC
>DFFG01000096.1 GCA_002368795.1 Eubacterium sp. UBA3782
CGACAAGAAGGAGATCGAGAGAGGCCAGGTTCTGGCTAAGCCCGGCTCCATCAAGCCCCATACCAAGTTCTCCGGCCAGGTCTACGTTCTGTCCAAGGACGAGGGCGGCCGTCACACCCCCTTCTTCAACAACTATCGTCCTCAGTTCTACTTCCGTACCACCGACGTGACCGGCGTCATCTCCCTGCCCGAGGGCATTGAGATGTGCATGCCCGGCGACAACGTCGACATGGACGTGGAGCTGATCACCCCCATCGCCATCGAGAACGGCCTGCGTTTCGCTATCCGTGAGGGTGGCCGTACCGTCGGTTCCGGTGTTGTCATCGGCATCAACGAGTAATTAGCCTTTCAAAAAATATGCCGCCATTTAGGCGGCATATTTTTTGTTGTTCTGTGAAACTTTTTCCCGTTCTCAAACGTTCTATTGGCAGATCATAGAAGGAGAGCCTGGTATGAATAAGAAGAAGTTCCTCTGGATAACGCTGATCGTTTTGGCCCTGCTGATGTTCGGTCTCATCCCGCTTGTTGCGTATCTTACGGATGGAAAGGAGATCTCTGACTTCACACCTTCCGATCAAGTGGTCTTCTGGTTTTTTATCGGTTCTGAAATCGCCGTTTCCATCGGCATGCTCGCAGTTGCCGCCGCACTTGGCAAGTCCAATCGGAGGAAGCAACTCGTTGCTCCGCAGCCTGTTTCTCTCAGTGACACGGAGCGGATCCTTCGCCGCCGGTCTGTTGCGCTGCAGATTCTTGCGGGCATTTTGGTCATTGCTGCCGACTTCCTCGGTGTTTGGGTGGGACGGGGCTTTGGAAAGGAGCAGAGGATCCACGCCTTGTTCCTGGCCTACTGCATGCCGGTTACAGCGCTGTTGCTGGGACTGTTCAGTTATCTGTTTTCCCGTCTGCGTGTTCGGCGTTTTGAGCATATGGACGTCGCAGAGCAGCAGCAATGGCTCATGTCCCATCGCGAGCAGGCAGAGTTGGTCGCGGAACAGAAGCTTCAGCTTCTTGCCACAATCCGGCATGGGACGGATGCCTTTGCGATCCTTGTTACGCTGTTGGGCCTCTTCGGTGCTTTCTTCCAGGGAATGACCAGAATGACGGATCATGTGTTTCCTGTGCTGCTTGCCGCCATCGTCGCAGATTTGGGGATCACGCGTTTTCGCTTTCCGGCGCCGCGTTCCGTTTTGCAGGAGGGCTTTGATCTGCTGGAAGAGTCGGAATATCCCGAACTTTATGCTCTTGCCGCCCGCGCTGCCAAGGCCAGTGGACGCAAGGTGCCCTTTCGCATTGGCCTTATTCCGGACTGCAATGCCAGCATCGGCCAGGTGGCGGGAACGGATATTATCCAGCTCGGCGTTATTCTGATGAATCTACTCAGTGAAGAGGAACTGTATGCGGTGCTTTTGCACGAGTACGGCCATACCGGGAATCTACGGGTGCAAAAAGAAATGAATTACGCCGATTGGCTCGGCAACATGCGGGAGCGCCATTTCCTTGGATTATTATCCCGCTATCTATACAGCCTTCCCGATGAGACCTATAGTCTTCAGTTCTCTCTTTTCCGCTTCGCCAATGCCATTGGGGAGGAGACAAAAGCCGACCGGGCCATGGCGGAGTTGGGAGATGCAAAGACCGCGGCTTCCGCCCTGTTGAAGATCAAGTATGAGGAGCTTTACCGGTATGAGGAGGAAGCGCTGGACCACGAGGATTCTCCGGATATTGCTGGATTGATCCGCTCACGTGTCAGCGGCAGGTTGGATGCGATCCGTGCGGCCATCCGGGATCGGGAACCATTCTATCAGGAACTTATCCGCCATGAGATCCAGGCGCTTAACGCCAGCCATCCCACCCAGAGAGTGCGTATGGAGAATCTGGGTGTTTCTCAGTACGCGCTTGTGGAGGATAAGAGCTCGGATGCGTATCGCTGCGAGACGCAGAGGGCGCTTTCTCTTATGGAACAGCGCATGATCGACAGAGCCGATCCTTCTGATTATGAGTCCTATCATGAGCGGCTTCTCAAAATCGTGGAGACATGGGAGACGTCCGGCAGGGAACTGCAGGAGGAAAGCTACCCAGACACGGTGGGAGCCTTGAAGGAACTGGGACGACTCAGTGAGGCTCTGGAGCTTTGTCGTTTTGCCATCCAGGAGCTGCCGGAAGGCAGCAGCAGGGCCTATGCAGAATACATGCTCGGCTGCAGTATGCTGCATCAATGGAACGGCGATGGCATTGAACGGATTTACAGTGCGATCGAAAGCAACAACAATTATATGGAGGAAGGCCTGGACCAGATCGGCAGCTTTTGTTGTCTCGTGGGAGATCAGGAGCAGCTGGAGCGTTACCGCAAACGCGCTGTGGAGCTTCATCAGCAGGACCGCGATCTTTACAGTCAGATCAGTGTCTTGAAAAAGGGCGATCAACTCAGCGGGGAGGAGCTGCCGGAAGATTTGAAGAAGAGGATCTTACTCTCCCTGCTGGAGATCGATCAGGGAAAGATCGAAGCGGCCTATTTGCTCCATAAGCAAATCACGCCAGACTTCTTTACCAGCGCCATGGTTGTCCGATTCCGGGACGGAATATCCTTTGATGATAAAAACGACACCATGCACCGCATCTTCCTGTGTCTGGACGCGGTGGAAGATTGGCAATT
>DFFG01000040.1 GCA_002368795.1 Eubacterium sp. UBA3782
TTGAGGATGAAAACGGAAAGACGAACCTGAACCTGGCGTCGGTTGGCGGAGAACTGCTCATCGTCTCGCAGTTTACGCTCTACGCGGACTGCCGGCACGGCAACCGCCCCGGCTTTACAAACGCGGGGGATCCGAAAGAGGCCGAAGCGCTGTACGAGTACGTGCTGGCCGAATGCGCGAAGCAGGTGCCGGTGGTCCGGCACGGAGAGTTCGGCGCGGATATGAAAGTGGGGCTCGTCAACGACGGGCCGTTTACGATATTACTCGACTCCGATGACTTATAACAAGCAGAGAAAGCGGCCTGCCGGTTCCCGGCAGGCCGCTTATCGTAAATCATTTAATATGCTTTGCCCCACGTCACCATGATCTTCGCGGGCTTTCCACAGCAGACGCACACATCGGACAGGTGCTTCTGCTCGAACGGCATGCAGCGGGAAGTGGCGGTGGTGTCCTCTTTGATCTTGGCCTCGCAGGCGGCATCGCCGCACCACATGGCGTTCACAAAGCCCGGCTTGTTGTTGATGGTGTCCACGAAAGTCTCGTAATCCGTGGCTTCGTACAGGTGGGAGTCACGGAACGCCTTGGCGCGCTCGTACATGGCGGCCTGCATCTCCTCGAGGATCTGCGGCACGCGCACGGGGAGGTCTTCGATGGCGACCACTTCCTTGCTGCGGTCATCGCGGCGCACCACCACGGCGGTGCCGGCCTCGATGTCCTTCGGGCCCAGCTCCACACGCACCGGGATGCCGCGCATCTCCTGCTCGGAGAATTTCCAGCCGGGGCTCTTCTCGGTGGCATCGATATTTACGCGCACACCGGCAGCTGCCAGGGCATCTTTGACCTCGATGGCCTTGTCCATGACACCGGCCGCATCCTGACGGATCGGAATGACCATGACCTGGGTCGGAGCGATGCGGGGCGGCATGACGAGACCGCTGTTGTCGCCATGGACCATGATCAGGGCGCCGATGACACGGGTGGTCATGCCCCAGGAGGTCTGGTGTACATACTTCAGGGTGTTGTCCTTGTCGGTAAACTGCACATTAAAGGCTTTGGCAAAGCCCTGGCCGAAGTTGTGGCTCGTGCCGGACTGGAGCGCCTTGCCGTCATGCATCAGTGCCTCAACGGTGTAGGTCGCCTCGGCGCCGGCAAATTTCTCCTTGTCGGTCTTGCGGCCCTGGATGACCGGGATGGCCAGATCATCCTGCAGGAAATCCGTGTACACGTTCAGCATCTGGATCGTTCTTTCCTCGGCCTCCTCGGCAGTGGCATGAGCTGTGTGGCCTTCCTGCCACAGGAACTCACGGGAGCGAAGGAAGGGACGGGTCGTCTTTTCCCAGCGGACGACAGAGCACCACTGGTTGTAGACTCTGGGCAGATCCCTGTGGGACTGGATGTCCTTGGCATAGAAATCGCAGAACAGCGTCTCCGAGGTCGGACGGACGCACAGACGCTCGGTCAGCTTGTCGAGTCCGCCGTGGGTCACCCATGCAACTTCAGGAGCAAAGCCTTCGATATGATCCTTTTCTTTCTGCAGAAGGCTTTCAGGGATGAACATCGGCATGTATACGTTCTGGACGCCGGTAGCCTTGAACCGGGCGTCAAGATCTGCCTGGATATTCTCCCAGAGGGCGTAGCCGGCCGGCTTGATGGCCATGCAGCCCTTAACGCTGGTGTAGCCGATCAGGTCTGCTTTTACGCAGACGTCGGTATACCACTGGGCGAAATCCTCTTCCATAGAGGTGATCGCTTCTACTAATTTCTTCTCTTTTGCCATGATGCACTCCTGACTGATTGATTTGTATTGATATATATCTGATATATACTGGAGCCTGTAGAATATTGTCAAACGCTAATTTACAATTCTAAACAAAAGAGCATTCCTTGTCAAGGAACGAGGCATTCCTTCAATTGACAAAAAATAGGAAAAACCGTATTATCATTATAGCAGCAATATATGGATCAGCAGTTGATCTGAGCATAAAAATGGATGATATTGGAGGATGATACGCCATGTACAATGAAGAATATAAGCGCTGGCTGGCCGCAGACCTGGAGGATGCGGATCTGAAACCGGAGCTCATGAAGATCGAGGGAGACGATGAGGCCATCAAGGATCGGTTTGCCGTCTCTCTTCAGTTTGGAACCGCCGGCCTGAGAGGCACCATCGGCGCAGGCACGAACCGGATGAACATCTACGTCGTGCGCCAGGCTACTCAGGGCCTTGCCAACTGGGTAAAGACCCAGGGCGGCACCCAGACAGTTGCGATCAGCTATGACAGCCGGATCAAGAGCGATGTCTTTGCAAAGGCCGCTGCAGGCGTTCTGGCAGCCAACGGGATCAATGTCCGGATCTACGATGCACTGATGCCGGTTCCGGCCCTCAGCTTTGCTACCCGGTATTACAACTGCAATGCCGGCATTATGGTGACTGCCTCCCACAATCCGATGAAATATAACGGCTACAAGGCTTACGGTCCTGACGGATGTCAGATGACCGATGATGCGGCAGCGATCGTTTATGATGAGATCCAGAAGCTGGATATCCTGACCGGCGCCTGCGTCATGTCCTTTGCCGAGGGCGTGGAGAAGGGTCTGATCCGCTTTGTCGGCGACGACTGCAAGAAGGCACTGTACGAGGCCATCGAGGCACGCCAGGTGCGTCCGGGTCTGTGCAAGACAGCCGGCCTGAAGCTGGTCTATTCTCCGCTGAACGGTTCCGGTCTGGTTCCTGTCACCCACGTTCTGAACGATATGGGCATCACCGATGTGACCATCGTTCCCGAGCAGGAATATCCGAACGGCTATTTCACCACCTGCCCGTATCCGAATCCGGAGATCTTTGAGGCTCTGAAATATGGCCTGAAGCTGGCAGAGGAGACTGGCGCAGATCTTATGCTTGCCACCGATCCCGATGCGGACCGTGTCGGCATTGCCATGCGCTGTCCGGACGGCACCTATGAGCTGGTATCCGGCAATGAGATGGGCGTTCTTCTTCTTGATTATATCTGCGCAGGCCGTATCGAGAACGGTACCATGCCGAAGGATCCGGTGGCGGTCATGTCCATCGTTTCCACACCGCTTGCCGATGCTGTTGCAAAGCATTACGGCGTAGAGCTGCGTCACGTGCTGACCGGCTTCAAGTGGATCGGCGACCAGATCGCACAGCTTGAGGCAGCCGGGCAGGTCGACCGCTTTATCTTCGGCTTCGAGGAGAGCTATGGCTACCTGGCAGGCCCGTATGTACGTGACAAGGATGCCATCATCGGTTCCATGCTGATCTGTGAGATGGCTGCTTATTACCGGAGCATCGGCTCCTCCATCAAGCAGCGCCTGGAGGAGATCTACGCACAGTACGGCCGTTACCTCAACAAGGTCGACAGCTTTGAGTTCCCGGGCCTGACCGGTATGGACAAGATGAAGGGCATCATGGATGGCCTTCGCCAGACACCGCCGACCGCCTTTGCCGGCAAGAAGGTTACCGGTGTTGTCGATTATACAAAGCCCGAGGAGACCGGCCTTCCGAAGGCCAATGTCCTGATCTACACGCTGGAGGATGGCAGCACGGTTGTCGTGCGTCCCTCCGGTACAGAGCCGAAGATCAAGACCTATTTCACCACCCTGGGCAAGGATCTTGCCGAAGCACAGGCAAAGAAGGATGAGCTGGCAGAGGCTATGAAGCCGATTCTCTCCTGAGCATAGATACGGTAAATGACAGACAGGGGCTGCCGCACCGAAGCGTGACACATGCACAGCTCTTCTGGTGAAACATCGCAGCAGGGACAATGCGATGGTGTTTCTCAGACGAAGAGATGCATGGGATCTGCAGGGGCGTGGCAGCCCCTTTTGGGCTGTAAAAATAACGACAGAAGGTAGTGCGTAAGAATGAAGATCAGAATGCCCGCGACGGTGCGGATGGTGCTGGACAGTCTCCACGCAAAGGGATATGAGGCCTATATCGTAGGCGGATGCGTCCGCGATTCGATCCTCGGCAAGAGGCCTAATGACTGGGATATCACCACGAATGCCTCTCCGGCACAGGTAAAAAGCATATTTGTGAAGACGGTGGATACAGGCATCGAGCATGGCACGGTCACTGTCCTGGTCGGAGGCGATGCCCATGAGGTAACGACCTACCGGGTGGACGGCGCATACCTGGATGGCAGACATCCGGAGAGCGTGACCTTTACCGCCAGTCTGGCGGAAGACCTGAAGCGCCGGGATTTCACGATCAATGCGATGGCCTACAATGACCAGGACGGGCTGGTGGATCTACACGGCGGCATGGAGGATATCCAGCAAAAGATGATCCGCGCTGTAGGCGATCCTATGGAACGGTTTCAGGAGGATTCCCTCCGGATCCTCCGGGCTGTCCGGTTTGCTGCCCAGAATAACTTTGGGATCGACCGGGATACGCTGGCAGCTGCGATACAGCTGGCGCCGACGCTTTCCCGGATCAGCGCCGAACGTATCTGCGCGGAGCTGACAAAGATCATCACATCTGAGCATCCGGAATACCTGAAGGTGGCGTATCAGGCAGGCATGACACGCATCTTTCTGCCGGAATTTGACGCCTGCATGGAAACACCGCAGAACAACCCGCATCATGCCTATACGGTCGGAGAGCATACGCTGATCGCGATGCGCGCATCGGCACAGGACCGGGTGCTGCGCTATGCCTTGCTTCTGCATGACCTTGGGAAGCCTGCTGTCCGGACGACAGACGAGCAGGGTGTGGATCATTTTTATGGACATGCGCAGGTCAGCGAACAGATGGCCGGAACAGTCATGAAGCGCCTGAAGATGGACAACGACACGATCCACAGCGTAAAGATGCTGATCCGCTGCCACGACTGGCTCCTGCGGCCGGACGAGCGGCAGATCCGGAAAATGCTCCGTGTGGTTGGGCAGGAACTGTTTCCTCTGCTGATCAAGGTACAGATGGCGGACAGCATGGCCAAGGCACCGGACCAGGTCCAGGAGGATCTGGCCAGGATCATCGCCGCGACCAGGGTGTACGAGGAGATCCTGGCAAAGGAGCAATGCTTTACCTTAAAGGATCTGGCCATCAATGGCGCAGATCTGATCGCCATGGGTGTCCCTAAGGGGCCGATGATCGGAAAACTGCTGAATGCTGCGCTGGACCGGGTGATCGAGGATCCCGGGCAAAATGACAGGGAGAAGCTGCTCCGATCCGCTGCAGAGGATATGAAGGATATGAATGCGGACACGGCGCATCAGGGGGCAAGCCTTGACAAGCTGCCAGACTGATAGTATATAATGAAGAAAACAGATGAGATGAGCGTACGGAAACCGATTCCGCGCGCATGAAGTAAAAAGAAGATTAGAGGAGATTAGATCTCCGGAGGAATTACCATGAATAAAACTGAACTGGCGGCAGCTGTAGCCGCAAAAACCGGACTGAAGAAAAAGGATGCCGAGAAGGTTGCGGATGCATTCATCGCAACGATCACCGAGGCGCTGAAGCTGGGAGACAAGGTCGCCCTTTCCGGGCTCGGAACCTTTGAGGTCAAGGAGAAAGCTGCCCGTATCGGCAAGAATCCCCGGACCGGCGAGGCGGTGGAGATCGCTGCTTCCAAAGCACCGAAGTTCAAGGCAGGAAAAGCACTGAAGGATGCTGTAAAATAAGATGCGGCTGGATAAATATCTGAAGGTGTCCAGACTGATCAAGCGCCGCACGGTAGCCAATGAAGCCTGTGATGCAGGCCGTGTGCTGCTGAACGGAAAGCCGGCCAGGGCTTCGGCCCCGGTGAAGGTGGGCGATGAGATCGAGATCCAGTTTGGAACCCGCCAGGTCCGCGTAGAGGTCCTGGATGTGCAGGAGACGGTGAAAAAGGAGAATGTATCGGAGCTGTTCCGATATCTGTGATCCGGGAGGGAGCGCCTCAAAAAAGGCGTCGGAGAACAGAAAGGATAAGGGGTAGTTATGCGGCAGAACAGACGCACGATGCTGGGCATCACGGTGGTAGTCCTGGTGCTGATGGCAGCACTGCTGGTGTCAGGTCAGAGGCTGAATGCAAAAATTGAAGAAGGCGAGATGCGGATCACTGAGCTGACCGAGCAGACGGCGGAGGAAGAAGCCCGTACGGAAGAGATCACCGAGCTTCAGGAATACATGAAGAGCGATGAGTACGCAGAGCAGGTAGCCAAGGACAAGCTGGGCCTGGTAAAGGATGGCGAGATCGTCTTCCGGGAAACAGACGGTGAATGAAAACAGACCATGACCGAATCCGATTCGGCCATGGTCTTTTGTGCAATAAGGCCGGAGAGCGGCCGCCAGCAGAAAGCCGAAGGAAAGCAGCCTATGGAAAAAAGGGTAAGACAATATATGGAAGAGCATCGGATGACCGGGCCAGGGGATCGGGTCCTGGTCGGCGTGTCCGGCGGGGCAGATTCTGTATGCCTTCTTCATCTGCTGCTGGAGCTTGGCATTCCTCTGGAGGCGGTGCATATCAATCATTGCCTGCGGGGGGAGGAGAGCGATGCAGATGAGGCTTTTGTAAGAGACCTGTGCAGGAAGCTTGGCGTTTTGCTCACGGTGGAGCGGCATGCGGTCGCAGAGATCGCAACCGAGCAGCACATGGGCCTGGAGGAGGCAGGACGAGCCGTGCGCAGGGAAGCCTTTGCGCGGATCTGTGCCGCACACAGCCTGCAGAAGATCGCGCTGGCGCACCATGCCGGCGACCAGGCAGAGACGCTGCTTTTCCGGGCGGCAAGGGGAACCTCCATCGCCGGCATGGCCGGGATCCGTCCCGCAGAGGGGCCGTATATCCGGCCGCTGCTTGGGATCACCAGAGAGGAGATCGAGGCCTGGCTGAAGGCGCGGGGGATCGCCTGGAGAACGGACAGCACAAATCTGTCAGATGCCTACGCCAGAAACAGTATACGCCTGCATGTGATCCCGCAGCTGGCAGCATCGGTCAATCCTGCCGTTATCCCTCATCTTGGCGCGCTGGCGGAGGATATGGCAGAGGCAGAGGAGTATCTGCGGAAGGAGGCAGCCCGTTTCCGGCCGCAGGTCGTGGAGGAGGAAAAAACAGGGGAAGTGCTGCTTTTGGATGCATTGACCGGTCTTCCCGGCATTTTGCAGAAGCGGCTGATCCTCGATGCGGCAGAGACTGCATCAGGCTCCAGACAGGATCTTGGCCGGGAACAGATCCGGCAGATCCAGGCTCTGTTTGCCATGCAGGCGGGCCGGGAGTTTTCACTGCCGGGCGGTTTTGCTGCCGTTCGGGAATACCGCGGCGTCAGGCTCCTTCCGGCAGATCAGAAAGCGGCAGAGAATGGAGATTTGTGCATTCCTGTTGCCGGCATAAAGGAGGCCGTGTACAGCCTTGGTAAATGGCAGTTTTCCTGCAGGATCCTTGCCAGAGAGCCCGGGATGGACATGGACAAAATACCCCGAAATCAGTATACGAAATGGCTGGATTATGATAAGATAAAGCATAGTCTTGCCCTCCGCTTCCGGCGGGCGGGAGACTATCTGTTTACGACAGATACCGGCGGCAAAAAGAAGCTGAAGGATTATCTGATCGATGAAAAGGTGCCGAGGCGGCAGAGAGATGCCATTCCGGTACTGGCATCAGGACCGGAGGTCTTCTGGGTCGTGGGCATGCGGATATCCGCCCGTGCCCGGATCACGGAGGAGACACTTTGGATTCTGGAAATACATGCGGAACACACAGGAGGAGAGACATGAAGGAAGTAGTTTCGGTAATGATCGACGAGAAGACCCTGGCGGACAGGATCGATGTGCTTGGCAGACAGATCAGCGAGGATTATGCCGGAAAACAGGTGCACGTGATCTGCGTGCTGAAGGGCGGTGTTGCCTTTATGTGGGAGCTGGCCAAGAGGATCACGGTCCCGCTGACGATGGACTTCATGTCGGTGTCGAGCTACGGCAATGAAAAATCATCCAGCGGCATCGTGCGGATCGTCAAGGATCTGGACCAGAGCATCGAAGGCAAGGATGTTCTGGTGGTGGAGGATATCATCGATTCCGGCCGGACGCTCAGCTACCTTCTGGAGCTGCTGACCAAGAGGAAGCCGGCCAGCCTGAAGCTGTGTACACTGCTCGACAAGCCGGACCGCCGTGTGGTCGAGGGCGTCGATGTCGATTACTGCGCGTTCACCATCGAAGACAAATTTGTCGTGGGTTATGGCCTGGATTATGCGCAGAGGTACCGGAATCTTCCGTACGTCGGTGAGATCTCCTTTGAGGAGGAGTAAAAGGATAGGAGTAAGCAGGTGAGTAACAGACGAGGTATGGCAGTTTATCTGTTCCTGATGGCTGCCGTTATAGTGTTATTTATGGTGGTGCCGAATTTTCTGGGCCAGGAGCCGGTGGTGAGCCGGGCAGAATATCTGCAGGCACTGACTGGAGACCAGATCGACGAGGCAGTCATCAACCAGAACAGCGAGGTGCCCACGGGCAGCATCACCTACCAGACAAAGGATGGGGATACCGGCCGTGTATATGTGACGGATGTCCGCGACGCCGAAGCTGAGCTGCAGAAATATCACGTGGAGTATACGGTCGGCAACGTCGCCAGAGACAGCCTGATCAGCACGATCGTGCTGCCGCTGGTCCTGGGAGCAGGTGTTCTCCTGATCGTTATGCTGCTCATGAATCGGAATGCAGGCAACGTCAACAGCCGGATGCTGGATTTCGGCAAGAGCCGCGCACAGATGGCAGAGGCCGGCGAGACGCCCATCCGGTTTGACGATGTGGCCGGTCTTTATGAGGAAAAAGAGGAGCTGGTCGAGATCGTCGACTTCCTCCGCAATCCCGCACGTTATACAAAGGTTGGCGCACGGATCCCCAAGGGCGTGATCCTGGTGGGTCCTCCCGGAACAGGTAAAACTCTGCTGGCAAAGGCCGTGGCAGGCGAGGCAGGTGTTCCCTTCTTCTCGATCTCCGGCTCGGACTTTGTCGAGATGTTTGTCGGTGTCGGCGCATCCAGAGTCCGTGACCTTTTTGATGAAGCAAAAAAGAACGCTCCCTGCATCGTCTTTATCGATGAGATCGATGCGGTCGGACGCAGACGAGGCACCGGCATGGGCGGCGGCCATGACGAGAGAGAGCAGACATTAAACCAGCTTCTGGTAGAGATGGACGGCTTTGGCGTCAACGAAGGGATCATCGTGATGGCAGCGACAAACCGCGTGGACATCCTGGATCCGGCGATCCTTCGTCCCGGCCGCTTCGACCGAAAGGTTGCCGTGAGCGTGCCGGATGTCCGGGGACGAGAGGCTATCCTCAAGGTCCATTGCCGCAAAAAGCCGCTGGCAGAGGACGTGGATCTCCTGCAGATCGCCCAGACGACCGCAGGCTTTACAGGAGCAGATCTGGAAAACCTGATGAATGAATCGGCGATCCGTGCGGCAAGGATGAACCGGGCGTTTATCACCCAGGAGGATATCCGCGCATCCTTTGTCAAGGTCGGCATCGGTACCGAGAAGAAGAGCCGGATCATCTCAGAAAAGGAAAAGCGCATCACGGCCTACCATGAGACCGGCCATGCGATACTGTTCCATGTGCTTCCGGATATGGAGCCGGTGTACTCCATCTCGATCATTCCCACAGGCCCTGGCGCGGCAGGCTATACCATGCCCCAGCCTGAGAATGACGACATGTTCAACACAAAGGGCAAGATGCTCCAGCAGATCATCGTGGATCTGGGCGGCCGTGTGGCCGAGGAGCTGGTCTTTGACGACATTACGACCGGGGCATCTCAGGATATCAAGCAGGCCACGACAACGGCCCGGGCAATGGTGATGAAATACGGCATGTCCAACCGGCTGGGCCTGGTGAACTACGACGACGATTCGGGCGATGTCTTTATCGGCAGAGACTGGGGACACACAAAGAGCTTCAGCGAAAATGTGGCCGCCCAGATCGACGAGGAGGTCAAGGAGATCATCGAGACCTGCCATGGAAAGGCCAGAGAGCTGATCGGCCAGCATAAGTACGTGCTGGAGGAATGCACCAGGCAGCTGCTGGAAAAGGAAAAGCTTGGCCGCCAGGAGTTCGAGGCGATCTTTGCCGAGGAAGAAAAGCTGCTGGCAGCAAAGGCCTGAGACAAGGTGATTTTTGCAATGGATAGGAGAGACGGAAGCTGCGGCCGGAGGGCGTGCCCTGGCAGAGAAGCTTCCATCGGGTGTACAGAAATGTGATTTATGTACAAAAATACGGGTGATAATTTGGCAAGTTTGTGCAGACTTTGGCGGGCTTACATGCTATGATAGGCACCGTAAAAACCCCCCAATACATTATATAGTTTTTGCTACACCCCAATTGAGAAAAATATTTCTCGGAAAAGGCGGCCGAAAGGCCGCTTTTTTCGTTTCACAGGAAATTGGCGATACGGTCCGGAAAAAGGATTCTGTGAAAGGGGCATATCCCCGGGGATGTGAAGGGCGCATACTTTTTTACCTTGTCACAGCACCTGGGATAGGATAAAATTGCAGGGGGTCTGTATGGTGCTTTTGCCGGAGAATTATCTCCTGACAGGGGCGGGAACGCCAGAGCGTTCCTTATCGGGACCTTCATGATCCAGAGACGGCAGATGGTCCCTGCAGATCAGTTTTAGAAAAAATGGCAGGACTACGTGATGACCAGAGGAGCAGATATGGACAAACTGAGCCGCCAAATTGAATACACACTGAGGATGCGGCCGCTTCTTAAGAAGAATGCGCTTTTTTCCGACGAGACGGAAATGTTCCGCTCGCCGATGGAACCTGAGCCTGGCGATATGCTGACGATCCGCTTCCGCACGGCAAGAAACAATGCGGACAGCATATGCCTGTGCCACGGGAAGAAACGGCTGCCGATGCACATCGATGAATGCCTGGATGATTTTGATTATTACAGCATACATCTGGAGACGCCCGGGGAGCCCTTTGATTATTATTTTGAGATCCGGCTTGGAAAAACGGTATGCTACTATTGCCGCACCGGCGTGACCAGACAGATCCCGGAGAAGAATCTGTTTCGCGTCATCCCCGGCTTTTCCACCCCGGACTGGGCAAAGGGGGCCGTTTTTTATCAGATCTTTGTGGACAGGTTCCGCAACGGCGACACGTCGAACGATGTCCTGTCCCACGAGTACAGCTACATCCATCAGCATACAAAACGAATCGATAACTGGTACCTTCCGCCCGAGGCGATGGATGTTCGCAATTTTTACGGCGGAGATCTGCAGGGAGTGATCGACAAGCTGGACTATCTGCAGGATCTGGGCGTGGAGGCGATCTACTTTAATCCGATCTTTGTCTCTGCCTCCAATCACAAGTATGATACCCAGGACTATGATTATGTCGATCCCCATCTGGGCAAGATCCTGGACCAGGAGGGGGAGATCCTTGAGCCGGATGATGAGGTTAATCTTCATGCCACACGGTACATCAGCCGTGTCACGGACAAGGCAAATCTGGAGGCCAGCAATGATCTGTTTATCCACCTTGTACAGGGTGCACACGAGAGGGGCATGAAGGTAATCCTCGACGGTGTCTTCAATCACTGCGGCTCCTTTAACAAGTGGATGGACAGGGAGCAGATCTATGAGGGGCAGCCTGGCTACGCTCCCGGCGCCTTTGTTTCAAAGAACAGCCCCTACGTCTCCTACTTTGATTTCAAGAACAAGAATTCATGGCCTTACAACGCCACCTATGACGGCTGGTGGGGGCACAACACGCTTCCAAAGCTAAACTATGAGGAATCCCCGGAGCTCCAGGAGGAGATCCTGCGGATCGCCAGAAAATGGGTCTCTCCGCCGTTTTCGGTGGATGGCTGGCGGCTGGATGTCGCGGCAGATCTCGGACATTCGGTGGAGTTCAATCACCAGTTCTGGAAACGGTTCCGCAAAGCGGTGAAGGAAGCCAATCCGGAGGCGCTTATTTTGGCCGAGCATTATGGAGATGCCGCAAGCTGGCTTGGGGGCGATGAGTGGGACAGCGTCATGAACTATGACGCGTTCATGGAGCCGGTCTCCTGGTTCCTGACCGGCATGGAAAAGCACAGCGACAGCTATCGTGAGGACATGCTGGGCAATGCGAACAGCTTCCGGGATACCATGGTCTACAATATGGCCTCCTTCCCGCAGCAATCGCTTCTGACAGCGATGAATGAGCTGGATAATCACGATCACTCCCGTTTCCTGACCCGGACGAATCACCGGGTGGGCCGGGTCCAGACCCTGGGTTCCCAGGCAGCAGAGGAAGGAACCGACAAGGCTGTCCTGCGCGAGGCGGTCATCATGCAGATGACCTGGCCGGGCGCACCGACGCTCTACTATGGAGATGAAGCCGGTGTTGTCGGCTTTACGGATCCGGATAACCGCAGGACCTATCCCTGGGGCATAGCGGACAAGGAGCTTATTGCGTTTTACCGGAATGCGATCCGCGTGCATAAGGAGCATGAGGTGTTCCGCAGCGGGTCCGTCAAGATCCTGTTCCTGGATTACAATGTGCTGATCTACGGGCGCTTCAACAAGGAGGAGCAGGCGGTCATTGCCGTAAACAACCGGGCGAATCACTATCATCTGGTGGCCCCGGTCTGGACGGCGGGCATCCCGCGGTCGGAAGAGAATGTGCAGCTTCACATTATCCTGGCTACAAACGAGGAAGGATTCCTGACGGATGCCGGAAGCGTCAGCGTCAGCGCCGGTATCCTGGATATGGTGCTTCCGCCGGAGAGTGCGGCAATCCTGCTGCGCAGCAGATAAGAAAAAAGATTACCGGTAAAGACGGATCTGAAAACACACCGCCGGGTAAGTCGGGAGCCGAAGTAGGGTGACAAGATGAACGATAAGACGAGATATATCATCCTGCGTCAGCGGGAGATCATGAAGGGATATACGTCAGCTGATGTGAATGCGGAAGATACCGATCAGATGCAGGAGCTGCCGCCGCCTCAGATGTTCAGCAAGCCAAAGTGCCGCGAGATCATCAGCCTTCCGCTGGATTTCAGGGACTGCGTTTCTGAGCGCGGCATCGCAGATCTTTTGGCTGAACGCAAGAGCCTTCATGACTTCAGTCCGGTCGCCCTGACGATGAAGGAGCTTTCCTTTCTGCTCTGGGCTACGCAGGGCATGAGGAGCTTTGCAGGCAAGGAGGTAAAGGTCTCCTACCGCAACGTTCCGTCGGCCGGCTCCAGACATCCGCTGGAGACCTATATGTTTATCGACAAGGTCATCGGCCTGAAGAGCGGGCTCTATCATTATCTGCCCATGGGACATATGCTGCAGCTGCTGGAAGAAGGGGACGATTATCGAGAGGAGCTTGCAAAGGCTCTCTGTGATCAGGAGTTTGCCCTGGAAGCAGCGGTCGTATTTGTCTGGAGTGCGGTTCCCTACCGGACGGAGTGGCGGTACGGGCTGAAAGCAGCCAAGTATATAATGATCGATGCGGGTGCAGTGCTGGAAAATTTGTATCTGGCCGGGGAAGCCGTTGGCTGCGGGACGTGTGCGCTCGGCGCCTACGACCAGGAGCTTCTGGATGAATTGCTTGGCTTTATGCCGGGGCCGTCTGCCGAGCCCGGCTATGAGTTCTCCCTGCTTGCTGCGGCGGTCGGGAAGAGACGAAAACGCCCTCAGCCCTGACGGCATGCTGAGGAGCCTTTATAACTGACAGGAGAGAATATGACAGAGGTTATTGAACGGTTTTTACGGTATGTACAGATCCACACGACCTCGGAGGAAAGCGGACTGCATCCTTCAGCAGACAGGGAGTTTGATCTGGCCAGAGTCCTGAAGGCCGAGCTGGAAGAGCTCGGTGCAGAGGATGTGTATCTGGATGAACAGAGATGCTATGTATACGCCCATATTCCGGCGACAGATCCGGAGGCGGAGGATGGGGAGACTTTGGGATTCGTTGCCCATATGGATACGTCCCCAGACGCTCCGGGCGAGCATGTCGATCCGCTGTTTGTGGAAAACTATCAGGGAGAGGATATCGTCCTGAACCGGGAAAAGGATATCATACTTTCGCCGGCGGTATTCCCGGAGCTTTCCCACTACATTGGGAACACCCTGATCGTCACGGACGGGACGACACTTCTGGGTGCCGACGACAAGGCCGGTGTGGCAGAGATCATGACGATGGCCTCCTGGCTGCTGACCCATCCGGAGATTCCCCATGGCAGGATCGCCATTGCCTTCACTCCCGATGAGGAGATCGGAGAGGGCACGGACGGTTTTGATGTGGAGCGCTTCGGGGCGGATTACGCCTATACCGTAGACGGCGGCGCTCTTGGCGAGCTGGAATATGAGAACTTCAACGCAGCCAGCCTGAAGGTTCACGTGCGGGGCAGAAATGTACATCCGGGCGAGGCCAAGAATAAGATGGTCAATGCGGCGAGGATCGCGATGGAATATGACCGCCTGCTTCCTGCAGAGCAGAAGCCGGAGTACACCGAAGGCTACGAGGGATTTTTCCATCTGATGCATATGGAAGGCGGAACAGACGAGGCAAAACTGTCCTATCTGATCCGGGAGCATGACGCAGAGAAATTCCACGAGAAAAAGGCGCTTGCCGAGGCAGCGGCCGAATATCTGAACCGGAAATACGGCGGAAACAGGGTAGAAGTAGAGATCCGTGACTCCTACTACAACATGAAAGAAAAGATCGAGCCGGATCACCTCTTCCTGATCGACCGGGCAGAGGAATGCATGCGGGCGCTGGGCATCGAGCCCAAGGTCGTACCGATCCGGGGAGGCACGGACGGGGCAAACCTTTCCTTTATGGGCGTTCCTTGTCCCAATCTGTGTACCGGCGGCCACAACTTCCACGGCGTATATGAATACATTCCGGTGGAGTCCATGGAGAAGATCACGCAGCTGCTGATCCGTCTGGCTGTATACTAAAAGATTGCAAACGGCACACACTCCCGCCCGGAAGGCATTACGCAAACGGCTTCGACCCTATCGGGTCTGCAGATTGTTTGCACCAATATCTTACTCAGATTGTAAACCGTACACACTCCCGCCCGGAAGGCATTACGCAAACGGCTTCGGCCCTTTCGGGCCTGCAGAATGTTTGCTTTAATGTCTTCCGGGGGTCGTGTGTTGTCTGTATCACGGGCATACTAAGAAAAAAAGCCTTCCTTGCCTATGGCAGATCCATCTTCTGCCGGTATGCAAGGGAGGCTTTTTTTGTGCCAGAAGTTCTGCTTGATGGGAATATTTTAATTCGTTCCCAGAGCGGAGCTTACGGAAGCACGGGTATGTTCAGGCGTAGACGATCAGTGCGATCAGCTCCACCATTTCATTGCTGCTGTTGGTAAGGCTGTGTCCTTCACCTTCCGGACAGATGGCGACATCTCCGGCATGTACCTCGCGGATTACGCCGTTGTCGTTGTATTCGGCTGTGCCGGCGGTGATATAGTAGATCTCGCTGTCATGCTCATGGACATGGTAGCCAATGCTGCATCCGGGTCCGAGTGAGATCTTTGAGAAGAGGCGGCCCTTGTCGTACAGCTCTTCCGGTCCGCTGATTAAGCTGGTCATGTGGACGGTTCCATAGCCGCCGCGCATATTCTCGCGATTTTCGGTTTTGCATTCTGAAGCCTGTCGGATCATATTCTTATTCCTCCTGATGATCGTTCCCTGTATGGGACAGCTGCTTTTATTCAGCGTAACACGGGGGCTTCGGAATTGCAACGAGGGAGAAGGAGCGAGCCGTCTGAAAGTACAGCTTTTAGACGTTTTGCTCAGTAAAAAGAGCAGGAAAAAAGCCTCTATCGGCACATTGTCAAATAAATATCAGAACGGCCTGAAAAGCGAAAACTTTGCTTGACCCTCGGTCTGGAATCGTTTATTATTGCTTTGATACGATGGGGTCAGATTTTTGATCTGACAGCATTTGCACAGAAGATGTGCAAAGCAATTACAAAGTACATGCAGATATTATTATATAGAAAAGAGGTTTCTGAGCATGGCAATTGATCTGACAAAGTATGGCATTACCGGAACGACCGAGATCGTGTACAATCCTTCCTACGAGCAGCTGTTCGAGGATGAGATGGATCCTTCTCTTGAGGGTTATGACAAGGGTACCCTCACCGAGCTTGGCGCGGTCAATGTTATGACTGGTATCTACACCGGACGGTCCCCCAAAGATAAATTCATCGTTATGGATGAGAACTCCAAGGACACCGTATGGTGGACCACTCCCGAGTATCCGAATGACAACCATCCGGCTTCCGAGGAGACATGGAAGACCTGTAAGGAGCTTGCACTCAAGGAGCTTTCCAATAAGAAGCTTTATGTTGTCGATACTTTCTGCGGCGCAAACGAGGACAGCCGTCTGAAGGTCCGCTTCATTGTTGAGGTTGCATGGCAGGCTCATTTCGTTACCAACATGTTCATTCGTCCGTCTGCTGAGGAGCTCAAGACCTATGAGCCGGATTTCGTTGTCTACAACGCATCCAAAGCGAAAGTTGACAACTACAAGGAGCTTGGTCTGAATTCTGAGACTGCTGTCCTCTTCAACATCTCCTCCAAGGAGCAGGTCATCCTGAACACCTGGTATGGCGGTGAGATGAAGAAGGGCCTGTTCTCCATGATGAACTACTATCTGCCGTTGAAGGGCATCGCAGCTATGCACTGCTCCGCCAACACCGACATGGAAGGCAAGAATACCGCTATCTTCTTCGGCCTTTCCGGAAC
>DFFG01000046.1 GCA_002368795.1 Eubacterium sp. UBA3782
CAACTGACAGTTAGTTTACGCCGTCCAAAGAGCAAAACTCTATTGCGGCACCCTTGTAAAAAGTGGTATAATTTTTATACAATTTCATAAGTTGGTTCAGGTGCCTGGCAGGACTGTACGTCCTGTCAGGATAATAGGAAATCGGGTGAGATTCCCGAACGATCCGGTCACTGTGAGCAGGGAGTCCGCATGCAAAAACCATTGCAGCATAGATGCTGTGAGAAGGAGCATGCAGGGCGTAGATCTGTGAGTCAGGAAGCCTGCCTGGATTAGCTGTATGCTTCCGATGAAAGCATAGATGCAGCAGAATACAGAGACTATTTAGGAACATCGTGCTTTATATTTTGGAGCATGGTGTTCTTTTTTTGTGCGATAAGGCCGGTGAGCGGACGCCAGGCTTGTCTGAGCGGCCATTCGACGGCCAACGTACATCGAGCGGCTGTGCCGCGAGGTGTGCGCGTCGCGGCAAGAACGCAGATGCGTTCTTGAATAGTTTTGTACAGTGCGGGCAGGGGGAAGCTGTCCGTTGTCCGTGCTTTCTGGCCTGGATGGCACAGACCCCGCGGACTTTTCTGAGGTGAATCACATTGAAAAAATATTTGTCCTGGATCCTGATCTGCATAATGGTTCTTACGGGAAGCCCGGCTGCAGCCATGGCTAGTGAAGCCGCAGCAATACCGACAGAAGCTGTTTCCTCTTCTGCGGCCGCGGAAGAAGTACCCGGCGGTGCATCCGATAAAGCAGTAGAAGCGAAAAAGGAAGCATCGGCGGCTGCGGCAGGGACAGAGGATGCAGGCAGCTCCCAGGCGGAGAAAACGCAGGAAGCAGTGTCTGTGTCCTCGGATGCCGGGAAGGCAGCGGCGGATCCGGCGGTACAGACCGGCGCAGATGCAGCCCAGATATCCAAAGAGCAGGGCGCAGAGGACCCTTCCGGGAACATGGCAGCTCCGGCATCGGAGGATGGGCTGGCAAACCCGGCAGCGGCAGACAGCGCGTCATCTGACGCAGCTGCGGAGAGCGCGGATGAGCAGAAGGATGCCGGGGAGATTAGTGACACGGCAGGAGAGCTGAAGGAAGAAGCAGCACAGGGGCCGGCAGAGGAAAAGCGTACCGGAAAAGCCTCCGCCAAGGCCAAAGCAGCTTCCGAGAGCTCGGAATCCGGCGACCCGAAGGAGAAGGAAGAGGACGAGGAAAAGGATGCCTGGGACGGTAAGGGAACGGCATCCGATCCTTACCTGCTGAAAAAGACCGCAGATATCGTGCTTCTGCGGGATAAGGTCAATGCAGGGGAGACCTTTGAAGGAAAAACCTTCAAGATGACAGCCAATATTTCCCTGCCATCGGGCTGGGTGCCCATCGGCTGTCTGAAAAACGGCGCTTCTGCTGCGGGCAACGGCCGGAATATCCAGCCGTTTTCCGGAATCTTTGACGGCGGCGGCAGACAGATCACTGTGCCTTCCGGCGGCCTGCCCCTGTTTGGGTATCTCAGAGGGGCGCAGGTAAGGAATCTTTCCGTGTACGGACCGAAGATCGCTGCAGATGGAATCGTGGCGAACTATCCGGCAGATTATGGCCCGACCGGTATCAATTCCGGCACAGTGATCATTGCCGTGACATTTACCAATGTTACGCTAAAGCGCGGGTCTTCCACGCTCCGGTCCGGTTTTATCGGCGGTCTTTCTGAGGGCAGTTCTGCCAGTGCCTATGGCCAGAGCTCCGGAAACAACCCGGTGATTTTCAATAACTGTACAGTCGAAGCCGGAGTTACCATTGGTTATGATCATTCCCAAAACTATATCGGCTCTTTTGGCGGGCGGCTCAATGGAACCCTTACCGGCTGTGTAAGCTCTGCCGCCGTGTACGGCAAGCACTATGTAGGCGGACTCGTTGGCTACAAGGATACCAGTATGGGTGAGCTTTCCGTGTCCGGATCCCAGTTCCATGGGTCGGTCACGGCATCCGATACCTATGCTGGCGGTATCGTGGGAGGCGGCTATTACCATCCGACAGCGCCAAACAGCCGCATCGTGACCATCGAGAGCTGCACCGTTGACGGCACGGTCAGCGGCTCCTCCTGTGTCGGCGGCATTTTTGGCGGTGAGAAAGGCCTCTGGCAGGCCTGGTCAAACGGTACAGGCGCCATCCGGGGCAACACCTTCAGCGGCAAGGTTTCCGGCGGCAGCAGTGTCGGAGGAATCATCGGCTATTATCTTTCACTGAACAAATTTACAGTGATCGAAAACAATTTTTACAGCAGCAGCTGCGGTGCCGATACAGGCATCGGTACGGTGCTCTACGTGGATTCCTCCCACTATCACGACGGTTCCGCAAAGCCGGCCGGCTGGAAGAACGGCGTCTACGGTTTTGATACCTCCGAGGACAGTATTTCCCAGATCAAGAATGATCTGTACAAGACCAGTGCCTACAATTACATCGCCCGGACAAACCACAACCGGACCGATGACCCCCTGGGGGCAGATAAGGAAAAACTCTGCTCCACGGATGTTCCGGAGGAAGATAAGCCGGTGGAGGTGAAGCTTTCTGTCTCCGGCAATTATAAGAAGGAATATACCGCAGGAGACAAGCTGGACCTTTCCGGCATTACCTTTACAGTGACCTGGAGTGACGGCAGCAAGACACATCCGGCAGCTTCAAAAGTCAGTGCAAAGGGCTTTGATTCTTCAAAGACCGGTGAGCAGACCATCACCTTTACCTACCACGGGATGACGGCCTTTATCACGGTCACCGTAAAACCAAAATCAAACAAGATCCATGTGACTGTCACGGTATATGGGCATTATTCCCATGACAGCGACACAGACGGCAAGGTCCACGGTCTCTCTATGGGCGGTCTGTCCACCTGGGTCTCCGGATCCAGAGTGGAGGCCGATACCCGTGATACGGTCTGGGATGTGCTCCAGCGGGTGTTTGCCGCAAACGGGATCTCCGCACTGACGAAAAACGGAGGCGGCAGTGTATATATTTCCGGACTTGTCCGGGGCGGGACCTCGCTCTCAGAATTCGACAACGGCGTCAATTCCGGATGGATGTATCTGTTAAACGGTGCGCAGTCCCAGAAAGGCGTATCCCAGCAGTATCTCACGGATGGGGACTCCATCATCCTTTTCTATACCGATGACTATACACAGGAGTCCGGGACCATGGGCGGCGGAGGCAAAAAGCAGGAGGACACTTCCGCTGCTGCAAAAAAGGTGATCAGCCTCATCAATGCGATCGGTTCTCCGGTGACACTGGCGGACAAGGAAAAGATCGAGGCTGCCAGAAAGGCGTATGACGCGCTGGCTTATGCCGACAAGGCAAAGGTCACCAATTACAGCAAACTGACGGCGGCGGAGAAGGCTCTGGAAGCCCTGGAAAAGAAGGATGCCGAAAAGAAGGCCACAGATGCAGACCGCGAAGCTGCAGAAAAGGTTATGGCTCTGATCCGGGCATTTGCCGGAAGGACAGGTATGCCGGATGAGGAAAAGGTCAGCGCTGCCCGCAAAGCCTATGAGCGGCTTACGGAACTCCAGAAGCTTCTGGTGGACAATTATGATGACCTCCTTGCCGCAGAAGCAAGGCTTGCCGCAGAAGAGAAGGCTGCGGACGCAAAAACGATCTATGAAAAGACCGGCGATTACCTGGAATCCCTGGGCAATCCTCTGGTGGGTGCCATCGGGGGAGAATGGATGGTCGTGGGTCTCCTGCGCAGCGGACGAAAGCTGCAGGATCAGGATGCCTGGTATGAAATGGCTGCAGAATATGTGGAGCAGACGGCCGATGAAAATGAGCGGCTTCACCGGGCAAAATCCTCAGAAAATTCCCGAATGATCCTGGCGCTCACCTCCATTGGTGCAGACGTGACGGATGTAAGGGGACACAACCTCCTCGTGGGTCTGACCGACATGGCTTATGTGACAAAGCAGGGAATCAACGGCCCATCCTGGGCGCTGATCGCTCTTGATGCGAATCAGTATGATATCCCGGAAAGCACATCGGAGGATCCGGTGACCAGGGAGAAGCTGATCGCCTATCTTTTGGATCACCAGCTGGAGGATGGCGGCTGGGCGCTGGCCGGCGAGGTATCGGATACGGATATTACCGGCATGGTCCTGCAGGCACTGGCTCCTTATTATGAGGAAAGCAGGGAAGTCAAAGAAGCCATCGACAGGGCATTGGAAACCGTGTCCCGTATGCAGAACAGCGACGGCTCCTTCAGCGCAAATAACGGAGACGGCGGTGCCTATGCCACCTGCGAATCCATTGCCCAGCTGATCACTGCGCTTTCTGCCCTTGGCATTGACTGCAACCAGGATGAGCGGTTTATAAAGGACGGAAACTCCGCGCTGGATGCGCTGTGCCGTTTCTATGTGGAGGGCGAAGGCTTCCGGCATGTGGCAGACGGCGGTACGGACGGCATGGCCACGGAACAGGCCTATTACGCAATGACTGCCTATTTCCGTATGCTGGAGGGTGAAACAGCGCTCTATGACATGACCGATATCCTTGGCGGAACCCGGAAAAAGCTGAAGAGCGAGAAGGATGAGGAAGAAGCGGCAGAGAATGAAGAGGAGCTTTTGGAGCCGGCCGATGAACGTATGGCCGGGGATGACTCCCTTGCAGCTAACGAGGATGATTTTGCCGTAGCCGCATTTGCGGCAGGCAATGAAGAAAAGGCATCACCGGTTCCGGCAATTCTGGCCGCCGTTCTTCTGGCGGCTGCGGCGTTCCTGCTATTCCTCCTGTACAGAAGAAGAAAGGAAACTGCAGGGGAAGAGGCAGATGGCCAAGGTGATGGGACTGAGAATAGTGCACCTTGAGTAACGGCCTGGATACAGTGGAAGGCATTTGTCTGCGGTCAGATGAAAGACGTCTTTCAGATGCAGGCGTAAGGAACGCCAGGAGGAACGGATGATCTGTCAGAGCATGTCCTGGGGTGCGGACCCCATGGATGGCAGCGGAATGGACAGATCCTGTCTGCTGAAAATGTTGAGCAAGGTATAGAGAGTGCGGAGGCAGCATATGAAAAAAAAGAAAAATACAGCAGCAAACGTGATCATGGTGGTGATCGCTGTGCTGATCATCGCAGCAGTCGTCCTGTTTGCCGGATTTACCAGAGGCTGGTTTGGGAATAGCAGCGATAGTGCATCTCTGGCGGATGTGAGGGGCGTCGTGACGCTAAACCGCAGCAACGTAACCATAGATGTCGCAGAGGATACGCCCCTGCGTGAAGGCGATGTCATCACCTGCGAGGCAGGCGGCAGCGCCTCGGTCACGATCAGCAGCGGCAGTGCGCTGGCCATCGGTGAGGAGGCGGTGCTTACCATAAAGGATCCTTCCTCCCGCAGCTTTGCGGCAAGCCTGGATAACGGTGAGCTGTTTGCCTTTGTAGCGGAAGGGGCCGATCCGGTCACCCTGTCCTTTGAACTGGGGGAGACGGTGGTGGAAAATGCCGCCATATCACTCTCAGCCAGAAAGGGTGCCCAGACCATGAACATCTACTCCGGCACGGCAGACGGTGTATCCGAGGGAAATACCGTAAGCTGGGTCGGAGATGAGCGGACCGAGAGCCCGCTGGAGGCTTCTTCCCTCAATGCATTCTCCATCGCCCAGCTGCGGGCGGCTAATGAGGTTTGGCATACCTGCCTTTCGAATGACGAGCTGGATGCGGTCGTGGCACAGCGTGAGGCGGAGAAGGAAGAGCAGAGCCAGGCTGTCATGTCCGAGGAACTGCAGGATCTGGAGCTGGAGAACAGCTGCACGGTCACGATCCAGTGCGACACGATCCTGAATAATATGGATATCCTGGATCCGGCCAAGGCCGAGTATGTGCCGGCCGACGGCTACCTGCTGAACGCAGTCTCCGTCCCATTCGCCGACGGCGAGACCGCCTTTGACGCCCTGGTTCGTGCCTGCGATGCCTACGATATCCAGATCGAGTACAGCTGGACTCCGCTGTACGATTCCTATTACGTCGAAGGCCTGGGACAGCTGTACGAGTTTGACTGCGGATCGGAATCCGGCTGGATGTTCAAGGTCAACGGCTGGTTCCCGAACTATGGCTGCTCCTCCTACCATCTGGAGGACGGCGACTCTGTCGTGTTCGTCTATTCCTGCAAGGGATTGGGCGAGGATGTCGGCGGTTCAAACGATATGGGTTCGGCGGCAAAAGGCTGACCACATAGCGTGCTTATAAAAAAATGTTGCTTTGGTTTATTGCTCCTCCATGCAGAGAGAGCTTTAAGGAAATGACAAGATGAAAGATACGTTTTCAACGTTTCATCCGCTGATCACCTTTGCCTTCTATATATTTGCGGTGGCTTTTGCCATGCTCTTTTTTCACCCGGCCTACCTGGTGGCGGCAGTCACCTGTTCGGCAGCCTATCTGCTGACGGTAAAGGGGCGGCGGGCACTGCCGCTGATGGCCGGACTGGCGGTGCTGTTCTGCGTACTGATGCTGGTAAATCCACTGATCAATCCGCTTGGGGATACGGTGCTGTTTACCTATCTTGGCGGCAGGCACTTTACCCTGGAGGCGGTTCGATACGGCGCAGTCGTTGCATCGATGTTGTGTACCGTCGTAATGCTGTTTGACTCGTATAACGAGACCATGACCAGCGACAAGTTCATCTATCTGTTTGGGCGGTTTGCCCCTTCGGTCACCCTGCTGCTGACCATGATCCTTCGGTTGGTGCCGAGTTACACAAACCGGGCGAAGCAGATCGAGAGTACGCGGATGAGTATCGGCAAGGGGATCCGGGGTGAGAAAAAGGATATGGTAAAAAATGGGGCGGCAGTCCTGTCGGCTCTGATGACCTGGGCCCTGGAGAACGGGGTCGTGACCTCAGATTCCATGCAGAGCAGAGGCTATGGCACCGGAAGACGGACCTCCTATTCCACCTACCGGTTCTTTACCAGGGACAAGGTCCTGGCAGCCTGCATGCTTGTGCTGGCGGGTGCAGTCATCGGCTGTTCGGCAGCCGGCGGCACACGGGTCAATTATATTCCAAACTATGATCCGACACCCATCACCGACCCCAGATGTCTGGCAGGCCTGATCATCTATCTGGTATTGCTGTTGATTCCTACAGTCATAAACGTTGCGGAGGCGTTGCGATGGCACATTTTGAGATCAAAGATCTGAGTTTTTCCTATCCCACAGCCAAGGACAGGCTGGCCCTCGATCACATCAATCTGGTGATCGAGAGAGGTGAGTATGTGGCGCTGTGCGGCAGATCCGGAAGCGGAAAAAGCACGCTTCTGCGGCACCTGAAAACTGTCCTGACGCCCCATGGCGAGCGGACCGGAGAGATCCTGTTTAACGGGAAGCCGCTCTCGGAAGCGGACAACCGGGAACAGTCCTCAAAGATCGGGTATGTCATGCAGAACCCGGACAGCCAGATCGTTACCGACAAGGTATGGCATGAGCTGGCCTTCGGTCTGGAGAGCATGGGCTATGACCAGGCGACCATACGCCTCAGGGTAGCAGAGATGGCGAGCTATTTCGGTATCCAGGGCTGGTTCCACAAAAATGTATCCGATCTTTCCGGCGGTCAGAAGCAGCTGCTGAATCTGGCATCGATCATGGCCATGCAGCCCGAGGTGCTGATCCTGGATGAGCCCACCAGCCAGCTGGATCCCATCGCGGCTGCAGATTTCCTGAATACGGTCCGCAAGATCAACCGGGAGCTGCGGACGACTGTCATCATCACCGAGCACCGGCTGGAGGATATCCTGTATTCAGCCGACAAGGTGGTCGTGATGGAGCACGGCGCGGTAACCGCCTGCGGCACAGCAAGGGAGATCGGCGACCGGCTGCAGGAGACAGGCAGTGAGATGTTTGCTGCCATGCCGACACCGATGCGCGTATACTACGCCACCGGGATCCCCGGCAGCGGGAAATGTCCCCTGACTGTGCGGGAGGGCGGCCACTGGCTCTCGGAGATCTTCCAGGACAAAACGCCGGCAGTCACCCGCATAGAGGAGCATGAGCACAGAGAGCTTTTGCCCCAGAACATCGAGGAGGCAGACTGTGCGGTCGTTGTAAAGGAGGCCTGGTTCCGGTACACCCGGGACGGACTGGACATCCTGCGGGGTGTTGACATGCTGGTCCCCAAAGGGAGCTTTTACTCCATCGTGGGCGGCAACGGCACAGGCAAATCCACGACCCTGAAGGCCATCTGCAACATTTGCAAAATCTATCGCGGCAAGATCACGGTACTTGGAAAACCGCTGAAGAAATATGCATCAGGAGAGCTGTTTGATCACACTCTGGCCATGCTGCCCCAGGATCCCCAGAGCCTCTTCGTAAAGAAGAGTGTAAGGGAGGAGCTGGAGGAGATGGGAGCGGACAAGGAGACGATCGAAAAGACAGCGGCGCTCTGTGAAATCAGTGAGCTGCTGGATGCCCATCCCTATGATCTGTCCGGCGGAGAGCAGCAGAGAGCCGCCCTGGCAAAGGTGCTGCTGACCGGGCCGAAGGTTCTGCTTCTGGATGAGCCCACCAAGGGCATCGACGCCTTCTTTAAGGTGAAATTTGCCGGGATCCTCAAGGAGCTCCAGAAGACAGGCGTGACCATCATCATGGTCTCACATGATGTGGAATTCTGTGCAAGCTATTCCGATGTCGTAAGCATGATGTTTGACGGCGGGATCGTGACGACGAACACGCCGAACCAGTTCTTCTCCAGGAACAGCTTCTACACGACGGCGGCAAACCGCATGAGCCGGCATCTGTTCGAAAATGCGGTCAACACGGAGGATGTGATCAAGCTCTGCAGGGAGAATCTGAAGTCATGACAAAGCTGAATAGAAAAACAAAGCTGACCATGCTGTTTGTGATCCTGACGATCCCGCTTCTGATGCTGGCGGGGGCAAAGCTGGGAAACCGGTACTATTACCTGATCAGTATCGTGATCATGGCCCTGTCCATGATTCCCTTCTTCGTCAGCTTCGAGTCCAGAAAGCCCCAGGCCAGGGAACTGGTGGTGCTGGCGGTCATGACGGCCATCGCCGTCATCTCCCGGTCGGTATTCATTGCCCTGCCTGCATTTAAGCCAATGACAGCCATCATCATGATCACAGCCATGGCCTTCGGCGCCCAGGCCGGATTTATGACCGGATGCATGAGTGCCTTCGTCAGTAACTTTGTGTTCGGTCAGGGTCCATGGACCCCGTGGCAGATGTTTGCCTATGGACTTGCCGGCTTTATCACCGGGCTTCTGGGTGAGACCGGGGTTTTGAAAAAAGAGAAAAAATGGCCCGTCGTGATCTACGGCGGCCTGCTGGTCCTGCTGGTGGTCGGTCCGTTCCTGGACATCTGTACGCTGTTTTTGACAGCGGCTATGCCTACCAGCACCTCCGCCAGCGCCGTGCTGCTTTCCGGCCTGCCTTATAATGCCGTACATGCCACGGCGACAGTGGTGGTCCTTGCCCTGCTCTATGGCCCGATCATGGAGAAGCTGGACCGCATTAAAGTGAAATACGGCATGATGGAGGACATCCAGTGAGATTTGACAGCTATCATCCGGCGATAAACCTGATCTATTTTATTGTCACGATCGGCTGCACCATCTGGTTCCGTCATCCTGTCTATGCGCTGATCTCCTATGTCTGCGCATTCCTGTATTCGGTAAAGATCAGCGGCCTGAAGGCGCTGATCTTCAACATCGTTCTGGTGCCGCTGGCGGGAGCCTATGCGCTCTGGTATGCCTTCTACAATCACTTTGGCATAACTGCTCTCCGGCAGAACTTTATCGGGAACCAGATCACGCTGGAGGCGCTCGCCTATGGAGCCGTGCAGGGCATCGTGATCGCGGCATGCCTTATGTGGATCGGCTGCCTGTTTGTCCTGTTTACCACAGATAAGATCGTTTATCTGCTTGGACGGGTATCCCCGACCCTGTCCCTGTTTGTCTCCATCCTCCTGCGGATGATCCCCAGGGTAAGGCAGTATGGCAGACGCATCAATATCGCCCAGCGGGGAATCGGAAGAGGAACGGGCGATGGAAACATACTTCGAAGGCTGATCAACACGATCCGCCTGCTCTCCATCCTGATCACATGGTTTCTGGAGAGCCTGGTGGAGAGCGCAGCCTCGATGAAAAGCAGAGGATATGGGCTGAAGGGAAGAACAGCCTTCTCCATCTACCGGTTTGACAACAGAGACCGGTCGCTGGTGATCGCTTTCTTTACCTGCATTGCCTTTATTCTGGGAGCTGTACTTCTGGATCAGACCCAGATCAGATATGCGCCGCGGATCATCATGCATCCGGTAACGCTTCTGTCTGTGGTGTTTTACATCGCCTATGCAGTATTTCTGCTGCTGCCGCTGATCCTCCAGACAGCAGGAGAGATACACTTTGCAAGACTGATCGAAAGGGGGGAAGCGGCAGCATAGAAACGACACACAGCAAGAAACCAGTTGGTATGGGAGAGGAGCAGCATCTGCCGGCAAAGATAGCTGGAAGAGGCAGCCCTGGTATCCCGCAGTTATTTCAAGATGACGAGGTAACAGACACATGAGAAAAAAACTGTTAACGATGATCCTGGTCGCAACGATGACCCTCGGCCTGATGCCGTCGGCAGCCTTTGCGGCTGAGGATGTTTCAACCCCTTCAGAGGATGAACTACTTGTTTTAGATTCCAGTGAGAGTGGAGACCCTGGGCAGGAGCCCACAGAGGAAACAGAGCCGGCTGATCCGATTTCTGTTAATATGACCATTTACAATGAGGGCGCACCGGTACTTATGCAACAGAACATCGAGGTAGAAGATGCGGACAGCGATGGAAGCATTACCTACGATGAAGCCCTTCAGGCGGCTCACTCTCTGTATTGCCCGGATGGATTTGAAATTAGTGACGGAGGCTGGGTCACTAAACTGTGGAATGTGGAAAACAGTGGATATCTCTTCCGTCAGAATGATATCATGTTTTCCTCTCTGGTAAATGAAACAGAAATCGCAGATGGAGATGAACTGATTGCTGCAGTGATGCAGGATACCACCTACTGGTCAGATCATTATGTTTATTTTACAGATAAGAATGTATCTGTAGCTGCCGGTGAAACAATTAGTCTGACATTGCAGGCAGACAAAGGAATGGATGCATCGTCAGCGCTGCCGGCAGGTGTAAAGGTCGGCGTTCTGGAGAATGGTACATTTACAGAATATGCTGTAGCAGATGCAGAAGGAAAGGTTGAACTGAACTTTGATGAAGCAGGAACCTATGTCCTTGCTGCGCAGGGAACGATTTCAGATGAAGTCATCACAGATTATACGACAGAGGAGACAATGACCTACGATTGTCCGATCTTCTCTGGTTTCTGTACAGTCACAGTTACACCGCCAGAACCGGCTGATCCGATTTCTGTTAATATGACAATTTACAATGGCGGCGTATCGGTGCTTATGCAGCAGGACATTGAGGTAGAAGATGCGGACAGCGATGGAAGCATTACCTATGATGAAGCCCTTCAGACAGCTCACGATCTGTATTGCCCGGGTGGATTTGAAATTAGTGACGGAGGCTGGGTCACTAAACTATGGAATGTGGAAAACAGTGGGTATCTTTTCCGTCAGAATGATATCATGTTCTCCTCTCTGGTAAATGAAACAAAAATCGCTGAGGGAGATGAACTGATTGCTGCAGTTATGCAGGATACCACCTACTGGTCAGATCATTATGTTTATTTTACAGATAAGAATGTATCTGTAGCTGCCGGTGAAACAATTAGTCTGACATTGCAGGCAGACAAAGGAATGGATGCATCGTCAGCGTTGACAGCAGGTGTAAAGGTTGGCGTTCTGGAGAATGGTTCATTTACAGAATATGCCGCAGCAGATGAAACAGGGAAGGTAGAACTGAGTTTTGCAGAAGGCGGAACATATGTCCTTACTGCTCAGGGAACAATCTCAGATGAGGTCATGGATTATTCGACCATGGAAACCATGACCTATGATTGCCCAATTTTTGCGGGCTTCTGTGTGGTAAAAGTCATTGATCCGATCCTGCCATATGATGGGGATGAGGTTATTTTTGTAAAAGACGATCTTGTGACCCCATTTGGTATGCTGAGACCTCAGGAAGGATCAACTTATACTACCAAAGGCGACAATCTTGTAATCCATATTGTCCCGAAGAATAAGACAGTATACAATGCATTCCATTGGGGAACCATCTTGGATGATCCGTTGACGTCGGATGTGGTATTCGATGAGAATGGATTAATTGATATTACTTTGCCAAAAGATCACTGTGGTTTTGCCTATGCAATTGCTCCAATCAAGGTGAAAGACGGGACAACTGCTGCAGACCAGTACTATCTGGCAATTCCCGGGCTGGATAAGTTCCCTGCAGATTATTCGGCAGTTGATGAAGCAAAGGCAGAGGCGGAAGCTCTGGATGCATCCCTTTACACGGAAAAGAGCTATACTGCTGTAACCGATGCCGTTAATGCAATTGTTGAAGGAAAGACAGCTGCAGAGCAGGATGAAGTTGATGCAATGGCAGCAGTCATCAATGCGGCAATTGATAATCTTGTCTATATCTATAGCGGGGATGAACTGTATTTCGTAGGAGATGATCTGGAAACTCCGTTCGGCATGCTGAGACCCCAGGAGGGATCTGCATGGGCTCTCAATGGAGATAATATAGAAATCCATGTTATTCCAAAGAATAAGGTTACATATGGATGGCTTCATTTTGGAGCTTACACGGACAGTGAGCTGACAAAGGATGTAACCTTCTATGAGGACGGCTCATTTGATCTTGTGCTTTCAAAAGCAGAATATTGTGGAACTGCCCATCCCATAGCTCCGGTTAAGAGAGAAAATGGAGCAACTTCCTCAAAGCAGTATTATCTGGCGATTCCGACTGAGGATCATTTCTCTGCCATGGCAGATTATACTGCCGTTAATGCAGCAAAGGAAAAAGCTGCAGCTGTTGACACTACGCCTTATACACCAGACAGCGTCAAAGCACTCAACAAAGCAGTCGCTGCTGCCTATATTGGCAGAACAGCAGATCAGCAGGCCGAGGTAGATGCCCTGGCCCAGGCAATCGAAGATGCGATCAACGCACTGGTTCCCAGAAAAGAGATTGCTGAGGATATCACTTTAGAGGCTGTATCTTATGTATATGACGGCACAGAGAAGACACCAGCAGTCACCGTGAAAGACGGTGAGACCATCCTGGCCGAAGGAACCGATTACACGGTCGAGTATGCTGACAACGCGGAAGTAGGCACTGCAGCAGTAACCGTTACACTGATCGGAAACTACATCGGTACAAAGACAACCACCTTCAAGATCGTACCTGCCAGAGCAGTTATCTCCGCAGTTGCCAATGTAACCGGCGGCGTTAAGCTGACCTGGAAGGAAGCTGCAGGCGCAGGTGGATACGAGGTATACCGCAGGAACGGCACGACTGCCGCATGGACTAAGGTTACGACCATTGCTGAGGGCACCACAGTGACCTATACGGATACCAAGGCCTCCGCCAGCAACATGATGTACACCTACCGGATCCGTGCATTCAAGACGGTCGATGAAGCGGATTATTACGGAGCATACTCTGTGATGAAGTTCGCGACCCGCATGGCAGCGCCGAAGACCACTCCGCTGCAGGCAGGATTCAAGGTGACATGGAATAAGGTCACCGGCGCTGACGGATACAAGGTCTACCGCAAGGCAGCAGGCGGAAGCTGGTCCGTGATCACGACGATCAAGAAGGGCACTACCGTTACCTACAGTGACACGAAGGCTACAGTAAACGGCAAGCTGTATTATTACCTTATCCGGCCTTACAAGACCATCAGCGGAAAGAATTATGACGCCCTGAATTCTTCTGCCAGGAAGTATTACTACCTGACCCGTCCGGCAGTTCCCACGGCAAGCAATACTGCCGCAAGGACAATGACTGTGACATGGAAGAAGAACGCAAAGGCATCCGGTTATCAGGTGAAGTATGTGACAGGCAGCACCACTAAGACGGTCACCATCACAAAGAACAGTACGCTGAAGAGGGTGATCAAGAGCCTGGCCAAGGGCAAGACCTATAAGGTCTATATCCGAAGCTACAAGAAGGTCAGCGGTGTAAATTACTACAGCGCATGGAGCAAGGCAAAGAGCGTGAAGATCACGAAGTAAGGATCTTTACAGTCAGGCTGCTTCAGAACAGTTACTGATCAGAGGAGTCCAGGCAGCACAGGCTGTCAGGAGACATCTGCATGATCAGAAAACGGGCAGGAGGGGAGACCCTCCTGCCTTTCGCATACAGTTTTTTTCTTATAAATAACAGAATATCGACAGGTTAAAATTGTATTTGCCCGAAGGGAATGGTATTATGAATACGATTTGGTTTTCAGTTCCCGCTCTTCGGGATCAAAAAGGAATCAGGTGCAAATCCTGAGCGATCCGGTCACTGTAACCGGTCAGAGAAGGTGGTATGGAAGGCCTCGGATAGTTTCCGCAGGCGAATTCCTTTTCGTCTCTGATCGGAAGTCAGGAACTTGCTGAAAACCGGGGCATGGCTTCCGATGAAAGCTTATTGTCCAGCCTGCAGGGCAGAATGCCTGCAGGCAGGAGAAGGCTGTTTTCGTTGGAAAACAGCTATTTTTGATTCTGGAGGTATTCATGAAAGGGATAAAGCGTTATCTTGCAGCAATCCTTACCGTATTAATGTTGATGAATGGCATTCAGCCTGCGTTTGCCGAAGGGAAGGAAGCACCTGCTGCTTCTGTCTCGGTGCAGGAGGAGCAGAAAGCCGCGGAGACAAAGGCCGATGCGAAGGCTGCGGCAGCGGCCGTTGTGACAGAAGCGCCGGCAGCACCGACTGCGGCATCAACGGCAGCACCGACTGCGGCGCCAACGGCAACGCCGACTGCGGCACCAACGGCAGCCCCGACTGCGGCGCCAACGGCAGCGCCGACTGCAGTCCCGACAGCTGCCCCGGCCCCGGCATCGACGGAGTCCGTATCTGTGCCGGAAGCGCAGAAAGAGGAGACTGCCGTTCAGGAGATGCCCGCATCAGCGGCTGAAGATTCCGAAACTTCTGGTGAGGCTGCGACGGCAGATGAGCAGGAAATAACTCCCGCAGCTGATGAAACGGAAACAGATGCGGCAGAAGCTGCAGAGCAGAAGGTAGATTCATCCGCGGCCTCAGAGAAAGAAGAGAAGACCGCTTCCGCAAAGGAAGAGGTAAAGAACAAAGCGGCAAAGGAAGAGGCAGCTGACAAGAAGGATGAGAAAGCAGAATCCGATACCGTCTCTGTGGCGATCAGCAACTCCAACCGGATGTTTCCGGTGACCAGTCCGGCCGTCGCAACGAAGCAGGCAGACGGGACTTACCTGCTGCACTATACCATGACTGCCAGTGCGGTCCGCGATTTTGCTGCTGTAGGCACGAAGGAGCAGGCAGAATCCAGCCAGGTCCTGTGGTACCGCAATGAGACTATGCAGGAGAACAACAATGTCTACACCATTCAGGTGCCTTCTCTGAGCGGATCAGTCAACATGACCTATGCCTCCTACGAAGATGACGGCAGTCTGAAATTCAGAAATACCTGCCAGATCACTTTTGGTGAGACTGGAGAAACTGATGAAGCGGCAGTCACCCTGAATCCGGCCAATGTGGTCCAGATCGCTGATCAGGAGGCGCTGAAGAATAAGGACAGCGGAGAACCCGAAGATCCGGAAGATCCCGGCGAGGATCCGGAGAAGGCGGAGACAGTCGCCGTGGAGATCAGCAATTCCAACCGGATGTTCCCGGTGACCAGTCCGGCCATTGCCACAAAGCAGGCTGACGGCAGCTATGTACTGCACTACACCATGACTGCCGGCGCAGTCCGTGATTTCGCCGCAGTGGGAACAAAGGAGCAGGCAGAGTCCAGCCAGATCCTCTGGTACCGCAACGAGACCATGGAGGAGAACAATAACGTATATACGATCCAGGTTCCTTCGATCGAGGGTTCTGTGGATATGACCTATGCCTCCTACGAGGATGACGGCAGCCTGAAATTCCGGAATACCTGCCAGCTTATATTTGGAGCAGTCAGCGAGACAGAAGAACCGGCAGTGAGCCTGGATCCGGCCAACGTGATCCAGATCGAGGACCAGGAGGAGCTGAAGCACAAGGGCGGGGATGAGCCGGATGATCCGGATCCGCAGGATGTGATCCCCCTCCAGGTCTACAAGGATGCGTCAGCATCCTCTGTGTACGGCATGTTTACCGTCATGGACAATTATACAGCAGAGACAGATGGAAAGCTGATCCGACTGCATTTCTATACCACCGCAAACCATGATACCTTTGCAGACCGAATGTTCTTCGGCACACTGGAGGACCGGGAGACGGTAAAGGCCTACTATCCCCGGAGTAAGGCGGATAAATCATTTACTGTTACGATCAGCGCAGATCAGGCAGGCAAGACGGTGCCCATCGTTATCGGCAAGCCCAGCGGGCAGTGGGTCACGACCCAGCAGCTGTATATGACGATCCCTAACAATGCGGTGAAGACAGAGGAGACCATTTCCGAGGCGGATATGGAAGAGGTGACTGAACCGGATCCGGATGTCACTCCGACTCCGACTCCGACACCCAAGCCGACGCCGACACCCAAGCCGGGCAAGGAAGATCCGGTCATTGCCGATGAAGGCATTTACACCAATGTAGAATATGACCAGGGCGGCAAGATGTTCCGGATCGTGGATTGTCTGCTTACTTCGGTCAACGGCAAGATGACTGCGACGATCAAGCTCAGCGGCACAGGTTATACAAAGCTATTCCTTGGAACCGCAGCTAAAGCGGCGAAGGCGCCTGCATCGAAGGTGATCGTCGGCACGCCGGCAAAGAACAGTGAAGGGAGTGATACCTACCAGTTCAAGGTTCCCGTGTCCTCTCTGGATACATGGATCCCGCTGGCAGCCTACGGCTCCAAGTGGTACGACCGGTCCTTTATCATTTATTCCAAGGGGATCCCGGTCAACGGAAAGATCGACAACAAGAAGAAAGATATCAAAGACGACACGGAGAGCGGGAAAACAAAGCCGCAGGATGATAATTACCAGGATGACAGTCATATCCAGACCAGCGCTGTAGACAATTCGGTCTCACTGGCGGACGGAACCTACAAGCCGGACAGCTTCAGCTACAGCGGCGGTACCGGCAGGGCAGTTATCACCTGTACAAAGATCGAAGTCATCGGTGGAAAAGCCTATGCAACGATCCAGTTCAGCTCCGGAGGCGGCGGATCCTCAAAGTACGACAGTGTACGTGCGTCCGGTTCGGTGTATACCGGCAATAATGTATTTACGATTCCGGTAAAGCTGAATGCCAATAACCTCATTGTGGCCAGGACGACAGCGATGTCCTCACCGCATTGGGTCCAGTACAGTATCTACATCGGGCTGGCAGCGGCAGGCGGCGGCTCTGCGGCTTCTACCCTCGCAAAGAATTACGATAAGCTGGATGAGGAAGCGCCGGAGATCACCGGACTGACATATAAAGAAGAGATTAAGACACCATACTCCGATCTGCTGAAGATCCACAGTTATGAAGACGGTTATTACCTGATCGAGGTAGATGTCGTCACCGACACGGCAAGGGATCCGAAGCGGGGAGGCTCTGCGGCTGCAAAAGAGACGGAGGAAGAGAAGGCACCAGCGGATGAGAGTTCGTCAGGGGATGCGGCAAAGGCTGCAGAGTCTGGTGATGCTTCTGTAGAGATCCTCGCAGAAGAGGAGGGCGCAGCAAGTGCAGCCCAGCAAGAGGAAGCTCCGGATCTGTATGCCAATAATGTTATCAAATACCTTGTGGTGCCGAAGGATGGAGAGGTTCCTGCTGGTATAGAAAGAGAAGCAGTCATCATACAGCAGCCGGCAGACAAAACCTTCCTTACCTCTGCACCTGCCCTGCATGTGCTTGATGAACTGGAGCTGCTGGATCAGGTCAAGGCAGCCGGCCTTGATGCGGAGACCTCCGAAATGAAGGTCCTTTCAGACCGGCTCTATGATCCGGAATCAGGGAAGGAACCTGCGGAGGATGCGGTATGGCTCCTGCGTGGGAATGATGATCTGGATCTCAAGAGTATGATCCGCAGCGGTGTAAACTTTGCAGTGATCGGATCGGATGTCCTTCCTGAGACAGAGGATGCAGTTGATGCCAGTCTGGATATTCTTGGCAAGCTGGATGCCTATACCGCCCAGATGGATGTTGCCAGCTTCATTGACAGGTCTGATGATGAAAAGAATGAGAAGGCACAGGCAGAGTGGATCAAAGCCTACGGCGTGATCTATGGGGATCTGGAAAAAGCGGAAGCTCTCTATGAGAAGACTATCCGGGCAGCCGGCTGAGAGATGAGAAACAGAAATTATGAGGTTTTGAATGAAGAAAAGAGCAATTGCATTACTTGTATCTCTTGTATTGGCAGGAAGCCTGGGGCTGACTGCCTGCGGCGGAAGCAGTCAGACTGCAGCTGTATCTTCTGGTGTGCAGGAGAGTGAAGCGGACGCTGAAAAAGAAGCGGAGAGCCAGGGAGAAACAGATACATCTGCTGCCCCGGAGACGGAGAGCAGCGGGGAAGCAGAGACAGCTGCCGCACCAGCAGCAGATGCTTCCGAGCTTCCTGATTATATGGTCTATGCTCCGGAGGGAGCTCCCGAGCTGGCAGGGAATGCCTATGTCGGGACGTTGGATGTAAAATACGCGAAGCAGTTCGCCGTCTATTATTACGAGAATGGATACAAGATCATTGAGGTCAGTACCGAGGGGGACTACCTTCTGGTCCCGGAAGGGGCTGATGTCCCGGCAGGAGCAGAAGGCAGCATGCGTATTCTGCAGATGCCGCTGGACAATATTTATCTTCAGGCAACCTTTGCCATGGCACTTTTTACCGCCCTGGATGCCCAGGATCACATCAAACTTGTAGGTACCGATGTGGATGGCTGGACCTTTGACGAGCCCAAGGATGCTCTTCAGAGCGGAGAGATGCTGTTTGCCGGCAATTACAGCGCCCCCGATTACGAACTTCTGATCAACCAGGGATGTGATCTGGCCATCGAATCTACCATGATCCTCCATGTACCTGAGGTACAGGAGATGCTGGAGAATATCGATATTCCGGTATTCATTGACCGCTGTTCCTATGAGGAGACATCCTTCGGCCGTTCCGAGTGGATCAAATGCTACGGTGCCATGGTCGGCAAAGAGGCCGAGGCAGCCGAGTACTACGCAGGGCAGGAAGCTGTGATGGAGGAACTTAACGATTTTGAAGATACCGGATTGACCGTCGCTTTCTTTGCTGTCAACACCTCCGGCATGATGGTCGTCCGTTCCGGTAAGGATTATGTCATCGACATGATCCGGGAGGCCGGCGGCAGCTACAGCTTTGACAATGTGAAGGCAGTCGCGGAGAGCAATTCTTCTGTCATTGAGCTTTCGGTAGAAGAGTTCTACGCAAACGCTATGGACGCAGACTACTTTGTGTACAATGCTTCCATGTTCGCGCCTCTTACGAGCATGGATGATCTCCTGGACAAAAACAAGATCTTCGCGGATATGAAGGCGGTAAAAGAAGGACACGTCTATCAGGTCGGAAGCGACATGTTCCAGGCTACGGACCGGATCAGCGTTCTGATTCGTGATTTCCACATCATGCTGACCGGCGGAGATGAGAGCCAGTTCACCTTCCTAACAAAGATAGAGTGAGCCAAAACGAAACAGAATACATGAAGACTGCAGGCTGCAGGGATGGGAGAATAACTCCTGACCTGCGGCCTGTTTTGGCGCAGCAGGATCAATAATTGATTATTGCCCGGCGAAAATTCTTTTTTCAGGGGAAAATTCAGGGAATTTTCAGAAAGAAAACGATTTATACAAACAGTGACTAAAGCTGTGATATACTGATAGCAAACGAATGATTTGTCCAGGGAATAATCTGGCCTCCGGGAATCCATGAAACGGAGAACGGGCAAGATCATCAGGCATCAGAAGGAGAACTAGACTATGCGGAGCAGAATGACCAGCAGGATCATGACGTTATTGCTGAGCGCAGCACTGCTGGCGGGATCGATACCCTCTGCAGTTATGGCTGCAGAGCCGGCGCCAGATGCCGGCATCAGCTATGAAATGCAAGATGAGGAAGCAACAGCTGCAGAGGCAGCAGAATCAACAGACGCGTTGAAACCATTTGAAAGTACAGCTGGCGCAT
>DFFG01000102.1 GCA_002368795.1 Eubacterium sp. UBA3782
GATATAATACCGGGCTCCGATGTTGCAGGCAGCGTTCCTGCCGCACTGTTCAGGAAGTCCGGGCCACATCCCGGTCTTCTGTTTTTCTATCCTGGGGGATGGGAAGCAGGATGCTTACCCGAAACCACCCGTCATCGGTGCCAAGGCGGAAGGATCCGCCGTATTTTTCTGCCGTTTTTTCCATGCTGCGCACGCCAAAGCCATGGTAGCGGGCATCTTCTTTTGATGTGACCGGATACCCGTCCTTGAGCATCAGCTCGCCCTCGTACCGGTTTTCCACCAGGATCCTGGCAAAGCCCTTTTGCCGGGAAACGTTCAGCCGGATGAGCCGCTGCTCCGGATCGCCGATCCTCTCGACGGCCTCAATGGCATTGTCCAGCGCATTGCCAAACAACGCACCTACATCCAGCGGATCCATAAAATCCAGAAGGGCGCCGTCCGCCACCGTGATCATCGTGATCTGACGTTTCTGACAGGTGATGCTCTTTGATGTCAGTACCGTATCGAGAGCGTCGTTCCCGGTCCGCCGAAGCACCTCAAACTGCTCGATCTCCTCCTCCATCCGGGTCAGTGCATCCTGCCTGTCCTTGCTTGCGGACTCATTTTTCAGGATCTGGATCTGATGTTTCAGGTCATGATATTTCTGATTGACAAGGTCCACCGATGCCTCTGCCAGCCGGTAGTTTTCCCGCTGCTGGGCGATGACCTGCTCCAGCGTTCTTGCCCTCAGCTCCTCCTCCATCTGCAGGTGCAGCAGATGAAAGCCGGACAGCAGCGCGCAGCCCGCCAGATCAAACAATGTCCGGATGAGAAAGATCTCTGCCGGATAGCGGCTGGTAAAGGGGGTATCTGAGATCACATAGCTCAGGTTGCTTGCCGCAAAGGTGGCGGCAGCGATGATCAGCACGCCGGCGATCCAGGAGCCGGAGACCTCCAGCTTCCGGTAATCTCCGCCAAATTTTTTTTCCCAGAACCATGCAAATGCAAAGACCACGCTGTGAACTGCCGGCATGAAGATCAGATTGCTTAGCATGCTGAGAGGCACTCCCATCCGGGTAAGGCCGAAATAGAAGAGCTGCCACTCCAGAGATGCCGCAAACTCGCCAAGCAGATAGACCTTGACGCAAAGATAGGCGGCATTTGTCACGGAAACATCAGCCTGAACATATATGTACAGACCGATCAGAAAGGCATCCAAAAGGACCAGCGGGATAAAAAAGATCACCGGGACCCGGTGGGTCATCGTCATGAGCGAGCAGATAAATACCAGTGCGAAAACAGCAATGGCCGACCGTTTGATGCCCCTGGTGCGCTTTGCATTTAAGCTAAGATACAGCTGCGCGTAGATCCAGTAGGATATCGCGTAATAAATTCCGGGGGTATTGGTCAGGTCTACCTGCATCTTACATGCCCAGCCTTTCCATATAGGCGTTCAGTGCATCCATCAGAGCTTTCTTTCTGGCCCGGCTGACCTGAAGCCGGTCCGTCCCGAGCACGACATCATTGCCGATCACAGCGTCCACATAGCGCAGATTGACCAGATACGCCTTGTTTGTCTTGAAAAAACTGCTGTCATTGATCCGCTCCTCTGCATCCCGGATCGATCCTCTGGACTCGCAGATCCCGTTCAGCATGTGATAGATCAGATCGTGGTCATATACCTCCACGTACCGGATCTCCGATACCGCCAGCTTCTGGAAGCCGTTGCGGACCGAGACGACCAGATAACGTTCATTCTCCTGCGTCAGGCTCTTCACCGCCCGGGAAAGGGATTCAGAAAATGCATAATAGCTGATGGGCTTGAGCACATAATCCAGCGCGCCGACCTTGTAGCCCTCCAGGGCATACTGGGGCATATTGGTTATGAACAGAATAATGACTTCCCCGTCCATATCCCGGATCTTTTTGGCAGCCTCCAGCCCGTCCATATCCTCCATCTTGATGTCCATCAGGATAATATGGGAATCTGCCTTGTACTTTTCCACGATCTGGCTGCCATCGTTAAACACAGAGACCGCGAATTCCTTCCCGTTTTCCCTGCCGAAGCGCATCAGGTATTCTCTGAGCTTGTCGATATACATCTCGTCATCTTCGACGATTGCAACATTGATCATATGTATCCCCCACTGCAGAAAAGCCCCCGGTGCCTCCTGCAGACCAGGCAGTGTCTGCAGAAGGCATCGGGGGCAGCTTAAATCAATGCCTCACTATAATTATAGCGATTTATTCCATTTATGCAAGTGAGCATGCACAAAGCTATCCTACAGGAAAAACAGGGATTATGCCTCTGCCTCCATCGGGATCTCGATGGTGTGAGCCTCTCCATTGCTTTCGGTCACCGTGACACGCACCGGGCCGCGTCCGTCAGCCATGACGACTGCCTGGGCCTCGCCGAAATAGGTGTCGACCGTATCGCCGGCATAGTTGCCGATGACATACGGATTTGCGCTTCCCAGGCCCTCAAGAGTTCCGTTCTCCACGTAGACCTTCAGAGTATCTCTGCAGGTGGGCTTCCAGATGCCTTTGTCATCCGTATACTGGATGCGGATGAAATTCAGGCGTCCTGTCTTTGCCGTCTTCTCCTCGGCGGTCACCCGAAGCTCGGATGCCATGCCGGCGGTGAACATGCTGTATCTGCCGATCTCGCGTCCGGCGGCATTGTAGGAAACAGCCGTGATCTCGCCGTCCTCATAGGGAACCGTGAATTTGGTCTGGCAGTCGGTGGTCAGTTTCTTTCTTCCGACAGATCTGCCGTTGATCAGCAGCTCGACCTCTGTCGCCCGGGCATAGACCTCGACGGTCGCCTTGCGGCCCTCGGAGCCTCTCCAGGACCAGCTCTCCACAGCCTTGGTGAGCTGCCAGCCGGTAAGCTGAAGTTTCTCATCCTCGTAGACCGGAAGAACACCGATCAAAGGTCCGTTCTCTCTACCCAGAGCAACGCGGGTGTAGGCCGCTTCTGCTCTCGGCTTTCCGGTCAGGTCGATGCGGCCGTTGCCGCCGGTCATATGGGACTCATCCTCGGGATGATAGTAATCCTTGAACTCGGTCGCGCCGATGCCGGTCTCGCCGATGTAATCCCAGCCGGCCCATACGAAGTCACCGATGATCCTCTTGTGGCGTTTTGCAAAGCCCCAGAACAGGTAAGCGTCCTTGCAGAAGGTCTCGCTGCCCAGGATCAGACGGTTCGGGTATTTCTTCAGATCGTGATTGTAACGCCACAGACCGTAGTTGTATCCGGCGATATCCATGTTGGCATACGCGTCTCTGGTCTTGACATCGCAGGGGTACAGCGTCGCGCCGAACTTCATGAACTTGTCGCCCACAAGGCAGGCAAGGGTATTGTAGAACTCACTGCCGACCGGTTTGTTTTTCTTCTTTCCGTCGTCCTTCTTGGCCGCGTTCTCCGCTGCCTCCTTGGCCGCCTTGTCATCGCTGTAGACGCCAAGGCCGATGGAGCTCAGGAAGTTGAAGAAGATGTTGATGCCGCAGGTGACCGGACGGGTCGGATCCAGACTGTGGAGATACTGGGTAAAGTCTCCGGTCAGCTTGATGCCGCGCTCCTGGGCGGTCTCAGCAACCTCGTTGCCGGTGGAGTACATGATCACGCAGGGATGGTTGTAATCCTTCTCGACCATGTCCTTCAGATCCTGCTTCCACCAGTCACTCAGATAATTGGCATAGTCGTACTGGGTCTTGTGCATATACCATACATCGACATACTCATCCATCATCAGCATGCCCAGACGGTCGCAGGCCTCCAGCAGATACTTGGAGCAGGGATTGTGGGCGGAACGGATCGCATTGTAACCGTTCTCCATGAGGATGCGCACACGTCTCTCCTCGGCCTCCGGATAGGTAACGGCACCAAGAACACCGTGATCGTGATGGATGCAGGCGCCGCGCAGGATCACCCGCTTGCCGTTGATCGTAAGACCCTTATCGGGTCCCCAGTACAGCTCGCGGATACCAAAGGTCTCGCACACCACATCATCGCCAAAGCTGACTTTGCAGGTGTAGAGATGCGGATCTTCCGGGTTCCAGAGCTTTGCGGAGGGAACTTCGATCTTAAATGTCGTGGTAGCCTCTGCCTCTGCGACTTCTGCCTCCGCGCAGGCGACGACATTGTCCTGGCCGTCCGGAAGGATCTCGACAGAAAGCTTGCCAAGGCCCCGGGTATCGGCCTCCACCTGGATTACTGCCGGCTTGTAGCTGAGGGTGCGGATCCGGATGCCATTTACCGGGATGCGGGTCTCGCCGCCCGTAAACAGCCATACCGGGCGGTAAATGCCCGTGCCGGGATACCAGCGGCTGTTTGGCTGGTCATCGTTGTGGGCGATGACGCGGATCTCATTTTCCTTCTCTTCGTCGACAAAATCATTCAGCCGGACATAGAAATTGGTATAGCCATAGGGACGATAGGCCGCCTTCTCGCCGTTGACAAAAACCTCCGGTTCGGTCATGACGCCCTCGAACTCCAGAAGAAGTTCTTTGCCCTTTTCCTCCTCGGGGATCGTAAATACCTTGCGGTATTCGTAGCTTCCGCCCTCGAACCAGCCGATGTTGCCCGCACCCTTGCTGGTGGGAATTCTGTCCTCCTCACGCATCGCGTCGTGCGGAATGCGGACAGGCTTTGGTTCGGTATCTCTGGTAATGCAGCGGACTGTCCAATCCTTATTGAAATCTAGTTTTTTCATTTGCAAAACCTCCTGCTGCGAATGTCAGACTTACTTCAGGTCAAATGAATACAGATTGAAAGCACCCTTTCCTTCAAACTTGAAGAACAGGGGAAGCACGCCCGTCGCGGCACTGATATCAGCCGTGAATCCCTTGGTGCTTCTGGTAGGTTCTACCTGGATCTTGGCGATCGGTGCGCCATACTCCTCTGTGCAGATGGAGACGGTACCCGAAGCATTTCCCTTGATGTTGAGGCGGATCGTCTTTGTGTCGGTCAGATCAAAATACTTGTAGCCGACCACAGCGCCGTCACAGATGTTTGCAACATACTGATCGGGGCCGCCCTCACGGTCGCCGCCATCCTGGGTGATATAGGGATTTCCCTTCTTGGGGATCTTGATCATGCTCAGGAACTTTGTGCCGTACTTGCCGTACAGGTTGCAGGCGATGTAGCTCTTGTAATGGCCCTGCCCCTTGAGCGGTCCGTCATTCAGGCCGCAGCTGGTCATCTCTGCCTGATAGAACTTGCCGTCCTCAAAGCGGATCTGCTCGGCGCATGCCTGACGGGAGGACTGCTTTCTGTTGGTGTGGCGGTGATAGAAAACGTAATACTTGCCGTTCAGCTCGATCAGAGAACCATGGGTATTTCCGGTGTAATTCTTTGCGTGATCGGGATCCGTAACGCCCGGAAGGCCGATATCGCCGCAGCTGACCAGGATGCCGCCGTACTCAAACGGTCCGGTCGGGCTCTTGCTGGTGGCATAGCACAGGTCATGGCTGTTCAGCGAGCTGTAGATGAAGTAATAGGTATCGCCGAACTTTCTCATGGAGCTGGCCTCGGCAAAGGGATGTCCCTCGTAAGGCGTTCCCACAGCCTTCTTCTCGCACAGAACGCCGATGTTCATCGGTCCCTCAAGGACGGTCTTCATATCGGTGGTATCGATCCTGAAGCACATCGGGCCGTCCTCAGCCGGCTTGGAGCCGTCCAGAAGGATCGGGTTTCCGGCGAAGGCAAAGCCGGTATACAGATACAGCTGTCCGTCGTCATCCTTGAAGATGGCCGGATCAAACTGGAAGGGCTCGTTCTTTTTGCCGATCGGTGTGCCGTCATCGTAGGAGACATAGCCGTAGAACTCATACTTGCCGGCCGGCTCGTCACAGACAGCGATGGAGATCATCTTGGTGCCGCCCATGAAATAATAGAAATAATATTTTCCGTCCGGTCCCTGCACCATATCCGGAGCAGCAAGGCCATTGGTGATCTTGAACCAGGGTGCCGCCGGATCCTGATCTCTGCGGTAGATCACGCCGTGGCAGGTCCAGTTGCTCAGATCATCCAGAGGCGCGGACCATCCCATATAATCGCCAAGGCAGAAGTTGATGCCATTGAACAGATCATGAGAGCCGTAGATGTATACACGGTCGCCGACCACATGGGGCTCTGCATCCGGGATATACTCCCAGCTCGGAAGATATGGATTGACTGCCTGCTTTTTCTCGCTCATTATTCCCTCCCTGCAATTCTCTTCCTGCATATTAATTGACAAACTTCGAGTATTAATAGATAGATTTTATGGTATTCTGCACAAAAAATAAACCCTTCGTCCGTGAACGGATGGAAATTTGACGGAATCGGAAATCCTGAATTTATCTTCCGCACAGCAATGTGCTGTCTATCGCCTCTGGTCTTTTCCGCGCCTGCCCCGGCCTTCCGGAGGATCCGGCCTGCCGGTTCAAGAACGCCTCAGCATTCTTGCCGCCTATAGAGGCGGGGGACACCCCAAATGGGCTATATCCAAAAGCATGGCAGCCATTGCCCTGCGCCAATCAGGAACGCCCAGGCGTCACTGCCGCGCCGCGCAGGATGCAGGGCACCTCACGCAGCGCGCGGCTGCGATCCGCCGGAGGCTTTAAGCCTCCAGGCATGCAAAACCTTCCAGGAAGGTCCGGATCCGCTCGCGGATAACGGTACAGCCGCCGGCCTTTCTGGACTCGATGTTCATGGCCAGCACCGGATCATGAAGCGACTGGCGCATCAGCATCCAGCCCTGCACCTCCTCATCATCAAAGGAGATCCGCACGCCCTCGTAGTTTGGCTCCACGATATGGAATCTCGGATCCTTTGCGGCAAAGGCGCTAAACTCCTCCAGCACCTTTGCGCCATAGCTGCGAAACTCGGGATCTGTGATATGCAGGCGCACCTCGATGGCTTCCTCGGGCTCTGAAAAGCCCTCCAGCAGATCCTCAAGCGCTTTGCCCTGCCGGCGCATCTTTGCCAGCTCGATGATGATCTTTACACCGATATAGGCCCCGTCGTCCGAGAAATAATTCTCCCGGAACGCTCCGTGGCCGGAGGTCTCGATGGCCAGCTCACAGGTCTCCCCGGCGGCGTTCAGCTCGATCCCCTTATTGATTACGTTTTTGTAGCCCCTCTTAAAGCGCAGCTGGCGCATACCCAGCCGCTCCTCGAGGAAGCTTCTCAGTTCATCCGAGGTGCAGGAATCCGTGACGACCACAGAGCCCGGGCTGGTCTGCCGGACGATGGCCGCCAGAAGAGCGATCAGCGTATTGCGGTTGATCTCCCTGCCATCGGCAAATACGACCGCGCCCCGGTCGCCGTCACAGTCAAAGATAACGCCCAGATCCGCCCCTGCAGACAGAACAGCTGCGCGCACGGCGTTCATGGCATCCCGGTTTTCCGGATTCGGGATATGGTTGGGGAAGGTCCCGTCGGGATCCAGATAGACGCTGCCCGAGGTATCCGCGCCGAGCACCTCCAGAATTCCGGAGGCAAAGAAGCCGGCTGCCCCGTTGCCCGCATCCACGACGATGTGGAGGCCGGCCAGCGGATGGTCATGATCCTCTGCCGCCACCTGCTCCCGGATAAAGGCGCACATATGGCTGCAGTAAAGGGAGACAAGATCAAAATTCTGACAGCAGGTATCCGCCTTTTCCACATCACGGGTTTCGTAGTCCGGTCCAAAGGCCTTTGCCAGGGCGATAGCCTCCTCCAGGATGCCGGTCAGCTCATCGTGACCGATGCCGCCCTCGCGGGTAAAGAACTTGATGCCGTTGCGGTTGAAGGGCAGATGGCTCGCCGTGATCATCAGGGAGCCGTCGAAATCGCTCTCCTCGTACACGGTGGACTGGAACATGGCCGGCGTCGAGACCAGACCGCAGCAAAAGACCTGCGTGCCGGCAAGTCCGGCAATGCACCCCTTCTGCATGGCTTCCGCGGTCAGGCGGCTGTCATGGCCGATACCGATCCGCAGCTCCTCCTTCGGCTTTCCGGTCTTTCTGGACAGGTAGCCGGCAAAGCCTGCCGCGATAAAGGAGGCAATGGCCGGTGTCAGCGTCAGCTCCTCCTTCTCTGTGGCGATCGCTGCGCCCCTTACGTCATTTCCGTTCTGCAGACGTGTAAATACTTTTTCGATGTCCATCTCTTATCCAGTCTCCTTCTATGTTATTTCTGTTTCTGTCTTTCCAGATAATCATTCAGCTCTGCATTTTTGATATCGGTCAGGAACATATGCCCCGGTGCATGGGTGATCACGATCGGGGGCTTTGCGTTCTCCACAGCTGCCTGGGGCGTCACGCCGCAGGGCCAGAAGACCGGGATCTCTCCCTCGTAGATGTCGACGGGATCGCCGTAGTCGGGCTTCATGATATCAGCGATGCCGATCTCGGCCGGGTCGCCCATATGGACCGGCGCACCATGCACGTTGGGCATCTTCTCGGTGATCTCGTAGGCGATCTTTGCCTTCTCGGGCGTCATCGGCCGCATGGAAACGACCATCGGTCCCTCAAAGGGGCCCACCTTCTTTGTCGCGATATTGGTCTTGTACATGGGAACATTCCTGCCCTGGGTGATGTGCCGCACCTCGACGCCCGCCCGAAGCAGTGCCTCCTCAAAGGAGAAGGAGCAGCCGATCAGGAAGCCTGTGCAGCCTTCATGCCAGTACTAGGCCGCGTCGGTGATCTCTTTGGTAAACACACCGTTCTCGTACACGCGGTAGCGGGGAATATCGGTGCAGATGTTGCCGCCCTCACCCATGGCGTGGGTGTCCGGTGTTCCCTTGATGATCTCAAGGATCGGGCAGGGGAAGGGATTCTGTCTTGCCCACTCCTCAAAATCAGCCGCATACTCCGCGTCCAGGATGACCAGGTTGGCCTGGGCATAGCCGGCGCACATGCCGGATGTCGGGAAATCGATCACGCCCTGGCGGATCAGTCCTCTCACCTCTGCGGGATGCATGTTGATATACGGGGTAATGTCGAATGTTCTCATGGATCGTTGCCTCCTTCGGTATTGCTGTGTTTCTTTATTGCTTTGTTTCTAGATTTTTTGCGGGTCTGCAGTTATGTCAGGCCGGCCCGCCCTCGCTCTCGCGCCTCCTTAAATGGCCGTCCCGTCGGGGTCAGCAGTTATGTCAGGCCAGCCCGCCTTCGCTCATCAATTAAATGCCCTGCATGCCGCGCCTGCCCTGCCGGAACATCCAATTTTGGATTGCTGGATCTGATGCGCTACTGTGGACCGCGCACACCCTGCCGGAACATCTCCTCCGCGGCTGCCAGGAGCGCGTCGCCGTTTTGTGCCTTGCGGATCTGCTTCAGCCGTTTTTTCTCCTCCGGAAACAGCCGCTGCATGTACGCCCAGAGCTCCTTCATCCGGAAAACCGCGTCCCTGCTGTTTCCATATTCCTGTACGTAGGCCGCATATAGCCGGTTGTGAAAAGTCCGAAGCTCCTCGGTCTGTGTCTCTCTTCCATCCCGGATGGTCTGAACCAGACCCGGATCGCCCACGATGCCTCTGCCCAGCATAAACCGGCAAAGCCCGGGGAACCGCTCCTTCAGGACCTGATAGTCAGCCGCTGTATAGATATCGCCGTTGTAGCATACCGGCGCACGGCTCTCCTCCAGGGCGATCCCGAAGGTCTCCAGATCCGGCTTTCCGCTGTAATAATCCTCCCGCACTCTGGCGTGGACGATCAGTTCCTCCAGGGGATAGCGGTTGAAGATGGCCAGAAGCTGCGGAAATTCCTGCGGATCCTGCATGCCAAGCCTCGTCTTCACGCTGATGCGGAAAGGCCCTGACGGCACCTCACGCCCCAGCGTATCTGTGCCGCCTGGAAACAGGCGCTCCTCCAGGCCGGAAAATACCCGGTCAAAAAAACGGTCCAGCTCCTCTGGATACTGCAGAAAACCGGCGCCCTTTCCCTTTGGCACCACAGTGGGAGATGGACAGCCGAGATTCAGGTTGATCTCCTGGTATCCCAGACGTCCCAGCATCTCCGTCGCTGCCAGAAAGGCCTCCGGATCTCTGGTCAGGATCTGGGGCACCAGCATCTGTCCCCGGTTGTTATCCGGCTCCACATCCCGCCGCTCCCGGTTCTTCAGGATCCGCTTTGCGGCCGGTGCCAGAAAGGGGGAAAAGTATTTGTCTATGCCGCCGAACTGCTCCAGATATACCTGCCGGAATACATGCCCGGTGATCCCCTCCATCGGGGCCAGGTAAAAGAGCTCCTTCTGCGTTTTTGTCGCTCTGCTGTTCTCATTCATCATGAGACAATGATACCATAAGATGCCGTATACGGTCAAAAAAAGGGAGGCATTCGCACGAAACATTTCGCACAAAAGCCTCCTTTACCTTTCCTTATTGGCTGCGTCTTTTTCAGATCTCTTCCATCTGTTCCGCCGCAGCACCCACACCGGATTCCTTATGATTCTCAAGCATCAGAGCCAGCAGCCGGTTCATCAGTTCTCTATTTGGAAGAGAAAGCTGGTGATAAGCCTCCAGGATCTCCCGGTCCAGCTTGTCCGGCACATACTGGGAATTCTTTCCATCAATAAGTTCATCCAGCGTCATGCCGGCCATCTGACCGTACCAGGCCAGAAAACGGATCGACATCGCCATATGGTTGTTCTCCACATTGCTGACGTAGCCGCTTGTCACACCAAGCTCACTGGCCACCTGCCCCTGCGTCAGGCCAGCCTTTTTTCTCAGTGCCTTGAGTCTTTTCCCCAAGGCTGCAAAATCAATCTCCTCTATACCGGCTGCAGTTCCCACGATACTGTCCTCCGAAATCACAAATGTCCGATCAACATTATGTTTAATCAGAGTAAATATACGCGCTGAACCTTAAATCAAGTTTAAATTTTGGTTTAAAAAATAGTAATAAAAAGTAATCTATCTATTTAATAATCTTTTTTGTATTTTTCCGGTTGATTATGCACCGGATTATACACCAGGCCTAGCCCACAATGCCTCTTCTTTTTTTCAGCGCATTCAGGATCGTCAGCTTTTCCTCCGGAACGGCCCGCCCCTCCGCATTCAGCTCACCCGGTGCGATGTCCCATCCATCCCCCCGGTAACAGCTGCCGCCGGAGATCAGGAGATTTCGGTCTCTGGCTGTCCGGACCAGATCCTGGATATGGGTCCTGGTATACCGGGAATAGTAGCACTCGATCCCGCGGATCCCCTGACCGGTCAGATAGTGGAGCTGGGCGTGAAACTGTTCTCTGGTCAGCAGCCTGTCCCCGGCCTCTCCATACGGGTGGGCCCAGATGGGTATGCCGCCTGCCTCCAGGATCCCCGCGATGGCGAGTCCCGAGGAAAGATTCAGATCATCCGTGGGGATGGGATCAATGTAGCGGCGGATGATCTCGCCGATCGTCCCCGGATAACCCTTGCTCATCATCAGACGGGCAAGATGCTTTTTGCCCACATTGTCCAGCTGGTTGAGCACCTCGATGTCCGAGCGGGTAAAATCCACCCCGGCCTTCTGCCGAAGATAGCTGATCCGGCGGTTGGTCTTCTGCCTGGCCATGTCCTTTTTCTTTTCCAGGACCGCCTGGAAGATCGGCTCTGAGGGATCGTAGTCATAGCCCAGGATATGGCAGTCGCCGGCCTCTGAGATGCAGGTGAACTCAATGCCCCGGATATAGAAAACATCCTCCGGCAGGTTTCGCTCCGCCTCAAGCGCACCGTCGATCGTGTCATGGTCGGTGACGGAAAAGATGCGGACCCCCGCTTCCTTCATGATTTCGCCGATATATTCCGGCGCATCCGTGCCGTCCGATGCGGATGTATGAATGTGCAGGTCAATAGATGAATACATATCAGATTTCCTTATTACTTGCTTTCTTGCCTTTTATGATACCATTCCGGCATCCTGCGGTCAAATCTGCTTCATCTCCCGGATGATCTTCAACAGCTCATCCTCTGTCAGATCCTGCCCGGTCTTCAGAGAAACATAGACCTCTTCGTCCTCTCCGCTTTCGGTCCAGAAGGCTGCGTGCCATACCTCTCCATCGCCATACAGATGGATCTCGCCGGCATCTTCACGTCCGGCTGCCTCTGCAGAAAGGATCTTCTCCTCTGCTTCCTGGTCCGCTGCCTGCGCCTGGATGGCCGGATCCCCGGCAGTCCGGAGGGTGATCGTCCTGCCGTCATCCGCACCGATCACGACCACGGCAGCACTTCCCTCGAGATAATATTCTGCACCGGAAAGGTCATAGCCATCCGGCAGATACTCTGGCAGGTACACCGGCACAGCCGCTGCCGCAGAAAGCTCTTCCGCCGAGGCAAAGGCCGCTGCTGCTTCCGCCTCTGCCGTCTCCAGCACATCCTCTGCCTGATCATAGGCGGCTGCCGCTTCCTCATCTGCAGATTCTGCCTCCCTGCTCTGCGGGGCAGCGCCAAAGCCAGACAGATGGTTTTCCGAAGGTGTCTCTTCCTCTGCTGCTTCCGTATCCGCCTCCTCGCCGGCCGTTTCGGCCGCTTCCTCTGCCACGGCATAGGCCATCTCCTCTGTTTCCGCTTCCTCGGCAGACACCTCAGATACCGCAGCCGCCTCGCTGATGGGATACGACCCTGTGCTGCCCATACGGAACAGATCCGAGCGGAGCACGACCCCGCCAACGACCAGAAGCAGGCAGGCCGCCGCTGCCAGCGGAACCAGATGCCTCCACCGGTCTCTCTGCCCGAACCGGACGATCTTTCCGGACGAGGGCTCCGCGCCCTCCCCGGCATGCGCATCCGCCAGCCGCTCCTCTGTGCGGGCAAGCACCCGCTGCCGCATCGCCTCATCGGTCCTGATGTGGTCCATGATCTCGTTGTATTTACTCAAAGTCATACACCTCCTTCAGGATCTTCTTCAACCGTTCTCTTCCCCGCCGCAGGTCCGACCGGACCGTCGATTCATTCATGCCCAGGATGGCAGCGATCTCCGCCGTCTGAAATCCCTCCTGGTAAAACAGGTGGATGACCTCCCGGTAACGCTCCGGAAGGGCGCTGACCGCCTCCCAGACAAAGGAAAGGTCCTCCCGCTCCTCTGCAGCGAGCATTTCGCTCAGCTCATCGGTCCTTCGCACCGCGATGGACCGCAGCCTGTTTTTCGACAGGTTTGCCGCGACCTTAAGGAGCCATGCCTTCTCATGAAGCTCACTCTCAAAGGCCGGCGCCTTCAGCATATAGCGGATGAGGGTTTCCTGGAGGATATCCTCCGCGTCATCCATGCTGCGCAGATAGGTATAGGAAAGCCGCAGAATGCTGCTGCCATAGCTGTCAAAGACGCGGGCGGCATCCTTTTCGGAGACGTTCGCATTTCCGGATGAAACATCCTCTGCTACCGCATCTGCCATCTGTTCCTGTGCAAATGTATCCTGGCGCGCCTGGAAGGCTGTCCGCAAAGCCAGAGCGGCAGCTGCGCGATCGTGCCGTTTCTGCAAAAGCCTGTGCCATATGCCTTCCTGCCAGGCTGCACGTTTTCGTGCCGGTATCTTTACAAAGGCTGTGCCGCCAAAGATGCGGCCAAGCCTTGCCAAAGGCTCCATTCCAGCCGGATAAGCTGCTGTTTTCGCCTGCATAACTCCCTCCTTATATATAACCCCTGTGATCCGTGCGTCAAACGCATCGCGCGGCGCTCTTTCATAACTATTGTAATACATATCCTGCCTGTTTGTGGAGCAAAATAAGAAGGGGGAACCTTCACTTTCCGCGAAAAATCATGATTTCTCGCGAAATAGATGCTTTCATAAAGAATACAAGTGCGCTTGCCGAAATGTTGCAGGCAAGTGTATAATAAATCCGCTGCAGCCATTTGGAGCTGCAAAAAAAGGACGCCCGGCACTCCCTGCGGTGTGCAAAATGGGCATCCCATGCTTCCCCATCGCCGCAGTGCATCCTGCGCGGCAGGGAGAAAGAGCAAATTCTATGGAGGCGAATAGCGATGACATCCAGAACCTTTGCTGAAATGAAAGAAAAGACCAGAGTCAGCATCGACCGCTGCTGCAATACCCTCAACCTGATGGAACAGAGTGGTTCCATACAGGATCTGCTGGGAGACGAGCATCTCAAGGACATCTTCATGGATGACCTGCTCTGCTATGGTCTGTACCTCTCAAAATCGGATGCAAACTTTGCCTCCTCCGAGATCGAGCTGATCAACAGTCTGCTCCACCTCCGGCTGACCAAGACCACCGTCTACCGGATCTATACCGAGAAGCAGATCGGCACCGCCGGCTTCCGCACCCGCACGCCCCGCTCCATCGACATCGTCGGCGCCTTCCTGGGCCGCCGCGGTTCGGAGCTCAGCGACGGCGGAAAGGGATTTGTCGAGCTGCTGTTTGCCGTATTCAAGGGCTTTGGCATGCTGGTCATCGCCGCAGACGGCAACGAGCAGGCGATTGAAAAGCAGTATGAGCGGGATTGGCTCTCCCACACGGAGGCCGCCATCGCCCGCATCAAGCACAACATCTATACGCCGGAGAGCGGATCCTCCCAGGGGACACCCGGCGTCACCGTCACAAAGGACGACAAAGCGCCCGAAGGCCCCCTCGATCCGGAGGCCGCGGAAAAGCGCCTGGCTGAGCTGATGGACGAACTCAACTCCATGGTCGGCCTGACCGAGGTCAAGGCCGAGATCCAGACGCTGACCAACCTGATCAAGATCAACAAGCTCCGGGAGGCAAAAGGCCTGAAGGCAGAATCCGTCAGCCTGCATCTGGTCTTCACCGGAAATCCGGGCACGGGCAAGACCACCGTGGCCCGCATGCTTGCCGAGATCTACCGCCAGCTGGGCGTCCTGTCCAAGGGCCAGCTGGTGGAGACGGACCGCTCCGGCCTGGTAGCCGGCTACATCGGCCAGACCGCCGAAAAGGTAAAAAAGATCTGCAAGGAAGCCATGGGCGGCGTGCTCTTTATCGATGAGGCCTATGCCCTGACCGTCAACCGCTCCGAGACCGACTTTGGCTTCGAAGCCGTGGACTCCCTGATCAAGGAGATGGAAGACCATCGGGATGACCTGATCGTCATCGTTGCCGGTTATTCCGAGCCGATGAAGGAATTCATCAGCTCCAATCCCGGCCTGGCCTCCCGCTTCAACAAATATATCCACTTTGCCGACTATACCCCTGAAGAGCTCCTGGGCATCTTTGAGCGCAGCTGCGAGAAGGGCGAGTACACCATCAGCAAGTCCACAAGGAAGACCGTGCTCACCTACTTCAAAAAGGCATTTGAGGAAAAGGACCAGAACTTCGCCAACGGCCGTTTTGTCCGGAACTTTTACGAGAAGGCCCGGGAGGCCCAGGCAAACCGCCTTGTCCTGGACAATGACATCACCGACAAGGAACTGAAGGAACTGACCTCCGCTGACATCAAGGCCGCCATCTCCGCCTCCAGGTAAGCCCCGCCATCCGGGACACATAGAGCAGTACCTGTTACCCTCTGACCATCCTGACATCACCCGCCTTTTGGCGAGAAGGGATCTCCATGGCATCTGACCGGAAATATTCCCGAAAAGACCTGAAAAAAGCACTGAGAAAAACATCCCGCGGACCGCTCCGCTACATGTTCATCGCCATCGGCCTGCTGGCGTCCATGACGCTGATCGTAGCGATCGCCGCAGCCTTCAAGGGCAATCCGCCAAGCCGCACACCGGCAGAGGCAGGCGCCGAGGGGCCCTCATCCGATCCTTCCGAGGCGGCAGCTTCGACCGGATCCGAAGAGGAAACCGTGATCCCGGAAGGAGGCACGGACATCGTCATCGGCGCCACCGGTTCCATGCTGATGCACAGTCCGATCATGGACAAGGCACTGCAGGAGGATGGGACCTACGACTTTTCTCCCATCTTTGAATACATTGCTCCCTACTACAGCGCACCGGATCTGATGACCTGCGAGATGGAAGGCGCGGTCTGCCCGGAGGGTTATGAGCCCAGCGGCCATCCCATGTTCCGGGTCCCCGGCACCTTTATCACCGCGATCCGGGATTCCGGTGTCGACCTGCAGATGCTGGCCTCAAACCACATCTACGATGCGCTGACCCTCGGACTGGACACGACCATCGACTTCTACGAAAGCAACGGCATCGGTTTTACCGGTATCCGCAAAACCGCAGAGGATAAAAACTACTACATCGCCGATATCAACGGAGTAAAGGTCGGATACCTGAACTACACCCTGCAGACCGCAGGCGACGGCGTCTTCATCAACGCGATCTATGTACCGGCTGAGGACGCGGAGCGGATCAACACCTTCAATCCCTACAACTACGAACCCTTCCTGGAGGAGGCGAAGAAAACCATCGCCGCCATGCGCAAGGATGGCGCAGATTTCATCGTAGCCAACATGCACTGGGGCATCGAGTACATGCTTGAGCCCGGAGAGGATCAGGTCGCCATCGCCAATGCACTCTGCGATATGGGCGTGGATGCCCTGATCGGAGGACACCCCCACTGCGAGGAGCCGGTAGACGTCATCGAAAGCAGTGACGGCTCCCACTCGATGTTCTGCATCTACTCCGTCGGAAACGCCCTCAGCAACCAGCGTGAAGAACTGATGCTGTACGACATGCCCGGCGGCTACACTGAGGACGGCGTCATCATCAACATGACCGTCCACAAGGATGCCGACGGCACCACCCGCCTGACCGGTGTAGAAGCCATTCCCACCTGGGTATACGAGATCATCGACGAAAACGGCATCTGGACCAACCTCTTCTACATCCTGGCTCTGGACGATGTGGCACACATCGAGGAGACCACCGGCATGAAAGGGATCCAGGAGGAGGCACAGGCCTCCTACGACCGGACGATGAGCATCATCGGCGAAGGCATGGAGAAGGCACAGAAAGCTTTTCATCCCTGAGATTACACAGGGGCTGCCCTATGCACGCTGCACCTCGCACAAAAACAGCGTCCGGCATCCCGAAAATTCTTGTATCCCGTGACAGAACAAAATGCTTCCGGTATGGCATATACTAATAATAGAAGCAGAATATCTGCCCTTCTGGGCTTTTCCATCATACCGGGAGGTGATGAGTATGTTGTCTGTCAGACAGAATTTTCTGGAAACCATCCACGGCGGGAAACCCGACCGTTTTGTCAATCAGTTTGAGTTTATGACCATGGGCTTTGACCCCATCTCCATGGTCGCCCTGGGCAACTGTCCCAAGGGTGAGACGGCCATCAACGGCTGGGGTGTTACGATCCAGTTCCCCGAGCATGTGCCGGGTCCGTTCCCGGATACCAGCCCGGAGAAGGTTGTCATCAAGGACATTGAACACTGGCGGGATTATGTAAAGGCACCGCCGACCACGGCTCCGGAGTCGGCCTGGGCTCCCTTTGTGGAGATGGCAAACGGAATCGACCGCAATGAGGTCTTCTATGCGCCTTTTGTCGCGCCTGGCATCTTTGAGAAGGTCCATTACCTCATGGGTATGGAGGAGGCCATGATGGCCTTTTACGAGTATCCGGATGAGATGCATGAGCTGATCGATTTTCTGGCGGACTGGGAGGTAGCCTGTGCGAAAGAAGTCGTCAGCCATCTGCATCCCAACGCCCTGCTCCACCACGATGACTGGGGCAGCCAGAAATCCTCTTTCCTCTCTCCCGCCATGTTTGAGGAATTTATTCTTCCTGCCTACAAGAAGATCTACGGCTTCTGGAAGACAAATGGCGTAGAGGTCATCATCCATCACAGCGACTCCTATGCCGCCAACCTGGTTCCTTACATGATCGAGGCTGGCATCGATATCTGGCAGGGTGCCATGACCACCAACGATCTGCCAAAGCTCCTGGATCAGTATGGCGGACAGATCACCTTTATGGGCGGCATCGACAACGGCAAGGTCGACAAAGCCGACTGGTCAGAGGAAAACTGCATGAAGTGGACCCGCTACATCTGCGAAGAGGTAGGCCCGCGGCCTTACTTCATTCCTTGTCTGGTGGCCGGCGGCCCGGGAAGCACCTTCCCCGGCGTCTACGAATGCGTGACTGAGTGCATCAACACCATGTCGAAGGAGCTGTTCCCGACCGGGCAGGCATGATTCCGGACAAAAAAGCATGATGCCGACCGGCTGACATGCAAAGAAACTTCTCTCTAAAACGTAAGGTATCATAATCATTCGAAAGGGAACGACCGCAGCGCCGATACGAAACGTAAGGTATCATAACCATTCAGAAGGATACAACCGCCGTACCGGTACGAAACGGGGCTGTCGCATTAAACAAAGCGTGCATAAATATTCTTGCGGGAAGCGCTCGCGCTCTGTCCTCACGCAGCGGTACTAAGTCGGAATGTTCCATTCCTCCAAGTACCGGCGTTGCGG
>DFFG01000025.1:0-38330 GCA_002368795.1 Eubacterium sp. UBA3782
CGCCGGCGCCGCCCATGGTGTAGGCCGGACGCAGGACAACCGGATAGCCCAGCTTCTCCGCGATCGCCAGACCCTCCTCAACGCTGTAGGCTACCTGGCTTCTGGCCATCTCGATCCCGAGCATGTTCATGGTGTTTTTGAACTCGATCCGATCCTCGCCTCTCTCGATGGCATCCACCTGAACGCCGATGACCTTCACATTGTATTTGTCCAGGATCCCTTCCTTATATAATTCCGCGCAAAGATTAAGTCCGGACTGTCCTCCAAGATTAGGGAGAAGGGCATCCGGACGTTCCTTAGCAATGATCTGTTCCAGCCTCTGTACGTTCAGCGGCTCAATATATGTAACATCGGCCATCTCCGGGTCGGTCATAATGGTCGCCGGATTGGAATTAACGAGTACGATCTCATAGCCCAGGCTGCGAAGTGCCTTGCATGCCTGAGTGCCGGAATAATCGAATTCACAGGCCTGTCCGATAATGATCGGCCCGGACCCGATGATCAGTACCTTGTGAATGTCCGTTCTCTGCGGCATTTGTCTCCTCCTTATTGCGTTCTGCTGCATAAATTTTCAAATACCTGCATATTCCCTAAAATACGCTTCACCTATTTTGCCACACTTCAAATTTTAAAACAATTCGCTTTTTAAATAAAAAACCGGTTTTTTAAAACCGGTTTTTAGACGATTTGCCACCTCCGCTTGTCATTTGTCCGAGGTTCGGGTATCATAAACAGAAACAGCCGGTTTTTTCAAAGCAAAAAGCCGCAGACAACACAAAAGATATGGCAGAATGATTATCCCGAAGATACGCAAAAGCTTCTGTCTAAAGGTCGGCTACACAGGGGACAAAACATTTTTCGGAGATAAATTTGGGCAAAATCAGAGGAGAAAGAGGTACGAACATGAGCGAAGAGTATACAAAATCCGCAAAATGCAGCGGCGACTGTGATTCCTGTGGGGAGGACTGCGCCCCGGCCTATGACCCGACAAAGCATACCATCACCCTGACCATGGATGACAACCGGGAGGTGGAATGCGCCGTGCTGAACATCTTCCAGGCCAGAGAGCAGAAATACATCGTCCTGCTTCCCCTGGACGGCAGCTCGGACGGAGAAGCTTATCTGTTCCGTTTCTCCCAGGAGGAGGGCGGCAATCCCCAGCTGGACAATATCGAATCTCCGGATGAGTATCAGTTTGCTGCACAGGTCTACGACAACCTGATGACCGAGCTGCAGGAGGCTGCGCCCCGGTCTTAAGGCCATTGCATCGCCGAAAGCATAGTCGCCGGAATACATGCAAATCCGCATAATACCAACAAAGCAGGTGCCGGGAAATCCGCAATGCTGTATGCGGCCGGGATAAGGCAGCAAAGATATACCCGGATGAATTTGCGGCTGCAAAAGAAGACGACCAAAAAGCAAGACGCATCCGCTGCTGCCGCTGCGGATACTGGCATCGGAACCGCGCCAGACATGCAAATATTCCTGCGCATATTAATATAGAAAAATAGTATACTCCCCGCATCTTGTGTCTGACAATTTATCGTTGTATAATCTAATTACATCGATTTTTCAGTTTTGGGGGTGCTATTTATGGGAAAATTTGTAATTAAGAAAACGGCTACCGGTGTGAAGTTTAATCTGAAAGCGACAAACGGCGAGATCATCGCTTCCTCTCAGATCTACAAATCCCCGATCTCCTGCAAGAAGGGCATTGCTTCTGTCATCAAAAACAGCGTTGGCGAGATCGAGGACCAGACAAAGGAAGATTTCGAGAAAGTCAAACATCCGAAATTTGAGGTCTATCAGGACAAGGCCGGCGAGTTCCGCTTCCGCCTGAAAGCAACAAATGGTCAGATCATCGCCGTCAGCGAGGGCTACAAGGCACTGAAGAGCTGCCTGAACGGCATCGCATCCGTCAAGAAAAACGCGGTCGACGCAAAGATCGTTGAGGAGGAGTAAGTCTCCAGCCATGCCATAAAAAAAGATCACTGTCCATGCGGGCAGTGATCTTTTTTTAGCCCCGGGCTGCTTTTTGCAGGCCCGGGCTTATTTTTTTGTTTGGATCTCTTTTTTCTAATAAGAAATCTTTTTTAAACGATTCATCCATACGGATCCCAGCCTTGGGTCCGCACGATCATTCTAATGATTAGATGATATCGTCTCTGCGGATGTATCCGGGATCATCCGGAGATGCGATGATCTCTTTTACGTGGCGTACCTCTGCCCACTTATCAACGACCTGATTCTCCAGATGTACACCTTCACCGATGATGGAATGGCCAAGGATGATACAGTTCTTGACGACTGCGCCCTTGCCGATCTCAACACCGCGGCCGATGATGGAGTTCTCGACGGTTCCCTCGATCCGGCTGCCGTTGGCGATCATGGAATTGACAACCTTTGCGCCTTCGAAATAGTGAACCGGGCAGGAGTCCGTGGTCACGGTATAAATCTCGCCGCCCTCACCGAAAAGCTGTTTTGCCTTGTCCATATCGAGGAGCTCAAGGTTTGCATCCACATAGCTCTTGAAGTCTACGATCGCTGCAAAATAGCCCTTGTGCTGCACGCCGCGGATATCCAGATTCTCGCGCTCGGCATTGATGATGTCGGTCATCTTGTAGACAGCGGAAACTGCAGCTGCCTTTTTGATGAGCTCGATGAACCGCTCCTGCGTCATGACGTAGGTATCCATGAAGATATTTCTGTCATCGACATTGCCGATATTCTGCTCGATGGATTTCAAGCCCTTCTGGCGGTTCAGGTTCAGTACGGAACAGCCTCTGCAGGCGGTCTTCGCATTGTTGACCTTGTGATACAGCAGGGTGATGTCAGCGCCGGACTGGATATGGGTCTCCAGAAGCTTGTTGAAATCCTGCTTGAAGATCATGTGAGCCGGTGTGATGATCACGTATGGCTGATGCATTCTCTCGATGATGCTGAGGTTGTCCATGTAGGCTGCGATATCGGTGTTGTAGATATCATTGACTCTGCTGTCCTGGTTGAAGAGCAGCTGGAGCTTGCCTCTCTTGGAGTTGATATTGTAGGTGCTTCCGCTTCCGAGATGCTCGGCAAGGGAGCGGGGATTCTGGCTGACATAGACCTGGATCCGGTCGATGCCGCTGTTGCTCAGATTGGAGATCGGGAAGTCAATGATCCGGTATCTTCCAAGGAAAGAGAAGGAACCGATCGGACGATACTCCATCATGCCTTCAACGTTGATACGGCTGCCGGCTGAGGTAACGATACCATATGCTTTTGCCATCTTACTCTACCCCCTTTACATCCTTTGCGACGAGCAGGATATTCTCGCTGTCCGCGCTTCCGACTACTGCGCCTTTGCCGATCCTGACGCCGTTGGCGACCAGCGCGCGGGTTACGACAGCGCCGTCCTCAACAACTGCCTCGGGCATAAGCACGGAATCGATGACCTTAGCGCCCTTTCCGACCTGGCTGTTGGTGAAGAGAACGGAATTCTTTGCCAGTCCCTCTACGATACAGCCCTGTGTGATATAAGCGACATCGATGCTGGCATCGGGTCCGATATACTGGGGAAGCTCAGCAGCATCCTCGGTATAGATCTTCCAGGACGGATCGCCCAGATCCAGCTCGTTCTTCTTGTCCAGAAGGTCCATGTTGGCCTCCCAGAGAGAATCGATCGTTCCGACATCCTTCCAGTATCCCTTGAACTCGTAGGCCATCAGCTTTCTGCCCTCGTTCAGGAATGTCGGGATGATGTCCTTGCCGAAGTCATGAGAGGAGTCTGTCTTCTTCATGTCGGCAAGCAGGATCTTGCGCAGTCTCTTCCAGGTAAAGATATAGATACCCATGGAAGCAAGGTTGCTCTTCGGGTTGGCCGGCTTCTCTTCGAACTCGACGATCTCGCCTGCCTCATTTGTGTTCATGATACCGAAACGGCTGGCTTCCTTCATCGGAACACCGATAACGGCGATGGTAGCGTCAGCCTTCTGCTCCTTGTGATAGGCGAGCATCTTGTCATAGTTCATCTTGTAGATGTGGTCGCCGGAAAGGATCAGCAGATATTCCGGATCATAGCTGTCAATAAAATCGATGTTCTGGGAGATCGCATCTGCAGTGCCTCTGTAAACGTCCAGATCCGCATCTGCCTTCTCACGAGGCGGAAGTACAAATACTCCGCTGTCCCGGGAATCCAGTCCCCATCTTCTTCCAGCTGCTACATAGCTGTTCAGAAGAACAGATTCATACTGTGTCAGCACGCCAACAACGTCGATCCCGCTGTTTGCGCAGTTACTCAGAGGAAAATCTACGATCCTGTATTTTCCTCCGAAAGAAACCGCCGGTTTGGCGACTTTGTTCGTCAGCTCTTTCAAACGGCTTCCACGTCCGCCGGCAAGAATCATTGCCAGCATCTCAGTCTGTTTCATCTTCTTCCCTCCTGTCTATTGAATATCACGACGAATACGCCGGAGATTCCATTGATATCAATATTATATACGCTAAACACAATTTATGCACTAACAATTGCGTTATTTCATGATAAAAAAACCGTTTCTGAAAGCGCTTCTACCCGTTATTCTTTCTCGCGGCAAAGGCGGCGATCTCCCGGCTGATCTCGCCAAACAGCTCCTCCGGCGTCCATCCAAGGTTTGTGGGCGTCACCGCTGCCTTGTGGGGAATCCGGACACCGTTTTCCTTCAGCTTATCCAGAATGATGAACAAAAGACTGTCCGGGATCGCGGCAAACAGCATCATCGGGGCGCTGACCGGGACGGCTTCCCCGCCCTCCGGCATCTCACCTGCAGCCGGCGCAGGAACGCCGCAGATCTCGCCAAGCTTCTTCCCGTGATCCTTTTTGTTCACTTCCCGCACACCGATCAGCATCGGCTTAACCACGTTCTCGATCCTTGCCCTTGTGACCGGATCCACGCTGAAAAGAAGTATCTCTGCCTTCATCTATATAACCTCTCATTTTTATCAAAAGCACGTCTTTGCATCACCTGTATCATTCTACCAGAAACCAGCCTTCCTGACAAAGGATTGGAAAAAGGTAAAAAAGCACACGTCCCCGGGAGACATTAAAGCAAACAATCTGCAGACCCGACAGGGGCGAAGCCGTTTGCGTAATGCTTCCAGGGACGTGTGCTGTATGCAGCCCTTCGATGACGTTGGCTGTCGAATAGCCGCTCAGACAAGCCTGGCCGCCGCTCTCCGGGCTTATGCGCAAATAAAAAGCGCCGTCTGATAGGGACGGCACCTTTTACCTTAAGGAGGCAGGATGCATGATGGGTACATCCTGATAAGTTAATGATGGTATTACCAGCTGTTTTGATCGCGGGGCCGGGGTTGCGGATCCCCGCCCCGCGATTTGTGGTGCGCGTGGCGTTCCGCGCATCACGGGTTTTGAAAGGATTTTGTATGCAGCGCAGTTAGTATTTCCTAACCACAGTTAGATACTATCATATTAGGTTAGAGATGTAAAGCGCTTTTTGAAATTTTTTTCGCCTTTCTCCTGTCCGGCTGCGTTTCTCCATCCTTTTCTGCCCGCCTGGTATGACCTGCCTCCTTTACTCTTCTTTTTCCGTTTCGTTTTTCGTGATCCGTACCTTTTCCACCCGCAGGTCGTCCATTTCCAGAACGGTCACGGTGTAATCCCTGTAAGCAAAGGAATCTCCCTCCTTCGGGAAGGTTCCGAACCGCTCGACGGTCCAGCCGCCTACGGTCTCGCTCTCACCGTCGAATTCCTCCTCGCGGATGTTCAACAGATCCAGCAGATCGGAAATGGGCGTGTCTCCGTCGATCACGTATTCATTTTCCGCGCTGCGGACGATATCCTCGTCCTCCACCATATCGGTCTCGTCCCAGATCTCGCCGACGACCTCCTCCAGCACATCCTCCATGGTGATGACACCCAATGTCCCGCCGTACTCATCCACGACGATGGCAAGGTGCTGGCGGCTTCTGCGCAGCTGGGCCAGGACCTCCGGCAGACGGACGGTCTTGTATACGTAGCAGGGCTCAAGGAGAAGGGAACGGATATCCACCGGTCTCCCCTCGGTCAGCGCCTTCAGGAAATGATTCATGTGCAGGATCCCGATCACGTGATCGATGCTGTCCTCATAGACAGGGATCCGGGTATAATGAGCGTTCTCGATCACCGCCAGGATATCCTCCCAGCTGTCATCGATATCGATCGCCGTCACATCGACGCGGGCTGTCATCGCCTCTGACGCGGCTACATCCGGGAACTCGATGGCGTTCTGAACCAGCTCGCTCTGCTCTTCCTCCAGAACATCCTCGTCCTCTGCGGTCTCGATAATGGACTGCAGCTCCTCCACCGCCTCATCCGCGGCCTCTTCCTCTCCCTTCAGGGGTTTTGTGATCAGGCTGACGAGAAATACGACCAGCAGAACCAGCGGCTTTAGAAGAAGCATCAGGAAGCGGACCGGATAAGCATACTGAAGCGCCACATGGTTGGCACCCTGCTTTGCGGTGATCTTCGGGATCGTCTCGCCAAAAATGATAACGGCAATGGTCACCAGGATCGTGGCCACCCAGCTGTAGGCATCGCTGCCGCAGATCAGGATAACTGCCACCGTACCCAGGGACGAACAGGCAATATTGACCAGGTTGTTGCCGATGAGGATCGCGCCCAGCGCATCATCAAAATGATCCGCAATATACAGCGCAAGCCTGGCTCTCTTTGAGCCGGCCGCGGCCTCGTTTTCCAGACGGAGCCGGTTGCAGGAAGAATAGGCCATCTCCGAGCCGGAGAAAAAGCCGGACAGAAGGATACACAGGACGATGCCTGCCAGTACCAGCAATATCGTCATTTCTGCTGCCCTCCTTCCTCTTCCCTGGGAAGCTTCAGGAGGACCTTCCGGATCCGGTTGTGCTCCATGCCCGCAGCAGCCACCGTAAGGCCATGATATTTAAATTCATCGGACAGACGCGGGATGGACTGGAAATGTTCGTAAAACCATTCCCCGATCCTCTTGTTGATCAGGTCCTCGTCCTCCTCCGGATCTTCAAATCCGATCCTCTCGAACACATCACCCACCGTCTCCTCGGCGCTGACCAGATAACTGCCCTGGCCCAGATCGGTGAAGGTGGTCTCCACCACGTCGTCCTCATCCCAGATATCGCCTACCAGCTCCTCCAGGATGTCTTCTACCGTGATGATGCCGACCGTCCCGCCATAGTGATCCGTGACGATGGCAATGCTCTGTCTGGCCCGGGACATCTCGGGCAGCAGATCCTGCACGCTGGCCGTCTCGGTCACAAACATCGGTTTATCAAGGATCGCCCGGATATCCAGATTGTCACCTGCCTTCAGGTATTCACGGATATACCGGCGGATCCGCAGGATGCCGACGATATTGTCGATATTTTCCTCGTAGACCGGAAGCCGGCTGTGATTCTGCATCCGGATCCGTTCCAGGATCTTCGATGGCTCCTCCCGGATATCGATGGCTTCAACATCGACCCTGGGTGTCAGCACATGCGACGCCGTCAGATCATTGAACTGCAGCGCCGAGGAAATCAGCTCCCCATGCTTCTCATCCAGGCTGCCCTCCTCGGTCATGTCCTCGATGATGTCGTAGATCTCCTCCTCGGTAACCGAGACCGGCGGATCCTCCTTTGCCAGACGGCTTGCCGCATTGCCGATGCCTGCAAGCAGAGAGGACAGGGGCCAGAAAATTTTGGTCAGCACAGCTAAAGGCCTGATGCACCAGCAGGCCAGGGGCGTACTGTATTTTTTTGCGATACTCTTTGGAAGCATTTCTCCGGCAAAGAAAACCACAAGGGTGGTGATAAAGGTACTGAGCGTAACCGCCGACAGTCCCCACCTGCGGGTCACTGCCACAGTGACCACCGATGCAGCCGCCAGATGCGAAATGTTCGTACAGATCAGGATCGTGCTGATCGTACGGTCAAAATGATCAAGCGCATCCAGTACCATCTGGGCCCGTTCATCCCCCTTCTTTGCCAGGGTCTTCATCCGGACCTTCGATACAGATGCAAGCGCTGTCTCTGTGACTGCGATATAATCAGCCACGAGGATCAGCAGAACAGTAATCAACCAGGGCGCTAAACCGCCGTCGTCCATGGAGCGTAAACCTCTTTCCAGGCCGCGGATCATAGCCGCGGTCCAAAATATAATATTTAATATTATCATAAGAAATGCGGTTTGTGAACCCGTCAGTAGTTCTCTTAGAATAGCGTGTTTTCTGTGCGCACGGACGGGAAATATGGTATAACAGTAGTGGCGGCGCGAAGGATACTCCGGAACCATGACCAAAACGCTGAAACCGGCCTTCTGTCTGCTGCCAAATCCGAACAGAAAAGGAAGATACCATCTTGAATACTGCAGCTATGCGCATCGCCTCCCTCCGGGATGTCATGAACGCGCGATCCATTGATTATTTCCTGATGACCTCCTCCGACTACCATATGTCAGAGTATGTCGGTGATTTCTTTAAGGTGACCGAGTTTTTCTCGGGCTGCACCAGTGACAACGTCGTCCTGATCGTCGGCAGGGATGAAGCCCGCCTGTGGACGGACGGACGCTACTTTATCTCCGCGGCAGGCGAGCTGGCTGGCTCCGGCATCGACCTGATGAAGATGGGCGAGCCTGGCGTGCCTACGGTCCGCGGCTATCTGAAGGAGCATCTTGCTGCCGGCAATGTCCTGGCCTTTGACGGCCGCTGCATCAGCGCGGTGGACGGTGCGGCCTTCCGCCGTCTGGCTGAGGCAGCCGGTGCAAGCGTGGTAACCGACCTTGACCCGGCAGATGGGATCTGGAATGACCGTCCCGCTCTCCCGTCCGATCCGGTCTTCCTGATCAGCGACGAGCTGGCCGGTGCGTCCTTTGCCGAAAAGCTGGAGGCCGTACGAATGAGTACTGCCTGTTCCGGTGGAAAAAGCCTGATGCTCTCCCGCCTGGACGATATCTGCTGGCTGCTGAACCTGCGCGGCAATGACGTCGCCTGCAACCCGGTCGTCCTCTCCTATCTCCTGATTGGCCCGGAAAGGGTGGATCTGTTTATGCAGGAGTGTGAGCGCACGGACGAGTTCCTGGCTTATGCTGAGAAAAACAACATCACCCTTCATCCCTACGGCGATATCGCCCGCTTCCTGGCAGAGGAAGAGATCGTCTTCCCCGTGCTGGCAGAAGCATCCGGCACCTCTGCTCTCGTGCAGGAGCTGCTGGAAAAGCGCGGCACAGTCATCGACGCGATCAGCCCGACAGAGGTGATGAAGGCCATCAAAAACCCGGTAGAGATTGAAAACAGCCGGCGGGTATATCTGCAGGATTCCGCCGCCCTCTGCCGCTTCCTGTGCTGGTTCAAAAAGACCATCGGCAAAGAGCCCATCACCGAGATCTCGGCAGCAGAGCATCTCGACGCCCTGCGGGCACAGCTCCCGGGCTATATCGAGCTGTCCTTCCCGACGATCTCCGCCTACGGCCCGAATGCAGCCATGGCCCACTACTCCGCCTCGGAGGAAAGCAACGCCACCGTTGAAGAAAAGGGATTCCTTCTGGTGGATTCCGGCGGCACCTACATGGGCGGCACCACCGACGTCACCCGCACGATGGCAGCCGGTCCTCTGACACCCGAGCAGAAGCGCGACTTCACCCTGGTGGCCGTCTCCAACCTGGCCCTGCTGAACGCCCGCTTCCTCCACGGCTGCACCGGCCGCAACCTGGACACCTACGCCCGCATGCCCCTCTGGGATCTGGGCATCAACTACAACCACGGCACCGGCCATGGCATCGGCTACATCCTGAACGTCCACGAGGGACCCCAGAACATCCGCTGGAAATTCGGCCCCGGCCAGAAGGAAGCCGTCTTTGAGCCCGGCATGATCGTCTCCGACGAGCCCGGCATCTATATCGAAAACGGCTACGGCATCCGGACCGAGACGATCCTCCTGACCGTCGAGGACATGACCAACGAATACGGCAGATGGCTGCGTTTTGAGCCCCTGACCTGGGCGCCCATCGACCTTGACGCCATCGACACCGCCTGGATGCAGCCGCGGGACATCGAGCGGCTGAACGCCTACCACGCACAGGTTCGTGAAAAGATCGCTCCCTTCCTCGAGGGAGAAGAACTCGCCTGGCTCGAAGAAGCCACCCGGGCCATCTAAGAGAATTTAACGCTTAGGGCACGCTCACGCAAAAAGGAGCTGCCGCAGCAAAAAAGCGAAAATCGGGCATACACATTCTGAAGGGGACATCCGCAGCGCCGGTTCTTGGAGAAATCTTTGAAAAAGATTTCGACGTAGAACCGCTGCGCGAGGACAGAGCGAGAGCGCTCCCCGAAAGAATATGTATGCCCGATTAAGCTTGCTGCGGCAGCTCCTTTTTCAGGTGCGTACCCTTATTATCTACAGTTCTACAGAGATCTGTACCGGACGGTGACCGGTCAGCTCGGCGCTTCTTTCATCGGGCTGTGAACACCCGGCATATAGCGTAAAGCGCCTGTTGCGGATCTCCCGTATTCCGTCTGCATCCACCGAGGTGAAGGCGCGCGGAAGGACGTCAAGCTCCACCGTTTTTTCCTCACCGCTCTCGAGATGGACACGGGCAAAGGCTGCCAGCGCCGGATTTGGCACGGCGAGGGAGTATTCCTCATCCCGGATATAGACCTGCACCACCTCGTCGCAGGCACAGATTCCGTTATTTTTCACTTTGGCCTTTACGCGAACACCGCCGAAGTTCTCCGTTCCCTCTTCCCTGATCTGCTCCGCGCAGGCCTCTGTGACTTTTGCATCACCGTAGGTCAGGCCATACCCGAAGGGATACAGCGGTATTCCCCCATAGTAGCGGTAGGTCCTGCCGGCCATCGCGTAGTCGGTAAAGTCCGGAAGATCATCGGTGCCGCGGTAGAAGGTGACCGGAAGCTTTCCGGACGGTGCCGTGCGGCCAAACAGGATGTCAGCCACTTCCGCTCCGCCCCTGGCGCCTGGGTACCAGGCCTGCAGGACGGCCTCCGCCTTTTCCTGTGCCAGACACAGATCCACGCTGCTGCCGGTCATATTGACCAGGATCACCGGTTTTCCGGAAGCAAATACGGTATCCATCAGACGGCGCTGGGATTCGGGCAGGCGAAGATCGGCCTTGTCGCCGGAGGCATCGGAATTACCAGTATCGCCTTCCTCGCCCTCCAGGGTCTCATCCAGACCGGTCACCAGGATGACCACATCCGAGTGCGCTGCCACGGCCGCTGCCTCGGAAAGGCGATCGCCGCCTTCCGGCTTTGACAGGGACTCCGCATTCGGACGCCACAGGTCGCAGCCAGCCGAATACAATACGCGGACGGAATCGCCCACCAGATCCTGGATCCCCTCCAGGATGGTGATGTACCGGGAGGATGTTCCGTGATAATTGCCGATCAGGGCCAGACGGCTGTTCGCATTGGGACCGATCACGCCGATGGTGTGCAGCTTATCCTGGGAGAGCGGCAGGAGCCCGTTGTTTTTCAAGAGCACCACGCACTCCTCCGAAGCACGCTTTGCCACCGCCAGATGCTCCTTCGTCTCCACGTCCATGAGCGAGAGATGGTCAAACTCCGTCTCCTCAAACATGCCCAGAAGGAACCTTGCCGTCATGACGCGCACACAGGATTCGGTGATATATTTCTCATCGAGAAGGCCTTCTTCGTATGCATTCAGGATCCTCTCGTAGGTGCAGCCGCAGTTCAGATCGCAGCCGGCAGAAAGAGCCTTGGTCACCGACTCCTCCGGGCGGGAGGTCACCTTGTGACTTTCATGGAAATCCCGGACCGCCCAGCAGTCAGAGACATAATGCCCTTCAAATCCCCACCGTTTCCGGAGGATCTCTGTCATCAGCTCATGGTTTGCGCAGCAGGGCTCACCATTCGTCCGGTTATAGGCCCCCATGACCGCCTCGACCTGGCCTTCCTTTACGCAGGCCTCAAAGGCCGGAAGATAAGTCTCCTCCAGATCCTTTTTTGAGATCTCGGCATTGAAAAAGTGGCGCAGGGCTTCCGGCCCGGAATGCCCTGCAAAATGCTTTGCGCAGGCTGCCAGCTTCATGTGCTCCGAGTCCCCCTGCAGCCCGTGGATAAAGGGCACGGCCATCCGGCTGGTCAGATAGGGATCCTCGCCGTAAGTCTCATGGCCTCTGCCCCATCTGGGATCGCGGAAAATATTTACATTGGGTGACCAGTAGGTCAGGCCCTTGTAGATGTCCCGGTCATCCCGGCTGCTGGCCTCGTTGTATTTCGCGCGGCCCTCCGTGGAGATCACCTCGCCGACTGCCTTCATCAGCTCCGGGTCAAAGGTGGCCGCCATGCCGATGGCCTGCGGGAAAGAGGTGGCTGTGCCGGCCCGCGCAACGCCGTGCAGGCCTTCGTTCCACCAGTTATATTCCGGAATGCCCAATCTCTCTACTGCTTCCGCATTAAATTTTAACTGAGAAGCCTTCTCCTCAACTGTCATTTTCGCGACGAGCGCCTCGGCCCGTCTTTTTGCCTCTTCTCTGTTCAATGTGCACTCCTGGGTTTTAAAAAGACCGAACCCCCGGTCTTCATCCTCCTGCCGGCCGAAGGGCTGTGGCGGGAAGGTGAAAAATAGTGTACAATGGATATGATGATCTGTATCCTTTGCAAAAACGTCTGTGTATCGTTTTCACAGGAAGGAGCGTGCAATGGCAGTCACGCGTGTTTATGTTCCATCAAAATATAAACAGCCGATCTCCCAGGATGATACCCGTTACCTGACCGGAGAACTCGAGCAGGTCAACTATGTCCCCCAGAGCCATCTGCGCATCTGGTACAATACCCAGACCTGCGCCTACAGTGTCCATCACCATCCGGCCTACGAGATCATTCTCTGTGTGGAAAACCTCTATCCGACAAAGATCGCCGGAAAGATGCTGACGATGAACGTGGATGACATCCTGATCATTCCGCCCCACACGCTCCACGAGCTGTACGGCGGCCCCGGCTCCCGGTTCATCATGCTGATCGATCCGCTCCTGCTGTCCGGCTTTTCGGACATGAATGTGCTGGAGCCCTTCATCAGCTCCCGCATTCTCTACCGCAGAAGCGAGGATCCGGAGCTTTATGACATGATCCGCGGCTGTCTGGATGAGATGATTGATTTTTATTTCGCCGCCGGCAGTATGTGGGAGTTGAACATCTACTCCGTTTTCCTGCGCATGCTATCGGGGATCGGCCGCCATGTGTTTGAAAACGCGGCCGTCTTCTCCTCCACAAAGGCGGATGACGCCTCTCTGGCCTACAACCGGTTCTCCGCACTGCTGCGCTATATCGACGCCCACTATGCAGAGGATCTCTCTCTGGAATGGGGCGCGGATTATACCGGCTTTTCCAAATACTATTTCCTGCGCCTGTTCAAAGAATACACCGGCACGACCTTCCACGACCATCTGCTGCATAAAAGGATCCAGGCCGCGCAGGCTCTGCTCTCGGATGATTACTCGATCACAGACATTGCCGTCCGGACGGGCTTCAACAGCCCGACCTCCTTTAACCGCAGCTTTCGCAAATACACCGGCATGACGCCGACGCAGTACCGGGCCTTCCGGGAGAGCAAAGACACCTATGCCCTCGCCCTCTCTGCAGCTGAGCTGGACCGGCAGGCCAATTCCCTATAGGACCAATCAGCCCTTTACGCTGCCCAGGGCAACGCCCGCGATGATGTACTTGGACAGCAGCAGATATACGACGATCAGCGGAAGTGCCGTAAGCGTCAGGCCCAGATAGACCGAACCGTACTCTGTCTTGTAGATGTCGCCCCGAAGAAGGGAGATCATGATCGGCAGGGTATAGTTTTTCTGATCGGTCAGCAGGACCAGCGGACGGAACAGCTCATTCCAGCTGTTGACGAAGGCAAAGATCGCCTGGGTCGCGATGGCCGGCTTCATGATCGGAAGCGCGATGGCGTTGAAGATGTAGAATTCTCCGGCGCCATCGATCCTTGCAGACTCCACGATCTCCAGAGACAGCGCCGGCTTCATGTACTGACGCATAAAGAAAACGACCGACGGAGCCGCGATGGCCGGCAGGATCAGCACCCAAAGGTTGTTGGTCAGGTGCAGCTTGTATACCATCTGATAGAAACCGATCATGACCAGCTGGGACGGGATCATCATGACAGCCACGATAAAGCTGAAGAATGCATCCTTGAACTTCCAGTCATAGACGACCAGACCGTAGGCAGTCAGCGCCGAGAAGTAGGTCGTCAGAACTGTTACACCGACGGAGATCAGCAGAGAATTCTTGAAGCCGACCGCCGGATTAAAGCTCTTGCCCAGCAGGATCTTCAGGTTGTTCATGAAATATTTCGACGGGATCAGGGATACCGCATGGGCCTGGATCTCGGTCGTAGACCTTGTGGAGTTTACGATCATGATCACAAAGGGCATGACACTGAGGATCGCCAGAAAAACGCAGATGATAAAAATGATCGCCTTATAAACGGCGGGATTCTTTTTGCTCTTCATTTTACCTTCTCTCCTCTCAGTGCTGCAGCCTCAGCTCTCTCCTGACGCTTCACCAGCTTTCTGAGCTTCTCCTCATCCTTATCCCGGAGTACCCAGAACATAATTGCAGACAGGATCACGATCAGGATAAACATGATCATACTGGTAGCCGACGCGCGGTTGTACATATAGGTTCCGCTGAAGGCCTGGTTGTAAATGAACACGCTGACGGTCATGGTCGCGTTGTCCGGGCCGCCCTGCAGGAACAGCTTCGGAATATCGAACATGTTCAGACCGCCGACCAGACTGGTTACAAGGGTGAACAGCAGGATGGTGCGGATGTTCGGGATCGTGATGAGCCAGAAGGTCTGCCATCCGTTCGCTCCGTCCACCTCAGCAGCATCGAAGATCTCCGGGCTGATGCCCAGCACACCGGAAATCAGAATGATCATCGTATAGCCGTACCACATCCAGGTCTGGATAAAGATAACGACCGCCCTGGCCACGTTCTTTTTGACCAGGAAGTTGAAGGGCTCTGCCAGGATCCCGAAGCGGGTCAGCAGATCGTTCACCGGACCCATCGGGAAACCGAAGAGCGCGTTGAACAGGATAGCTATCGTCGCCGCGGTAATGATGTTTGGCAGATAGAACAGGACCTTGAAGACGCCAACGCCTGGTACCTTGAAGCGCCTGTCTGTAAACCATGCGCTGAGCAGCAGCGCAAGGGCAAGCTGCGGAATGAAGTTGCAGATCCACATGACCACCGTATTCTTCAGAGCAAGCTGGAAGGTCGGGCTGGTCAGGATCTGCTTGTAATTCTTAAAGGGATCGTCGGCCAGGAAATGAAAGGCTGTCTTTCCGATTCCCTTGAGGTCTGTAAACCCGATAAGTGCCGTGTAAACGGTCGGGTACAGCATAAATACTGCCCACGCGATCACAAACGGCAGGCAGAACAGATAGCCGTATTTTGCATATCTTGATCGATTCGTCTTCATGGTGAAATGATCTCCTCCATCTCATCCGGCCCGGCTTTACGTGGACCAGTTCAGGCAGGCACAGGGCCCGCTGGCAGGACCTGCCTCATGTTTTTGCTGCGTACGGGAGCTCCCCGGCGTTTCTGCCTGGCTGCGCCAGCTGCATAGCGTTTCTTCGGAAAAGAAACGGGGGCAGGATCCTATCCTGCCCCCGTAAGAATCCTTTTGCATCGCCTGTGCTGTGCTTACGTCTGTCCTTTATTCGGCGGATTCGATGCCGAGATTGTCAGAGACGGTCTGCTTGAATGCTGCAAGTGCCTCGTCGCGGCTCTTCTCGCCTGCTGCATATGCACGGACCTGATCTCTCCAGATCTGGTTGATGGACTCGTCGTACTGCGTCAGGTTGGAGCCTGTTGCATAGTCATTTGCCGGGATGAAATAATCAAACATGTTCTGGCCGCCCAGGAACTCAAGCTCGCCGTTGGATTTTGCCATGACTGTGCCGGAGGCTACAGAATCCTTGGTTCCGCCTTCGCCGTTCAGAGTGCCGTTTGCCCACTTGTACTGCAGGCCGTCCTCGGTGCAATCGAGAGTTACATAGTGGATCAGCTCAGCAACAGCTTCCTTCTTGGACTCGTCCATGTTCTTGTTGGCGATCAGCCATGTGCCGCCCCAGAAGAAACCGATCGGGGAATCGCAGACTGCCCAGTCGCCGTAGGTTCCCTCACCGACAGCTGTGCCGCCGCAGTTGGGAGCCAGTGTGTAGTTGATCAGCCATGCAGGACCAAAGAAGCCAAATACCGGCTTGGCGCCCTCGCCCTTCATATCAGCAAACCATGCATCCTGCCAGTCCTGTGTGAGGTTGGACCAGCCGTTGTCGGTCAGATTCTTGGAGATGTCCAGGAAGGCTTCTCTCTTGGGATCGATCTGCAGATAGCCGTCCTCGTTCAGCCAGCCGACATCAGAGCTGTTCTCGACTGCGTGCCAGATATCGCCGTCACCGGAAACAATTGCTACGCCCTTATCGCCGAGGGTAGCTGCTGCCTCCCAGAACTTGTCCCAGGAACCGCTGCCGCCGCCGATGATCGCGGAGATCTCTGTGGGATCATCTGTGCCGAAGACATCCTTTGCGATGGATCTGCGGTAGATGAAGCATCCGCCGGTTGCCTGATAGCCAAGGCCGTCGACCTGACCGCTGCTGTTGGTACCGATCTCAACCGCATATTTTGCGATCTGCGCATCCTCGATCTCCTTGTCGATATCAAATCCGAGATCTGCATACGGCATCGCATACTCTTCCATATCGCCCCGTGTATACTTCAGAACGAAAGCAGACTCTGCGCAGTAGAAGTCAGGCTGCTCTTCACCGCCGGCGATCAGTGCCTGGTCAAGGGCCGGCTGGTATGCGCCCTCTGTCGTGGCAATAATCGTGGATTTAACGGCATATCCGAAATCCGGATGCTCTTCGATATACTTCTCAACCATGCCCGGAACCTCGTCGGTGAAGGTCCACAGATTGATGGTTCCCTTCTCGCCGGAACCTGCAACCAGAACCTGTGCATCACCTTCCGATTCTTCTGCAGCCGCCTCGGTCTCCTCAGCCGGTGCCTCCTCAGCAGGTGCCTCGGATGCTGCTGCAGATGCTGCTGCCTCAGCAGGTGCACTGCTAGCCGCCGCAGAATCCGATCCTCCGCAGCCTGCCAGAACAGAAGCTGTCATTAAGCCGATCATTGCTAATGCTGTGATTCTTCTTTTCATTATATCCTCCTTGCTGATTTCTCTTCCTTAATCGTGTTTTGTTTATTTCTTCGCTGATGCGGCGGCCGGGCCCTGGCCGCCGATCTGATGATTCTACTATGCCACATCTCCCATTGCCATTACTTTACAAAAATTGCCCTAAACTTCTCTTTTATTGCAAAATACGAAAAATTAAGCGGGTTATATTTTCGATAATTGTCTGAAATAGTGCCTGTTCGCAAATTTATATTTGATATATATTCCCTTTTCATTGCGCAAATAAAAAAAGAGCGGCAGCAATTCCGCTCTTTTTCAATATGCGTAAAAAGCAATTTTTTTATGTTTAACCGCAACTTTATACAAATCTTGCCTTCCATGCTGCCGCCTGTCAGCGCCTTCTCTTCCGGGATCTGACCGTGCGCAGCCTGTTCCAAGGCAGATGTTTTTATGCAGGTTTGTCAGAGGCCTGGCATCTCGGCCTTCCGCCTCCGGAGGACGGCCAGCCACGTCAGTTCAAACATACACTGCACGGCCCAGCCGGTCAGACAGGCAAAGGCTTCTCCCCGGATCCACCACAGGCACAGCGCCGCCGAGACCGCCTCGGAACAGAGGATGCCTTCCCGCCTTTGGGTGACATTCCCCTGTTCTTTCTCGGAACCATTTCCGTTGTCTTACCTTACAGCTCGGCGATTGCCTCGATCTCGCAGAGAACGCCCTTCGGGAGATCCTTTACTGCCACGCAGCTTCTGGCCGGTTTGGAAACGAAGTATTTTGCGTAGACCTCATTGAATGCGGCAAAATCCGCAATATCTGCCAGGAAGCAGGTCGTCTTGATGACCTTGTCCAGGCCGGCTCCGCCAGCTTCCAGAACAGCTGCCACGTTGCGGCAGCTCTGCTCGGTCTGGGCAGCAATGCCCTCAGGAACTGCGCCCGTTGCCGGATCTACCGGGATCTGGCCGGAAGAAAATACCAGTCCGCCGGAAACATATCCCTGGGAATAGGGGCCGATCGCGCCGGGTGCCTTGTCTGTGCTGATGATCTTCATAGGAAAAACCTCCTTGTTTTATATCTGTGTTCTGTATCTGCTTTCTGTGTCTGCTTTGTGTGTCTGCTTCCTGTAACCTCTGGGCAGGGTGCTTCACAAGACATATTGCAGCCACTGTGCACAGTATACACGATTTTTCCGTATCCGTTAATTAACATTTATGCCGGATGATGATCATATCGCTAAATGGCAGTCCCTCGCTTATCAGCCTGCGATATCCTCTGCCGCTTCGGCCGCTTCTGCTGCCACATCCGCGCCATCTGCGATCGCTTCCAGTGAGGTGACCTTGTAGGTGGCTGTGACCTGGGCTGTGATCTGCAGCTCACCTGCCTGCAGGGAAACACTCTTCTCCTCATCCATTGCTGCGTTCTCGGCATAGGCACCGGCTGCATTGTCATAGCGGTAGATGGTGTTCTGCGCGCCTTCGGTAATGGTGGGAACATCACTGATCTGGGAGCCGGAAGCCTCGGCAAGCACCTCCGCCTTCACGGCTGCTGCCGCTGCCGCCTCCTTCAATGCCTCCTGGTATACCTCATCATACCGGCTGCTGCTGTAGCGAAGGCTGCTGATGTTGTTGATTCCCGCGCGCACACACTCCGCGAGGATCTCACCCGCATCCTCGATGGTCAGATCCTTGACGGTCAGAGACGTTGTCACTGTATAACCGATGAGAGTCTCTGCACCGCTATTGTAGTCGTACTTTGGATACATGTAGTAATCGGTGGTCTGAATGCTCTTCTCCTGCACGCCAAGCTCCTTCAGCTTTTCAATGACGGCATCCACATCCTTCGTATTCTTTTCCTGGGCATCGGCGGCATTGTCGCCCTCCGTCACCACGCCAAAGGTGATCTCAGCCATATCCGGCTCGACCGTCTTGGTGCTCGTGGCGCTGACGGTAACCGTCATCGGCGGATCATTGTTGATCACGACCGTATTTCCTCCCATGGGAGACAGGCTGGCTGCGGCCCCTGCCGCCTCCTCTGCCTTGCTGCAGCCGGCAAGCCCTGCCGCGCAAACCAGCATAGCGGTAACCAAAGTGGTACATAATACTTTTCTTTTCATGTTTTTTTCCTCCTGTATCTGCTGCAATCCTTATTCTTGCGTGGGTTGACAATGTCTTATCTGTAAAACAATACCGGCACGAAAAATGTTGCACCTGGCCGGAAATTTCGGCATTTTTCTTCCGCGAATTTTCTTTTTTCCATTTATCTGCCCATGCAGCTGTCTGCCGTTTTATCTACATTCTCCCTGGGCAGGGCAGGCAACAGTCTGCCTAAACCTATGTATGCACCGGGCCCTCTGATTGCCGACCTGCTATGCTGCCTGACCACCGTCAATTTACAGCCAGGTCGCGCCGGGCCAATAGGCTGCCACAGCCTCCTTGTCCAGATGCTCGCCGATCACGATCAGGATCTCCTGCCCCTCTGCTATGGGCTGCATGGTGATCCTCTCCTTTGTCGCGTTCAGCTCGATCCAGCCGTCCTTATCCTGCAGAAAGCCCTTGATACGGAAGATCTCTCCTGCTGCAGGATCGGCAAACAGCCTTGCCGTCCTCTCCCGCAGTTCCTCCGGGGACATGTGCACGTGCATAAAGAACAGAGACTGGAAATCCGATCCGTCCTCCAGCCGTACCTTGATATGGTCCTCCCTCCGGCTGCCGCAGGCGAGGATCCGCGCGATGTCTTCCTCGTCAAGGGAATCCCAATCCTTCGCCAGGACATCCGCCATCGTGATCCGCCGCTGGCAGCGGAAATGCTCCAGCGCCCGGTTGATATGCGCGATGGTTCGTTCGATCTCCTCTTTCGATGCCTCCTGCACATGGCTCATCACGATCAGACCGGCATTGGCGATCTGTGCCATGAGCATGTAGTCGGCCTGCTCCGACAGGCCCTCTTCCAGGCGGGCGTCGACGATGGCAATGACATTGCCCACGGCATACCAGGAGCTCAGGGGATCTTCGTTCAGGGTATCAAAAAACTCGTCCACATCGTAAATGCCCGAGGGCTCCACCAGCACCCGGTCGTAGCCGGCCATCTTCATGGCGATCAGCTTTGTCTTGAACCTGCGCTGATGGCAGTCATAATCGCAGCCGCCCGAGACCATCTCCAGCTCGCAGTTCTCCCCCGTCAGATCCTGGAGCAGCATCATATCCACGTTGACGGCACCAAAATCATTTTCCAGGATGCCCAGATGCATGCCCCGCTCCATCAGGATGGAGGCATACTTCCGGATAAATGTCGTTTTTCCGGATCCTAAAAATCCGGTAATCAGATCAATGTTCAGCATATATTTTCTGTTTCTTTCTCTCTAGCCTGATGAGCCTGATGTTTTATCTTTTCCGGTTTCCAAGCTGCCAGAAGGCCACGGCCCCTGCGGCGGCAACATTCAGCGAATCCACGCCATCGGCCATCGGGATCATCACCGTATAGTCACACCGGTCGATGGTCTCATCCGGAAGGCCGTAGCCCTCCTCCCCCAGGATCACGGCCAGCTTATCCTCAGCCATCAGCGCAGGATCATCCACCGAGACGGAATCTCCTTTGAGCGCCATGGCAGCCGTGCGAAAGCCCAGCTTCTTCAAGGTGCCCAGCCAGTCCGGCTCATTTTTCGGGACAAAGGTCCAGGGGATCTGGAATACGCAGCCCATGCTCACCCGCGACGCCCGGCGGTACAAAGGATCGCTGCAGCCCTTGGTCAGGATCACCGCATCCATCTGCAGCGCTGCCGCCGACCGCATGATCGCACCAACGTTTGTCGGATTCGTCACATCATCCAGAACGGCGATCCGCCGGGCCCCTTTCAGGACCTCCTCGATGGAGGGATACGGCCTGCGCCGCAGGGCACACAGGATCCCTCTGGTCATCGGGATGCCAGTCAGGGTCCGCAGCACCTCCTGCGGTCCGGTATAGACCGGCACATTTTGACACCGATCCAGAACCTCCCTTGCCTCCCCGTCTACATAGCGGGGCTCGGTCAGCAGCGACACCGGCTCATAACCCGCGCGCAGAGCGCGCAGCGTCACATTCGGGCTCTCCGTGATAAACAGCCCGGGCGCCGGTTCCTCTATTCTCTTTAGCTGTGTCTCGGAATACCTGGCGTAAATATCCAGTTCCGGGGCGTTCAGATCCGTGATCTCGATCAGCTTTGCCATCGTTTTTTCAACCTGCTTCCTGTATCTGATAAAAGTATCCTGGGTACATCTCATATGCATTTAACGCTGCATCCCAAATGTACCTCAGCTGCATCTTATATGCACCTTTTATATTCTATTTCATGCACTGTATTATGCAGCATTTTATATTGTTCTTTTTATCTCCCTGCGATTGTACCATATTCCGCCGGCATGGTCTATGCGGGGGATGTGCACAGCCGCTCCCATCCATTTACCCAAAAGATGACCTTTTCGATAGTACTTGTTCTTTTCAGATATAATTTATAACTTTATTTTTCTTTTAGAAAATATCCACACAGACGTCACATTTTCCCGATATAGTGTACTCAGATAGTTGATTGACCACTCACTATCTCCCCCCTCATTTTCAGAAAGCGCAAAGCGCCGCATCGGATAACCACCCGCTGCGGCGTTTTGTTGTGCGATAAAGCCGGAGAGTGGTCGCCAGGCTTGCATGAGCGGCCATTCGACGGCCAACGTACATCGAGCGGCTATGCTGCGAGATGTGCCCATCGCATCGGATGAGGCGCGTTCCGCCCATCCGATTGCAAAATCGGCCGTCCGAATACCTGTCTGCATGTTATGCATATTGCATTTGACGGCTGTTTTTTCTGCAAAAAATCTCAGACCGTTTTCATCCGGTCCTCCCCCATATTGCCAATGACAGAACCGCATGAATATGCTACACTTTTTCCATACAGCACCTGCTGATGAAACACAGATCGCCTGTTCTCATTTACAGAGAAATGGAGGCCCACATGAAAATCATTTACAATACCGGAGACCGGGATAAGATCATCACGATGCCCGACCCCTCGACCAGAAAAGACAGGACCGCTCCGCCCATCAGCCGGAAAAAGCTCTGGCTGATCACCATCCTGGTGACTTTGCTGGTGGCTGTGATCTACTACTACATCCAGCTGCCGGCGATCAACCTGAAGAGCACAGACTTCTGGTCCTTCCTGCTGATCATCTCCGTGGTCTTTTCCGCGCTGTACTACTCCCTCACCCGGGTACTCTCGCCCTTCCAGCTCTCGCGCATGGATTTCAGCGGGTTCAAAAACAGCAAGGCATCCAGGATCCCCTTTATCGTGACGCTCTGCCTGGTCTTTCTTCCGATCCTGATCCGGTTTCTGGGCAGCTCCACGCTGCTCCACGCCAGAGCCTACTCCCGGATCCTGACGGTCAATGAGGGCAGTCTGGAGGATATTCCCTCTGTGGAGAGCACAAAGACCATTGCCCTGATGGATACAGCTTCCGCGGAAAAGCTGGGAAACCGCGAGATTGGTTCCCTCTCTGAGGTCGTCAGCCAGTACAACGTCAGCTCCTACACCCAGATCGACTATCTGGGAACGCCGGTAAAGACTTCGCCGCTCCGCTATGACGGCTTTTTCAAGTGGTACCGCAACCGGAAAAACGGCGTGCCGGGCTATGTTCTGGTCGATCCGGTGGATATGAGCGCCCAGTACATCCCCTTTGAGAGCGGGATGTTCTACGTGCCGTCCGCCTACTTCAACGAGAATCTGAGCCGTCGCATCCGTTTCCGCTATCCCACAAAGATGTTCGACGAGCCACACTTTGAGATCGATGAGGAAGGAAAGCCCTGGTATGTGACCGCGACCTACGATCATCTGGTCGGTCTTTTCGGCGGTGAGCAGGTCAATGGCGCCATCATCGTCGATCCTGTGACCGGCGATATGACCTGGTATGCCACCGGACAGATCCCCAGATGGGTGGATGTGGTCTTCCCCGGCAACCTGATCTGCAAGCAGTACAACGACTATGCCCAGCTGCACAACGGCTTCTGGAATTCCATCATCGGCCAGGTCGGCTGCCGCCGTGTCACAGAATACCCCGGTGAGAACGACGAGTACCATTCCGACTATGGCTTCATCTCCAAGGACGGCGACATCTGGATCTACACTGGCGTCACCTCGCTGAACAACGACAGCTCCAACATCGGCTTCATCCTCTCTAATGAGCGGACAGAGGAGACCATCTACATCACCTGCTCCGGCGCGGACGAGTTCTCCGCCATGGCCTCCGCCCAGGGCGAGGTCCAGGAAAAGCGGTACACCGCCTCCTTCCCGTCCCTGATCCTGGTGGACGGCAAACCGACCTATATCATGGTGCTGAAGGATGCCAGCGGACTGGTAAAGATGTACGCCACCGTCAATGTCGAGCAGTACAATATGGTAGCCACCGCCACAACGCAGGATGACTGTGTGGATAAATACACCGCCCTGATGGCCGGCCGGATCTCCCAGACAGAAGCAAACGCCGAGACCGCTCTGGCAGATACCGCCATGGCAGTCGAGGAGGAACCGGCGCCTGACACCTCCACCTTTGAAGAGCGGGAGGTAAAGGTCAAGAAGCTGCAGACCATCGACCTAAACGGCAACACCTACCTGTATCTGGTCGATGAGGACGACAACATCTACTATGCGAAATATATAGATGTGATCGAAATGCTGCTGACCGAAGAGGGCGACACCATCACGATCTACACCGACGGAGAGCACTTCTCCCTCAGCAAATAAGCGCAAAAGCAAGAAAGGCTGCCAGGCCGGACAAACTTTGGAAATCCCAAAAATGTCTGGTCTGGCAGCCTCTTTTATTTTATCAGTTCTTTTTTATCATCCAATGGAAGTCAAGCCCTGCCCGGTCGCTGCGAGGTAGTCCTCCAGAATCCGGACGGCACCCTCCATCAGATCCTTTTCCTCCTCCAGAAAACGCTCAATGTAGGGACTGTCCACATCCAGCACACCGATCACAGTGCCGGTGCTGTCATGAATCGGTACCACGATCTCGGACAAAGAATGGGAATCGCAGGCAATGTGACCCGGGAATTCATGAACATTCTTCACCTCGATCGTGCGGTTCTCGACCGCTGCCGTTCCGCAAACCCCTCTGCCGTAAGCAATATGTACACAGGCCGTCTTTCCCTGGAATGGTCCAAGAACCAGCTCCTTCTGCTCCGGTCCGCAGACTCTGGAAATATAAAAACCGGCCCAGTTCAGCTTCGGCAGCTCATGCATCAGCAGGGCAGAGGCATTGGCGCACAGGGAAAGTGCGCTGGTCTCTCCCTCGGAAAGTGCCTGCAGCTGTGCCAGGATCTGGTTGTACTTTTTTCTCATCTTTATATTCCTCCATTTTTTATACGGTCATTCACAAAACGTTTTTATTCGTTCAAAATTTGTTTACATTTATTGCAAACCCCGGACATATTTGCCCGATATACTTCAATCATAGAAAGAAGCAACAGCTAATTACAATTTTTCTTTTTCATAATGTCCGAAGCAATTCGGAAAAATTCTCCTTCCTTTTATGAAAAGCCTGCCGTTCGCGGCAGGCTTTTTGTATGCTCTTTACCGTTTATCCGGCACATGCTCTGAACATATCCTGCATGCCGGGCAGGGCGCAGGCCGCCCCGTCCGGACATATTTTTTACTATGATGATTAACTCGCCAAAAGCACCGGGAATGATTTAAACGGATTGCTCCGCACTCCGTGCTCCCACAATCCGTCCCAGCATTCGGACTTTCGTGGTGTTTAAACACCACTTCGTCCTCATGTTGGGGCACGCCATAAAGTCTTTCTCCCACGGCCATGCAAGCATGGCGTGGGTTCGGACTTTTGGCGTTTAAATCTTAATATTCATATTCAATTATGTACCCGATCTTGCCGATAAAGTATTTCAAGCCTGTGGACAGGACGTCGTTGCGCTGGTCGTTCCAGGACCATTCGCCCTGAACGTTCCAGAGCATCAGGTAGAATTCCTCTGTCCCGTCGTGGTCATTTCTGGAGGGCTCGCCCGGATACCAGGCGGTGTAGCTGAAGGGTTCGCCTGTGATCCAGTGGCCGAAGGCACGGCTGTCCTTGACAGAGGTATAGCCGCCGATCCAGATGTATTTCAGTCCGGCTGCTTCTGCCATGGCCGAGAGCTGATCCATCTCCTCCTGGGTCGTGATGGTGGCCAGGTGGCCGCCCTTTTCGAATGCCGCTTCATTGGCTGCCTGCCAGCTGACATCGCCGGCTACCAGCTCATACCGGGATGCATGCGCCTGCATCTCTTCCTTCCTGACGGCGGTAAAGGGCACGCCCTGCATGACGGCGCCGCGGGTACCGTCGGTGACAGCACAGTTGATGGTTCGAGAGGCATAGGCATCTGCGGAGGCGTCTGACTCATATTCGATGCAGTACATGTTTTTCTGTACGGTATAGATCCGCTGCAGGATCTCGTTGACATCGCTGATCGTATTGGCGTTCCAGTAGTAGCCGCCGGTCGCCTCGGCGATCATCTGCAGCACGTAGGTATCCGCAGATGAGGTTCCGATCAGGTAGACCGGGATCTCCTTTTCCTGGGCCAGGGCGATCGCCTCCTGGTAGCTGTACATACTCTCGTTGTCCTCGCCATCGGTAAAGGCGATGACACAGTTGGCGCCGGTCCGCTTTCCGGCGTTCTCCACGCCCTCTACGATGGCGTCGTACAAGGCGGTATTGCCAAAGGGCGTCATATTGGAGATACCGTTCAGCAGATAGGAGGCATTGTCGGTAAAGGTACACATGTACATCAGATAGCTGTCAAAGGAGATGATCTCGGCCTTGTCCCCCGAGGCATAATCCAGACTGTTGATGAAGCTGGTCAGGATGTTTTGCATCTGCTGCATGTCGCTGCTCATGCTGGCCGACTTGTCCACCAGGATATCGATGCCGATGCCCTGGTTTCCCTCCAGCCGCTCGATGCTGCGAATCGTCCGCTCGATGTCCTGCCCGCCCTCGATCGTCTCGGTCACACCGGCGGTCGGTGAGGAAAGAATGACGGCATCTCCCGCACCGTCCGTCACGCTGCAGTAGATCCGGACATAGGGATATTCCGATACGTCCGTCGTGATCAGGGATATGGTGTCGGGCGACCCTGTGCTGTACACCCGGTCCGCGATATGCGCGTAATCGGCGATCAGCTCCTCCTCGGCAGGTGCCGAAGACGCAGCGACGGCTGCCGAAGAAGTCCCCACAAGCCCTGCTGCATCGTCCGCATAGCTCATCTCCTCATCTGTCTGAACGATGCCGTTTCCATCTCCACTCACAGAAGAAGGCTCCGTGCCATCCTCCGCCGCTGCGGCATAGGATACGGCTGCCGTCGCCTCCGGGATGGCAGCTGCCCGCCGGGAACGGACAAACAGAAAAGCACCGACACCGGCTGCCAGGGCGATCACGGCAAGCAGAAGATAGAACGGGACATTGGACCGGCTCCCTGCCGGTGGCTTGAGCTGGCCTTTTCCACTGCTCTTCTGCTTTTTATTCAGATTCTGATTGTTATTCTGCGTCCGGCCGCTCTGATTTCCGCTGCCGGAGGCGCCTTGCGCACTCTGGCTGCCGCCGGTTCTTCTGCGGGGATCCGGACGCCGGCTGCCGGAAGTGCCGCCGGCATACGCGCCGCCAGAGAACTGGTCCGGCCCGGATCCGGTCTCTGCACTATCTGCAGGTGATCCTGTATAAGTATCATCGCCATACTGCTGCTTGCTCTGATGGTATTCCTGCTCAAAGCTGCTCCCGCCCTGATCCGCAGGGCTGTCATCGATATACGCGGAAATATCATTCCCGCATTCCGGACAAAAGCGCATCGTGCCGTCTATCTTTGTTCCGCAAAAAGGACAAAACATTTCTTATCCTCCTTTGTGTGCTGCCATATCGTCCCCTTAAGTATACCCTGTCACCAGGCAAATTTCCATGCAGTCCGGACACGACTTTTGACAAAATCTGAAGATCATAAATACTTTCCTGCAGAAAAGTTGATTTTCCACAAAATTTTGCTTGCATTTTTCTTCTGCACCTGTTATCATAGGCAACGGTTGATTGGTCAAGGGGTTAAGACGCCGCCCTCTCACGGCGGAAACAGGGGTTCGATTCCCCTATCAACTGCGGAGCCTGATCCAGAAATGGATCGGGCTCTTTTTTCGTGCATCATACGTTCTCCGTTCCATATCTGCACTTTGGAAAACAATTTCCCTTCTTCTATCTCCAACCCCCAAAATCATGGTATGATAGAAAATAGAATATCGCAATTAACTCCTTTGGATATCCTGACCTTCTAACCACCTTGTTTTCCGGGAGAATTGTTTCATGAATACTTCTGATCCAGATCCGATCCGCACGGATACCTCTTCTTCTGACAAAGACGCTCCGGTCATCCGGGGAGAACTCCGCCTCCGGCCCATGATCATCGGTGCCTGCTTTATTATTGTCTTTTTCTTCCTTGTTGCCCGCTTTACAGATTTCCTGAAAGCTCTTTCCGCTTTCGGCGTGATCATCCGGCCCCTGACCCTCGGCCTTATGATGGCATTTATAATGAACCCGGTCATGCGGCTTTTCGAGCGGCAGATGAAAAAACTTGCCTGGTTCCGTCGAGCGGAAGCAGCTTCCTCCAAGAAACAGCGGCAGGCAGAGCGGACGGTGCGCGCCGCCGCCACGATCATCGCTGCGCTTATCCTGGTTGGTCTGGTGGCCGCCTTCTTTGCTCTGGTCGTGCCTCAGTTCGTGGAGGCGATCCGCTATATCACCGACAACCTGAATGACCGGCTGATCGCCGTCATCGACTGGGCAGACAATCTGACCGGTTACCGGTATCACCCGTCCATGGAGCGCGCCAAAAGCGACGAGCGGCTGGAGCTTGCGGTGGATACCGCCATCCGCTGGGCCCGGGAGTATTTCGGCCTGACGGATGACACCATCTCCATCAGCAAGATAACGGCCTTCGGCTCCCAGCTGGTCCACAGCCTGGTCAATGTCGTCGCCGGACTTTTCATCGCCATCTACGTCCTGATCAGCAAGGAGCGCTACAAAGGTCACACCAAGCGCTTCATCTATGCCATGCTGAAAAACAGCGAGCAGGCAAACCTGGTCCTGGGCATCATCCGCAAAGGAAATGATATCTTCTATGGCTTTATCATCGGCAAGATCATCGATTCCACGATCATCGGCATCATCTGCTACGTCAGCATGCTGCTCATGCGGCTCCCCTACGCGCTGCTCTGTTCCTTTGTCATCGGCGTGACCAACATCATCCCGATCTTTGGTCCATACATCGGCGCACTGCCCACGGTCATCCTGATCTTCATGACCAATCCGCCCCAGGGAATCATCTTCCTGATCTATATCATCATCCTCCAGCAGGTGGACGGCAACCTGATCGGCCCGAAGGTCCTGGGCGACTCCACCGGTGTATCCGCCTTCTGGGTCATGATCGCCATCGTCATCGGCGGCCGGCTCTTTGGCTTCATCGGCATGCTGATCGGCGTCCCGGTGCTGTCCCTGATCCTGTATATCGTGGACATCTTCATGGGATACCTTGCCCAGAAAAAGAATCTGCCGCAAAAGGCCGACGCCTACATCCGGCTCGACCACGTGGACACCGAGACCGGCGAAGCCGTCTACTATACCGGTGACCTCTCCCACCAGATGCCTCTGTTCCGCCGCCCGGCAGAAGAAGATGGGCCAGAAGGAAATTCAGAAAAGAAGGAAGAGAAAACCCGACCAAGACCGTAGCCGTAAAAAGCATAGAAATACGAAAAAAAGAGCTGCCAATGTCAGGCAGGCTGAAGCGTGCATAACATTCTGAAGGGAACAGACCTCAGCCGGTACTTGATTCCGCCGGATGATAAAATCATCCAGGCGGAATTTTAGTACCGCTGCGTGAGGACAGAGCGCGAGCGTTTCCCGAAAGAATCGTTATGCACGTGAAGCCTTGCCGTCCGGCAACTCTTTTTCATTTGTTTTCTCTAAATTTCGGCCCACCTGCAGCAGCGCCCATGGTATGCGCGCACCTTTTTTGCGCGATTACGTCTGTTTTGCCTTGCCGCTTACCTGGCGGTGAACTTCAGCACTCTGACCTCGTAGGGCCTCAGCAGTCCTTCCTCCAGGGCTTTCTGCCTGCCCTTTACGGGATAGTTGCACAGAAGCAGTTCTCCCGGACCGCCATATTTCCGGTATTCCCTGGGCAGCGCATAGCGGATCTCCTGCCTTGCGAAGGAGCAGACCACCAGAATCCGTTCCTCTCCCAGCTTCCTCTCATACATGTACAGATCCTTCCGCAGGTGGAAGTATTCCCGGTAGGTGCCCCAAAGGAGGGTATCCGAGGATTTCCGCAGGGCCAGGGCCTTGCGGTAGAAGTTCAGGATGCTGCCGGGCTTTTTTTCCTGTGCGGCAGCGTTGATCCGGGTGTAATTTGGGTTTACGTGGAACCAGGGTGTGCCGGTGGTGAAGCCGGCATTTTTTTCTGCGCTCCACTGAACCGGCGTGCGGGCCGAATCCCGGCTGGACAGCCAGATGCGCAGGAGCCGCATCTCCGGCGCAGAATTCTTGAAGAAGCTGTTGTAGGCATTGATGGACGCCACGTCCTCGTATTGGTCGATGGAGTCCAGCTCAATGTTGGTCATGCCGATCTCCTGCCCCTGGTACAGGAAGGGTGAGCCCTTCTGGAAGATGTAGCAGGCGGCAAGCATGGTGCCGGAGGCGCGCCAGAACCGATGGCTGCCATAGCGGCTGATCACCCGGGGATGGTCGTGATTTTCCAGATAGAGAGCGTTCCAGGCCTTGCCCTCCAGTGCCTCCTGCCATTGGGTGAAGGCCCTTTTGAGCTTTCGCAGGCTGAAGGGATGATGGACGTATTCGGTCAGGACGCAGTCCGCCATCATCGTGTCAAACTGGATCATCATATCCAGCAGCCGGTCCGGACCACTGATATAGCCGAGTGCTGTCTTTATCGGTGTCATCGGCGCTTCGCCGATCTGGATCGCACCGTATTCCTCTGCCACCTCTCGGAACTCCCGCAGGTATTCCTTCAAGTGGGGGCCGTCCTTGTAGAAGGGCAGGCCATTGATGGCAGGCAGGAAGGGCAGGCCGTCAGGCAGGCGCTCATCCTTGGAGATGTACGTGATGACGTCCTCTCGGAAGCCGTCCACGCCCATGTCCAGCCAGAAGCGCATGATGCTCTTTACTTCCTCCCGTACCTTCGGGTTGTCCATGTTCAGGTCCGGCTGCTTGCGGGCAAATACGTGGAGATAGTATTGATCCCGCTGCTCATTATATTCCCAGGCCAGGCCTTCGAACTGACTGAACCAGTTGTTGGGCGGCAGGATCTTATCCCGGATCTTCCGGGGATCCCGCCAGATATAATAGTCGCTATAGGGATTGTCCTTTCCCTTGCAGCTTTCGATGAACCATGGATGCTCATCCGAGGTATGGTTGATGACCAGATCCATCAGGACAGCCAGACCCAGCTCATGCGCCCGGTCCAGTACCTTTTTGAACTGGTCCAGATCCCCGTAATCAGGGTGAATGTTCTTATAATCGGAGATGTCGTATCCGTAATCTGCGTTTGGCGACGGGTAGATGGGTGAAAACCAGATGGCATCCACGCCAAGGGACTGAATGTACTCCAGCTTGTCGTAGACCCCGTACAGGTCACCGATCCCGTCTCCGTTTCCGTCGGCAAAGCTCCGGATCCAGATCTGGTAAAAGGACATCGTCCGGAAATCCCTGTTTTTAGTCACGATCCTGTTCCTTCTCTTCGTTTCTGTGCTCTTCCGCTCTCACGGTGCCGTTATCCATTTTTTCCAGCCACAGGCCATTCTGCATGGCGTAGGTCTTCTCCAGCACGCTCATGCCCTTCTCGACAAAATTGTCAAAGACCGTCTCGATATCGGTGTTCTCCAGTTTGTGCAGGAGGTTGTCCATGCGGGCCTCTCCCTCATGGAAGTTGTCAGCCATGCCTACGGCAGTCTCGCGGAAATCATCAAAGATCTCCTTGCGCATGTAGCGGTACCGCGCCTTCTCCTTCATGCCCTGGGCCGTCCATTTGACCATGTAGTCCTGGACCTTGTGCCGGCGGGGTGCAAGCTTACCGGCCCGGCGGCGCTCATCCACGACCATGTACCGGTCATAAGCCATACTGACCGCATCCTTCCAGGACAGATAGATCTCATTCATGGCATTTTCTCCGACCTGATGCAGATGCGGCAGGTCGCCGCTGATTCGCTGCAGCAGGGCGGCAAGCGACTCGGCACTCTCTTCGATCAGAAAGCCGTTCCGCCCGTCGGTCACGCCCTCTGCGGCACAGGAATCTGCCACCAGCACGCTGGCCAGACCGCAGGCTGCCGCCTCGCGCACCACCAGGCCGTTGGTGTCGAAGGTCGAAGGGAACAGGAAAAGATCCGCCCGGGTGTTCCAGGCACGGAGCACATCCCGGTCGTAGATCGGTCCGGTAAAGATGCACTTTCCCGGAACATCGTTATCCTCCATAAAGCCGAATTCCCTCGCCTTTTCCTGCATCAGCTCCATATCCGGGCCCTTGCCGATAAAGACCATGCGGAAATCCCGGCCGGATGCCGAGAGGATCTTCAGCGCATCCAGGATAAGCGGGATGTTTTTGTAGGTAATGATCCTGCCCACAAAGAGGAACATCGGGATGTCTTCGGGGAGGTCATAGCCGGCGACAGCCTTCGCCACGTCCTCGGAGCAGACTCTGCCCTTCTCGAAATCCACGCCGTTGTTCATGACCAGGTAATCGCCCTGAAAGCCCAGCTCTTTCAGGCTCTCACCGGCACCTTTGCTCACCACCCAGATGTCATCGCAGGCTTCGATATTGCTGACCATCAAACGGATGCTCTCCTCTGCGGCAGCCTTTACCCGAAGGACACGCCTCAGGTCGATATCGTATTTGGTGTGGTAGGTAAAGACGATAGGCGCCCCAGTGCGCTCACGCATCAGGCGGGCGATGATCGTCGAGGAGGCCGGACAGTGGGTATGGATGATATCCGGACCAAAATCTGTCAGCGCGGACACCTCCTTTTCATGGAAGGGATTGCCCGTCCGATAGCCGCTGGCCAGAGACTCTGTCCCAAAGCTCTGGTAAGGGACGACCTGGTAGGGGTAGCTGCTGTAATCTGCCTCGGGATACCGGGGAGTCCCCACGATGATCTCCGCCTTGTGGTCCTCCCGAAGGTGCTCAGCATAGTTGATCACCACATTCGCCACGCCGTCAATGACCGGCGGAAACGAATCATTCAACAGACAAATCTTCATATGGTTTTCTCTCCTTGTATGGTTATGTCAACTTCATCTATCGTCAGTACATCCCTTCCGTGAATAAGGAATGATCGAGTTTGCATCCTTCGTTTTGCATTCTTCGTTTGCAATCTCCGTTTGCTTTCATGGTTTACAATCGCTGTTTGAAACTGCATCATGCAGGCATCTCCCAGATGCCAGGTATCCCGGATCCTCAGCACGGTTCCTGCTCAGGCTTCTGGGCTGCAAGGATCCATGTCGCGCTGCTCTCCTGCCCGGCAAGAGCAGAAAGCTCTTCCTCTGTCAGGCTGCCGGCGGCATGATCCAGGGCTCCTCCGCAGCTGATGATGGAAAAACCACAGGCCCGGACGGCGCGGCAGATCCATTCCGGCTCGTAATATTTCTCCCGGATATCCTCCTCAAACAGCAGCTCCCCGTCGGAAAGCGTCCGGATATGGAGATGCACCAGCTCCTCCTCGCCGGTGATCTGAAGCTGCAGCCGGATGTGCTCCGAGTAGTCCACCTCAAAGGGCTCTCCCGGGATGGTCTCCTTGCGGTTCAGAAAATCGAACACAAAATATCCGCCAGGCTCCAGGCTGTCGTAGACATTCCGGAAGATCTGCAGCAGATCTTCTTCTGCGAGGATATGGTTGACCGCATCCCCTGTGCAGGTCACCAGATCAAACCGTCCCTCCGGATGGTAGGTGACCATATCCGCCACATCAAAGGGGATGCCGGGATAGTTTTTCCTTGCCTCGGCTATCATATCTGCGGAAAGATCCATACCCTGCACATCAAAGCCGTTCTCCTGCAGGATCCCGCAGAGCACACCCGTGCCGCAGGCCAGATCAAGACACCGGCGGATCTGTCGGCCGCTGCCGGCCGGCCGTTTCTCCTCATCCATCCAGGCCAGGAGCAGCTCGCCAAAATACATCGGAAAATAATTCCACCCGAAGGCGTCATACACTTTACAGAAACTGCTGCTGTACATTCAGATACCTCTTTATCTCTTGCGCGGTGCTACATTCTTACTATAGCACAACAGGCTGCCCGCAGGAGCATTTTCCTGCGGGCAGCCCGTATGTATCTGATCAGTTCCTTAGCGGACTGGTCTGGTTTTTATCCGAGAAGCTTGCCGATGAAGCTGTTTTTCCTCTTCTCCAGAGCTTCCTGATATTTGCGCTCTTCCTCCTCGAAGTTGAGGCCCTGCTTTGCGCATTTCTCCTTCAGCTCGGCGATCCGGGCCTCCTCAGCCTCTCTGTCTGCGGCCTCCTGCTCAAGGCGGGCACGCTCTTCTGGATCGATCCACTCGCCGCCGGAAGCCAGAACAGCTGCCTTCTGGTTCTCAAGGATCTGCTTCTTGTCCTCGTCGATGTACTTCTCAACATCCATCTTCCACAGCAGGATGATAGACAGTGCGAATGCGATCATATCCATGCAGAGGTAGACAATGACCATAGCAGTCTCCGTCGTGCCGTTCTGTCTGGTCAGGCTTGCATCGTAGCCCATGGAGCCAAGGAAGATGTTGACGATACCCATGGAAAGAACGGCAAGGCCGACCATGGTCGCGCCGTAGATCGACATGGTGAATCCGTCACTTCTAAAGCCGTGCTTTGCCTCCAGATGATCAAGGACATCAGAGAGCATAGCGACCATGACATACTGTGCCGGGATGATACCAACAGCCTTCAGGACAACGCCCAGAGTAACTGTTGTGAAGTTGTGAACATTGATAAAGGAAACCAGTCCGCCTGCCAGAGAAATGATCAGGCCAAGGACGATGGCTCTCTTCTTGCCCAGTTTGCTGGCCAGCGGCCATGCGATGACCATACCGACAGCAGAGGGAAGGCCGCCCACCAGACCGAGGGTGGACATCAGAGCACCTGAGGTGACCTCCGGGGTGGAAGAACTGATAACGTTGTCAAACATCCAGCGGACATAGAAGCTCATGGATGTATTCTTGACCAGCTGGCCCATCTGGAAGAAGATGATGAACAGGATAACCATCCACCAGTATTTCTCCTTCGTGCAGACCTCGATGTGCTTCTTCATCGGAAGCTTTTCTTCCTTGATGTTCAGGGCGACCGCTTCCTCTGTGATACGCTCTCTGGTGAACAGGAACTCAAGAAGAATGCCAATGGCACATACGACGGCCAGAATGATGGAGATGATTCTCCAGTTGTTGTAGCTGGCGACCTTGTCGATGGAGCCGTCCGGGCCTGTGACAAACATCAGTGCCTGCAGAAGGATCGGGACCAGGATACTGGCGCCGACACCTGCGGCTGCGACCATGGATGCGTTGGAAAGGGTAGCCAGAAGGCCACGGGAGTTTCCGTTTCTGGTGGACAGAGCGACCATGGAGCTGTGGGCGGTGTAGTAGCACGGATAGGCGACCGCATAGAACAGGTTGAAGGAGATGGCGATCCATGCCATCTGCACGATGCCGCTGCCGTTAAACGGTGTGGAGAACAGCAGGATGATGGCGATGGCCATCAGCGGGATGGACAGCATCAGGTAAGGTCTGGCCTTTCCTGCCGTCGTTCTGGTATTGTCGATCCACTGACCAACCAGAAGGTTTCCGGCGATAACGAAGATCGTCGATACGACCGGGAGCAGCATGGAGAACCAGTAGTACTTTGTGGTCCAGCCGATGACGTCGGCATAGTACCGGGTAAGGTAAGCACTGAAGATGGAGTTGGCGATCATCGCGCACAGAGGAGCGACGAAATAACCGATCAGCATCTCCTGGATCTTAACCTGATTGGATTTGATCCGGCTCTGAAAAATAGGTTTTTCAACGAATTCCTTGAGTGACATTTTTACCTCCCTCACTTATCTTTTCTGGCATTTCCTGACATGCGCAAAGAAGCGGTATTACATGAATTTTTCACATAAATCGCTTCGATATACATGGGGAAATTAGATAACATGCATTAATTTTAAAAGAAATCCGGCCAACATTCAATATCTCGGGTGTCAATTTTACGGAACAGAATATACAGTTCACGTTATTTTTTCCGTTTTTCCCGTTTTAGCGATAAGCGGTCTGGAAAGCTTTGCCCGCGGCTGTGTCCTCTGCTATAATTAGGTCGCACATAAAAAACCAAAGCCGGCTCTGCCGGCGGAGAGGAAACTGCAGTGAGCTTTTCAAAAGATTTTCTCTGGGGCGCAGCCAGCGCCGCCGCCCAGATCGAGGGTGCCAGCCTGGAGGACGGAAAAACAGCCGGCATCTGGGATGCCCTGTATGAGGGTCACACACTGAACAATGAAAACTGCAGCATCGCCTGCGACCACTACCACCGCTACAAGGAGGATGTCGCCCTGCTGAAGGAGCTGGGTGTGCAGACCTACCGCTTCTCCATCAGCTGGCCGAGGATCGTCCCGGAGAGAGGCCGAATAAACGAGAAGGGACTCGCCTTCTACAGCGATCTGGTGGATGAGCTGAAAGCATCTGGCATAGAGCCCATGGTCACTCTGTACCACTGGAATCTGCCCATGTGGGCCCATGAAGCGGGCGGCTGGGGAAATCCGGAGATCCTGGAAGATTTCCGTTTTTATACCGAAGCCGTGACCGACGCACTCTCCGACCGGGTCAAATACTGGATGACCTTCAACGAGCCTGCCTGCTTTATCGGTCTTGGGTATATCGTGGGCACACATGCCCCCTTTGAGAAAGTTGATTTTTCTGATATAGAAGCCGTCGGCATACGTGCCGGCAGCCTGACCCGCAATGTCCTTCTCTGCCACGGCGAAGCCGTGCAGATCCTGCGAAAGAGGGCAAAGCTCCCGCCGGTGATCGGCATGGCCATCAACGGCGATCTGCAGGAGCCTGCATCCGATACTCCGGAAGATATCGAAGCGGCAAGGGCAGCAACCTTCTCCGGCCTCAGCTTTTTCAATACCAACTGGTGGTGCGACCCGGCGATCCTTGGCACCGCGCCCGACGCCCTGAAGCCCTTCCTCTCCGCTGAGGACCTGGAAAAGATCTGCCAGCCGCTGGATTTCTTTGGCTTCAACTGCTACCAGAATTCCAATTATGCGGGCAGCGGCGGCGGACAGGTCCCGCCCACCGGATATGCACACACAGATATGGGATGGCCCATCACCCCCAACGTGCTCTACTGGGCAGCGAAGTTTTTCTGGGAACGATACCATCTGCCCTTCCTGATCACGGAAAACGGCATGGCAAACCTGGATTTCGTCATGCTGGACGGAAAGGTCCACGACCCGCAGCGCATCGATTTCATGCACCGCTACATCGCCGGCCTCCAGAAGGCCGCAGACGAGGGCGTGCCGGTCATGGGCTACACCGCCTGGTCGGTCATGGACAACTATGAGTGGGCAGAAGGCTACGTGCGCCGTTTCGGCCTGATCTATGTGGACTACAAGACCCAGGAACGGATCCCGAAGGATTCCTTCTGGTGGTACAAGGACGTGATCCGCAAAAACGGTGTTGACATGTGACTGCCCTGGTAAGCAGCGATCTGCCGTATTCCGCGGCGGGCCGATTCCCTGCAGAGTCTCCTGTCTTCCCGCATCACGCCAGACCTGTCTTTTGATGCACATATCCGCACAAAAATGCGTAGAAATCGCTTGAAATATAAGGATTTGGGCTGTTCTTTTTCCCGATTATCCTGTATAATGATTAGCGCTGTGCAAAAACAGAAAAAGACGGTCGTCTATATTTGGCTGATCAACACTAGCATTACGGCTCCCGGCAAGGCCCGAGCAGGAACGCCTGCCGCCAAAGAGCCATCACCAAATAAGCATATAAGCAAAAGCAATACAGCTTATGCTGCCGCCCAGATGTGCCCGCCGGATTTGCGACAAACCTGCAAATCCGACGGGCACTCTGTGCGCGAATCGGCCTGCTGAATAATATCAAACAAAAAAATGTATGCGCGCATGAGCAGCCGTCTGCCGGCGCGCGGGAGGGACATCTATGTATGACGTAATCATTATCGGTGCCGGACCTGGCGGAATCTTTTCCGCCTATGAGCTGATGCAAAAGAGTCCGGACAAAAAGGTCCTTGTCTTTGAGGCCGGCTATCCGCTGGAAAAGCGTAAATGCCCCATCGACGGAGACAAGGTCAAGACCTGCATCCAGTGCGAGACCTGCGCGATCATGAAGGGCTTCGGCGGCGCCGGCGCCTTCTCCGACGGCAAGTACAACATCACCAACGACTTCGGCGGTACGCTCCATGAGTACATCGGAAAGCGCAAAGCCCTGGAGCTGATGACCTATGTGGACGATATCAACACCTCTCACGGCGGCGGTGCTACAAAGATGTATTCGACAGCCGGCAGCGAGTTCAAAAAGCTCTGCATGCAGAACAAGCTGACGCTTCTGGAGGCATCCGTCCGTCATCTGGGAACAGATATCAACTACATCGTTCTGAAGAACATGTACAACGAGATGAAGGACCATGTGGAATTCCGCTTCCACAAACCCGTCGACCGGATCGAGATCCTGGAGGACGGCACCTACCGGGTATTCACAAAGAAGGGCTATGAGGACTGCAAAAACTGCATTATCTCCGTCGGCCGGAGCGGAAGCAAATGGATGGAAAATGCCTGCCGCCAGCTGAACATCCCCACCAGCTCCAACCGTGTGGACATCGGCGTCCGGGTAGAGCTTCCCGCGGTGATCTTCTCCCACCTGACCGACAAGCTGTACGAGAGCAAGATCGTCTACCGCACAGAAAAATTTGAGGACAACGTCCGCACCTTCTGCATGAACCCCAATGGCATCGTGGTCAACGAAAACACCAACGGCATCATCACCGTCAATGGCCACAGCTTTGAGGATCCCGCCAAAAAGACAGAGAATACCAACTTCGCCCTTCTGGTGGCCAAGCACTTCTCCGAGCCCTTCAA
>DFFG01000025.1:38385-38606 GCA_002368795.1 Eubacterium sp. UBA3782
TTCAAGGACAGCAACGGCTACGGTGAAAGCATCGCCCGCCTGTCCAACATGCTGGGAGGCAGCGTAATCGTCCAGCGCTTCGGCGATCTGGAGAGAGGCCGCAGAAGCACCCAGAAGCGGATCGATGAGGGCACGGTACGCCCGACCCTCAACGCGACCCCCGGCGACCTGAGCCTGGTGCTGCCAAAGCGGATCTTGGACGGCATCATCGAGATGATCTA
>DFFG01000025.1:38654-60026 GCA_002368795.1 Eubacterium sp. UBA3782
AGATGATCTACGCCCTGGACAAGATCGCCCCCGGCACAGCCAACGACGACACCCTTCTCTACGGCGTCGAGGTCAAATTCTACAACATGCAGGTCTGCCTGGACAAGCATCTGGAAACCAACCATCCCGGCCTATACATCATCGGTGACGGAAGCGGCGTAACCCACTCCCTGTCCCATGCATCCGCAAGCGGCGTCTACGTCGCACGCCGGATCGCAGGCTACGAATAAAAAAATTGCCTGCCTGTTCTGAGGGGAACAGGCAGGCATTTTTTTATGCGGCCGCAGCCTTCTTTTTCCGATTGATCATGTAGACCACGATGCAGCCGACTGTCAGGATCAGATCGGCCAGGATCGTTCCTTCGATTCCGAAGCCGGTGTTGTAGGCGAAGCTGTTTGTCGCGGATGCGGCGTCAAGCTTGAGTACGGAGTATTCCAGGACGATGCCGCTGTTTGGCAGTCCCAGCAGAATGCTCTGGGTGAAGTTCCACATGGCGTGGAAACCAATGACAAACCACATGCTGCCGTAATAATAGATGATCATCGACATGAATATGCCCGTCGCCACAAGGCTGTACATCCCAAGGAAATTCACGCCGGGATTTGCCAGATGAAGTGCGGCAAAAAAGACGCTGTTGCCGACGATGGGGATCAGCGGATGGTGCAGGCGCACCCGCAGCCGGTGATAAACATAGCCTCTGCAGGTAATCTCCTCCTGACCGGACTGGACTATGACAGCCAAAAATATCGGCACGACCCAGAGAACGTTGATCGGCTCTGCCATCAGCGGGTTGACCGTCCAGACGACGTCGCCGTGCAGAAAGGCAGCAAGAGCGCAGGTGCCGTTGAACAGAAAGCCAAGTCCGATACCGCCGGCCAGGGCCTTCAGGCTATTTCCCTGCTGCGGAAGGGAATCTGCAGACCAGAGGCTCTTATCCTCGGGTGTATATCTCTTGTCCTTCCAGTCGTACACATAGATATTTCCCCGGTGGATATCACCTGCTTTTTTCTTCCATGCCGGATAGAGCATGCCAAACAGCGGCCGGTATGACCTTACCACCAGGCACAGCAGCAGGAGTGACGCCCAGCCTCCCCAGGGCTCCAGATACATCCCGAATGCCGTACCCGCCGGATCGGTAAACACTTCTGCCGGGTCCAGCCATACCATAGAGATCAGACCACCGGCTATGATCATCAGGAAGGCCACCAGACAGATACCGGCATACCAAAGGATGCCGTACACGATACGGGCAGCCCCTTCCGGTTCCTTTTTCTGCGGCATTCTCCGGGCGGCAGCCGCCCAATCCGGCTCATGGCCGCCTGATACACTGGCTATGCCAGGCATTTCCTCGGGAGTCTTCTCGGGCAAATCTCCTTCTGCCTGCTCTGCAGGCTCCTTTATACTTTCTGTTTCCGGCTGCAGTACATCTTTTTGCATCTCCGGATTCTCATTGCTGACCATTCGCTTCTCCTTTCATCACTTTCCTTTACAACAGGATCCGCACAAAGGCGCAGACATTGGTTCTTTCCCTAATCTCTGGCCTATTCATAAAAATAATACCATGCACCTCCCTTGTTACACCATCGAAAAGTCAACGATCTGGCCAAGATATTCCAGCTGGCTTTTTATTCTTGACGAGCACCGCCTCGATGCGCTATATTGGTTAGAGACAGCTAACGGCATTTACAGCAAAGGTATTTCCCATGTCCAGAGATAAAACAAGTACGCACAAAAAGGTCATGGCGGCGGCAAGAGAAGAATTCATGGCGTCCGGCTATGAAAAGGCATCCATGCGCTCCATTGCGGGGCGCTGCGGCATGACCGCTGCAGGTCTGTACCGCCACTGCCGGGACAAAGAAGATCTGTTTGACCAGCTGGCTGCTCCTGCCGTGCAGCGGATCGAAAAATGGCAGGAAGACCATCTTGACCGTTATAAAACCGCGGTGCAGAAGGGAAACGTCAGCTGGCAGGATTCGTGGGTGGATATGATGCGCGATGTCGTCTATCCGCATATGGAGGACTACCATCTGCTCCTCGCAAAAGCGCAGGGCTCGAAGTATGGAAACTATCTCCACGAGATGACCGAAAAGAGCGAAGGCCAATTCTGGGCATACCTGCCATGCCGCCGTTCCCGGCCGTCAGCGTGCCGCCGGACATCTGGAAGATGCTGTATTTCCGCAGCCTGCAAAGATAGAAGCTGCGCTCATAAAAATCCCCATTGCGATTGCGAAATATCTTTTTTTCATGTCTGTCTTTCCTTTCTGTTGCTGTCCTTTTTTCCCGCCCGTTTCTGTGCGGGATCCCTTTGACGATTCTGATACTAATCCACGTACCTTAAGCGAAATTAAAGCAAAATAATATTTTTTCTATTTGCAGCGTATCTGCCTCTGCCCGTAGTGTTCCTGGCGGAACTGCCTGCTGCCACCTTTACCGGCATGCATCTCTTCCTCTGCTCATGCTATCTCTGGCAGGACTGCCGGTGGACACCTTTATCTGCAGGTATATCTCCCTCTGCACGTGATATCCATGTGCAACAAAGCGCGCCACTGCATGCCTGCCCACAAATCCCATGCCGCTGACGGGTCCTATCTTTGTAGACCGGGACCGTTTCCGCGCCTCCTGCTGCAGACTATAATTATGATATAACATTGTGTTATTCCGGCGGCGGAAGCCGGAGCACAGGCAGCATGCTTCTGGCGGCAGATTTTACGGGCCCCTGCCTTCAGTGCATGCATCTTCAGCATGAAAGGAGGATTCATTGCGATGGCTGATTATGAAAAACTGTATCAGGAAAGGAAAACAAGAGTTGAGACTGCCGTAGCCGGCGGCGTTCCGGACAGAGTGCCAAACACCTTGATGGTCGGTACCTACCCGATCCACAAGGCCGGCATCACCATGGCTGAAAGCATGGTGGACCACGAAGCGGCATGCAAGGCAATGCTTGGTTTCTATGAGACACATCCCCAGCTCGACACCGGTATGGTCAGCAACTTTATGCCGGCGGCCAAGGTTCTGGAGAATCTGGATGCCAAAAATGCCCGCTGGCCGGGCGACCCCAAGGGACTGGATGTCAACAATACCTACCAGTTTATCGAGTTCCCGACCCTGCAGGACGGAGAGTATGATGAGTTCTTCCGGGATCCTGCCGGATTCTGGATCACCAAGCATCTCCCGCGGACGATGGGCATCTTTGAGTTCCTGGCCGATCTGGATTATTACGATATGATCCTGGGCGGTGCACAGAACATGCTCACCTCCCCGAATATGATCCCGATCTACAAGCGGCTGATCGCTGCGGCCGAGGAGAATACGCGGATGATGTCTATCATTGGCGAGTACACCGGAAAACTGAGAGCCCTTGGCTTCTATGACATCTCCGGCGGCGGCTCTGCCACGGCATTCGATATGCTGGGCGATACCCTGCGCGGCACATTCGGCATGATGCCCGACCTCCTGGAGGAGCGGGACAACGTCAAGCGCGCCCTGGAGCTCTTCGTGAAGAAGCACATTGCCCAGAGTCTTGGCTTCTGCAAAGCAACCGGATCGAAGTACGCCTGGGTCATGCTGCATAAGGGATTCGACAACTTCATCAGCGACAAGGATTACGCTGAGCTCTACTGGCCGTATCTGCAGCAGTGGATCCTGGCCCTGATCGACAACGGCATCACACCGGTCGTATATACCGAGGGCTCCTACACCACCCGTCTGAAATATCTGAAGGACGTCCCGCCTCACAAGGTTATCTACCATTTCGAGAAGGTCGACCTGAAGCTGGCCAAGAAGGAGCTTGGTGATATCGCCTGCCTGATGGGCGGCTTCCCGGTTTATACCGTCCGCTACGGCACGCCGAAGGAGATCGACGAGCAGGTAAAGGAAACGCTCGATATCATGGCTCCCGGCGGCGGCTACCTCTTCACCACCGGCTACTCCCTGGAGGACTGCCCGGAGGAGAACATGGACGCCGTGCTCGAGGCACTGGAGAAATACGGAAAGTATTGATTCGAAAAAGCGGGCGGCAGATCGCTGCCTGACAAAAAAACTTCCCTACATAGTCCTTTTGTGGTTATAACAACGGAACAGTCTGGTTTTCTGCCCTATAATCAGGCTGTAAACGATAAGAAAACCACAGATGCTTCCGGAGATAAGGAAGCTGGTCTATAAAGGACCGGGAGGTAAAACATATGATTATGAAAGAATGCCAGGGCAAACCACAGATCACCATCATGGACAAGATCTGTCCTCAGTGCGGTCATGAGATCGAGATCTTTTCGGTAGACACACAAGCCGTCTGCGAGCACTGCGGCTTTACGATCTACAACGACACCCTCACCTGCGTGCAGTGGTGCCAGTACGCCAGACAGTGCTTCGGAGATCAGGCCTACGAAAACCTGATGGAAGCCGCGCGGATCCAGAAGGAAAGAGCGGCTGCCGCAAAGGAGATGGCCGCCGCGTCCTGATTCTTTCCGGAATCAAAAGGGCTGCTGCACGAAACCGATCATGTGCAGCGGGAGCGTATCCCGCAGGAATCTATTCTGCACATTCAGGTTTCGTGTAGCAGCCCTTTTTGCTTGTCTTATTACTTGTTTAATTTCTTGTCTTTAATTTTGACCTTTATCTTGTCTGGTTCGTTCCTGTCTTGTCCATTCCGGACTTGTCCGTTTTTTCTTTAATCTTCCAGACCAAGCCCGTAAATGATCTTTGCGATCTCCGAATCCTTGTCCAGGATGATGGTCTTGTTCTCACCGTTCATGGATGCCTTGAATGCGTCCAGACTGCGGATGAAGTTGTAAAACTCTGCCTTTTCCTCTGTGTTGTAGGCATCCTGGAGGATCTCCATGTACCTGGATTCGCCCTCTGCCTCCAGCACGGCCGCCTGCCGGCTGGCCTCCGCCTTCATGACAGCCGTCTCCTTGTCGGTGGAGTTGCGGATCTTCTGCGCCTCTGCACTTCCCTCGGCGGTGTAGGATGCGGCGATGTTCTGCCGCTCCGAGATCATCCGCTCGTAGACAGCTTCCTTGTTGTCATCAGGCAGGTCCAGGGTCTTGATCTGGGACTGCAGGATGGTGATTCCATAGGAAGCCATGCCGCTGTTGGACCGCTCGGTGATCATGGAGGTGAGGTTCTCACCCCTGGCCGCGATAATCTCATCCTGGGTCATGGAGGAGATCACGTTCTTTGTCGCATTGTAGACTGCCGCCTCGATACGCTCGATGGCGCGGTTATCCACAGCGTTCAGGGTCTTGATATAGGCCGTGGGATCGCTGACATACCACAGCACATAGTTGTCGGCGATCATCGTCTTCTTGTCCTTGGTGATGACATCCGATGCCGGAATATCATAGATCTTTGTGGCAGCGCTGATCTTCTGTACGTTCTGGATAAAGGGCACCTTGAACTGAAGACCGGGCTCAGACTTTACCGCGATGATCCGGCCAAACTGACGGACAGCCGCATACTCCTTCTCATTGATGGAATAGGTACAGGACAGGCCTGCAAGCAGGATAAGGATCAGAATAATGATCGGAATTCGTTTTTTCATCAGTATCCGGCCCCCTCTCCTGCAGTTTCCGCCGGTACCGTTCCGGCTCCCGTTCCTCCGGGTTCTGTTGTCACAAAGCTCTCGATCGGCAGGATCTCCTGGGTATCTCCGTCGGTGATGATGACCTTCGTCCCGGGAAGGATATCCTCGATCGCCTCATAGTACAGTCTCTGCTTGGTGATCAGCGGATAGCGGCTGTACTGCTCAAACATCTGGTTGAACCGCTCCACCTGGCCTTCCGCCTCGGCGATACGGGTCTCCTTTGCGGCCTCGGCGGCCTGGATGATCTTGTCGGCCTCGGCCTCAGCTGCCGGGATCTGCTCGTTGCGGTACTTGTTCGCGTTATTCAGCGCCGTCTCCTTGCCCTGCTTGGCCGTCTCCACGGACTTGAAGGCCTGCACGATCTCCTGGGTCGGCGGCTCGGCATCCTGGATCTGGATGTTCACGATGCGAAGGCCGATGGGCTGCGCCTCCATCTCCTTAGTCAGCCTGTCCTTGACCTCTGACTGGATCGCGGCCTTCCCCGTCGTAATAACATCGTCCACCATATAGTCGCTGACGGTAGACCGGATGCAGGCGATCGCCGCATTCTTCAGAATGACCTCCGGCTGGCTGGAGTTGTACAGATACTGGACCGGGTCAGAGACCGCATACTCCAGGTAAAAATCAATATTGACAAAGTTGAAGTCTGAGGTGATCATGACCCCCTCATCCTCCACCGTGATGTTCTGCCCGTCTCCGGTCACGTCATAACCGATGCCGATGCCGTGGGTCGTCATATCGACCTTCGTCACCTGCTGGATGTATGGAATCTTAAAGTACAGACCTGCCGAATTGGTCTGGATGACCTTTCCAAACATGGTCACCACGGCATTCTCCTGCTCAGAGACATTGTAAAAACCGCCCATCACCGTCGACAGGATCAAAAAGCCGATGACAACAGCAGCTGCTGCCCTGCCGATACGCTTCAGCATGTCCCCTGCTCCGGAGGGTCCCTTCCTGCCGCCTCCGCCGCCAGGGGCCTTATTGAAATCTGCATCCTTGAAATCTTTGATGTCCTTGATGTCCAATTTCGCAAATCCTCCCTTCTGATATCTCGCTTCGTCGGGTTTTGTTTATTGTATCATATCCAGGCCTGCCAGGCTACTGTGGCTGCAGATCTCCCATCCAATCGGAGAGGCTCAGCTGCTTTTCGATCCAGGAGTTCTGGACGGCGTCGCTGATCACATCGCCCTCCTCGTAATTGCCGACCAGAAAGGGGGATGACGGATCGTGCAGACGGCTGTTCCGCCTGACAGCTTCCGCATTGCTGTTGGCATAACAGTACCGGCAGAAATGCCGGCAGGTATCGTAGGCGCCGATGTCCCCGGACAGATAACAGGCACACTCTGCGCGGGCAGCCTTCTTTTTTGGCACCTTCAGGCGGGCCCCGATGGCTTTCTCGTACATAGGCACCGTCATGCAGCCGCTGCAGTCCGCGCCAAAGGGCGCCAGCAGGTCGCCCTCCGCGCAGGGACGAAGGACCATCCCGCAGCGTTTTGCCGCCTTGGCCATACTCTCCCCCAAAAGAAGCCGGTCTGCCAGGCTTACCGTCCTGGCCTCCGGGAAATTGCGCTGCACCTTTTGGTAGAGATCGATAAAGCTGATCACCACGGTCCCGGTATGGCCCTTCAGCCGTTCTGCCATTTTGGCAAAGGCTTCACAGTGGTATTCCACCGTATAGGTGTCGTTTAGAAAAATCGGATCATAACGCCAGCCGATGGAATCAAACCCGACCATCTCTGAGAGACGGCAGAAATCCTCCATCACCTTTTCTTTGTCCGGCACCCCAGGCTCGATCTCCTTACCGTAGGGCGTGATCGTCACATACCAGTACTGTCCATACTCCCGCAGAAGCTCCATATAGGGAAACATGGGGGCAGGATTTTTGGAACAGAATCCGATCACATCCACCACAGAAGGATCCAGACGGTACCGGCTCACCTGCTTTGGATCATAGGGATTTCTCACACAGACAAAGCCCTCCCGGAGGCGGTTTGCGAACCACTCGGAATAAAAGGCAGGGATATCGGTCCTCTGCCCGGTATTTAGGATCATGCCTCCTTCGCCCCCTTTCGCAGTGACCTGACCTTTCTTACACTTTTTGCAGCAATTTTAGTTTACCACAGCTGCCATCTTTTTTCCTACCGGCTTTCTGCCGCATTCTTTCCCCGCCGCGCAGGATCATATGTGATATACTTTAGTGGACAGCAAAACACTGCGGCATATGGAGGTGCACCATGCGCACAAAGCTTTCGCGAAAAATGTGGATCGCCCTGATCCTGTTCAGCCTGATCGGACAGGTGGCCTGGGTCGTGGAGAACATGTATCTGAACGTTTTCATCTATAAGATGTTCCGGGCCAGTGCGGCCGACATCTCCCTGATGGTGGCTGCCAGCGCGGCCATGGCCACCCTGACCACGATCCTGATGGGTGCTTTGTCTGACCGGCTTGGCAAGCGCCGCCCCCTGATGTGCTTTGGCTATATTATCTGGGGCATCTCGATCATCGGCTTCGCTTTCCTACGGACCGATTTTCTGGGCGCTCTGTTTCCCATGGCTGCTTCGGCCATGCAGATCGGCATTTCCCTGACCATCATCCTGGACTGCGTCATGACCTTCTTTGGCTCCACGGCAAATGACGCCGCCTACAACGCCTGGCTCACAGACAATACCGACGATACGAACCGGGGAATGGCAGAGGGCGTCAACTCCATGATGCCTCTGATCGCCATCCTGGTAGTCTTTGGCGGGTTCATGTCCTTCGATCTGGACAAGCAGGAGAGCTGGACCGCCATCTTCCTGATCATCGGCATCGTCGTCCTGATCGTCGGCGTGTCCGGTCTGTTCCTGGTAAACGATGACAAGACCACGGCTTCCGCAGTCAGCTATCCGGAGAGCGTGATCTACAGCTTCCGCCCCTCCACCATGAAGGCCAACCCTGCCCTTTACCTGTGCCTTGGCGGCTTTATCATCTTCAATATCGCGATCCAGATCTATATGCCCTACCTGATCATCTACTATGAGGTGTCCCTGGGGATGGCAAACTACGTCCTGATCATGGCTCCGGCCATCATCCTGGCCGCGGTCGTCACCGCCCTCTGGGGGCGGTTCTATGACAGGCACGGCTTCCGCCGGTCGGTCCTCATGTCCCTGACCTGGCTGATGCTGGGCTTCCTGATCCTGTATCTGGTCCGCACCACCATCCCGGTCTTTATGGGTTCCCTGTTTATGATGAGCGGCTACCTCTCCGGCATGGCCATCTTTGGCGCCAGGATCCGGGACCTTACCCCCGAGGGCAAGGCAGGCATGATGCAGGGCGCCAGGATCTTTTCCCAGGTTTTCGTACCCGGCATCGTCGGCCCGTGGATCGGCAAGACTGTCCTGGCAAATGCCGAGCAGATCCAGAACTCCGACGGCACCTTCTCCTTTGTCCCCAACGCCAACATCTTTCTGGCTGCCTTGGTCACCGCCGGCATCCTCCTTCTGTGCATGCCAAAGATCATCGGAAAGGACAAGTAATTCTATCCTGACAGTTATACCTGTCTGAATACACCTCAAACAACACATGCCCCGGAAGACATTACGCAAACGGCTTCGATCCTGTCTGGACCTGCAGAATGTTTGCTTCCATATTTTCTGCGGATAGCGTAAAGAACACGCCCCGGAGGACATTACGCGAACGGCTTCGGCCTTGCAGGCCTGCAGATTGTTCGCTTAAATGTCTTCCGGGGCGTGTGCCGTATATCTCCCAGGGCATATACTCTATTTAATCTGCGAATTTCCCGCCCTCTTTGATGCGCCCGATGCGCCTCTCATCCTTCCTCGCTTACTGCTCTAGCTCAAATTTCATGAAGGGCGCAGGATAGAGCTCGAGGACCGTATGGACCTCATATTCCCCGTTTCGTCCGGCCAGGATGACCGGCACGGTCCGCACATCCTCTGCGAACTCACTCATGACCTGGCGGCAGGACCCGCAGGGTGTACTGTCCGCCGGTGTTTCGCCTGCGATCACACAGAGCGCGGCAAATTTCGTGCATCCTTCGGACACCATTTTGAACATGGCGGTCCGCTCTGCGCAGACAGTCAGCCCGTAGGATGCATTTTCAATGTTGCAGCCGGTATAGACCTTTCCGTCGCAGCCTAGGACCGCTGCCCCCACGGCAAAGCCGGAATAGGGGGCGTAGGCCATCTCCCGGCCTGCCCGGGCGGCATCGATCAGCTGCCGGATCTTCTTTTCCTCCATGGCAAAGCCCTTCCTTTCTCTTTGTTATACAACCGAAACAAAGTTAAATACGGTCAGTGCAGTCACCGCTGCCAGAAAAACAAGCGTCCCCGGATTGAGGCAGGCCGCCTTCCAGGCATCCTTGCCGGTAAGCTCATACCTCTCCGGAGCGAAATCGATCCGCTTCCAGTACAGGATCAGCAGGATCGCGCCTGCCGCGCTCATCAGGAAGATGAATATGAACCAGAGAAGCAGCGGCAGCAGGCCGATCTCGGCCAGTCTGGAAAGGCTGGTAAGATCGGAGGCTTCCATGGCGGTGACGGCATCCATGTCGACCAGCTCCAGCAGGGCCGGCGCCACGATACTGCCCAGGAAATTGATGATCATATGCAGAAGGATCGTCAGCTGTATTTTGCCGGTCCGGACATACACATAGCCAAGGACCAGGCCGAGCAGGAAGGCGTACACGATCTGCGGCACATTGCCATGGAACAGGCCAAAGGCAGCCGCACTAAGGAGGACCGCCGTTCGCTGTCCATAGACATGCAGCCGGCCGATCAGCGCCTTCCGAAAGACCAGCTCCTCCATCAGCGGAGCCAGGATCACCATGACCAGGATCTTCCAGAACATGGAATCCTGCATGGCAAGTCCCGCGACCGCGTTGACCGATCCGGTGCCGATGCCGGTCAGCCTTCGCAATGCCAGATCCAGATAGGTCCCGACAAAGTTTCCGCCATACATCAGAAACAGCGCCGGCGGCAGGGTCAGCAGGATCTCCCTCTTTTTCATGCCGCCTCCGGCAATGGCTCTTTGCGGCGTGCGGCGCATCAGCAGGAGGCATGCCGGAAAGGCGATCAGGTGAAGGGGCGCAAAGCCGAACACCCAGATGCCCCATTCGGTCTCCAGAAGCTCCGGCCAGAACTTTCCGACCCCGCGAAGGCACAGAAACTGCAGCGCTGTGCCGACAGCCAGCAACACAAAGACGCAGAACATGCACCAGCTGTAATCCCTGCGGGCTCCTGCCTTCTCCTCCGCCGTAAGGACCGGTATGGGATGGGCCATACGGTCGGCAGGCTCCAGCGCATTTGCCGCGAACGCCAGGAAGACCAGGCCGAGAAGCAGGTGGACGACCGCTGCCAGAACCAAACAGAAAAACAGGCTGTCCCTGTAGTACCCGATGGCAATGATCACCGCTGCCGGCAGCAAGCCGAAATAGACGAACATGACCCGGGTCATCTGCTTGACCGTCGCACCGGCCTCCACAGGCACGGAGATGTCGATAAAGGTTCCTGTGGTCGTGGAATACAGATCCAGCGAGACCAGCATAAGAAGCCAGCCGATGACGGAGGTCGGAGGAGCCGCAAGCACTACGGCTGCCGCCACAAGTCCGGGCAGCAGATCGAGCGCCGTATTTGCGCTCCCGCCGGCCACCGACCAGAACAGCTTGGTAATGGCAGGCTCGGGGATCATCCGGAAATAGGCCATCCGGACATCCTCATCCAGAGGATTGCCCAGCGACCGGAAAAACACGATGCCGCCCATGATCAGCGCCGTGACTGTAAAGGTGGACGTACCGCCCTCTCCCGTCAACATGCGCAAAAACCAGGCCCCGCCTGCTCCGGCAGCCAGGTACAGAAGCATCGTCTTTGTCACAAACCGGAACCTGGCAAAGCGGAAACGGTTGTACAGCGTCTTGAAGAAAAAGACATTTGCCCCGGAGCCTCTGTGCATGCCGTCCCGGATGAGGGTATCGCTCCGATCCTTCTTTCTCATTCCCCGGGCGGTGAGAGTTCCCCGCTCCTGCATCTCGCGCATCAGCCGGGCCGTCTCCTCGGATTTTGCCATGGCATCCTCATAGAAGTCTGCCTTGATCTGCCAGATAAACCAGATCAGGAAGGCCGCCGATCCGGCAAGAAGCGCGCCCATCACCAGCGTCATCAGCAGGTTGCCCTCGATGGCATACATGCACAGGCCCTTCAGCCAGCCCCAGATCGGGATCCAGCGGGTCTGCCGCGCATTGAAGAAGGCCGCAGCAGCCTCCGGGATGCTCAGGTCGTTTGTCCGCACAAAGAGCAAAAAGGCAGCCGCGATAAGCGCAAGGAGACCCAGGAGGACCGGGCGCGTCAGCTCCCGCACTCTCCCGTTTACAGACCCGACCACGTACAGGCTCAGCTGGATCAGTCGGTCAAAGATCAGCAGGAAGCCCCAGGCGACGATGATCGAGATGGCGCCTCCCGGCGTCAGCCCCAGGGTCATGACCAGGCTCGGGACCTCGATAAACATATATATGGTGAAAAAGATCATCATGCCCATCTGCATGCACAGGCGGAACATCAGCACCGCCTGCGGCTTCATGGGCGACGGAAACAGCAATGTGACATCCGCCGGCAGGAAGATCTTCGACCCGTTCTGGTCAGCCATAAACGCCGCCCACACAAAGAGGGCCAGAATCACCGCTCCTGCAGCCAGCTCAAAGATCGCCAGCCCCGGGATGGGCAGGAGATCCATCTCTGCTTCGCCGGGCAGGATGTCCTCTCCGCCTCCCTCTGCATCCGCTGTCTCCATCATCTCCGCCATCTCTTCTTCGATCTGCTCCTCCGAGATCGTATCCTCCGCAGACTCAGCCAGCATGGCGGCGCCGTAGCCGATCAGCCCGCCCAGAAGGCCGCAGCACAGGATGAAGATCAGGACCCAGGTCCTTAGCATCTTCCGGATCTGGTTGATCAGCGAATGAAATGCATAATAACCGTACAGTCTCATCTTCTGCCAAACCTCCAGAAGCCCTTCTTTCCCTTGTCTTCGGTATCTGCAGACGTTTCTTCCGCTTCAGAAGCCGCGCCGGTCATGGCCTCGGCATCCAGCCCCTCCGTCACGCCAAAGAACAGCTCCTCCAGCGTGCTGCCGCTCTCATCGAGCTCCTCGCGGGTGATATTTCTCTTCAGCAGGCCGTTCTGCATGATCAGTGTGCGGTCCCAGAGCATATCCACGCTGTCGATGATGTGGGTACTGATGAGCAGGGTCTTTCCGGCCTCCCGCATCTCATCGATCATGGTCTTGAGCTCCTTGATAGCATGAGGATCCAGGCCGATCATCGGTTCATCCAGCAGGAGAAACTGCGGATCCGGCAGCAGGCCAAGGCACAGGTTCAGCTTCTGCTGCATGCCCTTGGACAGCTCATCGCCAAACTTCTTCCGCTTATCGGCCAGCTCGAACCGCTCCAGCAGCGCTTCTGCCCTCTCTTTGTAATTCTCCATGCGATAGGCCCTGGCCAGGAACTCCATATGCTCGGAGACCGTCAGGTTTGGGTAAAGGGCCGGCATCTCGGGGATATAGCCCATGATCCGCCTGGCCTCGCTGGTCTTGTTTGGAAAACCGCCGACGGTGATCTCGCCGTCATATTTCAGGAAGCCGATGATCGATTTCATGATCGTGCTCTTGCCCGCGCCGTTCGGCCCCAGAAGGATCGCCACATCGCCTGGATCCAGGTGAAAGCTCAGATCATTGCAGGCCGTCAGCTTCCCATACCGCTTTGTCACATGTGATACATCCAGCATACTCGTTTCTCCTTTTTTTCTCTGCACAAAATGTAGATATCCGTGTTCCGGTTTGCCGCAGGTCCGCATGCAGATGACACGAATTTCGCCGTATTCTCCCTTACTATGGGGCGGCACCCTGCAGCTTTTTATGCTTACGTATGGCATCTCTCGTCAGCAATGTTTAAGAACGCCTCGGCGTTCTTGCCGCCTATAGAGGCGGGGATACCCCGAATGAGTTGTGTTCTTCCCAAAACTGCCGGCTGCTTATCCCACCGGCCGGATTTTCCCCTTGCGGTTCCATTTATATCCGATCACAGAGCCGATCACGCCGCCCACGATATGGGCCATGTTGGAAATGTTGTCCTGTATGGCGATCCCCTCCAGCACCTGCTGCCCGATAAAGATAACGGCGATCAGGATGAAGGTCAGCGGGATCTCACCCCCGCGGAACCCGGTAAAGGAGGTCAGGATAATGAAGGCAAAGACGATGCCGCTGGCCCCGCACAGGCCGACCTGCGGGAAGCAGATGTAGTTGATCAGGCCCGTCGCCAGCGCCGTGATGGCGATGACCTTTATGATCTTCTCCGATCCATACTTCTCCTCAAGCATCGGCCCGAGAAGCAGCAGATAGATGGCATTGCCCATGAAATGATCCCATCCGGCATGCCCAAATACATGGGTGAAGAACCGAAGATAGGTAAGCGGGGACCGAAGGGACGAATGCCAGGTAAGAAACAGCAGCTGGGTGCTGACGCCCCCGGTCAGGACCCCCGCAAGGGTCGCGATAAAGCAGATTCCAACAAAGCTGAGAACAACAGGTGAATTAAAGGTGATGCGAAGATTTTTCATACGTCTGTCCTATTCCTTTTTTATATGATAAACGGTCCGAATTCCTTTCCTGTCAGTGGAGAGAAGCGATCCCGCCCTTTTCGAGAATGGTCTCCCGCATTCTGGCGGCCTGGACAAATCCCTTGTCCGACAGCTGCCGCTGCGCCTCGGCCAGGGCTTCCTCAAAACGTCCGGCCATCCGGTCGAACCGGTCCAGCGCTGTTTTTGCGGTCAGACCGCAGAAGGCAGCCTCCTCGCCAAAGTCTGCCCTGCCGATCTCATCCAGGCTGTTCTTTCCGCCGATGGAAAAGGCCAGGTCCCGGGTGCTGCCTTCATAGATGCAGGTGCTGACGATGTCATAGATCGGTGCGAGCCGGCGGCGCTTTAAGTCTCCCGAATACAGCAGGGAGAAATTCTTGATGTGGCTGTCGGTGTTTCCGATCAGATAATCGAAAATGATGGCGTCCCAGAGCAGCAGCTGGTCCTCGATGGGGTTGGCCGAATACAGGCGGAGCACCTCAAACATCCGCCGCAGGTACCCGCCTCCGGGTGTCCTGCTCTTTTCGTATTTGTCGAGAGCCGGTATGCCAAGGGCCTGGGCAAAGTCCTCCTGATGGAGCCGGAGCGGCGCGGGCAGCGTACCGATGGTCCTTCCCTTCTCGTCAAAGACCCGGTCAAACCGCCTGGTCGCCAGCAGGATCTCATCGTCCTTTGCTGTCCCCAGATTGATGATAAAGCTGTCAGGCGTCGGCAGCCCGGCCAGCCTTGCGGTCGTCTGGGCCAGCTGCTCATTGGTCACGATCCCGTCCAGCCGGATGTGACTCTGCTTTACGATGTGGGTGCTTGGGGCCGTCCCCTTTGGCAGGTACCAGCGGTCATTCTCCTCGTCATAGTACAGTCCGGCCTTTCCCGACGCTCCGGTCAGGGACAGATGGGCTTTTGTCACCAGCTCGGCAGAACGGGTAGCCCCCTCTCTGGCCAGCAGCTGTACATGCTCCATCGTCAGCGGCTCGTACTCGTCCGGTACCGCCCCCAGGTCCTCATCCACCACCTGCAGCGCCCCCAGGCACTCACCGCCAAGGGCCGCCAGGATCGCCAGGTAATCCTCGTCATCGGCGTGGATCCACTGGGCCACGGACCGGCGGGTAAACCCCTCCGGAAGCAGGCCTTCAAAGAATGTCCTGGTCTGTCTGGCGGAAAATGGCTCCTCCCGAAGAGGAAGACTGATGGAGATCGGAACACTCCCGGGATCGTTCAGGTATTCTGGCGCATAGGCAAATACCGCCTCGTCCGCGGAATCCCCGTCCACCGTTCCAACCGGCACCTTGAGGCCCTGCCGCTCGATGATAATCTTCAATTCTCTCAAATCCAATCCCTCCTTTGCCCCATCTACCTGGGATTCACCTCAATATCCAGTCCCAGCAGATTTGCGAGGTAGAGGGCTTTCCCCAGCTCCGCCGTGGGCTTTCCCCTCTCCAGATCGGAAAGAAAGCTGACGCTGAAGCCGGTGACCTCCGAGATATATGCCTGCGTGTAATGAAGCTTCTTTCTCTGTCTCCGGATCTCTGCCCCGAAGGCTGCCGCATCTGCAATTCTCATGTGCTGCTCCATTTCTTTTGTATATTTAGCCGTTCGGCTTGTTTTTCCTTTGTCCATTATAAAACGAGCCGTACGGCTAAGTCAAGGCGAAGGAAACAAAAAAACAGCCGTACGGCTGTTTTTTAATACATGTCATATGCTGCTCTCTGTCGGGCAGGAGGATCGTCAGTCCCTGCAAATATGGAAGATCTCTCCTTCTATGCGCAGGATCCCTTCCTTCTGCATCCGGGACAATTCCCTGGAGAGGGCCGACCGGTTGCTGTTCAGATACGCGGCCATCCCGGTGCGGCTAAGAGCGATCCGTACCGCATCTGTTCCCTGACTGGCAGCCTGCTGCTGCAGGAAGCAGAGGATTTTTCCCCGCAGGGTATCCCTGGACAGGATCTCAAGCTTTTCGATCAGCCGCCGGTTTTTGTCGGTGATCATCCGGAAGCAGTTCCGCACAAGCGTCTGGTGGAACGGGCAGGTGCGCTCGCATGTATACAGGGCTTTCTCCAGCGGGAGCAGCAGGATCTCCAAATCCTCGGCTGCCTGAAAGGAAACATGGGCGACCTGTTTGCTGAGGGCATAGGTCTCCCCAAAAAGCTCTCCCCGGTACATGGTTATCAGGAGCGTCTGCATGCCGGCCACATCCTCCTTCAGCATGTACACGGATCCCTGCAGGATCATGCAGACATGGGGCACATCATCCTCATCCAGGATCACAAAGGAACCCTTTGGATAATTTCTTCGGACCACCTGCAGACAGGCAAACATCTTTTCCTGCTCCTCCCTGCGGATTCCCTGAAAGAGCGGGTAGGCCTCCGGCCGAATGTCAGAAAAAACTGCTTTATCTGTCACTTTGCTCATCCTCCTTATCATCGCCTGGCAATAAGAATCCGGATCGATCTGTTGCCGTGGCAACGGCGCGATCCGTCAGGCGGAGTATAATAAAAAGCATACTGATTGTCAAGCTAAGGAGGAGGCAAAGTATGGGTTATGTGATGACGAAGGAGGGCTTTGAAGAGGCGGTCAAAACTCTCCTGAAAAGCTGCCGGATCTATGCTCCCGTGCGGAAAAAGGGAGCCGGACGTTTTACGGACGTGGATGTGATCCTGTACGACCAGGTGCACTCTGCCGGCGAGATCGAACTGTCCGCCAAGTCAGATTATGCATCCAAAGAGTTTCTGACGCCGCTGTCCGAGACCCTGCTGTTTTTTACAGAGGATGCGGTAAAGGAAGCCGATCTGGATCCCACACCGGTCCTGGTATTTGGACGAAGCTGTGATCTGCATGCGCTCCGTCGTATGGACCAGATCTACCTGGGAAACGGAAAGGCGGAAGATCCCTTCTACCGCAGACGGCGGGATCTGGTGAAATATGTTCTCATCGGATGTGCGCATTCCTATGAGAACTGCTTCTGTGTGGATATGGGAACCAACCGCTGTGAGGACGGATATGTCTTTTCCGTGGATGAGAAGGATGGCTGTATCTGGACAGATGTAAAGGATGCAGCCTTCCTGCCGGTTTTTGAAGCCTTCGGCACGCCCCGGGAAGTGGTCCCGCAGTATGTGACCGAAAACGAGGTGCATGTGGAGATTCCGGACGAGATCCCGAAAAGCGTGATCCATGATGATCTGTGGGAGGAATACACCGCCCGCTGCATCGCCTGCGGCAGATGCAATTTCGTATGTCCGACCTGCACCTGCTACACGATGCAGGATGTTTTCTACTCGGACAACGGCCGGGTCGGCGAGCGAAGAAGAGTCGGCGCCTCCTGCATGGTGGACGGCTATACCGATGTGGCCGGAGGAGGCTCCTACCGCAGGAAAAACGGAGAGCGCATGCGGTTCAAGGTTCTTCATAAGATCTCTGATTTTAAGAAACGCTTCGGATATCAGATGTGCGTAGGCTGCGGCCGCTGCGATGATATCTGTCCGGAATACATTTCCTTCAGCAATATCATCAACAAGGTCGCTGCCGCTTCCAGAAAGGAGGACCTGTCATGACAGCTCAGAATCCTTATCTGCCCTTCCCCTCAGAGATACGGGAAGTGATCCGTCATACAAAAAAGGAATATACCTTCCGGATGACCTATGACGGGGAGGTACGCCCCGGCCAGTTCTTTGAGGTATCGATCCCGAAATACGGCGAAGCGCCGATCTCTGTCAGCGGCATCGCGGACGGCCTGGTCGACCTGACGATCCGCCGCGTCGGGCGTGTGACAAATGAAGTGTTTGAACGGTATGAGGGCCAGACGCTTCTCCTGCGCGGTCCCTACGGCAACGGCTTCGATATTTCCCTCTACGAAGGCGAGGAGACGGTCGTCGTGGCAGGCGGCACGGGTGTCTCCCCTGTGCGCGGCGTGATCAGCGCGCTGGCGGACATGCCGGACGCCGACAGAAAATACGTGATCGCCGGCTTCCGCTCCCCCGATGATATGCTTTTCCGTGAGGATCTGAAGGAATGGGAGAAAAAGCTGAACCTCATCCTGACCGTTGATGGCGCCCCGGAGGGCTACAGCGGTAAGATCGGTCTGGTCACAAAATATATCGCAGATCTCCCGCTCCAGGATCCGTCAACGGCAAAAGCCGTCGTCGTCGGACCGCCGCCGATGATGAAATTCACGATCCTGGAGCTGAAGAAAAAGGGCTTCCGGGATGAAAACATCACGGTATCCCATGAGCGCAGGATGTGCTGCGGTCTGGGCAAATGCGGACACTGCCGCGTGAACGACCGCTATATCTGTCTGGACGGACCGGTGTTCAATTACGCCGAAGCCAGAGATTTCGTGGATTAGGAGGGAGGTAAAGATGGGTAAACTGGATGTAAATGTCGGAAAACTGAAGAAAAATGCATTCCGCTACTCTAAGGTGCGCGGAGAGACAGCCTCCCGGATCCGCATCCCGGGCGGCGTGATCGACTCCAAGTCCCTGGATAAGATCGTGGAGATCGCTGAAAAATACGGACAGGGCGTGATCAACCTGACCAACCGCCAGGGCGTGGAGATCCCCGGCATACGGCTGGAGGATATGGACAAGGTCAACGCGGAGGTCCAGTCCATCATCGATGCGCTGCATATCAATCAGACCGAAAAAGGAAAGGGCTATCCGTCCTCCGGAACCCGGAACGTCATCGCATGTCCCGGCTCCCGGCTGTGCCCCTTCGCCTGCTATGACACCACGGAATTCGCCCAGAAGATGGAGGCGCAGATCTTTCCAAATGACCGCCACGTAAAGATCGCCTTCACCGGGTGCTCCAACGACTGCGCGAAGGTCCGCCTGGCTGATTTCGGCATCATCGGCATGACAGAGCCGCAGTATGACAAGGATCGCTGCGTTGCCTGCGAGGCCTGCATCAAATACTGCAAGCGCCGTTCCGTCGGAGCGCTGAAGCTGGTCAACGGCAAGGTCGTCCGCGACAAGGACAAATGCATCGGCTGCGGTGTCTGCGTCGCCTACTGCCCGACGCGGGCATGGACCAGAAGCAAGGAGCATTACTTCCGCCTCGTGATCCTGGGCCGTACCGGAAAAAAGAACCCCCGTCTGGCCGAGGATTTCATCAAATGGTGCGATGAGGAAAGCATCCTGAAGATCGTAGAAAACACCTACGCCTATATCGAGGAATACATCGATCCAAATGCCGTCGAACACAAAGAGCATATCGGCTACATCGTGGACCGCACCGGATTCGAAGAATTTAAGAAATGGATCCTCGAGGGTGTGGAACTGCCGCCGATGGCGGAGGTCGCCGACCATGTCTACTGGGGCGGCTTCCACTATGACAGATACGGCGGATAACTGAAGATTACAGCTCGCACAGATTGAGGCTGTCGCTTCCTGTTCGCCTGTTTTCCGCGGCTTTTTTCCGTAGTTCTTACCTCGGAAAGAAGCCGCGAAATTTATTTATTATCTTTAAGTTCGCTTAAGGAAGCACTGCTAAACTCCTTTTCATCAGCCGGACATGAGCTGCAGCGGATCTACAGACAGCAAAGGAAGACCGGCGGATCACAGAAATACAGAAATAAACAATTTTCCATATGAAAAGGAGATTCCCATGAAAAGAAAAAATCTGGCAGCACTTGGTCTTTGCATGATACTGGCAGCCGGCACCATCGGATGTGGGAGCACCGCATCAGCCGCAGAGAATACAAAAGTAACCGTTACCACAGCAGGCAGCGTAAGCGGTGCAGCCGCGGAGACCGGGACCACCGATGAGACTTCCGCAGCGGAAAGCACAGCAGATAACGCAGCTGCAGCCGAAGAGCAGGAGGCAACGACAGCCTCCTCCGGCAGCACCTCAGAGACAGCAACAGCAGCAACGGCAGCAGACACCGAGCAGTTTACGGACCGGGATCTCGCCCAGACAGCTGACACCACCAACGCGGTATCTCTCACCGTCTCTGACGGCCAGGACATCGAGCTCACCGAGGAAGGCGTCTACGTGATCAGCGGAACGGCATCCGAGTCCACCATCATCGTCAATGCCGCGGATACCGCCAAGATCCAGCTGGTCCTGGACGGCGTTTCTATCACAAACACCGATTTCCCGGCCATCTATGTAAAGAGCGCAGACAAGGTCTTTGTTACCCTGAACGGAGAAAATACACTTTCCGTCACCGGCACCTTCACAACAGACGGTGATACCAACACAGACGCGGTCATCTTTTCCAAGCAGGATCTGACCCTGAACGGCACCGGTTCTCTGACCATCAGCTCCGCCCAGGGCAACGGCATCACCGGCAAGGATGATCTGAAGGTCACCGGAGGCACCTACACCATCACCTCCGCTGAGGATGCCCTTGAAGCACATGACTCGATCCGAATCGCTGACGGCTCCTTTACCATCGAGTCGGGCAAGGATGCTCTGCATGCAGAGGACGACGAAGACGATACCGTCGGCTACATCTGGATCGACGGCGGCACCTTCCAGATCAATGCGGCAGATGACGGAATCCAGGCCACTACGGTTCTCACCGTCAACGGCGGCACCTTTGACATCTCAGCAGCCGAGGGCATGGAAGCGACCAGCGTTGTTATTAACGACGGAACAATCCAGATCACCGCATCCGACGACGGCATCAATGCCGCGTCCAAGAGTACGGCCTGTGACGTATATATCGAGATCAATGGCGGCGACATCACCATCGATATGGGCTCCGGCGATACAGACGCCATCGATTCCAACGGCAGCCTCTACATCAACGGCGGTACACTGACCATCAACGCCCAGTTCGCATTCGACTATGATTATGCCGCAGAGCTGAACGGCGGCACGGTCATCGTCAACGGCGAGCAGATCACCTCCATCTCCAACTCCATGATGATGGGCGGCGGAATGATGGGCGGCGGACGGATGCCCAGCGGACAGATGCCCGGAGACTCCGGCCAGATAAGTGAAGGAAGCACAGACGGCCAGAGCCAGATGCCTGGCGGCGGCTTCGGCGGTCCCAGAGGCCAGATGGGCGGCCAGGGCGGCTTTGGCGGCCCCGGCGGTCAGATGGGCGGCAGACCGTAAGCAAAGGAATGCTTTCATCTAGATAAGGTTGCATAGCATGCAGAAAAGACCCCGAAAGACATTTAAGCGAACAATCTGCAGGCCGTAAGGCCGAAGCCGTTCGCGTAATGT
>DFFG01000025.1:60169-72809 GCA_002368795.1 Eubacterium sp. UBA3782
CGCGTAATGTCTTCCGGGGTCTTTTTTACATCCTTATCCCAGCGGGATCTCCACGACCTTTGCCATCTTTGTCAGGCATTCCTCGATCTGGGCGGAGATATCCTTCACCATCCGCTCCGAGATCTCCTCGTTCTTTTCCTGCTCCAGGTTCCGAAGGAATGCGGCTTCCACATCCGAGGTGATCCGTTCCAGGCGGTTCTCAAAATACTTCCTGGGAAATGCCTTGCGCACCAGATTCGGGATATCTGCCTTCAGGAGTGCCTCCTGCATCCGGTCCATGCCAAGCAGCAGGACCATCAGGGAAATGACAGCTCCTGCCATAACTCCCGGCAGGCCGTTGGCGATCAGGGCGATGCCGCTGCCTCCGCACAGGAGACCGATCAGGATGGAGATGATCGTGTCGATCATCCAGGTGATCTCCTCCAGGGCGAAGACATTTTTGGTATCTACCCGGATATCGATCTCGGAAAGGGCCAGGTAGGAATTCAGGCTCAGGGCCTTGTATGGTACATTATGATTCACACAGATCGGGACCGTATATTCCTCCAGCGCATAGGCCACCGGCTTCATCCATGCCGCCACCGGCTTTAGGAGCAGCTCTCTTGCCTCATCTGTGCGCAGGAAAGCTTCGATCTCCTTTTCCAGCACCTCATCGATATCGCAGAGTTTCCGGATCTCTCCGCTTCTCCACCTTTCAATGACCGGCAGGCCGACCTTTTCCAGGATAGGCCCGGTCAGAGATTCCACTGCCCTCTTGTACAGATCATTGATATGCTCTGAGACGATCCGCTCTATGGTGGAGGATTCCTTCAGATTGTCCAGCTCCCTGGTAAAGGCGCGCATCTCCTCATCGATATTCCCACACCAGGCGAGTCCCTTTGCCACAGAGTACTCCGGCTGGAGCTCTGTGATCAGGACAGCATCCGGATAGACCTCTCTGCACCAGTCGGCGATCCTCGGCAAACGGGATACGCCGCCGGTCAGGAAGAGAAGCTCAGGAAGATCCTTGCCGATCGCCTTTTTTGTCTCGATCAGGCTCTTCCTGAATACCTCGGCAAAGGATTTGCCTTCCAGCTGCTTTGCGCCACGGTTCAGGATCCGGTCCGCGAGCTCTGCATCGATGCGGAGCGTGAGCCGGATCGGGGTATCATAAAAGATCTGTACCGTCTGGACACACTCATTTTCCTTCCAGTAAGCTTCATCCGCAAAGTATTTTTCCTTCAGCCTGCGGCAGGCAAACTCGCAATAGCTCCGCCATGCCTCGCTCTCCCGAAACACTTCCCGGAGCGCCTTTTCATCGGGTGAAGCCTTCAGGTTCTCCTCCAGAAGGAGCTCGTCCATGATGCCTCCGCCCAGCACGACCTCTCCGGCCGTACGGAGTTCCACCTCCCTGCCGCCGCTGACGTAAGCAAAGTCTGTTGTGGATGAGCCGATATCTATGACCAGCACAGGATGGGAAAGAATATCATACCCGACCTGCAGGTGCTTGGACTGGCAGGCCGAGACCAACGCAGCCCGGGATTCCGACACGATCTTTGCCGGAGGATAGCCGATCCGCTCAAAGATCCTGCGATAGCGCTCTCTGGCCTCCTTGTTCCACCCGGCCGGACATCCGATATAAAAGCAGCAGTCCTCGTTCTGCACAAGGTCGCCATTTACATAAAGCTCGCCCAGCACGCCGGAGGCGAACAGCCGGATATCTCTGTCTACCGCCTCATCCCGCAGAAAACGACTCTTGAACCGGATCTGCCGTTCTATGGCATCCGGAGCATAACACGCGCTCTCTCCGATCAGGATCTCCTGGCTGGCCAGCCGCGCGTAGGCCGTGATAAAGCTCTGGGAATCCCGGATCTTCAGGATCTGAGGAACCCCTCCCTCTGCCTTATTGTACACAGAGACCGCGCTTTCTGCGTCTCCCAGATCAAATCCAAAAAAACGTTCCATATCGCTTTTAGCTCCTTATCCTCTCAGATTCCTCCGGCTGCCATTCCCTTGACCAGGACAGAACCATTTCTCACCAGGGCCGGCCGAAGAGTCCCCGTCCGCTTGGAAGGCATCCGATAGAACCAGCGCTCATGCTCCTGGTCAAAATCGATGATCTCGATCTCCTTTTTATGCAGATAAAAGCGGACATCCGAGATGAGAGCCTTTGCGTCCGCCTCCTCCTTCCGGCTGTAGGCCGACTCGAGAATCCCGGAAAAAAGCTGGAGCTCCTCATCCGTCACACCGGTCCTTCCTGCAGCGGCAGCACTCAGAGTGTCCTCCTCCCTTCGGGACAGCTCATGAGCCTCGTCCAGGTTCCGGTCAATAACCGTCATGACCGCGGAAAGGCTCCGGTATATCTTCCCGGGATCCGGATATGCCTCCATATGCTGCTCCTTCCGCAAGGCCCTGGGTTTTCTCCTCCCAAAGGAGATACCGCCCAGAAAGAGAAGGACTCCGCCTGCTGCCAGACATCCGGCTGCTGCCCATCGGAGCGCCTCGCCCGCAAAGAAGATCAGGACCACCGCGATCACCAGGAGGCACAGTCCCGCCATAAAAGGAATTGCCCAACCGTTCCCCTTCCGGGCACGATCTTCCTCATCCACACGTTCAAACAGCCGGATATCTCCCACAGAATCGATCAGCGGTGCTGCAGCCCTCAGGGTCTGCAGAGACACAGCCGCCGTCCTTGCCATGTTTTCATCGTTGTTTTCCTCATGAAAACGCAGGAGAAGTCTTCCGATCTCCTCTCCGCACACATCGGCAGCCCGATCCGTCGTCCCGGCCTGCGAAAGCCGGTCCATAAGCCGTTTTTTATCATTTTCCAGAAGTTCTTTTGTTTTCATAAAGCCTCCTGTAAGGTCATGCACATCTTTCCTCTGCCTATAAGTATAGCAGAAGACAGCCCTCTGTGGTCAGATTTTGGCAGTTACGGTCAAAATCCCTGCGGCCAAAATCAACACCGGTCCGCAAAGATACCGCTGCTCAGCAGTTTCCGGTATAAACATAGGCAAGCCTCTCCCTGGCGATATCTGCCAGATGATAAACCAGAGAAACATTTGTGGCCTCCCGGTCTGTCATATGGAAACGGGGAAAGAATCTGGAAATGTGAAGAGGGATCTCTGTCCCCTTTTTCCCATTTGCATCCAATGACGCGATCCAGCTGACAAGCTCCCGCATCTCTTCCAGGGTATCGTTTTCTCCCGGAACGATCAGCGTCGTAAGCTCAACATGGCAGTGTCTTACCGCTTCCGTGATAAAATCCATGACCATCTGCCGGTCTCCCCGGAGCACCTCTTTGTAATAGCGGTCGGAAAAACCTTTCAGATCGATATTCATGGCGTCTATATACGGGACCAGCTCCTCCAGGACCGGAAGGCTGGCCGTCCCGTTTGTCACCAGGACATTTTTCATGCCTTGCTCGTGCACCAGCTTCGCCGTATCCCGTACATATTCATATCCGATAAGGGGTTCGTTATACGTGAATGCCAGGCCGATATTTCCTCTTCCGCGGCACTGTTCTGCCATCTCTGCAAGCGTCTCCGGTGCCAGGTACTCTGCTCTATCCGACAGGCGATGCGCGTTCTCTGACCAGGTTATCTCATGGTTCTGACAAAAGGGACAGCGCAAATTACAGCCATAGCTCCCGACAGAAAGGATCATAGATCCGGGACAGAAACGGCGAAGCGGCTTTTTCTCGATCGGATCCAGGGCGAGTGCCGTGATGCGTCCATAGCCGGCGCTGACCACCCTTCCATCCCTGCAGGTCCTGGCTCCGCAAAATCCGGTCTCTCCTTCATTTATCCTGCAATGCCGGAAGCATATCTCACAAACAGCCATTTTCCTCTCCTCAATGGTGACGGATCACTTCAAACCTCTGCAGGCTCTTCTTTTCATCATCGCGGATCCCTCCCTTGCGGGCAGCGATCCCGACCTGCTGCTCCGGCGTATCAACTCCGTCCAGGTCAGGCAGAAGAAGTCCGCGCTTCCTTCCGCTGGTTACGATCACGCCGTACCGCTTCACATCCAGCTCTGCTATGGAGCTTATCGGTTCCGGTTCGCCAAGTACATCCACACTGATCTCCAGGTACGGAAGCTCCTCCTCCGTAATTGGTGAAAATCTGGGGTCTCTCGATGCGGCACTGACAGCATTCTGCATGATCTCATGTGCGATATTGTCTGTCGCCGGCCCGATCGTCCCGATACAGCCGCGAAGCCTGTCGAATGCATGGATCGACACAAAGACACCGGCCTGCCGGTTCAGCATTTCCTGCGGCAGATCCTTCGGGAGAGAAGGCATTTTTCTGTTCCGGACATACGCCTCTACCGTCGCATACGCGAGACGCACATAGGCATCTGCCAAAGCTCTTCCGCGCTCCACATCCTTATGTTTTTCCTCCAGATAGGACCGCAGGAAAAACCGTTCCTCATTTTTATCCCCGGGATAAAACGTGCATATGCCATATCCTACACCAGTCACGTCCTGGTGGGAGAGCTGCTCTGCCCGTACATTTAAGCCGTCAAAGGTCCCTGCCATGATGACAAAGGACCGATGGCCGCATTCCGCAGCTTTATCACAGAAGGTCTCGTCAAAATCAAACAGTTCTCCAAAGGCTCCCCGGCTGCAGACGTCCATAATGCGCCGGTCGTATTCCGGACCTTCCGGCGCAAACCCATAGGGACCATAGGACTGCAGCTTGTGGGAGAGGTCGCCGCTGGCGACAAACACCGCATTTCTGCCCAGTTCATCGATAGCCTGGCGGATGATCTGCCCCAGCTTATAGTGTTCCGTAAGCGGCAGTCCGGACAGGCCAAGCCGCACGATCCTGCCGCCCTGGTACTTTTTCCGTATGAACCATAAGGGCACCATCGTCCCGTGATCCAGACTGCTGTCTTTCTCCCCGAGCACGCCTGCAGGGAAAGCAGCCACATCTGCCAGATGGCAGATCCTTTGGACCAGTTCCGTGTCATACGCTTCGCGAAACCGGACCTGCGGAGCCCGGAATCTGCGGAAGGATCCTTCCGCCCCGGCGCCGGGGGAAATATGAAAATAGTCGGAATACATCACCGCATGGGGGCTTGCGAAAATGATCGTATCCGGCCGAAGCGCAGCGATCTCATCCGCCACCCTTTCATATGCCCGGATCGTATCGCGTATCTGTTCCTCGTCACCTCTCCCGACATCCGGAATGATCATAGGGGGATGAGGCACCATAAATCCTGCTGCAACCGACATAGCCTGCCTCCTTTCAAGATAAACCTATCATAGCATTAAATATATGAAAACAAACGGAAATCACGGATTTTTTCTGAGAATTCTTTTAAATAAGACGCCGATTTGCTATGATGGTTCTATAAACACAGCTTTTGCTCATGCCTGGCGGTTCGAAGCCAGAGGTTATTATAAGGAGGTGCTGTCTCTATGGAAACGAGACCGTATGTATCGTGGGACCTGATCGGTGATTTTATGACTGCTGCCTTTAAGGCGGCCGGCCTTCCGGAGGAGGATGCGAAGATCTGCGCGGATGTGCTGATGGAGAGTGACCGCCGGGGCATTGAGAGCCACGGCACAAACCGGTTCAAACCCATCTATATCGACCGGATCAATGCAGGGATCCTGAACCCGGTCACCAATTATGAAGTCATCAAGGAAACCCCGACGACGATCGTGGCTGACGCACATGACGGCATGGGCATGGTGGCCAGCTATAAGATGATGGAGAGCCTGATCGAGAAGGCGAAGCTCTATGGTCTCTCTGCCGGCGCCATCCGCAATTCTTCTCACTACGGTATTGCAGGCTACTGGGCGATGATGGCCTCTAAGGAAGGACTTCTTGGAATCACAGGCACCAACGCCCGGGCTTCCATCGCTCCGACCTTTGGTGTGGAAAACATGATGGGCACCAATCCCCTAACCTTTGCCTTCCCCACGGATGAGGACTTCCCCTTTGTCCTGGACTGCGCCACCTCCATCGTACAGCGCGGCCGGATCGAATACTATGCCAGAGAAGGCAGACCAACACCGGCCGGCACCGTAATCGCAAATGACGGTTCCGCCCTGACCGACAGCGCCTATATCCTAAAGGCTCTGACCGAGGGCACCGCTGCCCTGGCGCCCCTTGGCGGCATCGGCGAGGACCTGGCCGGCTATAAGGGCTACGGCTATGCTGCCGTGGTCGAGATCCTGTCGGCGGCTCTTGCAAACGGCCTCTTCATGAAGGATCTGACAAATAAGGATGAGAACGGTGAAAAGAGGCCCTACCACCTGGGACACTTCTTCATCGTCATAAATCCCGACTTCTTCCTGGGCGGCGACACCTTCCGGAAGACCACCGGCGACATCCTCCGTGCGCTGCGGGCTTCAAAAAAGGCACCCGGCGAGACCCGGATCTATACAGCCGGCGAAAAGGAGTGGGATGTCTGGCTGGAGCGGAAGGATAAAGGCGTGCCGATGGGTGCAGGCGTACAGAAAGACTTCATCGAGGTCCGCGACTTCTATCATCTGCCCTTCACCTTCCCGTTTGAGAAATAACGCCAGTTCCGGCGAGTGCACAGGAATTGTCGAGAAGCAGGACAGAATATGCGGATACACCGCGATCAAGGAGGCATTCATCCGAACAATCTACAGGTCCGCAGGCCTTAAAAGCGTTCGCGTAATGCCTCCGTGGTCATGGGCTTTATCTGAAGAGACATAAAAATAAGGCTGATTCCCACGGTTTTGGTGAGGATCAGCCTATTCTATTCTTTTCTATTCTATTCTTTTCTATTCTATTCTTTTCTATTCTATTCTTTTCTATTCTTTTCTTTCCTTCTCCGGTTTCATCCGTAACCAGATGTCACGGTCCTTCCCTTCTCAGACTTTTTGTGTCTCCAAAAACTGCAGCACCTGCTCCCGGCTCTTCAGGCCTGTTCCGGCTCCGACGGCTGTGGTGCAGATCGCGCCGCAGGCGTTGGCAAACCGGAGCGCTGCCTCCGGTGTGCTGCCCCGCAGGATCTCTGAGGCGAAGCCTGCCAGGAAGTTGTCGCCTGCGCCGGTGGCGTCGACGGCGATTATATTCATGGGCGGAAGGCGCAGCACGGTCTCTGCGTTTTTGAAATAGCAGCCTTCTGCGCCCAGCTTGATGATCACGTTTTTTATCCCGTATCCAAGGAAGACATCCGCCATATCCTCCGGCGTATTCTTCCCGGAATAATACCTGGCCTCATCCTCGTTTGGCGTGATGTAATCGATCATCGGCAGGGATGCGGCCAGATCCTTCAGGCCCAGGACCCGGAAATTTGGCAGCTTTGTGTCGGCAAACACGATCTGCCCGGCAGCCTTCGCGGCCGACAGCACGGACCTGATGATCTCCGGATCGTCGAATGGCGCCCGAAACAGGGATCCCAGGATCAGCGCCTTCGCACAGGCATACCGCTCCTTTTCCCTCTCCGGATGGAAGTTGTAACGGTGCGCCTGGTTTGTAATGGACCGGCGGGTGCCGTCCGGATTGACAAACATGGTGGTGACAGGCGTCGGATGCTCCGGTGAGCGAAGGATCAGCCCTGTGTCCACCCCGCTCTTTTCCAGGGCGGCAGTGACCATATCTCCCGCCGCATCCTCGCCTAGGGAGCAGAGGATCGCCGTCCTTGTTCCCAGCTTTGCCGCTGCCATCGCGCCGTTGACCGCCTCTCCCCCGACGCTCAGCGTGCCGGATTCGGCACGGTAGCCGGAGGCAGATACCGGCTCCGGATCAAAGCCACGGATGATCGAATCCACAAGTGCTGTGCCCATACAGATAAGGTCAGGATTTCGGTTCATTTTATCCTCCCAAAGGTTTCATCAGAATTCGCCGGCGGCAGACGCTCCTTTTTCAGGTGCCGTCATCCGGCGATCTTTTTTATCATAGCCGAATTTTGCGGTCCAGACAAGTTTAAGGGGGCGCCATGCGAAGTAATTGCACACGTCGCAGGGCACCCCCCCTTTTAAACCCTTCGTTTTTTATTGTTTGCTCCAGATCTCCATGCCCTCCGGGTCCGGCTGCGTCTTCCTTCCCTGGGATAAGCGGCTCATTTTGAACTGCAGTTACCCAAAGTTACCTAAAGCCAATTCCGGTCAGAAAGCATTTTGTTTCCCCGGATTTTGATCAGCCTGTGGTCAGTGGATGCTCCATGCGGCGAAGAATCCGCCGCGCACTGCCTCGCCGACCTGAGCTACGCCGGTGCAGTCACCGACAACCTGGGTGGTCGGATACTTCTCGCAGATGGCTTCCACGATGCCGCTATTGGGCTTCATGCCAAAGGATACGATCATGGTATCTGCCGGGATCTTCTTCTCTCCCTCTGCGGTCTCTACCAGAACGCCGTCTCCCTCAAAGGCTTTGATCTTTGTGGAGGTCAGCTGGCAGACATGGTTGTCACGCAGGCGGAACAGAAGCGGATTGCGGTTGTCCAGAAGGGCTGTCGGGCAGAGCTCCGGAAGCATCTCGACGATGGTTACATCCTTGCCTTCCATTGCCAGCTCGAGGGCACACTCACAGCCGCTGACACCGCCGCCGGCCACGACGATCTTGTTACCCTTGATTGCTTCCGGATGCAGGTGAGCCTGGCAGACCTCGATCACGTTCTCACCATCGATGCCAGGAATCGGCGGGATGGCCGGGACGGCTCCCAGAGCCAGAATGATGCGGTCAGCCTCAGCCAGTTCAGGAGAATCCGGGGTGATCTCTTTGCCCAGGACGACCTTTACGCCGTTCTTTGCGATCTGGGTCTTCTCATATTCTACAAATTCTGCCAGATGTTTCTTAAAGGAAGGCTTGGAAGCTGCGATCAGCTGACCGCCAAGGGCCTCTCCCTTCTCGTACAGGGTAACATCATGGCCCTGTGCCGCTGCTACGCGGGCTGCCTCCAGGCCGCCCGGGCCGCCGCCGACGATGGCGATCTTCCGCGGCTTTGCGGTCTTCTTCAGCGGATACTCCAGCTCGTGGACAGCCTGCGGATTGATGGCACAGCTGATGGCACGATTCTCATAGAGACGTCCGACACAGACCTGGTTGCAGAACAGGCACGGACGGATATCATCTTCCTCGCCGTCAAGCAGCTTGTTGGGCATATCGGGATCGGCGATCAGCGGACGTCCGAACATAGCGAAGTCGATCTTTCCATCTGCAAGTGCTTTCTCAGCGGATGCCGGGGTATGAGTGCCGGAATTCAGAACGATGACACCGCAGGCCTCTTTGATCTTCTGGGCATAATCGGCCATGGAGGAGTCGCCCTGGTAGATGGACGGGCAGACCCACTGCTTGTCCTCATAAGCACCGACATCAATATCAAAGGCATCGACGCCCAGATCACGCATGTAGTTGACGACCTCGATGGATTCCTCGAGCGTACGGCCGCCCTCGAAATCATGGGTAGCTGCCACACGCATCAGGATGGGCATATCCGGGCCAACCTGAGAACGGATGCCCTCATAGATCTCCTTCACGATCCGCATGCGGTTCTCAAAGCTTCCGCCATACTCATCGGTACGTTTGTTCCAGATCGGGGTGATGAACTGGTCAAGAATGTAGCCGGCATGGGCGTGGATCTCGACCGCATCGGCTCCGACCAGCTTTGCGCGGGCTGCCGCTCTGGTAAAGCAGCCGACGATGTCATGGATCTCATCGATGGTAAATGCACGGCAAAGTCTGTCCGGGAAATAGAAGGACGGCACCTCGGAGGCGCAGACCATCTGGTCATCGGAGAACGGGAAGGCATTCCGTCCCAGGCCGCAGCCAAGCTGGATACAGCATTTGGCTCCCTCGGCGTGAATCGCCTCAACCAGAGTCGACCAGCCCTTCATCTGCTCATCGGTATCTGCCGTTGTAATATAGTTGATCCAGGGATCGGTCTTGTTGGTGACATACTGGACCTCGGTGATGACCATTCCGACACCGCCGCGAGCTCTGGCACGGAAGTATTCCAACTGATTCAGAGAAACAGAACCGTCATGATTCTCGGAAAACGTGCCCATCGGACTCATGACGATCCTGTTTTTCAGGCCCAATTTGCCGATCTTTCCATAGGAAAACAAATGCGGGTATTTTGCTGCCATAAAATCTCTCCTTTCTGATCAAAACACATAACCTGACTGCCGGAACCTGTGCTGTGCGCCGCCTGCGCCCTCCCTGCACGATCCCGGAAGCCCTGCGGATCCGCCACCTGAAAGCAAAAGCTGCTGGATCATCTCATTTCATATATGTGCGAAATGACACTCTCCGGCAGAATCTGACTTCCCGGTTGCCTGGATCCGGATTATTGTTCTATAATAAAGAATATCAGATTGTGAAAAGTATGTCGATGTAGGGTTGTCGCCTATCACCGCTGCTATTATGTGCATTTTGCACACTGCCATGGAGGCATAAATGGAGATGCAGAAGAACACTCTTCCACCCGATACTGACGGAGCAAATACGTTGCTGCAGGGGAAGCAGGAAAATACCGCACACGGGGAATATGAAAGGAGAGCGCAGCTCCTGACGGAGCTGCTGCTGAAAAAAGCAAGCCTCGCGGAAGTGGTTTTGACCGCTGCCCGGCTGATGGGCTGCCCGATCATTCTGACTTCAAATTTTTACAAGGTTATATACATGGAGGATCTGGGCAGGGAGATTGATGACCCGATCTGGAAAACAGCTGCCGAGACAGGATACTGCACGGCCGAGGCGGTAGCCCTTTTTGAGCGGGAAGGCATTACCCGGGAAGTGCTGAACAGCAGCTCTGCGCTGATCCTGGACCGCAGTGTCGGCAAGGAGATCCCCCTGATCCTGCAGAAGATCGAGGTCTTTGGCAGAACCGGAGCGTATATTGGTGTCTTCCAGGGCAAAGAGCCCTTTACGCAGGACGACCTTCGCACCACTGATCTTCTCTGCCGGATCCTGTCCCTGCAGCTGGAATGGAGTCCCCACGCCCGGGAGATGGGCAGGCAGGCTGAGCAGAGCATCCTGACGGATCTGTTGGACGGCTCGCTATCTTCTGCCACGATCCTGGGTGACCGTCTTCTTCTGGCCGCATGGACGCCAAAGCCCCTGTTCCAGTGTGCGCTGCTTACACCGGAATCCAGCGCGCGGCAGATCGACAATATCGATTACCTCTGTCTGGCCCTGCAGCAGTCATTTCCGGATGCCCGTGTCCTGCAGGTCAACAGGGGCGTGCTGCTCCTGCTAAACTATGACATGGATCATGTCGGGGAAAAGGATGAACGGATCCTTAGCCACTATGCAGATCAGTACCAGCTCCGGGTGCTGCTCAGCAGCCCCTTTCCGCACCTGATCCATCTGGGTGCCTACTATGAAGCCTGTCTGCAGATGGACGCGCTGCCGATCCCACAGCGCGGAGAAGGAAGACTGCTCCACTTTGAGGACGTGCTCTTCCCGGTCCTTGGTGAGATCCTGACCGCCAATGAGCGGCGGGCATTCACCCAGTCGCAGTATCGCCGGCTCCTGGACTGGGACCGGGAAAACGGAACCGAATACTGCAGGACCCTGCGGACGTACATCACCTGTGCCTGTTCATCCACGCGGACTTCGGAAACCCTTTTTGTACACCGGAACACACTGAATAAACGGCTGGCAAAGATCCGGGAGATCTGCGGGCTGGACCTTGAAGACGGCAGAGCGCTGTTCCATTTTTACCTGTCCGACCAGCTGCACGGCACGATCCTGTAAAGAGCGAAAAAGCAGCAAGTTCTGCCCTGTCTATGCAATGTCCCGATTTGTCTGCTGCAGTCCCGGCCTGTCTGAATGTAATCCCGGCTTGTCTGAATCACGTCCTGATTTGTCTGAAATTTGTCCTTGACAATCGAACCGGTTTAGTTGGAGAAAATGTTGATTCGGCAGTATTGTAAAAAACTGCTCCAAAACGTGTTCTCTGTGTTGTAAAAAACTGTTGAAACGCCTATTATAGAAACCTGAGAACTAAGGCTTCTAAGCTGTGGGGCTCGTGCAGTACTGACCCGCACATAGATACCCGCTTTAATAAGATGAGGTTCCTTCTTGTGGGCAGGAATCAGTTTTACTTTTGTGTTTTCCTGCATGGATTTCCCTCCTAATGACTACTCTACATGAGCCCGATTTTCTCGAGATGATTATTAGTCCAAGCGTATTTTTATCTCATAACCGGATTAGAAACGAGTAGTAAAATCATTTTCTCGTTTCCCCAAATAGTAAAATAGGAGCCACAACCCTTGGTTTTGATAAGTTTCCTCAGAGAGAAACAAGGAACTGACCGTCACCCGGCTGTCATGAGCCAAACAACAAAGCATGCCCTATTTCAGGCCTTTTACCCCTTATGAGTTAGTAAACAAACGGTCTCCTCTAACCAGTCATTACGAAACATATCGACTGTGATTTGCCGTTTGATTATAGTCTTTTCTGCAATTTGTACTTGCTGTACCCGTTCGGGTAATCTTCGCGTGTGCAATACACCGTATAGCCGAATTTCTTAAAGAATTCCACATTCCAGTCGCGGGCATCGATCATCACAATACAAGCGCCGTTATTCTTCGCTTCCTGCTCGATATCCGAAAGGAGCCTGGAACCTATGCCCTGATTGCGGTATGGCTCATCTACCCACAGCATTTCAACAAATGCGATATTCCAGAAATTCACGCCTGCAAATCCAGCGGCTATCGGTTCATCTTTAT
>DFFG01000086.1:0-29212 GCA_002368795.1 Eubacterium sp. UBA3782
ACCGGATTGACCGGGATCAGGTTCACATGACAGTTCAGACCCTTCAGCAGCAGGGCCAGTGCAGCAGCGTCTTTTGCGGAATCGTTCTGCCCCTTTGCCAGGGCATACTCAAAGGTGAGCCGCCGGCCGGTCCGGTCAAAATAGTACCGGCAGGCATCCATGATCTCCGCGATGGAATACCGGTTTGCCACCGGCATCAGCTTTTTCCTTTTTTCATCATCCGGTGCGTGCAGGGAGATGGCCAGCGTGATGGACAGGTCCTCTTCTGCCAGTTTCCGGATGCCGGGAACGATGCCGCAGGTGGATACCGTGATGTTCCTCTGGCTGATATGGAGTCCCTTTTCATGGCTGACCAGACGGATAAAGCGGACGAGCTGGTCGTAGTTTTCCATCGGCTCTCCGCTGCCCATCACCACGATATTGGATACCCGCTCGCCGGTGATCTTCTGTATGCCGTAGACCTGCCCGAGCATCTCGGATGCGGTCAGTGACCGCACAAGGCCTCCGATGGTCGAGGCGCAGAACCGGCAGCCCATCCGGCAGCCGACCTGCGACGAGATGCATACCGAGTTTCCGTGGTGGTATTTCATCCATACGCTCTCGATCACATTGCCGTCATGCAGGGCAAACAGATATTTTCTGGTACCGTCGATCTGGGATACCTGCTCCCGGACCATGCGAAGTGTCCCGATGGGGTATTCGCTTTTCAGCCTTTCCCGCAGCTTTGCGGGAAGGTTTGTCATCTCGTCGTAATCATCCGCCAGCTTTTCGTGAAGCCAGGAAAAGAGCTGGCCTGCACGGAAGGCTTTTTCTCCCATTGCGCCAAAGAGAGCGGAAAGCTCCTCCGGCAGCATGGATCTGGGATCGTTTCCCTCGGCAGCATGGCTGCTGTCAGTATGTATACTCATATATCTTCCTTTTTTCTCTGAAAAAGTGCGATGAAAAATCCGTCACATGCACAGACTCCGGGAAGGAGCTGTGCGTAGCCAAGCGGCGCTGATGCCGCGATGGACGGCAGGGCAAGAAGCTCTGCCGGAAGCCGGTCTGTCAGGCTTACCGGCTCAAAAGCAGGGAATTTCTCCAGCAGGTACCGGACATTGTCCTGGTTCTCGGCAGTTCCAAAGGTACAGGTGGAATACAGCATCCTTCCGCCGGGCTTTACATAGCGAACGGCATTTTCCAGGATCTCCCGCTGCAGCTCTGCTAATGCCGCCTGTTTTTCAGGACTGGCATTGTACTTGATGTCCGGCTTTTTCCCGATCACGCCATAGCCTGTGCAGGGAAGATCCGCAATGACCAGGTCTGCTTTTCCCTCCCATTCGGGATCATAGATGAGGGCGTCCGCCTCCTCTGTCTGGATGCTTTCGGCTCCCAGACGGCGGATGTTTTCCCGGATCCGCTCTGTCCGGATCTCCGTCAGATCTCTGGCGGTTATGCTGCCCTCTCCCTCCATCAGGTCATAAGCCAGGAGGCTCTTGCCTCCCGGGGCCGCACACAGATCAAGCACCGTCTCATTTGCACAGGGCCTTGCGGCGCGGACAGCCAGATTGGAGCTTACATCCTGGACCGTCATCTCTCCGCTCTGGAAGGCAGGGATCTGTCCGATGTCGCCGGCTCCCTTCAGATACCAGCAGTCCGGCGCGTAGGGTGCTTTTGTCATCGTGCAGCCGGTCAGCTCCTCGAGCTGCGCCTCTCTTTTTTCTTCCGGTGTATTCTCTATTTTCTCCAGCAGACCGCCGCGAAGCCGCACGGTCACCGGACGTTCATCCAGAAAGGAACGGCAGATCGCTTCCGTCTGCTCCAGACCAAATTCCCGTATCCAGCTCTCCGCCAGAAACTCCGGGATGGAGTAACGGATGTGGATATAGACTTTGCCATCCGACCGGTCCGGATACCGGATCTGATCCCTGCCTCTGGAGATGCTGCGGAGCACGCCGTTGACAAAGCCCTTCAGGCCGTGAAAGCCCTTGCCCGCAGTCAGGCGGACCGCCTCGTTTACAGCGGCCGAATCGGGCACGCTGTCCATAAACAGGATCTGGTAGACCGAAAGCCGGAGGATCTCCAGGATCTGCGGCTTCATCTTTCCTGTTCTTGTCCGGGAAAACTGGTCGATGCAGTAATCGAGCAGGATCTGGTTTTCCAGCGTCCCCTCCACCAGCCGGACCAGAAATGCCCGGTCCCTTGCCGGCAGATACCGGTGGGCATCACAGACCTCCCGAAGGAACAAATGGCTCTGCCTGTGTTCCTTGCGGATCACAAGCAGAGTCTCCAGTGCAAGTTCTCTTAAATTTACGGGTTTAGCCACGTCTCTTTCCTCCCCGGCCATTTGCAAGTGCCAGCAGACGAAGCAGGTAAAGCACGGAGGTCAGAACGGCAGCAACATAGGTAAGTGCTGCGGCAGTCAGTACCTTCCGGACACCCTTCATCTCCCCGGACGCCATCAGACCGGTCATCTCCAGCTTGTTCATAGCCCGGCTGGACGCATTGAACTCAACAGGCAGCGTAACGATCTGGAACAGAAGCGCTGCACAGAACAGCAGGATGCCTGCCCTCAGCAAAATGCCGGAGGACATAAACAATCCCAGCATGAACAGGATCCAGGAAAAACGGGAACCAAAGTTGGCCACCGGCACCAGGGCTGTCCGCAGTGTCAGCGGCGCGTAGCCCTTGGCATCCTGGATCGCATGGCCGCACTCATGGGCCGCAACGCCCAGTGCCGCGAGCGATGTGCTGCTGTAGGTCGACTGGGAAAGATTGACGGTCTTTGTCCTTGGATCATAGTGATCTGTCAGGCTTCCGCTGACCGGCTGCACGGCAACGCTGTAAAGGCCCTCACTCATGAGGATCCTCTGGGCTGCCTCAGCTCCCGTCATGCCGCACATGCTCCGCACCTTGCTGTACTTCGCAAAGGTGGACTGCATGCCGGCCTGCACGGCCATGGAAATAATAAATGCAATAATGATCAGAATATAGGTCCAGTCGACCCCGTATCCGTAGGATGGATAATAGCCAAAACTCATTTTCATCACCTCATACTTCTATGTGAGAAAAGCGGAAGGCGTACGTGGATGTCCGCGGTATCCGCCATGTCTGTCATCATCTTACCGGATAATTGTGTTGAAACTGTGTACCTTGTATATCTATTATGCCGGCGGCGTTTCATCGCAGTCAGCTGCTTTGCAGCCAAAAAAAGCGCCCACATGCCGGCAGGTGCTTCCGGGCCAGGCATCGTTCCCGCGCCGGCAGGTGCTGCTCAGCCAAGCACTGTTCCCGCGCCGGCAGGTGTTTCTGGGCCAGGCACCATTTTCTCTCTGCCAGGTGCTGCTCAGCCGAGCACAGTTCCCTCGCTGACTGCTTTGCCCCTGAGGAAGTCCGCTGCGGGCATCCGCTTTTTGCCCTCCAGCTGCAGCTCTGTGATCTCCAGAAGCCCTTCGCCCGTGCGGACGATGAGCCTGCCGTTCTCCGAGGAAGCCACCGTTCCTGGCTGCCCGCTGCTGCACCGGCTTTCCTCATCTGCCGTGCAGACTCTGCTCTTCCATATCCGGAGCATTTTTCCATCCAGATAGGTATAGGCGCCCGGCCAGGGGTTTACGCCCCGGACGAGGCATTCGATCGCAGCTGCTTTTTTTGTCCAGTCGATCCTGCCGTCTGCCTTGGTGAGCATTCTGGCGTAGTGCGTCGGACTCTCCGCCGACTGCACAGCCGGGTGCAGCCCGCCCTTTTCAAGATCCTCCAGGGTGCGGACAAGGAGCTCTGCCCCGGCCTTTGCCAGCCGGTCAAACAGGCTTCCTCCGGTCTCGTCGGATGCAAGCGGCAGCACGGCCTTCGCCAGCATATCGCCGGTATCCAGGCCCTCATCCATCTGCATGATGGTGACGCCGCTCTCCTTCTCTCCGTCGATGACCGCCCACTGGATCGGTGCGGCTCCCCGGTATTTGGGAAGCAGCGAGGCATGGACATTCAGGCATCCATACCGCGGAAAATGCAGGATCTCTGCCGGTATGATCTGTCCATAGGCGGCTACCACACCGACATCCGGCTGCAGGCGCTCCAGAAGTGCCATCACCTCCGGATTGTTCCGGATGCGCGATGGCTGATAAACATCAAGGCCATGGGCGAGGGCTGCTGCCTTTACTGCAGTCGGCTTCAGCTCCATTTTTCTGCCCTGGGGCCTGTCCTGCTGGGTAATGACGCCGACAACGTCGTGTCCGGCCTCCAGCAGGGCCTCGAGTGTCCCGACGGCAAAGTCGGGGGTTCCCATAAACAGTACCTTCATCGGCATTACTCCTCGGTTTCTTCCTCTTCCTCGATCTCCTCGTAGGGCTGTACATCCCGAAGGGGACCTTCGACCTTTGATACATAAAGCACGCCGTCCAGATGATCAAACTCATGGCAGCAGGCTCTAGCCAGAAGGCCTTCCGCCTCCAGCTCAAAGGGCTTCATGTTGATGTCATAAGCCCTGACCTTCACACGCTCCGGGCGGGTGACGGTGCCGGTCTTGCCGGGCACGGACAGGCAGCCCTCATCGCCGGTCTGCTCTCCGGACATCTCGATGATCTCCGGGTTCACGAAGCAGTAGGGATGCTCTCCATCCACATCGATGACGGCGATCCTGCGCAGGACGCCCACCTGGGGTGCGGCAAGTCCGACGCCATAAGCGTCATACATTGTTTCAAACATATCCTCCACCAGAATCTTCAGGCGCAGGGTCATCTTGTCTACCGGTCTGCATTTTTTTGCGAGTACCGGATCACCTTCCGTTCTGATCTGTCGAAGTGCCATTTCTTTTCTCTCCTATATTTTATGATTAACTCGCCAAAAGCACCGGGAATGATTTAAACGGATTGCTCCGCACTCCGTGCTCCCACAATCCGTCCCAGCATTCGGACTTTCGTGGTGTTTAAACACCACTTCGTCCTCATGTTGGGGCACGCCATAAAGTCTTTCTCCCACGGCCATGCAAGCATGGCGTGGGTTCGGACTTTTGGCGTTTAAATCATTTTATATTTCAATGCTCTATGGGAGGCAGCACGGATGCCGCAGGCATTTATGTGCGCTCTCCTCTGTTCTTCTTCCTACGCGTTCAGGTCGTACTGAAAGAACATCCGGTTGAATCCGGAATTGATCTCAATGTATTTTTCCGCCAGACGCCTTGCGGCGATCAGGCTCTGCCGGTCGGTATCCTTGATGTAGAGGACCTGCCGGTAGACATCCTGGATCTTTTTCACTGTCTCCGGCGCCGGCCCGATGATCACGGCCGTGCTGCTTTTTCTCCCTTCCAGGAAGGACTGCAGGGCATGCATGGCCAGATCCAGCTTCTGCTCGTCCGGCCCCTGCCCGTGAATGGCCAGAAGGTCCGCGGCCGGCGGATAATCCAGCATCTCCCTCGCGGCGATCTCCTCTTCGCAAAAGGCTTCATAATCCTGCGCTGCTGCCGCCCGGATGCTGTAGTGCTCCGGATGGTAGGTCTGGATGACCGCTTCTCCAGGCTCCTGTCCTCTGCCGGACCGGCCGATGGCCTGCACCAGAAGCTGGAATGTCCGCTCCGCTGCCCGGTAGTCGCTGGCAAACAGCGACTGGTCCGCTGCCAGGATGCCGGTCAGGGTGACGTGCGGAAAATCATGTCCTTTTACGATCATCTGGGTGCCGACAAGGATGTCAGCCTCCCCCGCCGCAAAGCTCTTCAGGATGCGGCTGTGGTCATTTTTTCCTTTTGTGGTATCGGCGTCCATCCGAAGGACACGGGCGCCGGGATAGAGCCGCGCGAGCTCCTCCTCCACCTTTTCCGTGCCTGCAAAAAAGCCGCCGATATACGGCGATCCGCATTCCGGGCAGCGCTTCATCTGCCGGATCTCGGTGCCGCAGTAATGACAGATCATTCGTCCGTTGGCATGCAGGGTCATCGAAACATCACAGTGAGGACATTTGACCACATATCCGCAGGATCTGCAGGAAATAAAGCCGTTGTAGCCTCTCCGGTTCAGGAAAAGGATCGTCTGCTCGCCTTTCGCAAGACGCGCCGCGATCCGATCCTGCAGCGCTCTGCCAAGGATCGACCGGTTGCCGCTTTTGAGCTCCTCCCGCATGTCGGTGATCAGCACACTGGGAAGGGCGGCGTGGCCTGCCCGGTTTTTCAGGGTGAACAGGGCATATTCCTCGCGGCTGCACCGGTACCAGGTATCCAGGGAAGGTGTTGCCGAGCCAAATACCACATGGATCTTCTCCATCCGGCCTCTGGCCAGGGCAGCCTCTCTGGCATCGTAGCGCGGCGCGCTCTCGCTGCGGTATGCCTGCTCCTGTTCTTCATCGATAATGATCAGTCCTGGATCCGGGAAAGGGGTAAACAGGGCCGATCTGGGACCGATCACGATCCGCACCTCACCGGTGCGCATGCGCTCGTATTGATCCGAACGCTCCCCCTTGCTCATGCGTGAATTGAGAACGGTGACCGTATCTCCAAAACGCTTTCGGAAGCGCTGCACCGTCTGCCAGGAAAGCGCGATCTCCGGAATGAGGATGATCGCCTGTCTGCCCTCCTTCAGGATCCTATCTGCCAGCTCCAGGTAGATCAGCGTCTTACCGCTGCCGGTCACGCCCCGGATCACACAGGGACGGTCTTCCTCCTCCCACTCCCGCATGATCCCGAACAGGACATCCTCCTGCTCCACGGAAAGCGCCGGTGCCTCCTCCATAGGAGCTTCTCCCTGCAGGTCCTCCGGCATCCGCCAGTCGGAGATCTTCTCTCTGGAGATGATCCCCTGCGCCTCCAGTTTTTTCAGCCCGTCGCCGGAAATGCCGGTTTCCCGGACCACTTCTGCCCGGTCTGCCGATGGGTGCTCCAAAAGATACCCGATCAGCCGTTCTCTGGCACGATAGTGCTTTCTCTGGTATTCCTCCAGAAGCTGGCCGGCCATCTCCTGGTCCACGGCCAGTGCGATCCGCTCCCGGGAGACGGGCCGTTCTTTATCCCGCACCGGAAGAACCGTCTTCAGCGCATTGTTCAGGCTTGAACCATAGGTCGACTTCATCCAAAGCGCCAGCCGGATCAGCCTTGCCTCCGCGGTTACCCGGTCAGGCAGCACATCCAGGATATCCTTGATCTTTTCCGGCTCGATCTTTGGCTTTGTTCCGACAGACAGCACATACCCGGAAACCTCTCTCTTACCATTTCCGAAGGGAATACGCACCGCGCATCCCGCCTGCACATCTGCCCAGAGCCTCTCCGGGATCCGGTACTGAAAGGTCCGGTCCATGCTTGCCTGGGTGATATCCACGATAATATCTGCGTATCTGTCTTCCATACACTCCATCTGCCGGCGTTACGCCTCTTCGCTCTTCTTCCTGTCCTCCTCCAGGATCTCCTGGATCAGGACCCGCTCATCCATGGGATATTTCTTTCCCTTGATGATCTGATAATCCTCGTGTCCCTTGCCGGCCAGAACGATGATGTCTCCGGGCTCGCCGTGGTGGATCGCCCAGGCGATTGCTTCCTTGCGGTCGATGATCATGATGTACTGTCCGTCGGTCCGCTCGATGCCGGTAACGATATCATCAATGATCGCCTGCGGCTCCTCGAACCTGGGATTGTCCGATGTGATGATCGTAAGGTCGGCCATTCTTCCGGAGACCTCACCCATCTCAAACCGGCGGGACCGGTCCCGGTTTCCGCCGCAGCCAAACAGGCAGACGATCCGGGAAGGATGATACTCCCGCAGCGTGGACAGCAGGCTGGAGAGGGCCATGGCATTGTGCGCATAGTCGATCATCAGGGTAAATTTGTCGGAGACCTTTACCATCTCCACACGGCCCTTGACCTTTGCATGGGTCAGAGCTTCCATGATCTCGCTTTCTGTGACGCCAAAATGATGGCATACCGCCACAGCGGCGAGAGAATTGTATACGGAGAACTTGCCCGGGATATCGATCTCCACCGGGATATTTACAATGCCCTCCGCCAGGTAGCGGATCCCAAGGTAGCCGGGCTTGCTGAGCATCATGGCGTTTGCTGCCCGCAGTGTCGCTGCGGATGAGAAGCCGTAGGTCTCCAGGATCTCACAGGTATGTCCTTCCACGATCTGCTCATACCGGTGATCATCCCGGTTTACGATCCCGATGCGGCACTGCCTAAGCAGGCGCTTTTTGCATTCCAGATATTCCTCAAAGCTGGAATGCTCGTTCGGTCCGATATGGTCAGTCCCGATATTTGTGAAAATACCGAAATCAAAGGTGATCCCTGCGACCCGGTCCATCATCAGCGCCTGGGAGGATACCTCCATAACGACCGAGTCACAGCCGGCCTCGACCATCTCGGCAAAATAAGCATAGACCAGATAGGATTCCGGCGTCGTATTCTCGGACGGGATATGCCGTTTTCCGGTGATGACCTCGATCGTACCGATGAGGCCTGTCCTGTACCCGGCTGCCTCCAGGATCGACTGGATCATATAGGAGGTCGTGGTCTTTCCCTTGGTTCCTGTGATCCCTATGGTCTTCAGTTTGCGCTCGGGATGGTCAAACCAGTTGCCCGAGATTAGGGCCAGGGCGTACCGGGAATTTTTTACACGGACGACCGTCACACTGTCCGGAACATCCACCGGATCCTGCACAACTATCGCAGCCGCTTTCTTTTCCGCCACCTGGGCGGCAAACTGATGACCGTCGACAACCGCTCCCTTCATGCATACGAAAAGCGAGCCCTCTTCTGCCTTTCTGGAATCGTAGACGACGCTGGTGATCACCGGATCCTCAGTTCCCTGAAGGATCTCATATTCCAGCCCCTGCAGAAGGCACTTCAGATTTTTTTCCATGTTCTGTTCCCTCACAGTCTTACACATGCACGCCTGAAGTATTGACGAGCATGGTCGTATTTCCGAAAAAATCGATCCAGGCGGCAGACCCGGACGGGTCCGGCCCCCTGCATGCAGGGTTCTTGCCTGGATCGATTTTTCAGTGCCGGCATCCGTCGCACCGGATGCTCAGCCATTCTGCTCTCCGGTATCCGAGAGAGCCAGTGCTTTTACATGTACATTGATCGTAACCTCGGCATTAAGGTCAACATTATCCGGAAGCTCCACAACAAGCGGCACTGCGTAATCTCCTTCTTCCAGATCCGCCATATCCAGGGACATTTTGATGTCCTCCGGCTTTACTTCCTTTATAATGCTTCCCGGTCCCTGGATCCGTATCGTAAAGTTTGCCGTATCGTAGCTGACGGACAGGTTTTCCCCGAGATCCCGGATGACGATGTCATCCACATCCACCGAGACCTCCCGGACCTCATCCGACAGCACCGTGATCCGTACGGTCAGGGTATCCGCCGTCGTTCTGGCGGGTATGATCTCATCCGGAAGGATCGAGGACAGGCTCAATGTAGCTGCCACATCCTCCGTAACGCCGTCGACGCTGATCATCTCTGCCGGGATCGTGATCCGGTTGCCCCGGGCGGCAAGCTCCTGCAGCCCTTCTTCGCTTCCTGCGACGGTGATGCTTTCCGGTGTGGAGGTGACCGACTCGACATGGTAGCCATATGCCGGCTCTCCGCTGTATTCGACCTTCAGCTCGACGTCGCTGACCTTTCTCCACAGATCAACCTGTACAGAAACCGAATCCACATTTCCTTCAAAGGTCAGATCGTCCTCGATCGTCTCATCCGACAGTGCCGAAGCATTTTTGTCGATGATCCGAAGGATAGAGGCTCTGGTGCCATCCGCTGTCATGCCCGTGACATCGATCTCTGCCACCACACTGTCGATGGTGCTGATGATCGATTCGGGTCCGGAGATCACCAGCTGCTCCGGATTCGGTGTCAGCCTGCCGACCTCATACTCGCTGCCCGGCGAAGAATCCTGCGTATCCACCATCACCTGGAAGGTCTTGGTCGCAATATTCTCGATGGTGATCGGGATGGTCGTCCTGGACAGGGTAATGTTCGTCACATTTACGCCGGCACAGGATGCCGTCAGCGGCACCATGACCGGATCTCTCTCCAGATCGACGATCTGGGTCAGATCCGCCACGACCGAGATGCTGTCCGCCGAGATGCGCTTCAGCGTATTCCGGTTGGCCCGTACATAGACCATGACAGTCTTGTAGGCATCCTCGATATGATAGATCTGCTTTCCGTTGGCGATATAGGACTCATTCTCCACGGCGACACGGACCGTGAAGGTCGCTGTCTCTACCGGGTCGTTCGCATTGACGACTGCATACCAGATCAGGACCGCCAGCAAGAGAGACAGGAGTTTGAAGCCCAGATCCTTCTGAATAACGTTGAGAATGCGTTTAAGCATACCGTCTGCCTCCTCCCGCTGCAAGCTTCTTGTCCGGGAAAATGGCCTGGACGTCCTGAAGCACCTCACGCAGCTGACTTGGCGATACCGCTGAACGGAGTTTTCCGCTCATCGCATAGGAAACAGCTCCTGTCTCCTCTGACACGATGATCGTCAGTGAATCGCTGACCTCGCTGATGCCAACACCTGCACGATGCCGGGTGCCAAGGCGCTTGCTCAGCTCCATATTGTCGGAAAGGGGCAGGTAGCAGGTCGCGGCGGAGATCCGGTCATCCCTTATGATGACCGCGCCGTCGTGCAGCGGTGTATTGTGCTCAAATATGTTGACCAGAAGCTGACTGGAAATGACCGCATCCACGGGAATCCCGGTCTTCTCGAACTCTGTCAGACTGGTCTCTCTCTGAATGACAATAAGGGCGCCGGTCTTCACCTCGCCCATTTCAAAGCTGGCGCGCACCAGCTCGTTGATCGTCGCATCAGAAAAACGCTTGTTGGTCTGTCCCGTCCGGTTGATCGACAGCAGATTCCGGAACACATTGCTGTGTCCCACCTGCTCAAGCACCTTTCGCAGCTCCGGCTGAAAGATGATGACGACCGCCGTAAAAGCTACGACGCTCAGATTGTTCAGCAGCCAGACCATGACCTCCATATGAAGGAAGTTGGCAACAAGGACAAAAGCGACGATAAACAGGATGCCCTTGAGCAGAGAATAGGCTCTGCTGTTTCTCATCCAGACGATCAGCTTGTAGATCAGATACGTCAGCAGAAAGATCTGCACGATATCGATCACCTCGATCGTCTTGGGCGGTTTCAGCCATGAAAATACATAGATCTGAAGCCAGCTTAATATGGCATCCATGGCCTTCCTCCTCTCTTAGGGGCAAATCAGAGTCTCTTTGTCTCCGCTCCGGCATCCGGCGAAAACGCCTCTGACGGAGTCCGGGAAACCGTCTCGGCATCCTCCTGGAAGCCTGCGGCTGCACCGGCGTTCTGGTAACCGTTTTCGTTTGTGTTCAGGCTCTGCAGGGATTCCTCCAGCTTCTGCTCCAGGTCGATCCCTTCCATCTTATCCTCGATGGATGGCTCGACCAGCTTGCCGGAGAAGACATCCTCGTCATCCTCTTCCTCGGTAACCTCGATCTCGTTGCCTTCCTCATCCTCGATCCAGCGGGTGTTCTGTCTGGGCTTGCGCTTCGGGATGACCTTTACATAATAGAAGTTGTTGTCATCCTCAAATTCGACGTACTCGCTCTGGGAATACTTTGCGTCAAAGATGAAAAACTCCAGGATCAGGCAGGCAACAACAGAGATGACGGTTCCGATGATCTCCTGAGTCAGATCAATGGTGACCCCAAGGATATTTCCGCCGATCATGGTGAGTGCCAGATACAGGATCGCGCCGACCACGATGCCGATCTTCCAGGAATTCTCGGAAAGCAGCTTGCGGATGGCCGATACGATGAGGAACACCACCACGAAGGTGATCACCATAAGGATCGTGTCCTTGGCGACAAGTGCCTTCGGCATGGCAGTGATGATATCCAGAACAGAAGTATCCCTTGCGTTCAGCAGGGGCTCGATCGTCTCGGGCACGCTCTGGATAAATTTCCATGACAATACGCTCATGACGATCGTAAGAGCGGAAAGCGGTCCGCGGATCAGGCCCATGGCCAGCGGGAGCATGACCGGAGCATGGAACACAAAGGCTGCCGGCGTCATGATCATCGCCAGCGCATCCTTCGGAACAAAGCGGAAATACATGATCAGCATAGCCAGGTACAGGACGGCTGCAAAAGCGCCCACCTCGATGCCAAGGGCAAAGCAGTGGATGATGATCAGCAGCATGCCGATCGCGACGATCCCGTTGATCGGAAGGATCGCGCAGATCACGGAAAGGACCACGATCACAAACATGCTGTCCAGAGCTGTCATGTAGCCGATCTTTTCATTGATGGCAAGGAAGGTCATGATCGCGATCGCGAATTTCAGCACCGGCCGGATGTATACATCATAGCCGGAATAGATGTCCTGCATGCCTTCACGGATTTTAAGCAATGTCTCCATAGTTTACTCTTCTTCCTCCTGATCGTCGTCCTCAAGCTGTTCTGCCCTGTAGATCTTGGTCATCCGCACCAGAGCGCGGTTATACCTCTTGTTGTCCGCTTCCGCACGGACATACCGGATCTTTGCCTGGGTATAGGCAATGACCGAATAGATCCCCAGGACGACCAGATATCCCAGAACCACGGCGGCGATAAGCGGCCGTAGGTTCAGATTGTTCAGGTTGCTGAGCAGCGATTCCATATTGTACATGGCAATGATCGCCAGGACCAGCACATACCCGATCGTGGTAAGAAAGAAATTCCGGATCAGGGAAAAGGTCAGATAATCCCCCTGAAAATACCGGTTGATCCGAAGCGACTGTTCTTCATTTTTCTGTTTAAACCGGGCCATCCCGACAAGGAGATGGAGCCGTCTGATATCGACCATATGAATACCCCTTTAAAAAAGTTCACATTATTTTATCACACTTACCGCTGAATGGAAATACCCTTTAACGAATCCTGCATGCCACAGTGCGTCCCGCAGGCCGCAGGGCTCAGAGCAAATATTCACAAACGGAATACGAATTTTAGAAACATTTTATACATTATCCACAACTGCGTCATATTTCAGGGGTACTCTTAACATACAGGTGCCGCAGATGGCACCTGCATCTCCTCAAAAAAAGAAAGCCTAACGAAAAGGACGCCGGAGCGAGTCAGAGTCACTTCGGCGTCTTTTCGTGTCTGTTCTTCTAAAAACGAAGGCAGGATCCATTGATGAGAACCATTCCGCCAGAAAAACACACATCCCCGGAAGGCATTAAAGCAAACATTCTGCAGGCCCGAAAGGGCCGAAGCCGTTTGCGTAATGCCTTCCACAGATGTGTGTTTTTATCCTGTCGGCCTGTTCGTAGGACGGCTTTGGCCGTCTGTGGTCTTACAGAACTGCTGTAAGGGCCTCCTTGAGCACCTTCCAGCTATCCTCGGCTCCGCCGGCGGCAAGAAGCTCCAGCATGTCCTCATCCTCGCCGGAATCGGTAAAGGCCGGGCGGATGCTCTCATAATTGACAAAGGCCTGGTCGATCGCCGGTGCCACCATCTCTTTGAATGTCTCGGCAAGATCTGTACGCTCCGCTTCGCTCAGCATAGCGATGACCATGCCGGCAGCCTCCTGAACGTCGGGGGCTTCCTGGGCCTTCAGTCCATAGGTAACTGCAAAATCGAGAAGATCACTGGCCGCTGCCGCTGCCTTCAGGCTGCTGCCTGCCGCCCCGCGGAAGCCTCTGCAGTCCTCCAGCGCATCCTCCAGATCATCCAGATACACCTGGGCCAGCCGTGTCACGGCGGTATCTCTGTCTTCTGCCGTCAGCTCGCCGGCGATCACGCGCAGGATCATGCGCTCAAATTCCTTCTCCGGAATTCCTTCGGTGCAGCTTACAGAATAGATATTGTCCGGTCCTGCATTCCGGCGGATATACCAGGTTCCTGCAAAGCAGATATCCTCGTCTTCTGCTTCGTTTTCCTTTACCAGGACCACGATATCCGCGTATTCTTTGTCTTCTGTCTCATCATAGACATTATAATCACCGGCAAAGCTGTCCAGATCCTCGCCATTGCCGCTGGATATGCCTTTTCTCACGATGACCGTCCTGCCGCTGGCATCATGATACTGAAGTTCAAAAACATCTCCGGGAACCGTCCGATAGACGGAAAGCTCAAATCCGTTTCCAAATACCGGCACAGCCAGGTTCATCCCTGCAGATTCTGCAGCGGCATCATAGCTGTCAAACTCCTCCCACGGGTTTGTCTGGTCAGCCACAGCACCTTCTGTCTGGCTTTCCGCCTGTACGGAAGCGGCGGAGACTGCCTCTTCTGCCGGTGCCTCTTCTTCTGCCGCGGAGACGGAAGCCGCAGTCGGCTCCTCTGCTGCAGGCTCAGCGGCCTGCGCTTCCGCTGCCTGGCTGCTGCCAGAGGCAGAAGCAGAAGCCGTATCTGCTGCGCTGCTGCCACAGGCGCTTATCGTAAGTGCCGCTGCCAGAAACAGCGCTGTGATCATCCTTCTTTTCATCCTTGTTCTCCTTTCTTTGCGTTCATCCGCCATTTAGTGACGGACAGACTGCAGATCCCGCACATCCTCTGCATTGAGTTTCAGATTTGTGCTGACCGGACTTTCGCCGGGTCTTGTAATCGTCAGCTCAATGACGGTCCCTTCCGGCAGATCCAGAAAAGACTCATGCTCAAAAAACTGCACAACCTTCGGATGGTCCTTCTGAAAGCGTTTCTTCATTTCATTAAACTTGAACATAATTGTCGGATCAAAGCCCATGGCTCCTCCCTTCCTGAGACAGGTCTCATCTTTCCTTAATGGTTTCCTTGCTGCTTTTAATAATTCTTCTATTATTTTGGTACCTTAAAAATGCTTCTATTCTTCTCCTGCTGCTTCGCTTCTCTCTTTTCCGGGAAGGTCTGCTTCCTGCCTGTGCCCGGAAGTCAAAATATCTTTAACCGGAAACAGCGCGGACTGTTTTCAGGCCTTCTCAAGCTTGTCCTTTGGAAAAGCTTCCAGATAAGCCTTCGCCGTGCGGCACACCTCCTCCAGGCAGGCCGGTTCAAAGGGACTCGTAAGTCCGGCTTCAGAGAGCAGCTCGGTGAACACCCGGCTTCCGCCCTGACGGGTATAGGCCATGTAGTGGTCAAAAGCGTCCCGATGATCCTTCTGCATCAGGCTCCAGATCTCCAGGGAGACGGTCTGGGCCAGGCAGTAATCGATATAATACAGCGGCGAAGTATAGATATGATGCTTGTACTGCCAGTGCATGCCGTCGCTGTAGAAGGGGATCTCGCCGTCCAGCTTCATCCAGGGCATGTAGATGCCCATCAGCTCCTTCCACACTCCGTGCCGGTCCTCCGGTGTCAGCTCCGGCTTTTCGTAGACGATGTGCTGGAAATGATCCACCATCGTTCCATAGGGGATAAACGTGATCGCCGCAGCCAGATGGCTGTAGCGGAACCGGTCAGCCTCATCGCCAAAGAACAGCTCCTCCCAGGGCCACGCCAGGAATTCCATGGACATGGAGTGGACCTCGCTGGCCTCCATGGAAGCCCATCCGTAGGATACCGGGATCCGGTCGCGGTTCATCCACCACTCAAAGCCGTGCCCGGCCTCGTGGGTCACCACTTCCACATCTCCCTGGGTCCCATTGAAATTTGCAAAGATAAAGGGGATCCCGTAGTCCGGCAGACTCGTGCAGTAGCCGCCGTCCATCTTGCCTTCCCTTGAGATCACATCCAGCATGTCCCCGTCCAGCATGGCGCGGAAGAATTCGCTGGTCTCCGGGGACAGCTCGTCGTAGAACTGTCTTCCGGCCAACAGGATATCCTCTGCCGTACCCTTTGGTCTCGGATTTCCGGAACGGAATTCCAGCGCGGCATCGGCAAAGCTGAGCGGATACGTCCTGCCCTGGCGCTCCGCCTGTCTCTGGTAGATCTCCTCTGCGACCGGAACCACGTAGCGGACGACATTCTCCCGGAATTTCTTCAGATCCTCTTTGGTGTAGCAATTTCTCTCCATCCGGTAATAGCCAAGCGGCAGGTAGCCGTCATAGCCAAGCTTCCTTCCCATGGCATCGCGCAGGCGGACCAGCTCATCATACAGGCGGTCAAGCTCCGCCTGATTTTCCATAAACCAGGTGCCCTCTGCCTTCCATGCGGCAAGCCGTCTGGCATCGTCCGGATCGGACTTAAAGGCGGTCATCTGGGGGATCGTCCAATTCTTCCCCTCAAAACTCACCTGTGCAGAAGAGATCAGCTTCTCATAGGCCATGACCAGGTCATTTTCCTTCTGCAGATCGGGAATGATCTCCGGTGAGAAGGTCTTAAGAGCGATCTCGGTATTCAGAAACATCAGCTGACCGAACTCTTCCGCAAAATCCTTCCGGAATGGAGACTCCAGGAGCGCCACGTTCCATGCCTGGCTGTATTCCTCTATCCTGGGCTCCGCTTCGTTCCAGAACTTTCTCTCCTCGTCATAATAGGCATCCCGGCTGTCCAGAGAATTCCGGATGGATGCCAGCGTCCCCATCGTCTCGACGTGGCGCTCCAGTTTATCCATCTCCATGAATACCGCTCTGGCAGCAGCATAATTCTCCGCGTCCTTCAGGTTCTGTGTCAGTTCTTTGATGCGCCGGATCAGGTCTTCCTCATCGGGTCTTTCGTAGAGCATCTCACTGAATTTCATAGCTATTCTCTCCTTTGTTTTCTTCTTCCTGTCCGCCGATCCGCACCATGATCAGGAAGATCAGATAAATATATATGGCAGAAAAGAGCGGCGGCAGGATCCAGTACAGGGCAGACAGACTCATAGCAGCGAGATAGGCGGCTGCCATGATACAAAACAGCAGCAGGTGCCGCTTCCCGGGCATGCCCTGGTAGGTAAAGCGTGACAATGCCAGCATGGCGGCAAAATAGAGCACCACAGATGCGGCAAGGAACACGACCTTTGCCCAGTTGGACACATATACCTTTGGCATCAGGATAAGCGCTGTGGTAATATTATTCAGCGCCAGGATCAGTCCCACATGCAGAAGGATATAGGCCATGCCCTTTCCCGGGCGCTGGCGGTCCAGCAGTTTGTTGTAATAATGCCCATAGATGACCAGCAGGCCAATCACGCACAGGAAGGTGGTGACCGAATAATACAGAGCGGCAAAGGACATGCCGTTGTCAAAGAAATCTGCGATACCGGTCAGCATCGATCCAAAGGTGACCACGACAAACAGCATCACCCGCTCTGACAGATGGGTAAAATCCAGGGAGATCCAGTTGAATTTTGACTCCAGCACCAGGATGGCGATAAACCAGAACACCATCGAACAGTTTGCCAGAGCAACGCCCGTCATGGCGAACCAGACCAGACTCAGCAGGATCAACCCCGCCTGCACAAACATGATCAAAGCAATATACCGGGTATGCCGGTGCTCATGGGGATACATCTCCATCATCTTCGACTTGAGCAAAAACTGTACCCCCAGGTTGATGAGGATCAGCGCCCAGGCGATAGCATACTGAATGTGGTAATTGGCCCAGGCCACACTGGTGCTTTCTGCCATGTAATACAGCAGATACATGTTGATAAAGATCGTCACATGCTCTGCGATCCCGTTCGTCCCATAGCGGTTGATATAGGTGGTGGTCATGTACCAGATCTCGAGGATGATCAATGTGCCCATGATGTATCCCAGAAAGTTCCCCATGCTGATAAAGCCGTTCTGGGTGTGAAGGATGACATCATTGTTTTTGGTCACAAAATACGCAAAGATCAGATCATAGATCAGTTCCAGATATTCTACTTTTTTCTCTTCTCCGCTCTGCTGTCTAAGTAAGCTATCCATCTTTATCCTATTTATCGTTCTGTATCCACTTTATCGTCCTGTATCCACAAGTGCGATTGAATCGTCCAATTTCGTCCAATTTCTTCCGATATGCTCAGCCGACTTCCAGCTTTATGCGGACGCCTGAAATATACATAAAGGCCAGACCGATAAACCCTGCCGTGCAAAGGCCGTTAAACATCCAGTTGCCGCTGAACCTGTACATCAGGCCAAAATAAACCAGCGCCGCAGCAAGGAACAGAAGCAGGGTTTTTGTATTTATCATACTTTGATCCGTGTATCTGGAAATGGCAAAAACGGCCGCCAGGAAAAGAATTACAGACAAAGACTGGTAAAACCTGTGAGGTTCCGGTCCCTCTAGAACATGTCCATATCGTTTGAAGATAAACATTTCCGTAATGAAAGAAAGTGCAAACAACAGTACCGCATGTGCGACCAGATACCCATGGCCTTTCCCCAAACGCTGCCTGTTCAGCATGCGTCTGCTGTAATAATCGCAGATGACCAGAAGCGCAGCCAGACAGAGGAATACCACAATTCCATAGGCTAAACTCTCTCCGCTGAATCCATCAAGAATAACCCCGGCAATTCCTGTCATTGCCATGCCGAAGGACAGCACGACAAAACGCGGAAGCTGCTCTGTCAGGCTTCCGGTATCGAGTTCCGGACTGCCGGGTATATATTCCAGAAATAAAAAAGCGGCAAACCAGACTGCGATAGATATTTTCTGGATACTCATCCATTGATTACCGCCAATAAAATATCCCGTAGCTATGATTACAGCTCCCTGGGCCACCAAAAGCCAGGCCAGCCTGCGGATATATCGGAACTCCCGAACATCCATCTGGAAGGTAAATACTTTGATCAGAAACTGAATGCCCATATGGATCAGAAGCAGAGCCCATGCAATCGCAAAGACTGCCATAAACGAGCCCACGCCCATGTATCTTTCCATCCCCGTCGCCATAGGAAGCAGCAGAAAAGAATTTATCAATGCCGCCGTGCGTTCGGCAATACCGATGGAACCAAACAGGTTGTGATAAACGGTGGTGATGCACCAGATCTCCAGCATCGCCAGGACATTCATTGTATATGTGAGATATTCTCTCCCTGTTGATTCACCAAAAACCGCATTGCCCCTGATGAGTGACCATGCCATAACCAGGTAAAAAAGGAGTTCCATATAGTCCATCCCTTTTCCACCGCCTGCCTCTTTTTTCAGCAAATCACTCATCGTTCTGATCCTCCTGTTCCTAAGGGAGGGAGACGCAGACAGAAGCTGCATGGCTCCCCTTCTGCCAGCCAATTACCATACCGGCAGATATAGAAAAACTACTTTTCCAGTATATCATTTCTGCCATATATGGTCAAAAAAAACATCGGTTTCGGATGACAGCCGCATCAAAATCTGTCATAATGGCAGGTAATCCGGCTCCTTATTATTTTCACTTCCCGGGGCCAGGGCTTTTCTTTTTCATTTCCGTTTTGGTTCTGTTTCTTTCCCACGTTTTTATACCTTTTAATTCACGGCCGAAAGGAGATCTGTGCCGATGAAAACCGATTGGATATAGCACTTCTCTACCCTCGTCACTGTCCCATCTGCGACGGTCTTCTGCGCAGGGACGAGCCCATGCTCTGCCGCACCTGTGCGAAGGAGCTTCGCTTTATACAGGGTCCTGTCTGCATGAAATGCGGACGCCCGCTTTCTTCTGATGCCGGCGAGTACTGCCGCAGCTGCCAGAAAACGCAGCACAGTTTCACTTCAGGTTTTTCCCCTTTTTTGTACCGGGATCCGGTGCAGAACTCCCTCATGCGTTTTAAATATGGAGACCGGGCTGAGTATGCCAGGTTTTATTCTGCTGCCATTCTCTCCCATGGGCAGGAACGGTTCCGCCTCTGGAAGCCGCAGCTGATCCTTCCTGTCCCTGTTCATCCTCTCCGCTATCTTGAACGCGGATATAACCAGGCAGAGGAGCTCGCAAACTGTCTTTCGAAAAGTCTGTGCATTCCTGCCGCTTCCGATCTGATCCGCCGTCAGAAAAACACCCGTCCGCAAAAGGGACTGGATCCGCAGCAAAGAAGGAAAAACCTTTCGGGCGCCTTCTGTACGGACCCTCGGGCCCTCCGGAAATGGGAAAAGCGCCTTAATGGTTTCCCGGAGAGAGTCCTCCTTTGCGATGATATCTACACCACCGGCACAACCATGGATCTCCTGGCGCAGGAGGCAAAAAAATGCGGGGCAGCGGAGGTGTACTTTGTGAGCATCTCCGTTGCCCCGGGTGACGGCTGACATCTCGTCCGCCGGCTTCTTATGCGGTTTTCATGTGTCTATACGTCCCTGCTGTCTCCAGGCCAGTGCATTGAAACATGCCTGCAAAGTCTGCGATTGCAATCAGGGCGTTTCAGCAGGCTTAACGGCTTTGCTTAAAGAATTCGCTTAATCCTTGATGATCTTGACCTTGACAGCGGTGATGATGGTATCCTCCGGTTTTGCATCTTTCATGTCTGCAATGATCTTGACCTTTGCACCGGGTACAAGCTTTTCGATGTCCTCATCCTTCAGCTTAGCCTTCTCAAAATTGAAGGTCGTTTCCACGTCTTCCTCAAGAAGGACTGTCACGGTGTTTTTGGTGTGGGATACCACAGTTCCGCGGAAGGTAATGCCCTCTTCCTTGTCTTCCTTCTCCGGTTCAGGTTCCGGTGCGGCTGTCGGCTCGGGCATCGGCTCTTCTGTGGGCTCCGGTATCGGCTCCTCTGTGGGCTCCGGTATTGGCTCTTCTGTGGGTTCCGGTATCGGCTCCTCTGTGGGCTCCGGTATCGGCTCTTCTGTGGGCTCCGGTATCGGCTCTTCTGTGGGTTCTGGTGTGGGCTCCTCGGTCGGCTCCGGCTCTACGGTCGGCTCCACCGTCGGCTCCGGCTCTACCGTCGGCTCCACCGTCGGCTCCGGCTCTACCGTCGGCTCAGGTTCCGGTTCCGGATCCGGTTCGGGCTCCGGTGTCGGCTGCGGCACATCAATATCGGTGACACGTACTGCCCGCACCGCTTCCATTTCGCTCAGCTCGCCGACATAGGTGACGCGGACGGCAAGGCCTTCATAGATGCCCTGGGTGTATTCCTGGGCTGCCTCCCGGATGTCGAAGGTATAGTAAGTGATGACTTCTCCGGAAGCTTCCTCGTAAGTGATGACTGGATACTGATCTGTTCCGTCGCCGGAATCCAGCTCCGGCTCTTCCTCCGGCCGTCCTTCCCCGTCCGAAGGTGTTGTGTCGCCATATACCTGGATCGTAAGTGCTTCATAGGAATAGCCGGTAACAATACCCTCGATCTCGTGCTCCTCCTCAGGCTCCGGCTCTACGGTCGGTTCCGGCTCTACCGTCGGCTCCGGCTCTACCGTCGGTTCCGGCTCCACCGTCGGCTCAGGCTCTACGGTCGGCTCCACGGTCGGTTCCGGTGTCGGCTCTTTGGTCGGTTCCGGTGTCGGCTCTTTGGTTGGTTCCTTCGTCGGCTCCTTCGTCGGTTCCTTTGTAGGTTCCTTTGTAGGTTCCTTGGTCGGAGTCTTTGTCGGTGTCTTGGTCGGCTCCTTTGTCGGGGTCTTGGTTGGTGTCTTTGTCGGAGTCTTTGTCGGTGTCTTAGTCGGTGTCTTGGTCGGGTTGGGATCCGTCGAGGTCAGAAGATCGTTGTGGACGAAGCCCGTGCCTCCTTTGTATTCGATCCTGGACCAGTTGTTGCTGGTCACACCGGTGATCTTTACGCCGCTGCCGCTCGTCAGCACGCCCAGGATCCTGCTGTTCACGGAGAAGGACTCTCTTACATTGGAATCCGTGACGGTCCAAGCGTAGCCGTTTGCCTTGTAGATCTTTACCGGCTCTTCCTTGTTCGGATTGGTCTTCGTGACCACATTGCTGGGGATATAGGCATCCATCTGATCATAGGCTACCCTTGACCAGCCATTGTCGCAGATACCGGTCCGGATGATGCTGCTGCCTCTGAGCAGGATGCCAAGTGTCTCTGCGTCTGCCTTCCAGTTCTTTTTCACTTCCACATCGGTGACGACGTAGATCGTTTCGTTGACCGCCGTGATCTTTACCCCGTCCTCCTCGGCATTGGGGTTTTTGGTCGTCAGCAGATCACTGTAGACATAGGCGACCTGTCCGTTGTAGAGGATCCGGGACCAGCCATTGTCGCAGATGCCGGTCCGGGTCACGGATGCGCCAGCCTTCAGCGCTCCAATGGACTTTGACGCCGTCGAATATCCCTGGCGGACCATAGCGTCTACCTTCGCATATACCGTCTCGTTCAGTACCTTGATCTTAACCTTTTCCGAGATCGGGCTAAGACTTCCCTTGCTGCCGGTCTCATCAGGATCTGTGGTCAGCAGCGTGCTGTATACATATGCTTCGCCGCCGTTGTAGGTGATCCGGTCCCAGCCGTTGTTGCAGCGGCCGGTACGCTTGACAGAGTCCCCGGCCTTGAGCGAGCCGATGACCTCGGATGCCATCATGTAGGAAGCCCGGACATTGACATCCTCCAGCGCATAAACGGTATCATTTGCATCCTCGATCAGGGTCTGGGCCTTGACCTGCCGCACATAATCCGTGTCTTCATCATGGATCTGAACGACAGCGATGTTTGCCGTATCAGTTCCGACCAGATTTCCGCTGTAGATGATCGTCACCCAGTTTCCTTCGTTGATGCCATAGCTGAAGGAATGCTTCGCATTGGTGGCATTGAAGGTAAGCACACGGCCGTCGATCGTCCGCACCGTGATGGCGTTCATCGTGATGTCCTCCAGCGTGCCGACCAGCTCCGTGGTCCCCGGCGATGCCTCTTTCCGCACCGCGACAGAGACGACCTGACAGCCGGATGGATCGCCGCTGACGAACTCGCCGGTGTAGGTGATGATCAGGATATCACCGGTCCGGAGCGATGTCGCGTTGATCATCGCATTCGTCACATCCAGCGTATATTCTTCGCCTTCGTAGCGGACCACAAGCTCGCTTCCGCCAAACCGCACAAGCTCAGCCTCGACCGCCTTTTCCTCCACGGCAGGCTCCGACGGCTCCGCTTCCGCGCTGCTTGCGGAAACAGAACTGCTCTCGTCTGCAGCTGGTGTTGTATCCGCCTTTGAACCGCATCCAGATAAAGAGCTGAGGATGAGAGTCAGGACAAGGGCCAGGCAGATCGCTTTATTCTTTGTTTCCTTTTTCATCGGCATGTTTCCTCCTGTACCGAATCTTTGGTTTCTGTGTTCAGCATAGCCAGATCATAGATGTGCAAAACAGCAGCCGCCCGCACATCACGTGCCGTAACGATGGAACGCCGAAACGTTCCTTACGCGCCCGGACAGCTCCCGCGCAGATGGAGATGGCTGCTCAGGCTATACCCGCCGGACATAATCCTGCGGATACACTATAAATTTAAACCACGCATACAAAAAAGGCAATTCTAACGTATTGCCGCATCATTTTTTGAATGCGTCTCTGTATACAGAAAACTTTCCCCGCCGTATCTCCGCATACTCAGCTTCCGCTGCGGGCAGCCAGGAGCCATGCCGCCACGTGCACGACCTGCTCAAATTCTCCCGCACGGATCATCTCTTCGATCTCGTCTGCGGTAAATGTCTTTACGTTCAGAAATTCCGTCTCATCCAGCGACTGTCCGGATACCTTGCGGCAGTTTTTTGCAGCAAAAAGGAAGGCATAATTGTCGGCGATCGTGGCATTTGAGGGAATGGTCAGAAGGGGCGTCCACTCATCGGAGGTGTACCCGGTCTCCTCCAGAAGCTCCCGCTTTGCCGCCGCAAGGGCGTTCTCGGCTCCTGCGCTTCCGGCGCCGCCGTATTCCTTTCCATCCTTCCTCTCGATGCCGCCGGCCGGAAACTCGTTCGTCACCTTTCCGATCCCCTGCCGGTACTGACGGACGCACAAGAAGTTTCCCTCCGTATCCGATGCAACGATCACCACATAATCCCTGCGGCTGTAGCTGTAATATGGTTCAAAAATGCTGCCGTCCGGAAAACGGTAGGCAGACCGGCGAAAATCGATCCACTCGTCCTGAATGATGTGTTCTGTGCTGATCTCCTCCCATGCGAGCGGGTCTTTTTTCTTATCCTGCATTGCAAGCATCTCCTTTTACCTGTCTTTGAGCAGCGGGTAAAGCGGGAAAAGCCGCTTTGCCTGCTGCCCTGTCCATCATATATGAAGAAAGCTGATTTTTCCACTGTCGATTTCCCTGACCGGTGATGTTTTGCATTTGTCTTCCCCGTGACGATCCTGCACGCCATTGCCCATACAAAAGATCCCGCCAGAAGACTGCCGCATCAGCTGATCTGTGCGGCAATCCCCTGACGGGATCCGTGTCTATTAAAGCTATTTGGTTAACTATATGTTTTTTTGATCAGAGGATCGTCGGAAAACGAAGCACGGCTTTGAACAGGTCTCCGTCGATGGTGATGTCCAGACTGCCCCTCTGCAGCTCGGCCAGGCTTCTGGCAATGGACAGGCCCAGCCCGTTCCCGTCGGTCGTCCGGGACGCGTCGCCCCGGGTAAAGCGCTCCATCAGCTCCTCCTCCGACATGTTCAGCATCTCCCGGGAGGTATTGCGGAAGGTAATGACGGCCTGATGATCCTTTTCCTCAAGGCTCAGATAAACTCTGGTCCCCGGCTGCGCGTATTTGCAGATGTTGTTCATCAGGTTATCAAAGATCCGCCACATCCTCCTGCCGTCCGCGAGGATGGACACCGCCCGGTCCGGCTTTGCCGTGACCAGCGTCAGGCTGCAGCTGTTCATCCGCTCTTCGTATTCCCCCGCTGCCTGCTCCACAAAAATGCCGGCATCGCAGGGCGCCAGAATCACATCCAGATTGCCGGTGGACGCCTTTGAGGCCTCCACAAGATCATCGATCAGGCGCTTCAGCTTGTCGGACTGGCGCAGCAGCACCTCCGCATATTCGGTGATCTTTTCGTTCTCGCAGGGCTCCTCCCCGATCAGCGCCGCATAATTGATGATGGAGGTCAGCGGCGTCTTGATGTCGTGAGAGACATTGGTGATCAGCGCCGTCTTCATCCGCTCGCTCTTCATGCGCTCATCAAGGGCGGCGGCCATGCCGCCGGCGATGCTGTTCAGGTGTTCTCCATGCTCCTTCAGCTCCCCGATCATCCCTTTGGTGTCGGTCTGATAGGAAAGGTCTCCGCCGGCCAGTGCGGCTCCGCCCTGCTGCAGTTTCCGAAGGCAGAGGACGACATAGAGAATGGCCGGGATCAGGAACAGCTTCTCAAGGCAGAACAAAAAGGCCAGGACTGGCGGTTCGTATATGGTCATGATCAGTGCCAGAAATTCCAGTAGGGTGAGAGCACCGATGGCAAGTGCGCTCTTCCATACCAGCGGCAGTCCCCGGATCAAAGAGAGCAGGAAGCGGCAGATCCTTTTTATCTCTCTCCACAGGAAACGGACGATACGCACGGTAAGCATTTTCTCCCAGAGCGTATGCCGTTTCAGCCTGCTGGCGCCGCTCATGCAGACCAGAAGCAGCGCGCCTGCGGTGGCAGCTATGGCAGCCCCGGCAAAAAGAAGCGGACCAGGCCGGAGGGCAAAGGTGGTTCCCACTGCGTATAAAAGCAGCAAGGCAAAGCTAAACACATTGACAAAAATAAAATCAAAGGGCAGGACCTCGAAGGGGCCGGGATACAGCGCATCCGAATCCGGCCGCCGCCCCGCTGCAACCATCAGTGCAACGAAGGTGAGCACCATGAGCACGAACGCTCCCACACCGATCCCGTAGACGGCATACCGCAGCAGATAGAGGATATGGACCAGCCATCCGGTAAAGGCCGTCTGCCGGCCCAGCCAGGTGGATGCGGGGATCTGCATCTGCACCGTATACTGCTCCGTATCGCCATCTCTCCCGTATGGCTGTCCGTCGTCGATCGAATAAAAGTCGATCTGCCCGTCCTCAAACCGGACGGCACCGTAATGCATGGTATACTGCCAGTCTGTGCTCTCTTCTGCGCCGTCAGTTACAAAAACGACCTTTCCCTTCCCGTCGGTGATCCGGTACAGACAGCCGTCATCGTAGGCGTAACCATCTGCAACCGCCTGATGCAGGCAGGTATAGACATTGGAGGCAAGATCGAGATGGACGACTACCTCCTTGCGGATCTCCTCCTCCTTCCGGCTGTAAAAGTCCAGGCCATAGTCCAAAAGCACGATTGCCGCGATCAGACTCGCAGCAAACACGAGAGCGGACAGCACACAGCCAATATACAGTATCACCTTACCCGGGACCGTACAGATCCATCGCTTCATCGTCTTTTCTCTCCTTCCATCTTGTAGCCCTGGCCGAAAACCACCTTGATATACCGTGGGTCAGCCGGGTCGATCTCAAGCTTTTCGCGAAGATGGCGGATATGAACAGCAACCGTATTGTCCGTCCCAAAGGGCTTTTCCTTCCAGATGGTGCGGTAGATCTCCTTTGGAGAAAAAACGCGGTCCGGATTTGCGATCAGAAGCCGGAGGATCTCATATTCCTTGGGTGTGAGCGAGACGATCTCCCCATCTGCCCTGACCTCCTTGGTCCGGTCATCCAGCTCGATCCCGCCGACCGAATAGCACTCCGGCTTCTCAGCTCCGCCGCCAAAGCGGAGGTAGCGCCGCAGCTGGGAACGCACCCTGGCTGTGACCTCCAGCGGATTGAAGGGCTTTGTGATGTAATCGTCCGCTCCCACATTGAGTCCCAGGATCTTGTCGGTATCCTCGCTTTTGGCTGTCAGAAGGATGATGGGCACGTTGCTCGTCTCCCGGATCCTGGCCATGGCGGTCATCCCGTCCATGACGGGCATCATGATATCCAGAAGTACCAGATGGATCTCCTCCCGGCCGATGATCTCCAGCGCTTCTTTTCCGTTGTACGCCTCATACAGGTGGTAGTCCGGATCGGCCAGATAGATCTTCAGCGCATTCACAATATCGCGGTCATCATCACAGATCAGAATGTTCGGCATTGCTGTTCTCCTTTATCTCTGCTGAAATCATCATAGCGCACCGGCACTTTAAGTTGAAAGCGGCGAACAGATTAAGATTTGATGAAGATGGAAGTTTTATTCAGGAACGCCTCGGCGTTCTTGCCGCCTATAGAGGCGGGGGACACCCCGAATGAGTTGTTATTCCCTGGAGCGGATCACCTTCAGCACTGCGGCAAGCACGCCACAGCCCACACCGGCCACCGGCCATATGATCCAGGTCATATCCCAGCGTCCGGTCAGGAAGCTGACCAGCAGATAGAGCGCTGTTGCACTTCCCCAGTAGATGCCCATGATGGCTTCATTGCGCCGGTTTTCCCTCTTTTGGGCCCGGGAATAATCGCCCTCCTCCAGAAGCGACTGCATCGCCTCTGTCATGATGCTGGTCCGGACGATCAGCAGCACCCCGACTGCTACCATGGCCAGAAGGATGCAGAGGGCGGCAGACATGCTCATCTCATTTTCATCGTTCAGGATCATCGAGACAAACAGCGGAATGCAGGAAAGCACACACAGAAGGATGCCGATGACCATATAGCGGATATGCTGGCTGCTGTAGCGCTCCATGCGGTCCCGCACCATGCCCTCCACACCATAAGCCGTTTCCAGAGCTTCCTTCTCAATATAATCAAAGCGGCCAAGCTTCATGCCGTCATAGACAAACAGGGCAACGGCCGCGCCCACCAGAAGCATGAGCACGAGGATGCCAAAGCCGGCCGCCTGCATCTCAGTGAGCGGGACAAGACCCATCTCCTGCGCGGTGGAAAGCAGAATCAGCAGGATCGGAGAAAGAATGCACAGCATCACACCGATGGCCGTCCGCCCGGCAGATACTGCCTTGAGTGCGAGGAAATCGTTTGCCTCCTCCATCGACACACTACGGAGAGGCTCGGCCTCCGGCAGCTTCCCGACTGCTGTGATTTCTGTCTCCGTATAGGCCGGCAGCTCCTGCAGCGGCTCCTCATCCTTCAGCAGGATATCTGTGCTGACGCCAAAGGCCTCGGCCATGGCCAGGATCCTCTTCAGGTCGGGCGTGGACTGCGCGCTCTCCCATTTCGAGATCGCCTGTCGGCTGACGCCCAGCTGCTCTGCCAGCTCCTCCTGGGACCATCCGTTTCTTTTTCTCAGTATTGTGATCTTTTCAGCGAGTATCATGTCTGCTCCTCCATTTCTGTCGGGTGCCGCAGCACCGTTTGTTGATAGTCTGAGCATAGAGGTTTGCCCGGTTGCCTGCCACCAGGCGGGCCTTGCAATCTGTCAACTGCCGGTTGCAACTGGAAAAAAGCCGGTTTCGGACCGTTTCAGGCCCATCATCCGGCCAATTTCAGCTCCCGGATGGCAGAGTTTACCCTTCGTCCGTTTTCTCAAACGCCAACCTTGGGTATTCGTCTTCCTCCACATAGATCGTCCCGCAGTGGACGAAGCCAAGCTTTTTGAGCATGTTCTGCATGACATAATTGTCCGGGTGGGTATCGATACGGATATGGCCGCACTGCCCGAGAGCCCATTTAATGCAAAAGCTGCCGATCCCCTTTTCCGATCCGTCGGACGCGATCCGGTGTACCGCACCGTAGGTGTCCTCACCGATCCAGGCTCCGTCCGTGATCACCCGGTAGGCCGGCTCGATATCCTTTCCATAATCAAAAAAGAATACGCCGATCACCCTTCCGCCGTCACTGACGCATACATAGCTCTTGCCTTCCCTTATATCTCTGCGGATCAGATCCTCCGGCGGCCAGGCGGTCGGTCCCCACTGATTCGGATTGCCGTGGGCTGCCATAAATTCACGCGCATAGGCATAGATCTCCATAATCCTGCCAAGGTCCTGCTTTTCTGCTTTTCTGATCTGCATATGTGATCCTCTCATTCCCGGAGCAGCTCCGCTCTTTCATGCTAATCATAACAGGCCTTCGTGATTTATGCACATTTTCTTTTGCTTTTTTCCTATTGTTCCCCAATGTTTTCGGTATGGTCAAATCATTGACACCTTCCTCGTTTTTCTGTATAGTTCCCAGATATAAAGGCAAGGAGGTCTTTGCGGAAGCATAACGACCTCCCTGCCTTTTCTATTTTATTAATGAAGAAAAGGAGCTATGGACCATGCGTACTGTACCGGAATATTTCGGAAGCCTCGTTTTTGATGACCGCGTGATGCGCTCTACTCTCTCTGACGAGATCTACACCTCCCTCAGGAAAACCATTGATGAAGGACACAAGCTGGATGCCGGCGTGGCGGACGCCGTTGCCAAGGCTATGAAGGACTGGGCACTGGAGCATGGCGCGACTCACTTCACCCACTGGTTCCAGCCCCTTACCGGGATCACGGCGGAAAAGCATGACAGCTTTATCACTCCTTCGCCCGACGGCGGCGTGATCATGGAGTTTTCCGGCAAAGAACTGATCAAGGGTGAGCCGGACGCCTCCTCCTTCCCCTCCGGCGGTCTTCGCGCCACCTTTGAGGCCAGAGGCTA
>DFFG01000086.1:29281-29700 GCA_002368795.1 Eubacterium sp. UBA3782
ACCGCCTGGGATCCGACCTCCTACGCCTTTATCAAGGGCCATACCCTGTGCATACCCACAGCCTTCTGTTCCTACGGCGGACATGCACTGGACAAAAAAACACCGCTCCTGCGGTCCATGGAGGTCCTCAGTACCCAGGCGCTCCGGATCCTACGGCTTTTTGGCAATACCTCGGCACGGCGGGTCGTCTCCTCCGTCGGCCCGGAGCAGGAATATTTCCTGATCACGAAGGAGATGTATGAGCAGCGCCCGGACCTTCGCTTTACCGGCCGCACCCTGTTCGGCGCAAAGCCGCCCAAAGGCCAGGAGCTGGATGATCATTATTTTGGCGTCATCAAGCCCCGGGTCGCCGCCTACATGGAGGATCTGAACGAGGAGCTCTGGAAGCTGGGCATCCTGGCCAAGACCGAGCACAACGA
>DFFG01000073.1:0-68695 GCA_002368795.1 Eubacterium sp. UBA3782
GATTTACACCGGTACACCATTTTTTTACACCATTTGAAGTAAGTCAGAAAAACAGAAGAGTGATACATGTTGGCAGCCCTGAGAAAGAATCTCAGGGCTGTTTTTAACAGGACTGCAGCCCTGAGGAAAAACCTCGGGGCTGTTTCTATTTGCACGAAAAGGCTGGTGAGTACGTGCTATGCAGAAGAATCATCAGAAAGGGACTGAAGCCGCCTCATTATAGAGTATTTTCAGATGGCTGATAAAAGCGGTAAGACTTCCTCTTTCAGGAGATGGATCTGATAGAAAAAGGATGGCTGACTGACAAATTTAACTATTAAAAAATTAAATCAAGTATAGCCATTTTCAATTGGATAATACGATGAAAATGTGTAAGAATAAAGTCATCAGAAAGATAAACCACCAAGTACAAAAGAATAAGACTACAAAACGGAGGCTACAGACATGGCAAAGACACTGATCGCATTCTTTTCAAGAGCAGATGAGAACTATTTTGGCGGCGCAATGCGCTATGTAAAGGTCGGAAATACAGAGATCGTAGTGGGTCTCATGAAGGAACTGATCGAAGAGGAGTCGCGCGCATCGCGCACGGCAGCAGACAGCTTTAAGATCGAGATGAAGAATCCTTATTCCCCGGTCTACATGACCTGCATCGACCAGGCCAAGAAAGACTTAAGAGCAGGCGCACGTCCCGAGCTTGTGAGCATGCCGGAGAGCATTGATGAATACGATACGATCGTTCTTGCATACCCGAACTACTGGGGAACGATGCCGATGGCAGTGGTTACCTTCCTGGAGGCGTTTGATTTCACCGGCAAGACGATCCTTCCGCTCTGCACGAATGAAGGCAGCGGCATGGGCTCCAGCGAGCGCGACATCAAGAAGTACGCACCGGGCGCAGAGCTTAAAAGAGGTCTTTCCATTACCGGCAGTCAGGCTGCGAACGCAAAGGGAAGCCTTAAGAAGTGGTTGTCCGCTAACGGACTGATCTGAGCGAGGATAGTTATGAAAAAAGAATTTGCACTGCTGCTGGCAGCGATACTGATGCTAACGGGATGCGGGAGTTCTTCTGCTTCAGCAACTGCTTCGGCATCTGCGGAGGCCGCGAAGGAAACAGAAATAGAAACGCAGGCAGAGGAAGCCAGCCCGGATGCGGACGTGCTGAAAGGGCTTGCGGTTCGCGGAAGTGACGCGCAGAACAAGCAGGAGGAAGTGAGAGAATCTGTTGGCAGCTGGCTTTCGGAGCTTGGGTTTTGATATGACAGAGCGAAGTGAAGAGCAGCTGATTCAGGAAGCCTATATCCGGATGTATGAGGGCATGATCGAAAAAGATGAGTCAATCCTCAGAGAAGTTCTGGATGACAGCTTTGTCCTGGTACATATGACAGGTATGCGGCAGTCCAAACAGGCTTTTATCAAAGCAGTTCTGAATGGGACGCTGAATTACTTCTCTGTAAAGCATGAAAACATGCCTGTGGAAATCAGTGGAGACACGGCGGTCCTGACCGGGCAGTCCTATGTGGCTGCAGCCGTGTTCGGCGGAGGCAGATCCAACTGGCATCTGCAGCAGAAATGCAGCCTGAAGAAAAAAGGCGGTGCCTGGAAGATCACCCGGAGCGTTGCAAGTACATATTAGAATTGAGAACTTAGAATAAAAAGGAGAGGCTTCTTTTTATGGAGAAGATATCTCCGGAAAGATTTGCAGAGAAGGGTCCAACGCTCAGGCGGCGGGAAACCGCAGTTGTCGTTGACAGCCGCAGTTCTGTCTGATAAGGTTAAATAGTCAAAGGGAGTAGTTGGCATGCTGCCAGGGCAGCATGTGATATGTCTTCGTCAGTACGGGAAGCAGTTTCCCCGGAGCATATTGGAAGCAGCAAGACTTTGCCGCACTTTTCGTGCGCGGCAAAGTCTTTTTTTGCGGTTGGCCACAAGGAGGTTTTATGGTGGATTCAACAATGGTGATCTCCGCGATCCTTTCCATGATCGCCGGAATCGGTATTTTTCTGATTGCCTGCGGCATGATGAGTTCAAATCTGGAGGCCGTCAGCTCAGGGAAATTGAGAAGCCTGTTTCAGAAGATCTCAGGAAATAAGCTGGTGGGCGTCGGCATCGGTGCAGTGACCACTGCAGCGATCCAGAGCTCCGGTGCAACCACGGTCATGGTCATCGGCTTTGTCAATGCAGGCATCATGACACTGGCCCAGGCGGCGACCGTCATCTACGGAGCGAATATCGGTACGACCATCACCGGTCAGATCGTTGCCCTCGGTATGTCGGGGGGCAATAGTGTGTCGACTACGGTCATTTTCTCTGCCTTTGCCGGCATTGGAGCAGCAGTCAATCTGTTCGCCAAAAAGGATATCGTCAAACGATGGGGCGGCATTCTTTCCGGTTTCGGTATGCTTTTTGTCGGCCTTTCCATGATGAGCTCTGCCATGGAGATCTTTTCTGAAATGGAAGCAGTAAAGACTTTCCTGGCGGGTATCAACAATATCCTGCTGCTTGTCCTTGTAGGCGCGATATTCACAGCGATCATCCAGAGCTCTTCGGTCATGACCTCCGTTGCGATCACGATGGTGGTATCCGGACTGATCACTTTGGACCAGGGCATTTACCTGACCATGGGTTCCAACATCGGTTCCTGTGTGGTTGCCCTGCTTGCAGGTATCGGCAGCAGCCGTAATGCCCGGAGGGCTTCCCTGATCCATCTGCTGTTCAATGTGGGCGGCGTCATTATTTTTATCGTGTTTGGCGGCATCCTTTCTCTGCTTAGCGGCGGCATGCTGGATTACGGTAAAATCTTTGCTTCGCTGTTCCCGGGAGCTCCGCAGCTGCAGCTGGCCATGTTCCACACGATATTCAATGTAATCACCGTTATAATCGTCTTGCCGCTGACAGATCATCTGGTCCGGATCGTCACTGTTGTGGTTCCGGATGGTCCCGCTGAGAAGACCGCTGAGAGCGAGCCGCACCTCTATTATGTGGATCAGAACATGCTGCGGACGCCGCCGATCGCGGTTGCCCAGCTCAAAAAGGAGATCCTCAATATGGCAGACCTTGCGATGCAGAACTTTATCTGTTCGCTGGAGACCATATGCAAGCTTGATTTCTCGAAACAGGAGGAATTCAGAGCCAGAGAAAAAGAGCTAAATTACATCAACAAAGAGCTTGTCCGTTTTTCTATCGAACTTTCCAAGCTGCCCTTAAGTGAGACGGACCACAAGTATGTTTCCACGACCTTCCACACGATCAGCGACCTTGAGCGTGTAGGTGACTATGCAGAAAACATTATGGAGTATGCGGACACACTGAGAAATGAGAAGGAAGGCTTTTCCGAGTCTGCGGTCTCCGAGGTGGCCTACATGCGGGAGCATATCGAGGAGCTGTACCAGAATGTTGTCCAGGCGTATGAGCAGAAGGACAAGGACGCTCTGCAGAAGGCCTATGAGATCGAGGATCAGGTCGACCGGATCACAGATCGGATGGGAGAGAATCATATCATCCGCCTGCAGCACGGAACTTGCACAGCCATCGCCGGCGCTCAGTACATGTCTCTGGCATCCAACGCAGAGCGTATTGCTGACCACTTTATCAATGTCGGCAAAATGGTGCTGGAATGGTAAGCACTCAAAATTGTTAGAAGTTATCGGATACAGAGCCATTGCACTTTGCGTGCGATGGCTTTTATAATAGATATCATGCTAAAGCAACACAGAAAGATAACGGATGTATATGCGTATGGCCGGTGGTGATCCGGGCGTTTCATGAAAGGAAGAGAATAAAATGAGAAAGCTGTTGATCGTGATCGATATGCAGAATGATTTTATTGACGGTGCACTTGGAACCGCAGAGGCAGCTGCGATCGTGGAGGCGGTAAAGGAAAAGATCCGTTCCTATCCTGCGGCAGATGTCATCGCGACGATGGACACCCATGGGGAAAACTATATGGAGACCCAGGAAGGCAGATACCTTCCGGTGCCTCACTGCATCCGGAGAACGGACGGCTGGCAGATCCGCCCGGATATCGCCGGTCTCCTTGCTGGTGCGAAAATCTATGAGAAACCCACCTTTGGCAGCACTGCTCTTGCGGCAGATCTGCAGGCTCTTGCCGGGCAGGAGGAGATCGAGCTTGAGCTGATCGGGCTTTGCACGGATATCTGCGTTGTCTCCAATGCTCTTTTGCTGAAGGCATCGATGCCGGAGGTGAAGATTACGGTGGATGCGGCCTGCTGCGCCGGCGTCACTCCGGAAAAACATCTGGCTGCGCTGGAGACGATGCGCTCCTGCCAGATCCAGGTGACCGGTACAGAGGGCTGACAAGGGCGGCATACCGAGGCAGACATCGGATGCATCCGTGCGGCATCCCAGGTATTCCCGCTGAAGGTTCCTGCATAGAAAGATAAGGCAGGTGAAGCAATATGAATATGAACCAGCTGAAGTATGTGCTCGAGACAGCAGAATCATCCTCGATGCGGGAAGCAGCGACAAAGCTGTATGTTTCCCAGCCCGCGCTGTCTGCCAGCATCCGGGAACTGGAGGAGGAGCTGGGCATACTGATCTTCGAGAGAACGAACAAAGGCATCTCCCTGACCGAGGAGGGCAGAGAGTTCCTCAGCTATGCGAAAAAGGCTGTCGGGCAGTATGAGATACTGGAGGACCGGTATCTTGGCAGAGACAGCGGCAGAGAGCGTTTTTCCGTTTCCACCCAGCACTATAATTTTGCTGTCAAGGCCTTTACGGATATGATCCGCCGGATGGATCCGGAGAAATACCTTTTCTTTATTCACGAGACAAAGACAAAAGAGGTCCTGGACGATGTCCGGAGCATGAAAAGCGAGATCGGCATCATATCTTATTCCAGATCCAATGAAACCGTGATCAAAAAGCTGTTTCGTGAATACGGGCTCTGTTTTACACCGCTCATGAAAAGAGAGCCTTACATCTATGTCTGGCAGGATCACGAGCTGGCGGGGAGAGCGGAGATTTCCATAGAGGAGATGCAAAAGTATCCCTGCGTCACCTTTGACCAGAGCAGTGACAGCCGGTTCTATCTGACCGAGGAAGCCCTGGCCGACTATACCTTCGACAAGATGATCAAGTCGGACGATCGTGCAACTTCGATGGAGATCATCGCGAAGCTTGGCGGCTATTCGATCGGTTCCGGGATGCTGTCCGGGGAGGAGGCGATCCTGCAGGGCCTGGTGGGGATAAAGCTAAAGGAGGAGGATCCGCTCATCATCGGCTATATCACAAGAAAAGACAGCCGGATGTCACCTTATGGGGAAGTCTATCTTGCGGAACTTCTGAAATACAGAGAGATCGAGACAGCTGATCTGGAAGAGAAAACAAAATGACGGATTTGGATGACTCCGGGCAGAAAAGGAAGAACCCCGGAGCCATGCAGAGATAGAAAAATGTATATAGGGCGCAAACTGGCCGGTGATAACCTTTGCTTATCACCGGCTATTAAAATGCCCAAATTTACGAAAGCGGGCAGCAGCACTATAATCAAAGCATAACAAACGAAGGAGGCGTAAGAGATGTACACAGCAGATAATTGCATTCAGAATCACATCATGTGCGGCCGAATGCCGATCTCCCGGGCAGCAGAGGCAGCCGGGGTATCAGGTGCTTTGTACCTGCGCCCAGATCTGCTGTAATGGCAGAAGAATCATCAAAAGATCGCCATTTGCCCGGGAGCTTTCAGGATAAGCCCCGGTTTTTTTGTATAAAACCAGCCTGGATCATACATTGCATTAATAAAAAGAAAATCAAAAAGGAGAAATGAATCATGAGTAAATATAGATTTGAGACTTTACAGCTGCACGTTGGACAGGAGCAGGCCGATCCGGCTACGGATTCCCGGGCGGTTCCGATCTATCAGACGACCTCTTATGTGTTCCATAACAGCCAGCATGCTGCCGACCGTTTCGGTCTGGCTGACGCGGGCAATATCTATGGAAGACTGACCAATTCCACCCAGGATGTTCTGGAAAAACGGCTTGCCGCGCTTGAGGGCGGAAGTGCTGCTTTGGCGGTTGCCTCCGGTGCGGCTGCGATCACCTACGCGATTCAAGCGCTTGCAGCAAGCGGCGGACATATCGTCGCGCAGAAGACGATCTACGGCGGTTCCTTCAACCTGCTGGAGCATACGCTTCCCCAGTATGGGATCCAGACGAGCTTCGTCAACATCCACGATCTGGCAGAGGTCGAGGCGGCCATTCAGGAGGATACCAGAGCGATCTTTCTGGAGACCCTCGGCAATCCGAACAGTGATATCCCGGATATTGATGCGGTAGCGGAGCTGGCTCACCGGCATGGTCTGCCGGTCGTGATCGACAATACCTTCGGTACACCTTACCTTATCCGGCCGATCGAACACGGTGCGGATATCGTCGTCCACTCTGCAACCAAGTTTATCGGCGGACACGGCACGACCCTTGGCGGCATTATCGTCGACTCCGGCAATTTTGACTGGAGCGCATCCGGGAAATACCCGAACATCGCCGAGCCGAATCCGAGCTATCATGGCATTTCTTTCCAGCAGGCTGCCGGACCGGCTGCCTTCGTGACCTATATCCGGGCGATCCTGCTGCGGGATACCGGTGCGGCAATCTCACCATTCAACGCATTTCTTCTGCTTCAGGGCGTAGAGACCCTGTCCCTCCGGCTGGAGAGGCATGCAGAGAATACCAAAAAGGTAGTGGAATTCCTGAGCAGCCATCCACTGGTGGAAAAGGTCAATCATCCGTCTCTGCCGGAGCACCCGAATCATGCCCTGTACGAAAAGTATTTCCCGAACGGCGGCGCATCTATCTTTACCTTCGAGATCAAAGGTGGACAGGAAGAGGCCTGGGCATTTATCGACAATCTCCAGATCTTCTCCCTGCTTGCAAATGTAGCGGATGTGAAGAGCCTGGTAATTCATCCGGCATCCACCACCCATTCCCAGCTTTCTGCCGAAGAGCTTCTGGATCAGGGCATTCGTCCGAACACGATCCGGCTTTCCATCGGTACAGAACATATCGATGACATTATCCAGGATCTGGAGAATGGATTTGCTGCGATAAAGGGATGATGCCGGCAGCGAGGTATGCTGCACGCAGGGCAGGAGCAGAAGTGAAGATAAACGCAAAGCAGGAACGGCTATCCAAGATAGCCGTTCCTGCGGTTTAATTCCTTCTCGATTTTGTTCAGGGTATCGAAGAACCGGTGGGTAGCGATCATCGGCCCAAAGAAAAGGATGCCAAATACGTTCCAGCCAAACATGTGGCGAAAGGAGGTATGCTTTCCGGGGATCCCCAGCTCCCGTGCCTTTTCTCCCAGCTCTTCGCTGATTCTGGCCATCCAGACGAGGGTGTAGATAAACAGCGTCGGAATGCCAAGAAGGTAGGCGGTCCGATAGGGCTGTGTCGGATGCCCCAGGATCTCATCGATCTCATCCTGCAGCCCCATGGGCATGCAGATCAGAAAAAACAATCCGGCTGTAAAAAAGTCAATAAATCCGAGCCAGAACCCGGGCCTGTCTGTGTGAGCGAATCTTCTTTGCTTCATGGCAGGTCCGTTTCTGCTTCTTTCGGCAGAAGCTCTCTCCAGCTGTCAAATGCGGCAGGGCGTACACAGGAGGTCTCTGTATCCTGAGGCAGGTTTGTGCTGCCGCTTTTCAGGATCTTTTCCATTACATCCAGCACATGGCAGGCCATCTCCATGGAAGCAAGATGTGTGCCTCCCTCCCGGATGCAGCGGGCCATGTCGGCAGGGCCGATTCCGCGGGAATTCCCGGAAAGCGGAGATATCATCTCCAGGTCCTGCCAGTTGGGATCTCTCTGGCCGCCGGGGAGATATCGGATGCTGCCGCCAAACTGGTTGGCGTCGTTCAGGTCCAGAATCCCTTTTGTGCCCATGATCCGGAACAGCGGCACTTCCTTCAGCGTGCTGTCGCCGTTGAGGGAAAAACTGCCGGTGATCCCGTTTTTCAGTGTCAGCACGGCATTGACCTGGGCTTCATTATCATATACAAAGTCCTCCCCAAACTCCGGAGAGCTGGGAATGCTGTTCTTTCGGATCCGTGCATGGTTGCCGACTTTGGCGTAGACCTGGTCCACAGGGCCCAGCAGGGCGATGAGGGCGGTCAGAAAGTAGACGCCGAAATCGTAGCAGATCCCGCCATAGGGCATGCGCAGGAATTTGAACAGGCTGGCCAGCAGGGTCAGATCCCGGTTGACAACAACATGGAAGGAGGTGACTTCGCCGATCAGCCCGTCATCCAGTGCCTTCCTTGCGGTTTGCAGCGCACTTCCCATAAAGGTTTCCGGAGCAGCGCCAAGGCGCAGTCCTTTTTCTTTGGCCAGGGCGATGAGCTCTCTGGCCTGCCACAGCTCAGCTGCCAGCGGCTTTTCTGTGTATACATGCTTTCCGGCAAGGAGTGCCTGTTTGATCAGCTCATAATGGGTCGGGGCAGGGGTCAGCACCACGACCAGCTCAATGTCCGGATCGGCCAGAATATCATCGGTCGTGGACGGGAGGATCCCATACTGGGCTGCCTTTCTTTTTGCGTTTTCCAGATGAGTCGCGCAGCAGGCGGTGACCTCCAGCGTCGGAAAACGATTGATCATATTGCTCAAATAGATATCACTGATCGCGCCGCAGCCGATCACAGCAGTATGGACAGGCTTCATATGACCTCCTTATAGACAGGATTATCTAAAACTTCAGGGCCTGCACCGCAGGGCAAAACAAAGAGATGCCAGGTCCATCAGGAACGGACCGGCGGGCAGGATGTTCTCTGCTGATTATAACACAGAGAGAAGGAAAAACGGAAGGACAGGCCCGTATTTCCGGTACCTTTCAGACATCTGCACAAATGTCTGTCTGCCCTGGCAGAGCGGACATTTGTCGGACATTCCTGTCGTTCCCGCCGGGGTTTTTGACTTGTGTTTTCCACGAAATAGTATATGATTAATACATACAATAATAATCTTATGAGGTAGAAACAGCAGAGAGCAGACCAGATGCCCAGGATCCAGATCCTGGGGCCAGGCATGCTTTTTTGCGTTGCAGGAGAACCTCCGGTTGTGTGAGACGTGCCGCGTGACATACAGCAGGCCTTGACCGGGGAATCACAAAGGCAGTATAGAAACTGTCTGACAAGGAGGAACGCGATGTATGATGTGATCGTGATCGGCGCCGGTGTCTCCGGCTGCGCGGTCGCCAGAGAGCTTTCCCGTTATAAGGCCAGCGTATGTGTGCTGGAAAAATGTGAGGATGTATGTGAAGGTACATCCAAGGCCAATTCCGGCATCGTCCATGCCGGGTTTGACGCAGAGCCGGGCTCTGTGATGGCCAGACTGAATGTCAGAGGCAATGAGATGATGGACGATCTGGCCAGGGATCTGGATATTCCGTTTAAACGGATCGGATCGATGGTGGTATGTACGGATGAGAGCCAGAGGGACGGCCTTGACCTTCTGCTTGCGCGGGGCAAAGCCAATGGCGTAAAGGGACTCCGGATCCTGGAGCGCGCAGAGGCGCTGGAGATGGAGCCCAATCTTTCCGGGGATACGGTCGCCGTACTCTATGCGCCGACCGGCGGGATCGTCTGTCCGTTTGAACTGAACATCGCCATGGCCGAGAATGCCTTTGTAAACGGCGTTGAGTTCCGCTTTAATACAAGGGTGGAGGATATCACAAGAAACGAAGAGGGACTGTGGGTGCTGCGGACAAACAACGGACAGTACATGGCCAGATGCGTGGTCAATGCCGCAGGTGTGTACGCAGACCGCATCCACAATATGGTCAGCCAGGAGACCATGCATATCATCGAACGCCGGGGCGAGTATATCCTGATGGACAAGGAGGCCGGAGACCACGTGTCTCATACCATCTTTGCCCTGCCGACAAAGTATGGCAAGGGTGTACTGGTCACGCCCACGGTGCACGGCAATCTGCTGGCCGGTCCGACGGCCATCGATATGGAGAATAAGGAAGGAACGGCGACCACGGCAGAGGGGCTCGCGCAGGTGACCGGCAAGGCTGGCCGCACGGTGCGAAATGTGCCTCTGCGGAAGGTGATCACTTCTTTTGCCGGCCTTCGCGCCCATCTGGAGCAGCATGATTTTGTCATTGGGCCTGTCAGCGGTGCTCCTGGCTTTTTTGATGTAGCTGGGATCGAATCGCCGGGTCTGACGGCATCGCCGGCAATCGGCGAGATGGCTGCCGGCCTTGTGCGGGAGCTGCTGGGACTGGAAGAGAAGAGCGAATGGATCGGAACCAGAAAGGGGATCCGGCGGACGGCAGGTCTGTCTCCGGACGAGATGAATGCGCTGATCCGGGAGGAGCCGGCCTACGGCACGATCGTCTGCCGGTGCGAGTCGGTCACCGAAGGCGAGATCCTCGATGCTATCCGCCGTCCGCTGGGCGCAAGAAGCCTGGACGGCATCAAACGGCGGACAAGAGCCGGTATGGGAAGATGCCAGTCTGGCTTCTGCTCGCCAAGAACCATGGAGATCATCAGCCGTGAACTTGGCCTGTCCTATGAGGAGATCACCAAATGCGGTGGACGGTCCGTGATCGCTCCGGAGAGAACAAAGGGGGAGGTGACCGAAGCATGAAGGCATACGATATCGTCATTGCAGGCGGAGGCCCCGCCGGCCTTGCTGCGGCCGCAGCCGCAAAGCGTGCCGGAAATGACAGCATCCTGATCCTTGAGAGGGACGGCGAGCTGGGCGGCATACTGAACCAGTGCATCCACAATGGCTTTGGTCTGCACACCTTCAAGGAGGAACTGACCGGGCCGGAGTATGCGTACCGTTTTATCTGCCAGGTCAAAGAGCTTGGCATCGACTATAAGCTGAATACGATGATCATGGACATTTCCCCAGACAAGACCGTCACGGCGATGAACCGCGAGGATGGAATGTTCCAGATCCAGGCAAAAGCCGTGATCCTTGCCATGGGCTGCCGCGAGCGCCCGAGGGGTGCGCTGAACATCCCGGGATACCGGCCCGCCGGCATATTCTCCGCGGGAACGGCACAGCGGCTGGTCAACATCGAGGGCTATATGCCCGGCAGGGAGGTCGTGATCCTGGGATCAGGAGATATCGGCCTGATCATGGCCAGGCGGATGACCCTGGAAGGAGCAAAAGTCAAGGTAGTGGCCGAGCTTATGCCCTATTCCGGCGGCCTGAAGCGAAACATCGTGCAGTGCCTGGATGATTACGGGATCCCGCTGAAGCTGTCCCATACGGTGGTGGATATCGAGGGCAAGGAGCGCGTCAGCGCAGTCACCATCGCCGAAGTCGGGCCGGACAGAAAGCCGATCCCCGGCACAGAGGAGCGCTACACCTGCGACACCCTGCTGCTGTCCTGCGGTCTGATTCCGGAGAACGAGCTTTCCCGGGCAGCTGGCGTGCGCATGGATCCGGTCACCTCAGGACCGGAGGTCAACGAATCCCTGGAAACCAGCATCCCCGGCATCTTCGCCTGCGGAAATGTTCTTCACGTGCATGATCTGGTGGACTATGTTTCCGAGGAGGCCGGCAGAGCCGGAGAGAACGCGGTAAAATATATCAACAACGGCTGCGTGGACCAGCGGCGGTCTGATGTGGTGAAGCTGGCCGTCGGCAAAGGCGTGCGGTACACTGTCCCGTCTACCATCGACGCAGAGCGGATGGATGATCTCCTCACGGTCCGCTTCCGGGTCGGCGATGTGTATAAAAATGCCTACGTCAGTGTCTGGTTTGACGATGAAAGGGTGCTGCACAGCAAAAAACGGATCCTGGCACCCGGCGAGATGGAGCAGATCATCCTGAAGAAAAAACAGCTCCTGGAGCATCCGGGCCTGCAGAAGATAACTGTAGGCATAGAGATGGAGTAAAACAGACCGGACAGCAAAAAAGAGAAAGGCAGACCGGCAGCGGGCACGGGCCCTATGCCGGTATGGAGGTATCAAATATGGAAAAAAGAGAGCTTACCTGCATCGGCTGTCCGATGGGCTGTTCCCTGACGGTATCCATGGATAAAGGTGAGGTGATCAGCGTCGAGGGCAACACCTGCCAGAAGGGCGACGTATATGCCAGAAAAGAGGTCGTCGATCCCACCCGAATCGTAACAAGCACGATCCGGATCATCGGCGGCGACAAAGCCAGGGTATCCGTCAAGACAGCATCCGACATCCCAAAGGCCAGGATCTTCGCCGTCATGAAGGAGATCGACAGAGCCTGCGTTACGGCTCCGGCCCACATCGGCGATGTGCTGATCGAAAATGTGGCAGGATGCGGCGTCAATGTGATCGCGACCCGTGAGGTACAGAAAGTGTGACGTGACACAGAATAAATCTGCGTACGTTATGAGTAAAGCACATGCCCAGGAAGACATTAAAGCAAACATTCTGCAGGGCCGACAGGCCCGAAGCCGTTTGCGTAATGCCTTCCTGGGCATGTGCTATCTTGGCTGAGCGATTCGTATCAACAAATATAATCTTAGGTTTCGCGAAAAGCCGCCAGGCCTGCAGCTGTCTGAACAGAGTTCGGCAGTATGCAGAGCCTGGCGGCTTTTGCTGTAAGAACAGTGAAGTGTAAGATCAGAGGGTTTCTTCAGGCTGCTCTTCCTCGGGACGCGCGGTGCGGTTTAACATATAACGGCAAGAATTCTCCCATCTTCTAAGGTGGCGAGATGAATTGCACATCATGGCAAGAAACGGGCCCATGATCATGCCGCCGACAAGGGAGGCCGGGATCAGGACCAGGATGCTGCTGGTCATAATGCCCGCAGCTATGCCAAGGGCCAGCGGCAATGCTCCAACGGTCAGGAGCAGCCGGCCTTCAGATAGCTTCCCCAGTAAAAGGAGAGCAGCTGCCGGTACCGGTCGAAACCCGTCATGCGGACGGCTTCATTGTAGGAAGAATCATCGGGAAAAAAGAGTGCCATAGTACATTACCTCATTTATTTCGTCAGCTTTTTCCACAGAAGGTCGCAGGCCTCTTTGTTGGCGCATTCCCGTCCCTCCGGAAAAGCCCGCCGTGCCAGATAAAGATCCTGAAGAAAATCGCGGTTGGTTCCACTGATCTCTTCGCCGGACACGGAATCATGATAAGTCCCATCCAGCACAGCAGCAAGTGCCGGGCATTCAGAGAGCGGGATCGCATAAAATTCGGCAGGGTTTTCATTGTCCGGATTCAGAAGACGGCCGTCTTTGTCGGCCAGGATCTGGTAGCTCTCCTGAACATGCGCAGGATCATCGACCAGGAAGAAATAGCTTTCGCAGTTTTCCATATCACCGATCAGGCGGATCTGGGATGCTGCAGAGTATTCGCCAAGCTCAGCGGCTGTGGTCTCGTCAGCGCCGTCAAGTGCATAGGAATTGAGTACCGTCCGGACATTTCCGTTTTCGTTGGCATCAGTGCCAAGAGCAGAAAATGCCTCTGTCAGGGCTGCCTCGGTATCACTGGGAAGTACGCTGCTTCCGATGTAGGCGATCTGGTAATCCGGAGCGTTTCTTCGTTCGTTCAGAATGTGCAGGCCGATGTCCAGCAGGATCCAGATCATGACGGCAGCGGCCACCAGGTACCATTTATAATAGTAGAGCCAGTTCAGAAATTTCTCTTTCGGCGTTAGTTCCGGCGGCTTTTCCTTTGGCTTGACATCCTTCAGCTGGTATTTTATGTATTCACTGGCCATCGACTGCCTCCTTTGTGGTCCCGCCTGCGCGGTAGGAGACCGGAAGACAGGTCAGTGAAGGTGAGGCAGAACGGTCCTGGGAGAGAAGAATGCTTACTGCCGTCCGGGCGATATCCTTCATTGTTGGGTTTGTACTTTTTATCTTCATCAGTAATATCTGCCTTTGATCAGAATGAGTTGAAACAATTAACTGCTGTATAGTGCAGGTTGGTATAATTATAGAATGAAAATACATGAAAGCAAATGAAAATTTCATGAAATTAATGAGATTAAAAACACACAAAATTCACATTTAAAATTTGTATAAACTTCCAAAAAAAAATTTGCGGCTTGGACACGGTTGACAGATTTCACAATGGAATATAAAACTGAGGCAATGGGCAGGCATCAGGAAAGCAAAAGTGCCTTTCTCTGGCAGAAACCGGGGAAGGCACTTTTGGAGTATCTGATAATAATACATGACAAAGGAAAAAGATATGGAAGAAAAACTGGCCAGGGCCCGCGAATTTGAACAGAAATACGGAAATAAGGTACCGCTCTCAGAGCGGGCGGCATATCATGTCACGGCACCCGTAGGCTGGCTGAACGATCCAAATGGATTTTCAGTCTACAAGGGAGAATATCATCTGTTTTTTCAGTATCATCCTTATTCGACGAAATGGGGCCCGATGCATTGGGGGCATGCAAAGACAGAGGATTTTATCCGTTGGGAATTTCTTCCGGTGGCCATGGCTCCCGATCAGCCGTTCGACATCGACGGATGCTTCTCCGGAGGAGCTGTGGAGATGCCTGATGGCAGACAGCTGATCTGCTATACCGGCGTAAAGCCTGCGCAGGATGAGTTTGTTCCTCCGAGGCATATCCAGCATCAGTGTGTTGCTGTGGGTGACGGAGTCAACTATGTCAAGTATGAAGGAAATCCCGTCCTCTCAGCGAAGGATCTTCCGGAGGGCTGCAGTATTTATGATTTCCGTGATCCGAAGGTCTGGATCGAGGGAGATGAGTACCGTATGGTCGTCAGCAACCGGCTGTCCGACGGATATGGAGGTCTCCTTCTGTTCAAAAGCAGCGACGGCTTTCACTGGAGCTTTGTCTCAATCCTGATGGAGAGCCGGGGAGAGATCGGCAGGATGTGGGAATGTCCGGATTTCTTCTGCATGGACGGGGAAGAGGTGCTGATGGTCAGCACGATGGAGATGATGCCAAAGGATCTCGAGTACCATGCCGGATATGGCAATGTCTGCATGCTGGGACATTTGGACTCTGTGACAGGAAGATTCCTGAAAAAGACTATGCAGCCGATCGATTACGGCCTGGATTTCTATGCAATGCAGACGCTGGAGAGCCTGGATGGCCGACGGATCATGATTGCCTGGATGCAGAACTGGGCGACGGTATCTGCCTCCGGACATCATGTAAGCAGTCACCTGGCGGGTGAGATGACCGTGCCAAGGGAGCTGATGATCCGGGACGGGCGTCTGATCCAGAATCCCGTCCGCGAGCTGAAGAATTATTATGGAAAATGCAGTGCTCACCGTCAGGTGACGCTTGATTCAGCAAAAATGAGCTTCCGGGATATTTCCGGGCGCATCCTGGATATGACAGTAACCCTGCATACAGATCATGAGGATCCTTTCCAGGCCTTTCGCATCTATGTGGCAGAGGATCGGGATAATGCGGTCACGATTCGATACAAACCGGCAAAAGGCACTATTCGGATCGACCGGAGCCGGTGCAGCTATCCCTTTGATATCGTCAATGCCAGGGAATTCAATGTGAAGGAAAAGGACAACACGCTCACTCTGCGCATCCTGCTGGACAGACACAGCGTGGAGCTTTTTGTCAATGATGGTGAGCAGGCGGCAAGCTCGATGATCTATGCACCCGCCTGTGCAGACGGCATAAGCTTTGAGGCTGAGGGGCGGGCTGTCTTTGACGTGGAAGCCCATGAACTTAAGCTGAATTGACGGAACAGCCGTGCCGAAGGGAACTAACATTTTGGGGCAGCTTTTTTAGATCCGGTGCGATCCGAAAAAGCTGCCCTTTGTATTTATAATTGCTGCCTGTAAGCAGAATGGTTTGGCAGGCTGCAGAGCTTTTGCTGCTGTTCCGGCCGTTTCTGTGTGGGGTCAGATGTTTCTCAGCCTTGCAAAGCGCAGATAAAATTGGCATAGTAAGAAAGAATGAACAAATAAGCAGCTGTAAATCAGGACAGAGGAGAGAAACAGAGTTGGATCTGAAAGAGCAGAACAGAAAATACTGGGAAAAACGTGCCGAAGGATATTCCGAAGTGAATAAAGAGGAACTGGCCGGTGTACAGAGAGTAAACTGGACAGAATTTCTATGCAGGCAGATCAAGGACAGCTTCCCTGACAGAACCCCGCAGTTGATTCGCATTTTGGATATCGGGGCCGGTCCCGGCTTTCTGTCGATCATTCTTGCTGAGCAGGGGTTTTCTGTTACTGCTGTGGACAGAGCAGAGAACATGCTTCATGAGGCCAGACATAACGCGGGAGAGCTGGCAGACCGGATCGAATTTGTCCTGGCAGATGCAGAGGATCTGCCGTTTTCCAACGGAAGTTTCGATGTGGTGCTTTCAAGAAATCTGACCTGGAATCTGCCGGATCCGGAGAAAGCCTACCGGAGCTGGCTTAAGGTGCTGAAGCCTGGCGGTCTGATGCTGGTATTTGATGCCAACTGGTATCGGTACCTGGTCAGTGAGGATACGCGGAATGCGTATGACAGAGACCGGGATGAGGTACAAAAGCAAGGATTTGAGGATTATAATATCGGGGACGACTTCGATGTCATGGAGAAGATCGCCGGAGAGCTTCCTCTGACCGATAGAGTCCGGCCGGCCTGGGATGCCGCCGTCCTTGAGAAACTCGGCGTCAGAAGTGTGGAGACGGCAGAGGATGTCGGACAGCAGCTGTACTCCAGAAAGGAACTGGTGAATTACAGTGCTACGCCGTTGTTCATGGTTAAGGCCATTCGGTAACATCTGGTGACTGCCCAAAAGGGCTGCCATCATTATCAATATGATAAAAAAGGAAAGACAACAAGGAGGAGACCAGTGAAGCGCGAAAATCTGATTTGGAACCCGTACCTCCCGGATTTTGAGTATGTTCCTGACGGCGAACCGCATGTATTTGGAGACAGGATCTACATTTACGGCAGTCATGACCGGTTCAACGGGAAGAAGTTTTGCATGAATGATTACGTATGCTATTCGGCTCCGGTGACCGATCTGACGGACTGGAGATATGAGGGCGTGATCTACAGCCCATCCCGTGATCCGCGGCTGGAGGATGGCGTCTACCAGCTCTGGGCGCCGGATGTGGTGCAGGGAAAAGACGGACGGTATTATCTCTATTACTGTCCGGATGACCGGATCCGCACCATTGGAGTAGCTGTATGCGATGAGCCGGCCGGAAGCTATGAGTTCCTGGGTATCGTGCAGGATGCCGCCGAAAGATATATCGGAGAGAGGGACGGCGATACCATTCAGTTTGATCCCGGCGTTTTCAGGGATGAGGATGGAACGGTTTATCTGTACTCCGGCAACGGCCCAAGGACCAGATCTGCCATCGGAAAGGAGCCAAAGGCTTCTGTGGTCATGACGCTGGAGGACGATATGATCACTATAAAGACAGAGCCAAAGAAGCTTCTGCCGGTGCTGGGCGAAGCGGAGGGAACCGGGTTTGAAGGCCATGAGTTTTTTGAAGCCAGCTCGATCCGAAAGACCGGGGGCAGGTACTATCTGGTCTATTCTTCGGTGACCCTTCATGAGCTCTGCTATGCCGTAAGCGACCGCCCGGACGAAGGGTTCCGTTATGGCGGCGTCGTGGTCAGCAATGCAGATTCCTTCCCCGTGCCGGGGACGGTCAGCGAGGATACCGAGGACAACGCGCTTTCCGGCAGACTTCGCCGTGAGGGCAGACCGCCCTTTACAAAGGAATTCAAGAACTGCTACGGCAATGACCATGGCGGCATCGAATGCGTAAACGGGGAGTGGTACGTCTTTTATCATCGGCAGACCAACCGGACCATGTTCTCCCGGCAGGGCTGTGCAGAAAAGCTGCATATGCAGGCAGACGGCAGCATCCCCCAGGCAGAGCTGACTTCCCAGGGCCTGTATGGTAAACCACTGCCCGGCAGCGGCGTGTATCCGGCGTCGATGGTCTGTGAGCTGTACGGAAAAGCTAGGCCGCAGATCAGTTTCTCTCTGGCGATGGGCATGCGGTATCCATATCTGACACAGGATGGCCCAGATACAGATCCCGACCGAAATGAGAGGAAGCCCTGGCAGTATATCGCAAATATGCAGAAGGGGGATACGGCTGTATTCCGGTACTTTGATATAAAGGGTGCAGACAGAGTCAGTGTCCGGGTCAGAGGAAAGGCAAACGGTGTTGTGAAGGTCTTTACAGAAGACGGAACGGAGGCTGTTGGCGAGATCCGCATCTTCCCGGCAAAGGAGTGGACCAGCTATACGGCAGAGATGAAGCTGCCCGAAGGCGTGCATGAACTGCGGCTTTGCTATGAGGGAAGAGGCAGGATGGATCTGCTGGCCTTCAAGATCGGGTAAATGCAGTACCCCGGCAGAAAGGCATGACGCGAACGGCTTCGGCCCTTTGGGCCTGCAGATTGTTCGCTTTAATGTCCTTCCTGTCGGGAGCTGTTGTTTTCACCGGAGATGCGCTGGCGGAGCCGGCTGATTAGTTCATGATGGCTGCGGTGGCGCAGGTCGGGGAAGGCACGCAGGATGCGGCCGGTGCCGAAGTAGGGGTTGCCGGTGAGGGAAGCAGCGAGTTCTTCTTTTTGCTGCTGCAGCGCGGCCAGACGTTTTTCCAGCTGTGTCCGGGTCTGGGCGGCTTCTGTCTGCAGCGCGGCTTTTCGCCTGGCTGCTGCGGTTTCGAGTTCGCGGCGTTTTGTCCCGGCGGCTTCTTTTAGCTCTGCGCGGCCGAGGGCGGCCTGTACCTGGCCTTCCTGGATGACGTTAGCTGTGCGGATCGTTTCGTCGGCAAGGACTGTGCTGAGTTTGTCGCTGACGATCCTTAGATCGCTGCGAACTTTATCAAGCTGTTCCAGCTGCTGGTTCATGCCGCGGACGATTGCCACGGTTACGATCAGATCCAGCAGGTAGACGGCATAGATGGCTGCAAGGACTGGCCAGCCGATCCTGGGATCGATGGAGCCTGCCGACAGATGGTCGATGGAGGGGTACATGATACGGACGATAAATACGATCCCGAGTCCCCAGATCAGGCTGAATTCCAGACAGATGTAGCCGTGGAAATTCAGAGGTTTATTGGAATAGTCCCACCATCTGGCATGGAAGAGGATGTCCAGCAGCCAGCCGGCCAGAAGCTCGATGGAGGTGGCAAGGAGAACGCCCATGGCAAACAGAGGCCAGAAGGAGAGGGATTCGACGCTGCTGCCGGAGATACAGTTTCCTGCAGCGAAGACGGCGAGGGAGCCAAATCCGTAGACGGGGCATACCGGTCCGTTTAGAAAACCCCGGTTGATGACTTGACCTACGGTTACGGCATGGTAGATGACCTCCACGCACCAGCCGATGAAGGAGTAGATGAGAAAATACCAGCAGATCTGGTACCAGGTGAGTCCTGCGATCATGGAGAACCTCCAAAACAATTGAGAATGACAGGTTAATGACAGAGAGTCACTCTTTCTGCAGTATAGCATTGACGCGGGTAAAGCGCAAAGAAATCGGACAGACTGCATGATCTCAGGGCGGCAGTATAATAGTCTAAGCTGCTTTTTTCGTTGTCAAAAGAGGAGAAGAGCGTTGAAAACAAAAATAGTCCCTGCCAGACTGTGCAGGCAGGGGCTTTTGGGGGATTTATTCTTGTGTCTGTTCATCCGGCAGCTCGCGCTTGCCGGAGAGCTGGCCAAGGACGGTGCCAAGCAGATCCTGGAGGGATTCCTCCTTTGCGGCACCGGTGATCTGAGTGCTGCTGCCAAGAAGTGACTGCAGCAGTCCGCCGATTCCTGGAGTTTTGCCTGAAAGCAGGTTCACCGCGGCTTTCTTTGTCTCGGTATCGGCTTTGCGGTAGAGCTCTACCAGACGCTTTTCCGCAGCAGTAAGCTTTACTGAGGTTCCCGTGGATTTTGCCTTTCCGGTCTTGCCGGCAGTGGAGCCGGTCTTGGCAGCCGAACCCTTTGGGGCTTCAAGAAGAGATTTCTGAGTCACGCCAAGGGCTTTCGCCAGTCGTTTGATCTCGTCCTCGGACGGGACCTTAAGTCCGCGTTCGATCTTGCTGATGTCAGATGCTTCCAGACCTCTGACCTTCTGGGCAAGCTGGGCCTGTGTCCATCCCTTTTCCGCCCGGGCTTCTTTGATCAGTGTTCCGAGTTTTTTTGCCATTTCCGGCACCTCCTTTGTATTGATTTCTGGTTCTGCTCGATTATATTTAGTATAGCATGCCGGGCCGGTCTTCTCAATCCGGGCAGATGGTTTCTGGCATCTTTCCACTGTGTATTAGGAATATGCTCCGGCGGATCGTTTTGTGGGGGCTGCATACGGAGAAAAGTGTATGGCAAAAAAGTACTGCTAAAAGGATGAAGACTTCAGTTGTGGGAACCTGGGCGATAGAGTAAAATAAAGGTGAACTGCATTTTATAAAAGAATATGATGCGCTTTGCGCAGAAAAAATGAAAGGAATCATTATGGACAGAGCTTTGTGGGAACCGGAATTTGCGGAGCGGTTCACCCTCGGTGAGGATGAGCTGAAATGGCTGTTCTGTGAGCTGTATCACAATGACATGCAGGCCTATGCTGATTTTACGGAGATGCTGTACCGGCAGTGGCAGAATCGCCCGGAAACGCTGAAAACGATCGACCGGTCCAGAGTGGAGCAGCCTGACTGGTACCGTGGGCACAAGACCACAGGTATGCTGATGTATGTCAATGCTTTTGCCGGTGATCTGAAAGGCGTCAGGGAGAAACTTGGATACATCCGGGAGTGCGGGGTAAATTACCTGCATCTGATGCCGATCCTCGAGTCTCCCGAAGGGAGAAGTGACGGCGGCTATGCGGTCAGCGATTTTGGACGGGTACAGCCGGAGCTTGGCACGATGGAGGACCTTTCAGAGCTGACCGAAGAATGTCACCGGCTGGATATCGCCGTGTGTCTTGATTTTGTTATGAATCACACCAGCGAAGATCATATATGGGCAAAGCGGGCAAAAGCAGGAGAGAAGGCATATCAGGACCGGTATTTCTTCTATGACAGCTGGGATATTCCAAACGCCTACGAGCAGACGGTTCCGCAGGTCTTTCCGACGACGGCACCCGGAAATTTCACCTGGTGCAAGGAAGCGGGCAAGGTCGTCATGACGACCTTTTATCCCTACCAGTGGGACCTGAATTATGCAAATCCGGTGGTGTTTCGGGATATGACCGAGATCCTGCTGGATCTCTGCAATCGCGGCATCGATATCATCCGGCTGGATGCGGTTCCCTATATCTGGAAGGCGCTGGGAACGAACTGCCGCAATCTCCGGCAGGTGCACAGCCTGGTTCGGATGATGCGGATCGTGTGTGAGATCGTCTGCCCGGGAACGCTGCTTCTGGGAGAGGTCGTCATGGAGCCGAGCAAGGTCGTGCCTTATTTTGGAAGCGTGGAGAAGCCGGAGTGTCATATGCTGTACAATGTCACCACTATGGCATCGATCTGGCATACGGTGGCGACAAAGGATGTGCGTCTCCTGGCCCACCAGATGGAGCAGGTATTTGCCCTTCCAGGCGCGTATACGTTCCTGAACTATCTGCGGTGTCACGACGACATCGGCTGGGGCCTGGATTATGGCTTCCTGCGGCAGTTTGGCCAGGAGGAGGTTTCCCACAAGAAATATCTGAATGATTATCTGACGGGGAAATGGCCGGGGAGCCCGGCAAGAGGAGAGCTGTACAACGATGACCCCAGACTTGGGGATGCCAGGCTGTGCGGAACGACGGCATCGCTCTGCGGCATAGAGACGGCAGAAAAAAACGGGAATCCGGAAGCGCTGGAGACGGCGATTCGTAAGGATATCATGCTGCATGCCTTCATGTTTACCATGAGCGGTATCCCGATCTATTACAGCGGGGATGAGATTGCGATGGAAAATGATTATACCTATCACGATGATCCGCTGAAGGCGGCTGACAGCCGCTACGTGCACAGAGGAAATATGGACTGGGAAAAGGCGAAGCGGCGAAAAGAGGCAGGAACGGTCGAGAACCGGATCTTTAGCGCCCTGGACCGGCTCCGGGGCCTTCGGGGAGAGTACGAGGTCTTTGCCAGCGAGGCTGACACCTGGGTCTTTAGCACAGGAAATGACCATGTACTTGGCATCGGCAGATATTACAACGGAGAAAAACTGCTGGCCCTGTTCAATTTTGCAGATGACACCCAGGCAGCTGTGGTGGGTGATTCCGCAGAATATAAAGATCTGTTTAGCGAAGAGATCTGCCAGGCAGGCGGGATCCTGCTGCCTCCGGGAGGCTTTGCATGGCTGTGGAGGAAAATGTGATCAGCAACGCGATCGCCTGGCGGCGTCTGTGCAGGGGTACAGAAATGTCCGCTGATCACTGCGGCTGCAAATAAGGACCTTTTTTTCATCATTTAAGACATTTTCATTTATTCTGTGCAATGCTATAATAAGCACATAACAATCGGTCCGTGCCGTCATGTTTATCGCGGTGCGCATCAGACTTCAGAGAATGGAGAGAAGATCATGTTAGTTGAGACCAAAGCAAAAATCGGTGTATTTTCCATCGCGCTTGGCGCGTATCTGCCTCAGTTCCCACAGCTTGTTCCCGAGTTTGAGAGCCAGTATGAGGCCTTCAAGAAGACTCTGCCTGATACGATCGAGATCATCGACGGCGGAATGATTACCACAAAAGAGCAGTCCCAGGCAGCTGGCGACCTTTTCCGTGCTGCGGACGTAGACCTTGTTTTTGTTCAGATGCTGACTTACGCCACATCCTACAATATGCTTCCCGCAATCAGAGACCTGGATGTTCCGGTCGTTCTGGTTAATATCCAGAAGGTCAAAGCTCTGGATTACGATACCGCTGAGATCCCGGATTGGCTGGGCGTCGGCTATGCCTGCGGCGCTGTAGGCGAGGCAGTTGCAGATCTGGAAAGATTCGGCAAGAGACATGCGGTCATTACCGGTGTTGTTGAGGGCGGAGATCCTGTCGTTCAGGCGGAGATCGAGGACTGGTGCCGCGCTGCACAGGTCAGAAGACGTTTCCGTGATACCAACATTGCTCAGATCGGCAGACCGTATCCGGGTATGATGGACCTCTATATCGACGAGACCAACCTCTACAGAAGAATGAACCTTTACACCAAGCAGTTCGACTGGGAGAAGATGTGGGTCATCGCTGACAATGTTACCGATGAGGATGCTATCCGTGCAAAAGCGCAGGATATCCTGGATACCTTCGAGATCGAGGGCGGCGGCACCATCGAGAAGGTCTGGGAGATGGCAAAATATGTCGTGGCCTTCGAGCAGTGGGTAAAGGACGAGAAGCTCGGCCTGATCGCTTCCCATTACGACGGATTTGCAAAGGGCCAGGCAGGCGTTCTGGACAGCATGCTGATCCCCGCATTCTCCATGCTGATCAAGCAGGGCACAGCCTGCGCGGTCGAGGGCGATATGAAGGTCGCTATGGCCATGAGCATCCTGAAGACCATTTCCGGTACCGGCCAGCTTGCTGAGATGTACTCCATCGATTTCAACGAGGATATCGCCATCATCGGCCACAGCGGATCCGGCGATGCCGATATCTCCGATCAGAAGCCGTCCATGAAGATCGTACCTGTCTTCCACGGCAAGACCGGCGGCGGATACCTGACTCAGTTCTATCCCTACACCGGCCCGGTCACATATCTGGCCATCACCCAGGACGGCGACGGACATTTCAAGTTTGTCGTTGCTGAGGGCGTAAATGAGGAAGGACCGATCCTGAAATTCGGTGATACCAACATGCGTACCCGCTTCACCATCGGCGCAAGAGAATTCGTCAACCGCTGGAGCGAGGCAGGCCCGACCCATCACATGGGCGCTGCAACCGGAAGACACATCGACACCATCCTCAAGGTTGCCAAGATCCTTAACGTTCCGGTAGACATCGTCTGCAGATAAGAAAAGGACAATCTGGATGAAGATCTGGATCACAAGGCATGGGCAGACCCGGCTGAACCGGCTCCATCTGATGCAGGGACGCACAGATGAGCCGTTAAACGAGACCGGAACTGCCCAGGCCAGAGCTGCCAGGAGGCAGATCGGAGACATCCGTTTTGATGCAGTCTATGCCAGCCCCCTCGTGCGGGCGGTACGGACCGCAGCGATTATCGGCGGCGTCGACATCTCCGAAGTAAAAATCGATGAACGACTCATCGAGGCAGATTTCGGCAGGTACGAGCAGAAAAAATACTGGTGCCTGGGGCCCGCAATGTCCCTTTACTGGGCATTGCCCGAGATCTTTCCGGCACCCAAAACCGTCGAAAGCACAGCCTCCCTCCGGGAAAGAAGCGCATCCTTCCTGCGAGAGCTGGAGCAGAAGGGCTGCGAAAACGTGCTGATCTCGTGTCACGGCGGCATCATGCGGGCACTGTCCGGTTACCTGATGGACAGGAAAAATGGCCTGTACTGGCGCCCAAAGCCCCACAACTGCGAGATCCGGGTATTCGAAGCAGAAAACGGAAAACACCGGCTGCTAAAGATCTATCCGTCCCCCAAAAAGGAGCAGCTCTAAAAATCATAAAAGAAGGATGCGGGATACTGCAAAGCAGACAATCTGCAGGCGCGTTTAGCGCCGAAGCCGTCTGCGTGTAGTATCCCGCATCCTTCTTTGCCTGAAGGGGCTGTCACACTCGTTAAAATGGCGTGCATAAACATTCTGGAGGGAACATCCGCAGTGCTGGTTCTTGGAGGAATCGGTTTTCAGATTCCGACGTAGAACCACTGCACGAGGACAGAGCGCGAGCGTTTCCCGGAAGAATATTTATGCACGCCATTAATGTGTGTGACAGCCCCTTTTATACAGCTGTCGTTTACGGTGTCGTGATGCGTCCGGTCAGGGCGCAGACCGCAGCCGTTTTTGGAGATGCCAGATAGATCTTTACCTTTGAGGTGCCCATCCGGCCGAGGAAGTTCCGGTTGTTGGTGGCAACTACGACTTCATCGTCGGTCAGGATGCCGCCGGTCCGGCCGCAGCAGAGGCCGCAGGAGGGATGAGTGATCATCGCGCCTGCCTCCGAGAGGATGGCCAGGGTCCCGTTTTCCAGTGCCTCCTGATAGACCTTCCGGCTGGCCGGCGTGACGATCAGGCGGACGAAGGGAGCGATGTGCTTTCCTTTCAGAATCTCAGCGGCAGCCATGAGGTCTTCGAGCCGTCCGTTGGTGCAGGAGCCAAGGAAGACCTGGTCGACTGCGACAGACTCGAGTGCACTGACAGGCTGCACATTGTCGACATTGGAGGGGACGGCCATGACCGGGACGAAGTCCTCGGCACGGTAGCAGATCGTCTGCTCATAGACCGCATCTTCGTCGCCAGCGAGGGATTTCTGGAACTCATCCAGCTCGATCCCGCAGTAGGCGGCGGTTTTTTCATCGGGTGCGAAGAGGCCGCATTTTGCGCCGGCTTCGATGGCCATGTTGGTCATGGTCATGCGGGAGGATACGCTCATATCCCGGACTGTATCGCCGGTAAACTCCAGGGCCTTGTAGGTGGCGCCCGCAGCGGTCAGATCACCGATGATCTTCAGGATTACGTCCTTGGACATGACATTTTCCGGAAGCTTTCCGTTTATGCAGATGCGGATCGTGGAGGGTACCCGGATCCACAGCTGGCCGGTGCCCAGGATGCCTGCCATCTCCGTATAGCCGATGCCGGTGGAAAAGGCGCCCACACAGCCGTAGGTGGTGGTGTGGCTGTCCGTTCCGAATACGACATTGCCGGGCTTTACATAGCCGGCCTCCGTCATCAGCTGGTGGCAGATCCCGTCTGAGCGGTGAAGATTTGGAATGTTCTGTTCTGCGGCAAAATCACAGCTGATCCTGTAGGCGCGGATGTCGTCCGTCTGGCTTGCAGGGACCAGATGGTCGCAGATGATGACTGTTTTTTCCGGATCCCAGACCCGGGAAAATCCCATCTCCCGGAACTTGGAGACGATAAACGGCATCATTATATCGTCAAGCATGACCCGGTCGACATCGACAGTGACGATATCTCCAGGCTTTACATCCCGGCCGGTATTGCGGCCGAGGATCTTTTCTATCATTGTTTTTCCCATGTCCTGCTCCTTCTTCCTTTGCTGCCGGATGGCAGCTCTCGCTCTGCCGTATTACTCCAGGTTGTTGCGCCTGCGCATGGCCTTGACAAGACCGCCAGCCTGTATGATCTCCACCAGGTTGTCCGGGAGGGAAACGATGGGGTAGGACCTGCCCTTGTACTCGATCGCTTCGTTGACCGTTACAGTGATCGTATCCCCCTCTTTGACATCGTCGGCCAGATCGGCATTCTCGATCAGAAGGAGGCCGTTGTTGATGGCATTGCGGAAGAAGATACGGGCAAAGCTTTTGGCGATAATGCAGCGGATGCCCAGAGCCTTGACGACCTCGGGCGCCTGCTCCCTGGAGGAGCCGCAGCCAAAGTTGCTGCCGGCCACGATGATATCGCCCGGCTGGATCTTTGCGGCCAGCTCCGGACGCAGGGGAGAGAAGGCGTAGGGCTTCATCTCATCAATGGTGTTGAACACAAGATACTCGGTGGGCATGATGATGTCGGTATCGATATCATCGCCCATGAGCCATACGGTTCCGGTAAATTTTTCCATGGATCCGTCTTCCTCCTTTTTCTCAGAGCATGTCTGCCGTGACGATCTCTCCGGCGATGGCGGATGCCGTGACGGTAGCTGCGGAGGCAAGGTAAACAAAAGAATTCTTGTGGCCTGCGCGGCCTTTAAAGTTGCGTGTTCCGGTGCTGATCAGTGTCTCGCCTTCTCCGATCACGCCCTGGCAGGAACCCCAGCAGACGGAGCAGTTCGGGTTCATGATGATGGCACCAGCCTCCACAAAGGTGGACAGCAGGCCCTCTGCCATCGCCTGGTCATACACGGCACGGCTGGCCGGGACGACCAGGAAGCGGACGCCGGGATGGACATGGCGGCCTTTGATGATGGCAGCGCCGACCCGGAGATCTTCGATCCTGCCGTTGTTGCAGGAGCCCAGGAAGGCTTCATCAATATGCGTGCCGGTACATTCCTTTGCGTCGACGACATTATCTACGAAGTGAGGCTTTGCCACGATGGGACGGATCTCGGAAAGATCGATGTCATATACGGCAGCGTAGACAGCATCGGCATCCGGAGAGAATACAGCCTTTGGCTCACGTCCGTGTGCATTGAGATAGGCCATTGCCGTTTCATCCACTTCCATCAGAGCTGTCTTTGCGCCTGCCTCTACACAGAGGTTGCAGATGGAGATCCTGCCGGACATGTCGATGGAGCCAAGGCCGTCTCCGCCGAACTCCATGGCTTTATAGTTTGCTCCGTTTGCGCCGATCCGGCCAATGATGGTCAGAATCAGGTCACGGGCATAGACGCCTTCGGGAAGCGTGCCGTGCAGGTTGAAGCGCAGGGTCTCGGGCACCAGCACCCAGGAGTGGCCGGTGACCATGGCGTAAAGGTAGTCGGTGCAGCCGACGCCGGTACCAAACGCGCCGAGGGCGCCGTAGGCACAGGTATGGCTGTCGGCACCGAAGATCAGCTCACCCGGACGCACATGGTTTTCCATCATGACCTGGTGGCAGACACCTGCACCTTCATAGAAGGTGATGCCGTTGGCCCTGGCAAAATCCCGCATCTTCTTCTGGGAGGCAGCGGTCTTGACGCTGTCACAGGGAACGTTGTGGTCAACGATCCACACCAGCTTGTCCTTGTCGGCAATGCGGGGGTTTTTCAGTTTATTGTACATATCGATCGTCAGGTGGGTCGTGCCGTCGTTGCTCATCAGACGGTCCAGAGCGACCGTGTGGATATCGCCTGCACGGACAGCGTCTGTGCCGGCTGCAAGAGCGATGATCTTTTCAGCTATCGTCATGCCCATGATTTAATCCTCCTTATCCAGAGATGCGATCAGGCCGCCCTGATCCAGGATCTCCTGCAGATTGGCCGGGAGCTTTGTACAGGCATAGGCGGTGCCGTTGACACGGGCGACGCCCTCTGTCATGGAGAGCTCCAGCTCATCACCGGCGCTGACGTGATCGTGCAGATCCTTGCAGACGATGACCGGAAGGCCGATGTTGATGGCATTGCGGTAAAAAATGCGGGCAAAGCTGTTGGCCAGGACAGCCTTTACGCCGAGTGCCTTCAGCACGCTGGGCGCCTGCTCGCGGGAGGAGCCGCAGCCGAAGTTTTCCGCGGCGACGACAAAGTCGCCCGGCTTTACGGAAGCAGCAAAGGTATCATCGAGGGATTCGAAGGTGTGCGGCGCCATTTCGCCGATCGAGGGATAAAGCAGATACTGGGATGCGATGATCTGGTCCGTATCCACATCGGAATCAAATTTAAAAATCCTGCCCATAGATCCTCCTGAAGAAAATATTTATGGTCGTTGACAAAAATGTATTTTAGTATTTTACCATAAGTGGGAAGTAGAGTAAAATAAATTCATGATTGCGGCGAAGAATCGAAGGCGTTTTATGGGCGGTGCGATCCGTTGGCGGCATGTAAATGAAAAACGATTCTTGCGATCTGCAAAAAGATCCCCTGGCGGGCAAGATGCCGGGGCCGGATGATAGAAGGGAGTTATTCGTTGTATGCAGTATAGAGTGAACCAGAAAAACGGGGACAGGCTGTCGGTCCTTGGCTTTGGGTGCATGCGGTTTACGAGAAAAGGAACCGCCATCGACCAGGAAAAAGCGGAGCGGGAGATGGCACTCGCCGTGGAACGGGGCGTAAACTATTTTGATACCGCCTACCTGTATTCCGGCAGTGAGGTCTGCCTTGGAACTTTCCTGAAAAAGTACGGCTGCCGCGACAAGATCAATATCGCGACAAAGCTGCCCCAGTATTATATTAAGAAGCCCGGAGATGCGGAGCGATATTTTCAGGAAGAGCTGGAGCGGCTGCAGACAGACCGTGTGGATTATTATCTGATGCATATGCTGAACGATCCGGACAGCTGGCAGCGGCTCTGCGGGCTGGGCCTTAAGGAATGGATCGCAGAGAAAAAGGCGTCTGGTCAGATCCGTAATATCGGCTTCTCGTTTCACGGCGGAACGGTGAAATTCAAGGCATTGCTGGATGCCTATGACTGGGATTTCTGCCAGATCCAGTTCAACTACATGGATGAGCATGCCCAGGCGGGCATCGAAGGACTGCGGTATGCCCATGAGAAGGGGATCCCGGTGGTGATCATGGAGCCGCTGCGGGGCGGACGGCTGGTCAATCAGCTTCCGGCAGCCGCGAAGAGGGAGTTTTCAGACAGGCCGGAGGGATGGAGCCCTGCGGAATGGGGCCTTCGCTGGATCTGGAACCACGAGGAGGTAAATGTGGTGCTCTCCGGCATGAACGATACAGCGCAGGTCGAGGAGAACACAAGGATCGCCGGCGAGGCCGAGCCAGGCCATCTGAAAGAGGATCAGCTGGCGGTATATGACCGGGTCCTGGAGAAGATCAATGCAGCCATCAAGGTTGGCTGTACCGGCTGCGGCTACTGCCAGCCATGCCCGAAGGGCGTGGATATCCCGGGATGCTTTTCCGCGTATAATCACAGCTACACCGATGGCTATGCAGTGGGCTTCAAGGAGTACTTTATGTGCACAACACTGCGGGGGACGCGCACAAATGCGTCTTTGTGCGTGAAATGCGGCAAGTGTGAGCAGCACTGTCCCCAGGGCCTTCCGATCCGGAAGGAGCTGGACAACGTAAAGAAGCGTCTGGAGCATCCGATCTACAAGATCGGCGCATGGGGCGTCCGCTTCGTGTTGAAATACTGACAGGATCGCGGAAGAGCAAAACACAGCGGACGCATTCTTGTGACTTTCGTCATGCGGTATTCACAAGAGAAATGAACGATACCCGATTTTGGACGGGCATATTTTATTCAATCATGAACAGCAGGAGATGAGAGAAAGCCAATGACACAGACAGGGCAGAGAGTCTATATTGCCATCGACCTGAAATCCTTTTACGGATCGGTGGAGTGCAGGGAGCGGGGACTGGATCCGCTGACGACCAATCTGGTGGTCGCGGATGCCTCCCGTACAGAGAAAACGATCTGTCTGTCGGTGACTCCTTCATTGAAGGCATGGGGAATATCCGGAAGAGCCAGACTGTTTGAGGTCGTGCAGAGAGTGCGGGAAGTAAACGAAGAGCGCAGGCGGAAAAGCCCTGCAAAGTGTCTGACCGGGGAATCCTGGAGGGATGACGAGCTGAAGGCGGATCCGTCCCTTGCGGTGAGCTATATCGCGGCGCCGCCCAGAATGGCGCTCTATATGGATTACAGCACACGGATCTACAGCATCTACCTGAAGTACATCGCACCAGAGGATATTCACGTGTACTCCATCGATGAGGTATTCATGGACGTGACCGACTATCTTGGGGCCTTTGGCCTGTCTCCCCGCGAGCTGGCCATGCGGATCATTCTGGATGTGCTGGGAGAGACGGGAATCACGGCCACAGCAGGCATCGGACCGAATCTGTATCTGGCAAAGATCGCCATGGACGTCATGGCCAAGCGGATCCCGGCTGACAGCAACGGCGTCAGGATCGCCGAGCTGGATGAGATGAGCTATCGGCAGCAGCTGTGGAATCACCGGCCGTTGACCGATTTCTGGAGGGTCGGCAAGGGTTATGCCAGGAAGCTGGAGAGTGCCGGCATGTACACCATGGGGGACATCGCCAGGTGTTCGCTGGGCGGTCCGGGCGACTTTCTAAACGAGGATCTGCTCTACCGTCTGTTTGGCATCAATGCGGAGCTTTTGATCGATCATGCCTGGGGCTGGGAGCCCGTCGGCATGACGGATATCAAGGCTTATCGGCCGGAAAACTCCAGCAAAGGCTCCGGTCAGGTCCTGCCCTGTCCGTATGAGGCCGAGAAGGCACGCATCGTGGTGCGGGAGATGGCGGAAAAACTGGCGCTGGAGCTGATGGAAAACAGTCTGGTAACCGATCAGATCGTTCTCACCGTGGGATATGACATCTCGAATCTGCAGGAGCCCGGACGAAAGAAGGCGTATAAAGGGCAGATCACAAAGGATTTCTACGGGCGTGCCGTCCCAAAGCATGCGCACGGAACAGCCAGCCTTGCGGAGCAGACCGCATCCGCACGGCTGATCACCGAGGCTTCACTAAATCTTTACGACCGGATCATAGATGGCAGTCTGCTGGTCAGACGGATGTTCCTGACAGCCGGCAGGGTAATGGAGGCAGACCGCGCGGCCAAAGAGCAGACCAGCTACGTGCAGATGGATCTGTTCACGGACTATGCGGCGCTGGAAAAGAAGCAGGAGGAAGAAAAGACCAGGCAGGAAAAGGAGAAAAAACTTCAGCAGGCCATGCTGGATATCCGCCGGCGTTTTGGAAAAAATGCAGTGCTGAAGGGCACCGACCTGGAGGAAGGTGCGACCCAGGCGGAACGAAACAGCCAGATCGGAGGCCACAGGGCATGAGTGAGCATACATACGAAAAAACGGGACGATACGATGATATCATCGGCCTTCCGCATCATCAGTCAAAGACCCGCCCGCATATGTCCCTTCATGACCGGGCGGCGCAGTTTTCTCCCTTTGCCGCACTGAAGGGATACGAGGAAGCCATTGAAGAGACCGGCAGGCTGACCGGTGAAAAACAGGAGCTGGATGAGGAAAGCCGGATGTACCTGGATCAGAAGCTCCTTCTCCTTGAGAAAAACCTTGGCGGAGGCGGCATCCCCCTGTCCGTCGTATACTTCGTGCCGGATGCATACAAGACAGGCGGAAGCGTCAGCCAGTACAGCGGCGTACTGCACCGCATCGACAGGATCGAAGGAACACTGGTCTTTGAAGACGGCATGCAGATCCGGACAGACGCGATCCTGCAGCTGGACAGCGGACTATTCTCATCCACGGCGGCCCTCTAAGCGCAGCATCCAATTCCGGCATCTACATTTCGTTCAACGTAGTAAAAAGGCTGTCGCATTAAGCAAAAAATCGTACATACATATTCTGGAGGGAACAGACCTCAGCCGGTTCTTGGAGGAATCTATTTAAGATTCCGACGTAGAACCGCTGCGTGAGGACCGAGCGAGAGCGCTTCCCGTAAGAATATGTATGTACGAATTGCTTAATGTGACAGCCTTTTTCAAGTCATGTACAGTGCATGCGTGACAGCCTTTTTTAAGCCATATACAGTGCATGCCGCAGGTTATTGCGGCCCCTCACCATCTGTCTCGTCCGCAGACTTCGGATCAGAGGCATCCTCCGTGTCCTTCTGTGCCCTCGAGCCGGAAAGAACCTTCGCGGCCAGCAGGATGCCGTAGAGGACGACGGGCACAGCGATGGTGCAGAAGATAGAGCCCATCAGAAGACCGCGGGCAAGCGGGCTGTCCATCAGGGCAAACACCAGAACAGAGGCATACATGCCAAGAAGCAGGATAATGCCGATCCAGGCAAGGATCCTGCGGAGCTTGTTGTTTTTCATAGAGATCTGTTCCTCCTATTCTTCTACAGAATAAACAGAAGGCACAGCCTTGTCAACCAGAGAGCACATCCTGCTGGCGGGCAGTGGCTTTACAAAAAATTAATGAGATGCTGTTTGCATTATCCATGTAAAAGAGATAAAGTAAAACAGTGGGCTTTTCTGCCCTTAAGCGGCAGAAACGAATATTTGAGCCCTGGCTGTATCAGAAACATCTGTGTTTCTGACGAATCAAAAATCTTACCGGAGGACAGTGAATGGATAAGTTTCGGAATTGGATACGGACCTTTATGCAGGGGAGATACGGCGCAGATGATCTGGAGCAGTTTCTGATGTATCTGGCCCTTGGCGTGATCATCGTGAACATCTTTGTCGGCAGCCCTCTGCTTTCCATGCTTGTCACGCTGATCGTGGTGTATGCGCTTTTTCGCATGCTCTCCAGAAACCATGGGGCGAGAAGAGCCGAGAATTCCCGGTATCTGCGTCTGCGGATGAAGGTGCTGGATCTTTTCCGCGGGGGAAAACGGAAGGTTACAGACCGGGATCACCGGTATTTCCGCTGCCCGAAATGCAACCAGATGGTGCGCGTGCCCAGCGGGAAAGGGCATATCGCGATCCGCTGTCCCAAATGCGGAAATGAGTTTATCCGAGATACCTGAGCGCCTTGTCAGAAAGGGAAGGTGGTTATATGTTCGGCTATATTACGATCGACAGAGATGAACTGAAGGGAAAAGACTTTGACCGTTACCGCGCCTTCTACTGCGGCGTCTGCCGGGACCTGAAGGATACCTGCGGCGAGCTGTCCAGATTGACCCTTACCTATGACATGACATTCCTTGCGATCCTCCTGACCGGGTTATACGAGGGCAGTACGGAGCAGCAGGAGGTCCGGTGTATGCTGCATCCTGGCAGAAAGGAGCGGGTCATCCGCAATGCCTGGACGGCCTATGCGGCGGATATGAATCTGCTTCTGATCTATCACAATCTGCTGGATGACTGGATCGATGACCGCAACGCAGCCCGTCTGGCGGAGGCAAAGGCGCTGGAGAAAAGCTACCGGAAGACGGCGGAAAAATATCCCCGTCAGGTCAAGGCCATCACAAGCTATCTGGAGAAGCTCCACCAGGCAGAAAAACGGAGGGCAAGATCCATTGACCTTGCCGCCGGGCTGACCGGAGAGCTGATGGCTGAGGTCTTCTGCATGCAGGAGGATGTCTGGTCTGCCGACCTGCGCCGGATCGGCTTTTACATAGGAAAATTTATCTATCTGATGGATGCCTACGATGATCTGGAGAAGGACCGCGAGAAGGGGAGCTATAATCCTTTTCTCTATATCTCTTCAAAGAAGGATTATGAAGCCAGGGTCCTGGAGATCCTGACGATGATGGCGGCAGAAGCGGCGAGAGGCTTCGAGCGTCTGCCGATCATCCGTGAAGTGGACATTCTCAGGAACATCATGTATTCTGGAATCTGGGTCAGATACCGGATCAAGCAGAACAAGAAGGATGAGAAATAAGGGATGCAGGATCCATATAAGATTCTGGGGATCCAGAGGGATGCCTCGGATGAAGAAGTGAAAAAAGCATACAGGCAGCTGAGCCGGAAATATCACCCGGATGCCAACATCAACAATCCGCATAAGGAACAGGCGGAGGAGATGTTCAAGATCGTCCAGCAGGCGTATCAGCAGATCATGGACGAGAGAGAGGGAAAGATCCCTTCCGGATCGGCGGGCGGCTATGGCAGCGCCGGCTCCGGTTACGGCAGCTACGGCGGCTATGGATATGGCTATGGCGGCAGCCAGCAGCATGCGGGCTCTGGTTTTGACGATCCCGAGATGCAGGCTGCGGCAAATTATATCAATGCCAGACATTATGCCGAGGCGCTGCATGTGCTGAACAACATCAGTTCCCGCGCAGCGGTATGGTATTATCTGCATGCTATTGCAAATGCAGGACTGGGCAATAACGTGGAGGCCCGCAGCGATGCCGAGACGGCAGCTGCCATGGAACCGGGCAATTTTGAGTACGCCCGGCTGAAGGCACAGCTGTCCGGCGGCAGCACATGGTATGGAGAGCAGGGAAGAGGCTACGGCTATGAGGGCATGCCCTGCAGCGGCGGTACGACGGGCTGCTGCACGATGCTGATGCTCTGCAACTGCTGCTGCAATCCGTATGGCTGTTATTGCTGCTGCTGATATCAGAATGGAGATGAGACAATGGAACGAAAAGCTTGGGTAGTCAGCTATATGCGTGAGTTGGACCGAAAAAAGAGGAAGGCGATCCTGGACCAGGCGATCCTGGAGGAAGGACTGTCGCCGGAAAACGATCTGCGCAGACAGCTTTTTGAGGCGCGCTATGGTCTGCAGTCCGGCACGGAGGTGGACCATTTTGTCCGCGGATGGATGAGCATGCTGTATCTGGGCAACAACACCCGGGGGCTGTTCGCGGCACGGCGGACGGCAAGAGAAAAGGCCTCGATCCGCTCCGACTGGAAAATGGATCTGGCAGAGACATTCGGAAGTACCGGAAGGACAGTCCTCTACGAGGAGTTTTACAATCTGGTCCGGCTGTATATCGATCTCTGCCGGAATGACCGCACCTACAGCTCCTACCTTTTGGGGCTGGGCACGATGAATGAGGGATCTCTTGCGGCAAAGATCGCAAGGGATATCCGGCAGACTGCATTTGTCACGGCAGCAGAGATTGGAGAAAACAGCGAGTTTTCCGGTCTGACGGAGGCTGCGGAGGAGGCATTTGCAGATGTTTATCCGGATGACGTTCATCTGCTGCACAAAGGTGCAGGCAAAGAAAGGTAAAAAGGTTTAATGACACAGAACAACAATAAGCAGAACAACAATGAGGGGGACAACAAAAACCGGCAGAATGCGCTGGCGGTGGTCATCTGCCTGCTGATCAGCATGATGCTCTTTGGGCTGTTTAACAACCTGAGCGGCAGGAGCTCTTCTTCGGAGATCTCCTATGACCGGTTTGTTCAGATGGTCGAGAAAAAGCAGATCGAGAAGGTCGAGCTTACCGACAATGTCCTGACGGTCTATCCCTCCGGCAGCTCTTCCTCCTCGAAGGAAACGACCTATACCGTCAATCTTGTGGGTGACGAAAACGGACTGAATGAGCTGCTTCGAAACTCCGGCATTGAGTATAAGAAGAATTCTACCAGCCTGATCGCGGAGATCATTTCGGCGATCGTGAGCATCGCCCTCCCGCTGGTCATCATGCTGGTCGGTCTGAATATCATCATGCGCTACATGAATCGCGGCGGCGGCATCATGGGCGTCGGCAAGAGCAAGGCCAGAAGCTATGTGCAGGCTGATACCGGCGTGACTTTTGCGGATGTTGCCGGCGAGGAGGAGGCAAAGGAGTCTCTCCAGGAGGTGGTGGATTTCCTCCACAATCCGGGAAAGTATACGGAGATCGGCGCCAAGCTGCCAAAGGGCGCGCTGCTGGTGGGCCCTCCTGGCACGGGAAAGACCCTGCTGGCCAGGGCGGTGGCCGGTGAGGCGCATGTTCCGTTTTTCTCTCTTTCCGGATCGGAATTTGTCGAAATGTTCGTGGGCGTAGGCGCCTCCCGTGTGCGGGATCTGTTTGAAGAGGCGAAAAAGAATGCACCCTGCATTATCTTCATCGACGAGATCGACGCGATCGGCAAGACCCGTGATTCCCGCTATGGCGGCAATGATGAGAGGGAGCAGACGCTCAATCAGCTCCTGGCCGAGATGGATGGCTTTGACAGCTCCAAGGGACTGCTGATCATCGGCGCGACAAACCGCCCGGAGGTCCTGGACCCGGCGCTGCTGCGTCCCGGCCGTTTTGACCGCAGGGTCATCGTCGACCGGCCGGATCTCAAGGGCCGCATTGATATTCTGAAGGTTCATGCCCGAAAGGTCCATCTGGACGAGACCGTTGATTTCGAGGCCATTGCTCTGGCGACGTCCGGAGCCGTAGGCTCGGATCTTGCCAATATGGTAAATGAGGCCGCTATCCTTGCTGTCAAGAAGGGACGCCGCGCGGTATCCCAGCAGGATCTGCTGGAATCGGTCGAGGTCGTTCTGGTGGGCAAGGAGAAGAAGGACAGGATCCTCAGCCAGGAGGAAAGAAAGATCGTTTCCTATCACGAGGTCGGTCATGCGCTGGTCAGCGCACTGCAGAAGGATGCGGAGCCGGTCCAGAAGATCACCATCGTCCCGCGGACAATGGGAGCTCTGGGGTACGTGATGCAGGTTCCGGAGGAGGAGAAATACCTCAACTCCCGGAAGGAGCTGGAGGCGATGATCGTCGGCCTTCTGGGCGGACGTGCGGCAGAAGAGCTTGTGTTTGGTGATGTGACGACCGGTGCTTCCAATGACATCGAGCGGGCCACCAAGCTTTGCCGGGCAATGATTACCCAGTATGGCATGTCGGATAAATTTGGTCTGATCGGTCTTGCCGAGACCCAGGATCAGTACCTGGGCGGAAAGGCATATCTGAACTGTGGCGATGAGACGGCCGCAGAGATCGACCGCGAGGTCATGAAAATGCTCCGGGAAGCCTACGAGAAGGCAAAGGAACTGCTTTCCGCCAACCGGGATGCCCTTGACCGTCTGGCCGGCTACCTGATCATTCAGGAGACCATCACAGGCAAGGAATTCATGCAGATCTTCCACACCGTCCAGAAGGAGCGGACAGAAGGCGTTCCGGTTTGGACAGAAGAGAAGGAAGAAGGTACCCCTGACGGAGCAGCACAGCCGGCTGCAATGCCTGCAGAACCGTCTGCAGTGCCTGCAGAGCCGGAGACTGCGAAAGAGGCAGCCGGCAGCGAGGAACAGCAGGCACAGGCAGACAGCTCCGGTGAGGCGCAGGCAGATCTGTCAGCGGAGAGTGACATCTGCAATGAAGGCAACGATGCCGCTGTCCATACCGATACGGCTGAGGTCGCAGCTGCCGATGATGCAGCGGCTGCATTGTCCGGACAGACAGCCTTGTCAGAGAACGCCGCAGCGGATGCTTCCGGGGAAAATGCGCCGGAGGAAGGCGCGCAGGATGAGAAATCCCGTTCTCTGGAGGAATGGATCAGCTGGGTGCAGAACGAAGACAGAAAATAAAGCAGGAGAGCCATGGCATTTGATTTTGATGAAGAACTGAAAAAACTTCCCGACAGACCGGGGGTCTATCTGATGCATGGGCAGATGGATGAGATCCTCTATGTCGGCAAGGCAGTGAATCTGAAAAACCGGGTGCGCCAGTATTTTCAGAAAAGCCGGAAAAAACGGCTGAAGATCTACACGATGATCCCTCAGGTGTCCCGGTTCGAGTACATCGTGACGGATACAGAGGTAGAAGCTCTGGTGCTGGAATGCAATCTGATCAAGGAATACCGGCCGAAGTACAACACCATGCTGATGGATGACAAGGCCTATCCCTTCATCCGGGTCACGGTACAGGAGGCGTATCCCAGGGTGCTGTATGCGCATCAGTTGACAAAGGACAGATCCCAGTATTTCGGGCCTTATCCGGATGCTACAGCCGCAAAGGAGACGATCGACCTGGTGCGCAAGCTGTATCACCTCCGGTCCTGCAGCAGGAAGCTGCCGGAGGACCAGGGAAAGGAACGGCCGTGCCTGTATTATCACATCCACCAGTGCAAGGCCCCCTGCCAGGGCTGGATCAGCCAGGAGGAGTACCGTTCTTCGATAGATCGTGCAAGGAATTTTCTGGAAGGCCGGACAGACGACGTGCAGAAGGAGCTGAAGGCATCCATGCAGACTGCCGCGGAGGAGCTGCGGTTTGAGGAGGCTGCCGCCCTGCGTGATCTGCTCCACAGCGTGGAGAAGGTCAGTGAACGGCAGAAGATGTCCAGCGGCAGCGGCAAGGATACCGATGTCCTGGCAGTGGCTGAGGAAGGGGAGGACGCTATCGTCCAGATCTTCTTCGTCCGTGACGGCAAGCTGATCGGCCGGGATCATTTCTATCTGAAGACCGTTCCCGGAGAGACCCGGGGCGAGATCATGCAGAGCTTTATCCAGCAGTTTTATTCCGGGACCCCCTTTATTCCCCATGAGCTTATGCTGTCAGATGCGGTCATGGAGCCGGAGATCCTGGAAAAATGGCTGACGGAAAAGAAAGGGATGCGGGTGCACATCCTGGTGCCCCAAAAGGGAGACAAGGACAAGCTGGTCAAGCTGGCAAAGCGCAACGCCGAGATCCTGCTGAATCAGGATAAAGACCGCATCAAAAAGGAATTGAACAAGACGGTCGGCGCGATCCGTGAGATCGGCACCTGGCTGTCCATCGATCCGCCGGAGCGGATCGAATCCTACGATATCTCCAACATCAGCGGATACCAGTCGGTCGGTTCCATGGTCGTCTACGAGGGCGGAAAGCCAAAGAAGAGCGATTACCGGAAGTTCCGCATCAAGTCGGTGCAGGGACCCAACGATTACGCTTCCATGGAAGAGGTGCTGACACGCCGCTTTACCAAAGCACTGGAAGCGGCAGGCGGCTTTGAAAAACTCCCGGATCTGCTGCTGATGGACGGCGGAAAGGGGCAGGTGAACATCGCCCTGCAGGTGTTGGACAAGCTGGGATTGAATGTGCCGGTCGCCGGCATGGTAAAGGATGACCGCCACAGGACCAGGGGCCTGTATTTCAATCAGGAGGAGATCCCCATTGAGCGCGATTCCGAGGGCTTTAAGCTGATCACCAGGATCCAGGATGAGACCCACCGGTTCGCCATCGAGTACCATCGCCTGCTCAGAAGCAAGGAGCAGGTCCATTCGATCCTGGACGATATCCCGAACATCGGAGAGAGCCGGCGGAGGGAGCTGATGAAGCACTTCCCGGGAATCGAGGAGATCCGGAACGCCGGGATCGACGAGCTTGCTACCCTGCCGTCCATGAATGAGCGGGCAGCCAGAAGTGTCTATGATTTTTTTCATAAAACCAAAGACAGCGAAAATACAAAAACGGAGGAATCCTAAGCTGCAGAAAAGGGCAGCGGCAGATACTTCCGGATCGGAGGAGCAGATATGGCATCAAAGTATATTACACTGGAGACGCTTGAGCGGGAGATGAATCTGAGAAATCTCACGCCGGACGTCGATCTGGATCTCAACAAGGTGCGGGTCCCCGAGATCAACAGGCCGGCCCTGCAGCTGACCGGATATTTCGAGCATTTTGTGTCCGAGCGCGTGCAGATCATCGGTTTTGTTGAGCACTCTTACCTGATGAAGATGAGCCAGGAGGAGAGGGAAGCCGCCTACGAGGCATTTGTTTCCAAGGGCGTGCCCTGTGTCATCTTTACCACATCCATGGAGCCGAGCCAGGACCTGATCAACATCGGCAGACGGTACAATGTGCCGACCTTTGTGACAGACAAGGATACGTCCTCCTTTACCGCTGAGATCATCCGATGGATGAACGTGCAGCTTGCCCCGACGATCTCCATTCACGGCGTTCTGGTGGACGTCTATGGCGAAGGTGTTCTGATCATGGGAGAGAGCGGCATTGGAAAAAGTGAGGCAGCGCTTGAGCTGGTCAAACGCGGACACCGTCTGATCACGGATGATGTGGTCGAGATCAGCAAGGTCAGCGATGTCACGCTGGTGGGCAGCTCACCGGATATCACCAGGCACTTCATCGAGCTGCGCGGTATTGGTATTATCGATGTCCGTATGCTGTTCGGTGTGGAGAGTGTCGAAAACACCCATTCCATCGATCTGGTCATCAAGCTGGAGGAGTGGGACAAGGATAAGGTCTATGACCGGCTTGGTCTGGAGGAGGAATATACAGAGTTCCTCGGCAACAAGGTCGTATGCCATTCTCTTCCGATCCGTCCGGGCAGAAACCTGGCCGTCATCGTCGAGACGGCTGCGGTCAACCACAGACAGAAAAAGATGGGCTACAACGCAGCCCAGGAGCTGTACAAGAGAGTACAGGAGAATCTGGCCAAAAAGCGCAAAGAAAAAAGCTGAGACGGCAGAGGATCCGCTCACAAAACCTGCAGCGCATATATAAAGGGGCTGCCGCACTAAGTAATCCGTTCATAAATATTCTTTCGGGAAGCGCTCTCGCTCGGTTCAAAGTGCAGTGGCACTAAGTCGGAATCAGAAGATTCCTCCAAGTGCCAGCACTGCGGATGTTCCCTTCAGAATATTTATGTACGCTATTTACTTAGTGCGACAGCCCCTTTTTGTACCAGTTTTGAGCCGGTATGATCAGTTGCTGTCTCAGCCGCCGGCCGGTGCGCCCGGATTTCCTGGCAGCGTGGAGTTGGTATCGTCGGTTGGCGGTGTTGTTGTCGCTGTGTCGCCGCCGAGCAGATCGTTGATGCCGTTCAGAATATCGGAGATGACATTCGATCCGCCGACATCCTCCGCTGACTGCGGCGCAGGCGTCGGTGTCGTATAGACAGGCCGCGGTGTAGGTGTAACGATCGGCATATGCTCGGTACAGACCTTGGTGGGCGCGGTCGAGGAATCAAAGATATCTGTGACTGTCTGGCAGCCTACACCGGCGATCAGGCCGCTCTCGCGGCATACCGTGACCTCCTGGATATTGGCCGGGCGCTCAAAGGTCTTTGCCTCAAGTCCTTCGTGGATCCGGTTCATGACGCGGCTCCAGAGCAGGCTGCTGTACTGCTGCTCCGTATCCTTCAGCTCGAGGTTGGTGTCGTAGCCGGTCCAGATGCCGGCCGTGTAGTACGGTGTGAAGCCGATAAACTGCACGTCGGTCATGGCTTTGGTCGTGCCCTGGTCGCCGACAGCCTGTGTGCCGCCGTAGATCTGATAGGGAACGCCGTTTCCGACCGTCATGATATCCTCCATCGCATCGATAAGGAGATAGCAGGTGGACGGACGGAATACCTGTTTTCCTGTCTGGGTATTGTCCAGGATCACATTGCCCTGCCGGTCGGTAACCTTTGTATAGAAGATCGGCTTATTGTAGGTGCCGTTGTTTGCGATCGCGGCATAGGCAGCGGTGAATTCCAGGTTGCTGACGCCGTTGGTCGTGTTTCCGGTGGCAAGGATCGGCGACAGATCGTAGCGGGAATCCTCGACAAGAGAGGTAATGCCAAGATTTGTCAGATACTGGAAGGCCGTCTGCGGTGTTACCGCGGAAAGAACCTTGATCGCTGCAAGCTCGTTTGTGTTTGCAATTGCTTCGCGCACCGTAACATCACCGAAACCGGCGGCAGAGGCCTGATAGAAGTCGGTATCATCGGAGGTGGTGGAATCGTCCTCACTCTCCGTGGTGGCCAGCGTGACCAGACCATTTTCAAGGGCCGGTCCGTAGGTCGAGAGGATCTCAAGGGCATTGCCCGGCTGACGGAAGGAGTTCACGGCCCGGTTCAGGGTCAGGCTGCCGGTCTTCTCGCCGCGGCCGCCGATGATGCCTACCACATGACCGTTGGACTGATCGATGATGGTCATACATGCCTGGGGCTGTGCGATGTAGTCGGTACGCTCGGCAATGATCTCATCTTTGTCGGTCAGCATGGCCTCCTTGTAGGCGGCGATGGCTTTGTCGGCATCCTCCTTGGTCATGAAATACTGGCCAAGAGCAGGCTCTACATTTTCACGGTACCAGGTCATCAGCATCTCCACACTGTAGTTCTGTACGGAGCCGTCTGCTCTGGTGACGCTGAGTGCCCAGTCGAGACTGTAGATGGTGTCTTCCGGGTAATTGGAAGGATCGGCAAATTCCTCCTCCATGATCTTCTGGATCCGCTGGTTTTCGGTGGAGTAGATCTTCAGTCCGCCGTTGTAGATCGCCGTATTGGCTTCGGCCTCGGTATAGCCCTTCTGCGCCATCAAATCCAGCTTGACCTGTTCGATCAGCTCATCCACAAAGTAGGAGTAGATGGTGATCTGGGAGGCACCGGATTCCTCGTTTGCCATGATCCGGTCGTAGACGGCATCCTTCATGGCTGCGTCATGCTCTTCGCTGGTAATGTATCCCTGACTCAGCATGTAATCGAGGACCGTATGCATACGATACTCATTTTCTTCCGGATAGATAAACGGATTATACTGACTGGGGTTCTGGGGGATCGCCGCCAGGACCGCGCATTCAGAAAGGGTCAGCTCAGAGGCATCTTTGCCAAAGTAGGTCTGGGCAGCTGTCTGCACGCCGTAGGCACCGGAACCAAAGTTAACGGTATTCAGGTAGTTTTCCAGAATGACGGCCTTGGGATCCTGTCCGGCCTCGCGCAGGGATTTTTCCAGCTGTACGGCCAGATACTGCTCCTGCAGCTTTCGGGTGATCTGCCGCAGGCGGGATTCGTTGAGCCATCCGGTAAATACGTTGTTCTTCAGCAGCTGCTGGGTGATCGTACTCGCACCCTCAGTGGATGAGAAGCCCGACTGAACCATGACCATGATCGCACGGATCATACCATGGGGATCGACACCGTTGTGCTCATAGAAACGAGAATCCTCGATCGCGACGATCGCATGCTGCATATCCAGAGGGATCTCGTCGATGCCCACGGAGATACGGTTGCCCTCGACCGAGTTCAGCTTCTGGATCTGTGTCCCATCTTTGTCATAGACAAAGGAAGCGTAGCCCAGGGGCATGATGTTGGCGTCGGATATCGATGGCGCATTGTTGATCACGCCCTCATATGCGCCGAGGGCAAAAAACATGCCGGTCACGGCCAGGGCGATTACGGCAAAAAGCACGATCCGCAGGGCGGATACGCCGATCTTATTGCCGACTTTTGGTGAGGTGGCATGAAGAGATTCTCTCTCTCTGCGCACGCCTGATCTGCCAAGATTGATCATATAGAAACCTCCATGAAGGGCAGATGCCCTTTGCTGCAGCCCCGTTTCCGGCCGTTTCGGCCTGGAGGATCAGGGCTTCCTGCTGAAAGTCAGAAACATCCACTTTGTAAGCATCTTTGTATTATACCAAAAACAGTAAATGAAATAAAGTCCCATTTATGGTACGATGGGAGGAGCATGAGAGGCATACAGGCTGCACAGGCAGAGGAGCGCGCAAAACAAGGAGAAGATCATGAGTGAAGAGAAGAAAAAAAGCAGCTTCCGCACGGTGTACCGTGGCGGAGAAGGACGATACGAAGAGAAAAAATCCGTCTTCCTGGGAAGGGTGATCCCGGTTCTGTCGGAAGAGGAAGCCCTCGCGGAAGTGGAGGCGGCGAAAAAGAAGTACTGGGATGCCCGGCACAACTGCTTTGCCTATGTCCTCGGGGAGAACAGCAGCCGGATGCGCGCATCGGATGACGGAGAGCCCTCCGGAACTGCGGGACGGCCGATCCTGGATGTGCTGACCGGAGAAGGAATCACGAATGCACTGATCATTGTGACCCGGTACTTTGGCGGCGTCCTTCTGGGGACGGGAGGACTGGTAAGGGCGTATACGGCAGCGGCCAGAGACGCGGTGGAAAACAGCATCCTGACCCAGAAGATCTGGGGCGCACATCTCCGGATCGTCACTGATTACACCGATATCGGCAGACTGCAGTATATGCTGGCGCAGCGGCAGATCCCCACGCTTTCTGCCGATTACGGGGAAAAGGTCACCATGGAGATCGTTCTGCCTGCAGAGGAGCAGGGGCGCCTTGAGGCGGAGATCATGGAGGCGACCGCGGCCCGGACTTCTGTAGAAAAAATCAGCCTCACCTATTATGGCGAGGCTGACGGAAAGATCATACTTGGCTGACAGGCGGATGCCGGTCAGACTTTTTCAGGATCCGGATAGGAGACGCCGAAGGTCTCCACGGTCATGGACGAAATGACCTGGGGCTCACGCGGGCGGTCCATAAAGTCCGTACGAACTGAAGCGATCTTGTCGACGACATCAAGTCCTTCGATGAGTTTGCCAAAGGCAGCATACTGGCCGTCCAGATAAGGAGAAGCCTTGTGCATGATAAAGAACTGGCTGCCGGCGGAATCCGGATGCTGGGCGCGGGCCATGGAGAGCACGCCGGGAGTGTGGGAAAGAGGATTTTTAAAACCATTGGCATCAAACTCGCCGCGGATGGAATAGCCGGGGCCGCCGGTGCCGTTGCCGACCGGGTCGCCGCCCTGGATCATGAAGCCGCTGATGATACGGTGGAAGGTGAGACCGTCATAGAAGCCGCTCTGTGCAAGGGCAATAAAATTATTTACAGTATTTGGAGCGATCTCGGGATAAAGCTCAGCCTTCATCACGTCGCCGTTTGACATGGTAATTGTTACAATAGGGTTAGCCATAACAGAATCTCCTTTTGTGACTTGTTGTGCTACTATTATATAGGAAATTGTGATAAAATAAAACCCCACAAAACGAAGGCAAATGGAGAGAGGATACGCATGGTATTTGACAGCTTCAGCCCGGAGGAGACACGCCGTCTTGCCCGGGAGCTAGGCGAAGGCGCAAGGCCCGGCATGATCGTTACGCTGAACGGAGACCTGGGGACCGGCAAGACGGTATTTGCCCAGGGACTGGCCGAGGGCCTGGATATCCGGGAGGCGGTGAACAGTCCGACCTTTACCATTGTGCAGGAATACAGAGAGGGAAGGATCCCCCTTTATCATTTTGATGTGTACCGCATTGAGGAGCCCGAGGAGATGGAGGAGATCGGATACGAGGATTATTTCTTCGGCGACGGTGTCTGTCTTGTAGAGTGGGCGGATCAGATCCGGGAGCTGATCCCGGACAGCGCGGTACGGATCACCATTGAAAAGGATCCGGAAAAAGGATTTGACTATCGGAGGATAACCATTGAAGATCCTGGCAATTGACAGTTCCGGCATGACTGCTTCGGTGGCTGTGGCCGACGGGCAGAAGATTCTTGCCGAGTTTACGACAAATGATAAAAAGACACATTCCCAGACCCTGCTGCCGATGCTGGATGATCTGGTACGGATGACCGGTCTGGATCTGGCAGACATTGATGCGATTGCCGTTGCTGCCGGCCCCGGTTCCTTTACCGGGCTGAGGATCGGTTCGGCCACGGCGAAGGGGCTTGGCCTGGCGCTGGACCGCCCGCTGATCGCAGTGCCGACGGTGGAGGCACTTGCGGCAAACCTTTATGATGTCCCCGGGCTGATCGTCCCGATGATGGATGCCAGACGTTCACAGGTCTATACCGGCATCTTCCGGTTCACAGATCATGCGCTGGTTACGGTAAGGGAGCAGTGGCCCTGTGATGCGGCCGAGCTCTGCAGTATCCTTGACAGCTATGGCGAGCCTGTCACGGTTCTTGGCGATGGTGTTCCGGTCTGCCGGGAGATCCTGAAGGAGTGTCTGCACGTTTCCTGGAGCGAGGCACCTGCGCATCTGAACCGTCAGCGGGCAGCGGCGGTTGCCATAACGGCAGCACGCTATTATGAGGAGGGGCGGACCGTTTCTGCAGAAGCGCATGTTCCGGAATATCTCCGTCTGTCCCAGGCAGAGCGCGAGCGGGCAGAGCGGCAGAAAATGGCCGCAGCAAAAAAGGAGGAGCAGGCGTAAATGATCATCCGGAGGATGAAGGAAGCGGATGTTCCTCAGGTGGAAGTGATCGAGCAGGCGAATTTTTCCCGGCCCTGGGATGCCGCCAGTTTTCTGGAGTATCTGCAGAAGGAGGATGCGGCGTTCCTGGTTGCCGAGGAGGCAGGCAGGATCCTGGGCTACTGCGGCATGATCGCGGTGCCGGACGAGGGCGATGTGACGAATGTCGCCGTTGACGAGACTCTGCGGCATCGGGGGATAGGCTATGCCCTGGTCAGGGAGATGCAGAAGGCCGCCTGGAATCTTGGCGTGCGGCGGCTTTTCCTGGAGGTCCGGGAGAGCAATGCACCGGCAGCAGCCCTCTATGAAAAGGCCGGATTTTGCCAGGTGGGACTTCGGAAAAACTATTACAGCGGGCCGACCGAGAACGCAAGGATCATGGTCTGCGAGCTGAGCGAAGATAATATGGAGATACCGGACGGCCAGAGCGAAGATTGATGGTCGTTGCAGGAGCGGAGGAAGCAGAATGTTTACCAGAGAACTGGATATGATACTGGCAGCGGCGCTGTTCATACTGGCAGTCGTTTTTTTTATGGAAAAAGGAGAAGGCGTTCTGGACGCTTTTCAGGCGAACGGCAACTGGAAAAAAGGACTGGATAAGGAACAGATCCGGAAGTATCAGCGAGGCTGTGCCGTGTTCTGTCTGGCACTTGGGCTGGTTGAGCTTCTGATGATCCTGTTTCCGGGAGCCGTGACGGGCTTTGTGTCGGTCGCAGCGGCAATCGTTGCGATCGTCGGACTGATCCTGTACATCAAAAAGATCACAAAGTGACCGGCAGATCCTGGCCGCGCTGCGGCAGGGATATGGAGGATGCAGATACAGATTGGGAGGCAGATAGGATGACCGATACAGAGAAGCGCCTGGAGCTTTGCATGCAGGCTGTGGCAGACCGGATCCCGTTTAAGCCGCGGATCGCGCTGGTGCTGGGCTCCGGCCTTGGTGCCTTTGCAGATGAGATCCGGAAGATCAGCGAGATCCCCTATGGGGATATTCCACATTTCCCGGTCTCTACCGTTTCCGGACACGACGGCAGATTTATCTTCGGTTACGCCGGGGATGTCCCGGTGGTCGTGATGAAGGGACGTGTCCATTATTATGAGGGATATACGATGGAGGACGTCGTGCTTCCGATACGTCTGATGCGGAGGATGGGAGCAGAGATCCTTTTCCTGACCAACGCGGCAGGAGGATTGAACAAATCGTTCGTGCCTGGCGATCTGATGCTGATCACCGACCAGATATCCTCCTTTGTTCCGTCTCCGCTGATCGGGCCGAATCCGGAGAGCCTCGGCACACGTTTTCCGGATATGACAGGGATCTATACCAGGCAGCTGCAGGAGCTGATTAAGGATGCAGCCGCCGAATGCGGGATCGGACTTCGGGAAGGCGTGTACATTCAGTTTACCGGCCCCAATTATGAATCACCGGCAGAGATCCGCATGGCAGCCATGCTTGGGGCGGATGCGGTCGGTATGAGTACCGCTGTCGAGGCAATTGCAGGACGGCACGCGGGCTTTGCCATCTGTGGGATCTCCTGCATCACCAACATGGCAGCAGGTATTTCGGGTCAGGCCCTTTCCCATGACGAGGTTAAGGAGAATTCCGCGCGCACGGCACCTGCTTTTCGGAAACTGCTCTGGGAGAGCATTCAAAAAATGGCGGAAGAATAAACAAGTCCGGCAGCCATTTCCGGTTTCTATGACACAAAGTCAAAGTCTGCGGCGCCAGGGAATAATGCGGATCGTTTGCCTAATGCGGACAGGGCAGAGCCGGAAAGGCGCCTCATCTTCGGAGAAATCTCCCTTCCGGGAGTTCTCATAAAGCAATATCAGGAGGAAGTAACAATGAAAAAGAAAATTCTTGCGGCACTTCTTGCAGGTGCCATGACACTGGGCCTTGCGGGCTGCGGGGGAGCTGCTCCGGCAGATGCCGGATCTGCCTCTGCATCGGAGGCTGCAGCAGAAAGCACCGCTGCAGAGCCGGCTGCCGAGGAGGCTGCTTCTGCCAGTGCGGCAGAAGGCGAGGCTGTCGAGTACAAGGTGGGCATCGTGAAGTTCATGGACCATCCGTCCCTGAACCAGATCGAGTCCAACATCATGAAGGCGCTGGATGAGCTGAACAGTGACACGGTCACCTACAATTATGCAGACTATACCTTTGACGGCCAGGGAGACGGATCGGTCATCAACCAGATCGTTGCCCAGCTGATCTCCGATGAGGTGGATGTGATCATCCCGATCGCTACTCCCGCCGCGCAGATCGCACAGGCTGCCTGCGAGGATCATCCCATCCCGATCGTGTTCTCTGCCGTATCGGATCCGGTTTCTGCCGCTCTTGTAGAGAGCATGGAAGCGCCCGGCGCCAATATTACCGGAACATCGGATTATCTGAACACCCAGGCTCTGCTTGATCTGATGTTTGCTGCAGATCCGGATATCGACTGTGTCGGTCTGCTGTACTCCAACAGCGAGGATGCATCCAAGGTGCCGATTGCTGAGGCTGAGAAATACCTCGAGGAAAAGAATATCCGCATCGTTTCCAAGACCGGAACAACGACTGACGAGGTATCCCAGGCAGTGGATGCGCTCATCGCGGAGAAGGTAGACGCAGTATTTACCCCCACCGACAATACGATCCAGAACGCTGAGCTGGCGATCTACGAGAAGCTGGCCGAGGCGGGGATCCCCCACTATGCAGGCGCTGACTCCTTTGCCCTGAACGGCGGCTTCTGCGGCTTCGGCGTGGATTACGCCCAGCTGGGAAGAGAGACCGGCCTCCTTGCGGCAGAGATCCTGGGTGGAGCAGATCCGGCTGTTACGTCGGTCAAGACCTTCGAGAACGGCATCGCAACGATCAACATCGATACCTGCAGCGCGATCGGCTACAATCTGGACGAGGTAGAGGCAGCTTTTGAGCCTTATGTAACAGAGATCGTCCTGACCACAACGAGCCAGGAATTTGAAGAGTAAACGCTGACCGATTGGAGGAAATCCCGACATGTTTTTGACGGCTGGAATCATTCGGACGGCGCTGGAGGTAGGCCTGGTCTACTCTCTGGTCGCCATGTCCCTGTTCATCAGTTTCAGTATTCTGAATATCTGCGACCTGTCTACGGACGGCTGCTATACCCTTGGGTGCGCGGTAAGTGCGATGATCACCATCACCGGACATCCGCTCCTGGGGATCTTCTGTGCCATGCTTGCCGGTGTATGCTCGGGTTTTGTGACTGCCGTGCTGCAGACCCGCTTTGGTGTGCAGAGCATCCTCGCAGGCATTATCGTGAATACGGGGCTGTACACGATCAATCTTGCTGTCATGGGATTCTCCTCCAATGTATCGATTTTCGGAACACCGACGGTGTTTTCCCTGGTCAAGGACCTTTCCGAGGCTGCCTGGTGGAAGGATTGGAGCGCTCTGATCCTGCTGGCCGTGATCCTGCTGTGTGTATGTCTGCTGATCAACTGGTTTTTAAAGACCAGGCTCGGACTTTCGATCCGAGCGACCGGCGACTGCATCGCCATGGTAAGGGCATCCTCCATCAATCCGGCCTGGATGGTCACCATCGGCCTCTGCCTGTCAAACTCGCTGACAGGCCTTGCCGGGGCACTGATCGGGCAGTACAACAAGACCTGTGACATCAATCTGGGAACAGGCATGGTCACCATCGCCCTGGCATCCCTGGTGATCGGAGAGACGCTCACCGGGAAGGGGAGGATGGCGGTGCGGATCGCAGGCGTAGTCCTGGGCTCCTGCCTGTACCGGTTTATCATTTCCATAGCTCTCCGTCTGAATGTGCCGACCGAGGCATTTAAGCTGGTCTCCGCCATCATCGTTGCGATCGCCATCGCAGCACCGGAGGCAAAGCGTATGATCGAGTTCCGGCTGAAGAAGGGGGCCATCATTCGAAACAGAAACGCAGAAGAGGGAAGGGGGAACGGATATGCTGGAAATTAATGGGGTATCCAAGACCTTTCATCCCGGGACCGTCAACGAGAAAAAAGCGCTCAGCGGCCTCTCCCTCACAATGAAGGATGGAGATTTTGCCACCATCGTGGGATCAAACGGTGCAGGAAAATCCACCCTGTTCAATGCCATTGCAGGAAGCTTTTATGTGGATGAAGGCTCGATCCGCCTGGATGGTGAAGACATCACCTTTGTTCCGGAGCATAGAAGAAGTGAGTACATTGGCAGACTTTTCCAGGATCCGCTGATGGGCACGGCTCCGCACATGACGATCGAAGAAAATCTTATGGTTGCCTACCTGCGGGCGCATGGAAAGAAAAAAGGAATCTTCAGCCGGACCACAAAAAAAGACCGGGAGTTTTTCCGGGAGCAGCTGGCCCAGCTGGATATGGGACTGGAGGATCGGATGGAAAATCCGGTCGGCCTGCTGTCCGGCGGACAGAGACAGGCACTGACCTTGCTGATGGCTACGGTCGTGACGCCCCGGCTCCTGCTTCTGGATGAGCACACGGCGGCTCTGGATCCGGCGACGGCAGAAAAGGTGCTGCAGCTGACCGAGCGGGTCGTGCGTGAGCGGCAGATCACCTGCCTGATGGTCACTCACAATATGAACCAGGCCCTGGCGCTTGGCAACCGTACGCTGATGATGAACGACGGACGGATCGTATTTGACGCAGCCGACGAGCAGAGAGAGCAGCTGACCGTCGCAGATCTGCTGAAGAAATTTGCCGAGGACACCGGCGAAGCCTTCAACAATGACCGGATCCTCCTCTCCACCGAGGCAGGAAATTAAATGGCAGAAGAAAAAACGGAAATAGACCTGTAAAAAGGAAAAAGCCGCCGCATCAATCGCGGCATGCATGAATGTTTCTTCCGGGAAACGCTCTCGCTCGGTCCTCGCGCAGCGGTACTAAGTCGTAATGTTCCATTCCTCCAAGTACCGGCGCTGCGGATGTTCCCTTCAGAAACATTTTTGCATGCTCGCGTTTTGATGCGGCGGCTTTTTTCACAGCTGCCAAAAAAGGAGCAACTCCTTCCGGATGATCCGGAGGAGCTGCTCCTTTTTGCTCTGCAGGTGATTCCTGCATACGCAGATATTAGAACATGATGTCGATCGGAAGACGAGCGTCATCCAGCTGTTCCTGCGTCCAGCCGAACTTCTCGGTGTTGTACTTGTCGATCTCATCCCACATGCTCTTGTAGACGCCCGGGAATACGGATCCGGGACCGCCCTGTGCGATACACGGAATGAAGGACTTCATGCCGATGGTATCCATTGTCTCACGGCAAACCTTGCGGCAGTTCTCTTCGGTCCATCCATCATAGTCAACCAGCATGTTCTCGATGCCGCCCATGAAGGAGATCTTGTCGCCGTATTTTGCGATCAGCTCGGGCAGGTTGTTGGTGGAGAAGCAGCCCTGCCATACATCGATGCCCATCTCGATCATATCCGGAACGAAGGTAGCGGCATAGCTGTCAGAATGGTGGAAGATGTACTTGACGCCATGATCCTTATAGTAGCCGTAGATCTGCTTGTAGGGCTCTACATAGAAGTCCTCAAACATTCCAACACTCATAAACGTGCTGTTCTGGCCGCCCCAGTCATCATGATGGAAGATTGCATCGGGATGAAGATGTTCGCAGATGCCCTCAGCCATCTTCAGCTCGAACTCGGTCAGATATTTGATCAGATCTTCCATCTCGTCCGGATACTCGACCAGGTTCTCCAGGGTACGGGTGATCTCGCCGAGGTGGTGGCACTGCTCAAACAGGCCCGGCGCGACGAAAGCAGCCTTCAGGGCCTTTGTTCCGTCGACAGCGTCATACATGCCCTTGCAGATGGCCCACTGCTCATCTGTGAAATCCAGAGACGGAGCATGTACATAATCCTGCCAGTGCTCGATGTCCTTGATAACGATCTTGTCGGGAGTGTGAACAGGGAATGCGCCCGGAACGTTCTCCGGGAAGCTGTTGGTAATGCCCCAGGCATTAACGACATCCGGCTGGCCCTTCTGCAGAAGCGGGCTGCTGAACATCATGAAGGGGTGGAACAGAAGCTTGATTCCTTCATACTGGTTTGAAAAACGGTCCGGTGTGCCATGATTGATGACGGCTTCCAGGTTTTCTCTAGCAGTTAACATAACTTTTCTCCTTATTGGTAAATGAATGGTTGGCATTACTGGTATTTCGATGATGCTAACACACCGCAAGTGTACCTAAAATCATAATATAGGAGGATTCTACCCATGTAAATTCGATAAAAAGCTGTATTTTTCCATGAACTGTGCGACAAAATAGCGTATTCCTAAATGAAATGGTCAAAAATTACAAAAATAAAAAAGATGAAAAAAATAATTTGTGCATAGAGAACAAAAAATGCCGAAAAAACCGAATTTCATAGCAGAAACAAGGGCTGAGAATATTGATGAAATTTGCGGTATAGTATAAAATGTAGGATATAAAAGGAGGCGTAAAATGGGCTTTGATTTCGGAATTCTCCTGTATATACTGTCTGAGAGTACTACATTTCGCACGAATATTTTGACGGATGCGTCGATTCCTGTGCAGGAATACCGTATTTGGGAGGGCGGTCTGCCGCTTCCGGGGATATGTTACATCCTGAACAGCGCCAAGTATCTGGAAGAGCCGGAGCTCTGGAATCATCGGCTTGTCATGTGCTCGGGCTGGCTGTCGGAGGATGTGATACAGTCCTCCGGCGCCTATCTGGTATGTGTGTCTCCCCAGCTTTCGGTAAATGATCTTTCTGCGGTTTTTCAGAATGCAGTGCGGCGCTATTATGAGTGGAAGATCGGCCTGCAGGCGATGCTCTGCCGCAGGGATAGTCTGGATGACGTACTGTCTTATATGGAGGAAAAGTGGAAGATCGGCAGCTGCATTTCCACGGAATCCATGCAGATCCTTGGCAGGTCTGCCCGGTTTACGGAGTACAATGACTGGCTTGACCAGGAGCAGGGAGTATCCCTGACTCTCGTGAACGATCTGATTGCAGATGAAGATTTTCGCCAGGCAGCCGGCCGGCAGGGTGCCTTCTGTTATTACGGGATGCATGACGACTGGTCCTATTGCTACAACTTTATTTCCGGAGAAGTCTATTCTGCACGTCTGATCGCCTCTGCCCCGGATCACCGGCAGCATTATGGCATTCTGTTTCTCGTTCAGAGTCTGGGTGACAGTATGCGAGATGTCTATGAAGAATACCTTGTGGAGCGGATCGATTCCAGTGCACGGAAGGAGTTTGGCGATGTCGTGACGCGGCTGATCGGAAATACGGCGGTGCGGGAGACCGAGATCCGGCATATTCTGTCCGCCTGCAAGTGGGAGGGTGAGCAGAATTTCCAGGTGATCCTGTTTCGCTTTTTGCCCTGGACGGGCGGCAGAAAGGTGGGACCGGCCTACTATCCGGCGCAGATCCGGAAGCTTTTCCGGGACAGCCAGGTGATCGACATGGGCGATGAGTTTGTCTGTATCCGTAATGTAACGGATGTCTCTGCGTCGACCGGAGAATATCAGACCAAGCTGCCCTATTTTCTGCGGGAGACCCTGTGCAAGGCCGGCATCAGCAATGTCTTTCATAATTTCCGGCTGCTGCGGCGGTATTATCTGGAGGCTGACAACGCGCTCGTCCTTGGCGGCAGGCTGGACAATACTCTCTGGTATTATCCGTTTTCTTCCTATGTTATGCCCTATATCCTGGAACAGTGCACCAGAGATCTGGCGCCGGGACAGCTGTATCACCCGGCGATCTCGCAGCTGCAGACCTACGATGCAGCAAACGGGACCCATCTTCTGGAGACGCTGATCATCTTTCTGGAGAAAAAGCAGAGCATCACGCATACGGCAGCACAGCTTCAGATCCACCGGACGAGCCTGCTGGCCAGGATCGACCGGATCGAAAAGCTGACAAAGGCAGATCTGGATGATCCTCTCACCTGTCTGCACCTCCAGTTTTCAGCGGAGCTGATGAAGCTGGAAAAAACCTGAAAAAGATGAAAATGGACGCAGCCATGCGGTTTTAGAAAAAAAAATAAAAATATTATTTTTACTTAAAGTTCACTTAAGTTTCCCCATTTAAGATGGCATCATCAGGAGCGGACAGGAACTGATCCGGACGCAGACCTGAGATCAGTACCATTGGGGAGAACAAGTGATGACGCAGTTTCAGTCAAATTTCAAACGAGTAGAAAAGAAATATCTGCTCTCCGAGGAGCAGTATGAAGCACTTATGGAGCGGCTTGCCGGAATCGCCGAAATCGACGAGTACGGACAGACGACCATCCTGAATATTTACTATGACACACCGGATTACAGCCTGATCAGAGAATCTCTGGACAAGCCGGTGTACAAAGAAAAGCTCCGCCTTCGGACCTACGGTGTCCCTGGGGATGAATCCCCGGCATTCCTGGAGATCAAGAAAAAATACCAGGGCATCGTATACAAGAGACGGATCAGCCTGGGCTACCGGCATGCAGCGAGCTGTATGGCCGGGCACAGGCTTGAGGCAGAACCCTCTCAGATCACCGGAGAGATCGCCTACTTCCTGCAGCTTTATGAAGACCTGAAGCCGGCAATGGTCATTTCCTATGACCGGATCGCACTGAAGGGTATTCAGGATCCGGGACTTCGGATCACCTTTGATACCAACATCCGCTGGAGAGAAAATGATCTTGATCTGGAGGAGGGGGCCTATGGGAGGCAGATCCTTCTGCCCGGACAGCACCTGATGGAGGTCAAGATCGCAGGGGCGCTCTCCCTGGAGCTAGCCAGGATCTTCAGTGAGCTGCACATTTTTCCCTCGACATTTTCCAAATACGGCAAAGCATATACGATGCTGAGGCGGGAAGAGACCGACCGGCGCATCCGAAAATATCAGCCAGCGTATTCTGTACAAAAGAGGAGGGAAGCAGCTTATGCTTAACAGTATGTTTACATCGATCATCGCGAACGGGACAGTCACCGGCACGACATTTTTAGAGGCTACGGCCTGCTCGGTCCTGTTGGGCCTGTTTATCGCTTTTATCTATTCCAGAACGAACCGCTGCTCCGGCAGCTTTGCCATCACACTTGTCATGCTTCCGGCCATCGTCCAGGTGGTGATTATGATGGTCAATGGCAATATCGGAGCCGGCGTGGCCACAGCGGGAGCCTTCAGCCTGGTGCGGTTCCGTTCCGCAGCAGGAAAGGGACAGGAGATCACCAGTATCTTTCTGGCGATGGCGGCAGGCCTTGCCACAGGCATGGGCTACCTGACGATCGCCGTCCTGATCACGGTCATCCTGATGCTGATCTGTCTGGTCATGAGCCTTGCTGTTGCCGGCAGGAATGAAGAACGTACCCTGAAGATCGCCGTACCGGAGAACCTGGACTATGAAGGGGTATTTGATGACCTGTTTGAGAAATATACCACCCGCACGGAACTGATACAGGTCAGAACGGCAGAGATGGGCAGTATCTACAAGCTGCAGTATGTGACCTCACTGAAAAAGGATACCGGGCTGAAGAAATTTATGGACGAGATACGGATGCGCAATGGCAATCTGGAGGTATCCTGCGGCAGGATCACCGACAGTGCAGAAGAACTGTAAGACATCCATCGGACAGCGCATGCTTTTGCGGCCTGGGGTACCAATGTTCCAGATAGCGGCAGTACATAGATATCGCGTATATAAGATCTGACATGACAGGCTGTTTCACCCGGTCCAAAGGGCCGGTGAGACAGCCTTTTTCATCTTTGAAAATACACTCACCTGGAAAAACACTTACCTGGAAAAACCTTCTGCTTTCTGCAAAATAAAAGCAGCTCCCCTATGCAATTTCTGTTCAGCGGGCGGGCCATAAGCGCTATCTTAAAGTGCAGGAAAAGAGCCGTTTACCGCATGCGGCAGGCCTCCTGTTTTCGGGCATCGTATATACCCTTGACAGTAGGATTTGCGCAATATAATATACAATTAATTATTGGCGTAATTTGCCACTACGATAATTGTGGATTCTACGGGAGGCCTCTATGGATACAGAACGTCTTCAGAAAATCTTTGAACATTATGCGGAGAAATACGAGAACGTCATTAACAGCGAGCGCAGAGAGACAGCGAAGTGGAGTGCTGTGAGCCGGTTCCAGAAGTTCTGGGATCTTGATTCGGCAAACTTCGGAGAAATGTTCAAAACCGCACTGGAGGAAGCAGAGGGAATGGTAGGCGAGGCTGCCTATCAGCCGGTCAACGGCATTGCTTTCCTGTGCCGGCAGGGGACCGATACCATGGAGGAGGTCAGGGATGCCTTCCGGGAGCTCTTTACACCCGACGGATCGGACTATGCGCTCCGCCAGAAAAAGGCCGAGGATTTTGTCGGCCGGATCAACGGCATCCTGAAGGAGACCGCACCCGACAAGTGGAAGTATCATCAGGAGATCAGCGCGGCGATTCTGTATCTGGCTTTTGCAGATCCGGATGACAACTACATCTACAAGGAGGCAGAGGTCAAGGCTTTCTGTGAGTATCTCGATGTGACAGACGAGATCTTCAGCGGCGACCGTCTCGATCTGGCGGCTTATTACCGGATGTGCGACGAGGTCCTCAATGAGCTGAATCAGCAGACCGATCTGCTGCAGATGGTCGGTGACGCGCTGTCAGAGGAAGCAGATGAGACGGACGACAGCTCGGTGACAGAGATCGACGGGGACAACCACATTCTTGTTTTTGACATCATTTACTGTGCGCAGAATTACGATCTGTATGAGAACGAGCGCGGCAGAAAGAGCAAAGCTGCCCTGGCCAGTGAGGAAGAGGAGCAGGCAAAGGTAAGGCTGGAGAGAGAACTCGCAGAGCTGGAGAGAAAACAGAAGACAATGGCCGACAGACTGGCGGAGATCGCGTACCCGGATATTGCCGGTGCGGCAGTCAGCCATAAGCGGTATGGCAGCGGACATGTGTCTGCCCAGAGCGGCAGACAGTTCTCTGTAGATTTTGGAACAGGCGAGAAGAAGTTCATGCTTCCGGATGCATTTGCCAAGGGCTTCCTGTCCACAGAAGACGAAGGACTTGTCTCCGTATGCAGGGAGATCCTGCAGCTTACCAAATCCGGTGAGGCCCTTCAGTGCGAGATCGATCTGCTTCGCCACCAGATCAGCACACTGGGCTGAACGGCATGGCAGGCACAGTTATCCGGCAGCGGCTTGTCTTTCACGGCGATGTGCAGGGCGTAGGTTTTCGCTGGCATGCCAGAATGGCAGCAGAGGCGCTGGGGGTGACCGGCTGGGTCCGCAATGAATGGGACGGGACCGTAACGATGGAGCTTCAGGGGACACGGATGCAGATCGATTCCGTTATCCGGGAGGTGGAGAACGGCCGCTTTATCCGGATCAGTGAGATCTGCCGGGAGAACATTCCACCCGAGGAGCATGAATACTATTTTCAGGTCAGATAGAACATAAAGCAGAGAGCTGCCGCACGGGGAAAACGGAGCGGCAGCTCTTTTTCATGCGCGGATCCCGGAAGGAGGCCATCCTCCGCCGGACATTTACGAACCCGAAAAAAACTGGTATAGTATGGATGAGTATGACTGTAAAGGAGCAAAGAGGGAAACGATCCGCAGGCAAAGTAAAAAGTGCGGATCGTAAACAGAACTTTGCATGTGGCCGGATAGGTGCAGCCATTGGCAGCATATCCGGCAGGGAAGGAAAAACAATGAAGCGTAGAATTGCAGCGTTTGCAGCAGGAATGATGATGGCAGCATTGCTCACGGCATGTGGTTCCGCAAAGGAGGAGCCAGCCACAGATCTGCAGCCTGTTGCAGCAGCAGAAAGCACAGAAACAGCTGCCGTATCCCAATCGGAAGATGAGCTATCTGTTTCTGCTTCCGCAGCTTCCAGTGCCCAGAGCGAAGCGGTACCGACAGAACCTCCTGTGGAGGAGCCTGACGAGGAGATCGAGACCGGGGCGGAGGAAGCGGTAGACGGCAGCAAGCAGTTTGAGTCTCTGACAGCAGCCGGGCAGTACCATTTCCCGGTCATCCTGGCCGGGTATCCTTCCGCCTTCTGGGAGAAGGCAAAGACCGGCATGGATCAGGCATGCGGTGAGATGGGGGTAGCCATAGAGGTTACAGGCACGGAAAACGCGGCAGATATCGAAGGCCTTGTTATGCGGCTGAGCGAGGAGATAGAAAAGACCCCTCCGGCGATCGCACTGGCCTATGACGATCCGGCAGCGATCTCTTCTGTGCTGGCAGTCTGCCGGCAAAAGGAGATACCGGTCGTTATGCTGGATGCGCCGGCCGGCTCTTCCGATGAAGCGGTTGCCTGCACGATCTCTGTTGATAACGGTGCGGCAGGTGCTGCAGCGGCCGAGAACCTGTTCCTGTATCTGCAGAGCACCATGACCCGGAATGACAAAATGGTCCGGGTGGGTATCGTCTGTCCCGATGCTTCTGCTACGATACGGCTGAGGACATTGGGTTTTATCAACCGGCTGATCCGCCGCGTGCACGACAGCGGACGGACTGTGGCGATCGAAGGAGATCCTTACTTTACCGAATCTGCGGACGGGGCTGATTCCGGGGACTGCGCACTGATCATTGAAACGGTCGTGGCGGAATCTGCGGACAAGGAAGGCTGCCGGGCAGCCGCAGATGGAATACTGGCCAAAGAAGATCTGGTCGGCGTGTTTGCCGCCAGCCAGACAGCAGCTGAGGGACTGCTGGAAGCAGACAGCGGGCAGAACAGGCTGGGCACAGATCCGCCCTCCGGCGATATCGTCGGGATCGGCTTTGACTCGGGCAGCGCAGTGCTCGAAGCAGTAAAGGACGGCAGACTACTTGGCGCTGTGACCCGGTCGCCTGTGCAGACCGGCTACTATGCCGTCTGTGCGCTTACAGCCGCGGCAAACAAGAGTGAGCTGGAGGATGTGGCTGTGGATTATTACTGGTATGATGCCAGTACAGTCAGCCAGGAAATGATCGCCCAGAATCTGTACGAATAAAACAGAAATCCAGAAAACAGACCAGGGAAACTGCACGGCCTATTCCTGGCAGGCCCTTTTAATTCAGAAATCAGACCAGGGAAACCGCAGGGCTTATTTCTGGCAGAACCTTTTAAAAGGGAACAGATCCAGAAAGCTGCATATATATGTGCGGTATCGCTGAAAAAAACGTGGAATAACCCGGGAAAACACCGGGAGAAAGGAAAGTCCGATCACCATCATTGAGGATTGGATGATACAAAAAAATGGAAAAAGAATGCTGCAGAGCCTTTGGACGGACCTCGGCCGGAGAAGCAAAACTGTATACGCTAAAGGCAGGAAACTATGAGGCATCATTTACAGATTTCGGAGCCATCTGGGTCTCTTTCATCATCCGTGAGGAGAACAATGCGACCGATATCGTGCTGGGTTTTGATAGTGCCGCAGGCTACGAGGAGAGCTCATCCTTCTATGGGGAGATCGTAGGAAGAAATTCCAACCGCATCAAGGATGCTGCATTCACGATCAATGGCATCCGGTATCAGCTGGATAAGAATGAGAACGAAAACAATCTGCACAGCGGAAACGCGATCTATGGCAGCCGGATCTGGAAGACAGAAGGACCGGATGCAGAAGGACGGTCGATCTGCTTCACTCTGCATTCTCCAGATGGTGACCAGGGATATCCCGGAAACATGGATATACAGGTGACCTACACCCTGACAGAGACAGGTGAGCTGCATATCTGCTATGAGGCAAAAGCGGACAAGGATACGGTCTGCAATCTGACCAATCACGTATATTTCAATCTGAATGGGCATGGTGCAGGATCGATCCTCGATCATGAGATGCAGATACTTGCAGACAGCATCACACCGGTACTGCCCGGAGCGATCCCCACAGGAGAGCTTCAGGCCGTCGAAGGAACCGTTTTCGACTTCCGGACACCCCGCCGGATCGGACAGGACATCGATGCCGACGATCCGCAGCTTCAGCTCACCGGCGGCTACGATCACAACTTCGCCCTGTCGGCCGACCGTGCACCTCTGCACAAGGCAGCAGAGGCATGGAGCCCCCAGAGCGGACTCGCCCTGCAGGTCTCCACAGACCTGCCCGGCATACAGTTCTACGCCGGAAACTTCCAGGATGAGAAAAAAGGCAAAGGCGGCGCAGACTACACCCGCCGGACCGGCTTCGCCCTGGAGACCCAGTACTATCCCAACAGCATCAATGAGCCGGCCTTCGCAAGCCCCCTGCTGAAAGCCGGAGAAACCTATCACTCAGAAACTGTCTATCGTCTCTACCGTAAGTAAAGAAAAGGCGACTTGAAAAAGAGCCCCTCCGGGGAAGGCATTACGCGAACGGCTTTGGCCTTTTGGGTGTACAGATTGGTTCCTTTAATGTCATATAGGTGAGCCGAGCCCCTCCGGGGAAGGCATTACGCGAACGGCTTCGGCCCTTTGGGCCTGCAGAATGTTCGCTTTAATGTCTTCCCGGGAGGGGCTCTTTATTTACCTGCGTGATTTCGATTTCGTGCAAGTGATTGTTGTGTAGTTTACTTCTGAAATGATGACTTTTTTATGATCTATTCTTTCAGGGCAGCGTCACCGTGATCGTCAGGGATTTTCCGTCGGAGGTGGATGCGTTGATCCTGCCCTTGTGTGCGGCAGCTACTGCGCTGGCGATGGACAGGCCGATGCCGTATCCGCCTTTGCTGGAGTTTCTGGACTGGTCTGCCCGGTAGAAGCGGTCGAACATGTGGGAGATGGTGTCCGGATCGATTGAGGTTACCGTATTCCAGACGGTCATCTCGACACCTTTGCCTTTTTTCTTCAGGCGGAAGTCGACGGTGCCTTTTTCGTTCGAGTATTTCAAGGCATTGTCCAGCAGGATGGTGATGAGCTTCTGGATGGATTTTTCATCTCCTTCGTAGCTGATCATCGGCTCGATCGTGCTGGTGAAGGTTTTTTCTTCCATCTGGGCGCGGGAGCGGAAGGATTGTACCGTATCCGCTGCGAGATCAGAGAGCGGGAAGTCGATCATCTGCAGCCGGCTGTTTCCTTCGTCCATCCGGGACAGATAGATCAGGTCATTGGTCAGTCCGGCCAGCCGGCTGGTCTGGGCTTTTACGTCGTCCAGCCATTCATTTTCCCCGATATCCAGCTCCAGGACCGATACATCTGCATCGATGATCGTCAGCGGTGTTTTCAGCTCGTGGCCGGCATCGGTGATAAATTGCCGCTGTTTGTCATAGCTTTCCTGTACCGGCTTGACGATGCGGTAGGAAACGATGAAGACCATAAGGAAGACGGCGGCAAAGCCGATCAGGGAGATCAGAATGCTGGTATAGAGGAATGTGTAGAAGTTGCCGAGGCTTTTCTGACAGTCCAGAAAGAGGATGACCGTCTGGCCGTCATCGTTTGTGTATTTCAGATACCGGTAGACATCCGTAAAGCCGGAGGAGGCGGAAGAGGACAGGACGCTTTCTGCATAGGCCAGAGCGCTTTCGCTATCTACTGCCGCGATATAATCCGTTTCGCAGGAGGCGACGGTTCCATCCGTATCGTAGACGACCGTAAAGTATCTGGATTCAAAGGGGGTTTCGGCGGAGAGGTTCCGCTGGGGCCCGTTGTGCAGCATGGAGGAAAAATCTTTGCGTGCACCGTCTCCATCTTCCTGTGATGAGGAGAAACTATTCCAGGGGCCGGGCTCGACAGGCATTTTTCCTTCCGGGAAGGCCGGAGGACCACCATCTGTCCCATCAGAGTCCTCATTGCCTGGCGGGAGCATGGAATCAGGGGGGAGATTAGCGCCATCTTCCATGTGGAAAGAATGAAAGCTTCCGCCATTTTCCTTCAGGATCTGAAGAACAGTGTCTGCGCTGCTGACCACGTTGCGGTAATTCAGCAGATTGATGGCACCCATTATGACAAACAGAACAATAAAAACCGAAAGCATGGCAACGGCAATAAATCTTTTCCGAAGTCGGCTGATCATTTCCCGGTGACCTCCAGTGAATAACCGGCATTTCTTGTAGCCTTGATGGCAATGTCGGCGTGAAGTGCGGTCAGCTTTTTCCGCAGATAGGAGATATAGACCCAGACGACATTGATCTCTGCTTCGCTGTCGTAACCCCAGATCTTCTCCATGAAGCGCTCGGTGGAGATCAGCTGCTTGGGATTGCGCATCAGCATCTCCATCATCTGAAACTCCTTGTTGGCCAGACGGAAGCTTCCGGTGGGAGAAGAGAGCTCATAGGAGGAGGTATCCAGGGTTATGTTCCCGATGGTGAGGGAAGATGTAGCCTGTGCTGTCTGTGTGCGGGTCATCGCCCGGATGCGGGCAAGCAGCTCCGGCGGCGCAAAGGGCTTTGTCAGATAGTCATTGGCTCCCAGATCGAGGCCTGTGACTTTGTCGTCGATCTCCGATTTTGCAGTGAGCAGAAGAACCGGGATCAGGTTTCCCTTTGCCCGTATTGTCTTGAGCACCGTCAGACCGTCAACTTTGGGCATCATGATGTCCAGGATAAGCCCGTCATAGTTGCCGGCCTCCAGGTATTCCAGGGCCTCCTCGCCGTCGTAGACGGCATCGACCGAAAAGTTACCGTGCTCCAGCAGCTTCACCAGTGCACGGGATAAGGATTTTTCATCTTCTGCAAGAAGCAGACGCATACAGATACCTCCCTCATAACCTGCCGGAAAAGCCATGGCAGGTGTTGTTTTATCAGATTAATAAGAAGTATACAATTTGTACTTAAATTATACCTAAGAAAATGAAAGATGGAAGAGTTCGGCAGAAAAAGCAGTAAAAATTCGAGCTGGGCGTTTGCGCTGGAAAAATGTCTGTGCTAGTATAGGAAAGACGTGCTTTTGCGCATGTCAGCACCGATGGTCTTCTGCCGGTGCAGATCGCCTGCCGGAGCAGGCAGCGGAAAAGATTTGGAGGAAACACGATGAGAGCAGCAGGAATTCTTCTCCCGATCTCATCCCTTCCCACAAAATACGGGATCGGAGGATTTTCACGGGAGGCTTATGAATTTGTCGATCAGCTGGAAAAGGCAGGACAGAAGTACTGGCAGATCCTTCCCTTAGGTCCCACGGGATACGGAGATTCACCTTACCAGTCTTTTTCCACTTTTGCAGGAAATCCTTATTATATTTCACTTGAGACCCTGACTGAGGAGGGCCTGCTGACCGAGGAGGAATGCAAGGCGGCGGACAGCACGGGAAATCCGGCATATGTGGAGTATGAGCGTGTGTACAATACCCGTTTCCGGGTCCTGCGGAAAGCTTTTGAGCGTTTTATCCGCCTTGAGGAGCTGCCAAAGGATTATATCCGTTTTAGGGAAGAGAACAAGGACTGGCTGGAGGATTACTGCCTCTACCGCGTCCTCAAGAGTCGTTTTGGCGGAAAATGCTGGAATGAATGGCCGAAGGATGAGATGCGAAGAGATCCAGAGGTTCTGGAAAGAGAGAGAAAGAACTTTGCCGGTGAGATCGGCTTTTTCTCCTTTATGCAGTATGAGTTCCGGAAGCAGTGGTCTGCTCTGAAGACCTACGCCAACGAAAAAGGGATCCAGATCATCGGAGATATTCCGATCTATGTGGCGATGGACAGCTCCGATGCCTGGGCAAATCCTGAGCTTTTCCAGTTTGACAAGGATTACGTCCCTGTGGCGGTTGCCGGCTGTCCCCCGGACAGCTTTACGGCGGATGGACAGCTCTGGGGCAATCCGCTCTATGACTGGGCTTACCATAAAAGGACAGGATATGCCTGGTGGATCCGGCGGATGCAGTACTGCCGTGAGCTGTATGATGTGATCCGCATCGACCATTTCCGCGGATTTGAATCCTATTACTCCATTCCCTACGGGAGTGAGAACGCCCGGCACGGGCACTGGGAAAAGGGGCCGGGTCTGGAGCTTTTTGAAGCGGCCGAAAAGAAACTGGGAGCCTGCCGCTTTATTGCGGAGGATCTGGGCTATCTGACCGATGAGGTGATCCAGATGGTTAAAGCATCCGGCTATCCGGGGATGAAGGTACTGGAATTCGCGTTTGATTCCGGCCCATCCTGTGAATACCTGCCGCACAGTTATGACAAGAACTGCGTCGTCTATACCGGTACGCACGACAACGATACGGTCATCGGCTGGTATGACTCTATAGACGATGCTGCAAGGACATTCCTTGAGAAATACATGGGGCATCCGTTTACCGGTTCCTGGGATCTGGTCCGGATGGCGCTTGCCTCGACAGCGGATCTTGCAGTTATTCCTGTACAGGATTATCTGGGACTGGGAACGGCAGCAAGAGTAAACTTCCCGTCCACACTGGGAACAAACTGGAAATGGCGCCTGCTTCCCGATGAGATCACAGACGGGTTATGTGAGCGGATCCAGAATATCTGCGCTATTTACGACCGCCTGCCGGATGGAAATTAAGGGTTCCATTTTCTGAACAATCGTGTATTATAGAAACCTGGGGTCTGTCTGAAAAGACAGAAATGTGCATCAGTGGTTTTTCTCTGCTGTGGGGGGATAAACGGCAAGGAGAAAATGACAGAATGGAAGAACGTATCAACCACCTGCTCAACGCTTGTTTTGGGCGAAGCCTGAATGATTGTACCAGGAGCCAGATCTTTCATGTGCTTCTGCAGATCACGAAGGAGGAGATGGCTTCCCGTCCGCGGATCAGCGGAAAAAAGAAGCTGTACTATATTTCGGCAGAGTTCCTGATCGGAAAGCTGCTGTCAAACAATCTGATCAACCTCGGCCTGTACGACGAGATCAATGCCATTCTAAACAATTACAAGCTGGATATTTCAGACATTGAAGGAATGGAGCCGGAGCCTTCTCTGGGCAACGGAGGCCTTGGCCGGCTTGCGGCCTGTTTCCTGGATTCTATCGCGACTCTTGGACTGAACGGCGACGGCATCGGCCTGAACTATCATCTTGGTCTGTTTCGCCAGGAGTTTGAAGCAAACCGGCAGAAGGAACTGCCAAACCCCTGGATCCGTCCGGATTCCTGGCTGACCCGCCGCCCGGAGGGTTTTGATGTCCGTTTCGGACGGTTTACGGTCCACTCGACGATGTATGATATCGACGTACCAGGGTATGAGACCGGCACCCGCAGCGCGCTGCATCTGTTCGATCTGGACTCTGTGGATGACAATATCGTCCATCCGGGAACGATCACCTTCGACAAATACGATATTTTTAAGAATCTTACGCTGTTTCTGTATCCGGACGACAGTGACCGTCAGGGACAGATCCTGCGTATCTACCAGCAGTACTTTATGGTCAGCAACGCAGCCCAGCTCATCCTGATGGAGACAGAGCAAAGGGGCGGTGACCTGCTTCATCTGTATGACTATGCCGTCATTCAGATCAACGACACGCATCCCTCCCTGATCATTCCGGAGCTGATCCGGCTTCTGATGCAGCGGGGAATCGAGATCGACGAGGCAGCGGATATCGTTCGCAAGACCTGCGCGTACACCAACCATACGATCCTGGCAGAGGCTCTGGAGAAATGGCCGATCGACTATCTCGAGGAGGTCGTGCCCCAGCTTGTCTGGATCATCCGTTACCTGGATGAGCGCGTGCGCCGTGAGACCGAAGATGAGAGTACCTACATCATCGACCAGAATGGCCGTGTACATATGGCGTATATGGACATCCATTACGGTTTTTCCGTCAATGGTGTTGCTGCGCTGCACACGGATATCCTGAAGAACTCCGAACTGCACAATTTCTATACGCTTTATCCGGAGAAATTCAATAACAAGACAAACGGCATCACCTTCCGGCGCTGGCTGATCGCGGCAAATCCCGAGCTGACGGCGTATCTGGAGACGCTGATCGGCAGCGGCTTCCGAAAGGATGCCATGGAACTGGAGAAGCTGCTGGCCTTCTATGACGACGAGGAAGTCCTTCACCAGATCGGCGTGATCCGTCATCACAACAAGAGAAGAGTCCGGAAATATCTGTATGAAACGCAGAATGTGGATCTGAATGTGGATTCCATCATTGACGTACAGGTCAAAAGGCTGCACGAGTACAAGAGACAGCAGCTGAACGCTCTGTATGCGATCTACAAGCTGATGGAGATCCGGGAGGGAAGACTCCCCGGACGGCCGATCACGATGCTGTTCGGCGCAAAGGCTGCACCGGCCTATACGATCGCCAAGGATATCATTCATCTGATCCTCTGCCTGCAGGACCTTACCGGTCAGGATCCGCAGCTGCAGCCATACCTGAAGGTCGTCATGGTCGAGAATTACAACGTGACGAAAGCGGCAAAGCTGATCCCGGCTGCAGATGTCTCCGAGCAGATCTCCCTGGCGTCAAAAGAGGCCTCCGGCACAGGCAACATGAAGTTCATGCTGAACGGTGCGGTGACCATCGGAACCGAGGACGGCGCCAACGTTGAGATCCACGAGCTGGTGGGAGACGACAACATCTATATCTTCGGAAAATCTTCGAAAGAGGTCGTGGACCTGTATGCAAAGGGCACCTATTCCGCGTCTGAGTATTACGAGTACGATCCGCTCATCAAAAAGCTGACAGATTTCCTGATCAGCGAAGAGATGCTGAAGATCGGCGATCCCGAGTGCCTCCGCCGTCTGCACCATGAACTGGTGACCAAGGACTGGTTCATGACACTGCCGGATCTTCGGGACTACATAGAGACAAAGGAGCGGATGTTCCGCGACTTCGACGACCGGCCGTCCTGGTATCGCAAGGAGCTGGTCAACATAGCAAAAGCCGGCTACTTCTCATCAGACCGTACCATACAGCAGTACAACGACGAGATCTGGAAGCTGGACAAGGCTTAAGGCCGGAATCACACGTCCCCGGAAGACATTAAAGCAAACATTCTGCAGGCCTGATAAGGCCGAAGCCGTTTGCGTAATGGCTTCCTGGGATGTGTGCTGCTGGACATATACGCCAACAAAAGGAGCTGCCGAACCAGACACACATGCATGAATATTCTTGCGGGAAACGCTCTCACTCGGTCCTCGCGCAGCGGTACTAAGTCGGAATCTATAGATTCCTCCAAGTACCGGCGCTGCGGATGTTCCCTCCAGAATATTCATGCTTGTGTCTTGGTTCGGCAGCTCCTTTTTTGGCTCTGCTCAGCCGGCCTGGCTGTGCAGATATTCGCTTACCATCATGGCCAGCTTGAAGGTCATGGCGTCGTCGAATTTCCGGATGTCGAGGCCGGTGACTTTTTCCAGCTTCTCCAGGCGGTAGACCAGGGTGTTCCGGTGGATGAAGAGCTGGCGGGCGGTTTCGGAGATGTTCAGGCTGTTGGCAAAGAAGGTCCGGATCGTTGCCATGTCTTCTTCTGTCAGCTCATCGAAGACACCGTCGGGAAACGTTTCTCGCAGAAAGCGTTCGCACAAGGCTGTCGGGAGCTGATAGATCAGGCGGCCGATGCCCAGACGGTCGCAGGAGATGATCCGCCGGTCCGGATAGAAGATCCGCCCGACTTCCAGCGCAAGATGGGCTTCCTTGCAGGAGTGAGACAGAGCGGTCAGGGAGTTGACGGGTTCGCCGTAAGCTACCCGGACAGAGATCATGGCTTCTGTATTCAGCATGTCGGAAAGGGTGTTGGCCGTCTTCAGGGCGGAGGCAGCCAGGCTGCCGGAGGAAAACTCCTTTACGACAGCGATATGTGCCATATCCAGGGGCGTGATGAAATCTGAGCCGCGGGGAGCGGTGATGAGGGCGCGCAGCGTCTGCAGCGCCATCTCGTTGTCTTCCTCATCGGTCTCGATCAGAAATACCACCCGGGGCACATCTTCGCGGATCCGCAGCCTGCGCGCTTCGTTCCGGATATCCAGCGGGAGCAGATCATCCAGAAGCAGATGCTGGATGAAATGGCTCTGATCCGTTTTCTCGCCGGAAGCCTCCATGAGATTATGGATCTCACTTGAGGCAATGCGGCCAAACAGTCCGGCGTCACCTCCATGGGCGAGAAGAATATACTCGGTCCTGTCCCTGTCGCTGATCCGGTATACGAAGATATCCGCCAGCGTCATCTCATCCGCGGCAGACTGCAGAAAGGCATCGATCGCGGACGGATCGACGGAAAGCTCCGGGGATGTGGCAAACAGAAGCTGACCGGCTCTTCCCAGAAGAGCAAAATCCGTATGGCAGATGCTGCTAAGTTCCTGAAGCGTTTTGGAGAGGATGCGGGTGGATATCATGAGAAACCTCCTGTTTGTGCAGGCTCGCGGCCTGCCGGAAGGGGTGTGTGTAAATGGTGTCAGCTATAGTTTATCACAGAAAAGGGGATCCCGACAAAGGGGATCCCCGATCGTTTTTTCAGATGTAGAAGCCGTGCTTCATTAGTGAACGATAGCCTGCTCGGTCTCCTTATCGAAGATGTGCAGCTGATCGATATCCATGGCAAATTTGACATGGGAGCCGGTTCTTGCGGTCGTTCTCGGATCGACACGGGCGGTCATGGAAGTGCCGCCAAAGTCGAAGTACAGGAATACTTCAGCGCCGAGCAGCTCGTATACGTTGATGGTCGCATCGAAGGTGACCTCAGGATTCTGAGCGATGAAGTCAGCGTTGTCGGTCAGGTTCTCCGGACGGATACCAGCAACGACGGTCTTGCCGACATAGCCCTTGTCGACAAGGACTTTGCCCTTTGCCTCAGGAAGAAGGAACTTCTGGCCGGCGATGTTCAGGTATACCTTCGGGCCTGCGGTCTCGACAACAGCGTCAAGGAAGTTCATCTGCGGAGAGCCGATGAAGCCTGCGACGAACAGGTTGTCCGGAAGGTTGTACAGGTTCTGCGGAGTGTCGACCTGCTGTACGATACCGTCCTTCATAACGACGATACGGGTACCCAGTGTCATAGCCTCGGTCTGGTC
>DFFG01000073.1:68749-134477 GCA_002368795.1 Eubacterium sp. UBA3782
GGTCATGTGTAACGTAGATGATGGTTGCGCCCAGTCTGTCATGCAGCTTGGCGATCTCGGTTCTCATCTGTACACGGAGCTTGGCATCCAGGTTGGACAGCGGCTCATCCATCAGGAAGACGCGGGGATTACGGACGATTGCACGGCCCATGGCAACACGCTGTCTCTGTCCACCGGAAAGAGCCTTCGGCTTACGGTCAAGCAGGTGCTCCAGATCCAGGATCTTGGCTGCCTCGCGAACCTCTTTGTCGATCTGATCCTTCGGAACCTTGCGGAGCTTCAGACCAAATGCCATGTTATCATAAACCGTCATATGCGGATACAGAGCGTAGTTCTGGAAGACCATGGCGATATCACGGTCCTTGGGATCAACGTCGTTCATGACTTTGCCGTCGATCTCAAGTGTGCCGGAAGAGATCTCCTCAAGGCCGGCGACCATACGAAGGGTCGTGGATTTTCCGCATCCGGAAGGTCCGACGAAGATGATGAATTCCTTGTCGGCGATCTCAAGGTTGAAATCCTTGACTGCCTCGAAACCGTTGGGATACTTTTTGCCGATGTGCTTCAGACTTAAACTGGACATAACGTTTTCCTCCCGATATCCATAATTCGTTCTGCATAGTTTTGCTATTTCTGCCCGGATCTCTTTTTCCGGATCATGCATTCAGTATACAAAAGCGCTGTCTGTTCTGCCACGTCAAACCAACCAAGAATTTCGGCGAAGTTCCGTCAAAGTGACAAAAGAGGAAGTATGGAGGACGGCAGAGGGCAGGCCTAAAGTTTCCTCAAATTGGCGTGTGGTTCGTAGACATAACCTTTAATTTGCGGTATACTTTTTATTTGGTAAGGGGAGGAACAGCTATGCCTGCATCGAGCAATAAACGCAATCAGCCTGGCCCAAGATTTGTGGCGGTCATCATCGGCGCTGTCGTATTTGTGGCAGTGATCATTCTGGCGCGCACACTGGGCAGGTCGGACAATGAGGCGGCCATCCGGGAGGGTGTCGCCTATCTGCAGACGCTGGAGGGCGGTGATACGGCCGATATTGAGACGGCGATCGCCGACCAGCGGAGGAAACGGATGAATGAGGAGAGAGAGCTCCGCCTTACGCAGCTGACCAATGGCAGCATCGACGTGTGGAGCCTGTTTGGCGATTCGGTGATCCTGGGTGATTCCCGAAGCGTCGGTTTTTCCTTTTACGAATTCCTTCCGGAAGAGCGGGTGCTGGCATCCACCGGTGATTCGATCAGCAACATTGCCGAACATGTCGATGCGCTGAAGACACTGAATCCTTCACTTGTCTTTATCTGCTACGGCATGAACGATATCGGCATGTGGGCGGATATCGATGATTTTACGGATAATTACCGCAGCATCCTCAGGGATCTGCAAAACGAGCTCCCAAATGCGCAGCTCTTTGTCAATTCCATCTTTCCGGTGGACAGCAGTGTGGAAGCATCCGAGCCGCTCTGGGGACAGATCCCCGATTACAACAGTGCGCTCCGGGCCATGTGCGAGACGGAAGGCTACGGCTTTGTGGACGGGGACAAGGTAATGAGCGCCCATGGAAGCCTGTTTGATGTCGACGGCGTCCATTTCCTGATGGATTTTTATCCATACTGGGCGGCGGAGATGATGATGACTGTATACGATTCCCAAGCCGGCACAGACGGCAGTGCTTCGGAGACCGCAGAGGCGGGTGAAAGCAGCGGCGAGGCTGCTTCGGAAGAGGCACAGGACGGGGAAACGGCAGATGGAGCAGACGGGGAGTAAGGAAACGATGAATTCAGCCATGAAACAAGGGGTACTGCCTCTTATGCAGATCGGAAAGTGGCTTTCCGCCATTCTCATCATCGTGCTGATCGCCAGGCAGTTTGGCGGAAACCGGATCAGCCCGGTGGCATTTTCCAGCGTCTCATCTGCTGTCACCTCGGCAGCGGATCTTACGGGCATGCAGGAGGCGGACAATCAGATGATCAAGAGGCTTTATGGCCTCAATCCGGATTCGTATGACGGGATCATGCTTTATTATCCCAGCAGCAGTATGGGCTGCGAGGAGATCCTTGTCGTGAAGCTGGCGGATATCAACCAGCAGGATGCCGTATCGGCAGCCATCGAAAGCCGCTGGAACACACAGCGGTCAAACTTTGACGGTTATGGCACTTATCAGTATGGAATGCTCGGGGACAGCGTGACGGACGTGAAGGGAAATTACATATTATATGTGGTTGCTGCCGACACGGATTCCGTGCGGAGAGCATTTGAAGAAGCATTGTAAAGGGGGACAGATATGAGCTTTTCTACCTTGACATTTCTGTTTCTCTTTTTTCCTGTCGTTCTTGCCATATATTATCTGATCCCGATCAGAAGCACGAGGATCCGGACATTTATCCTGCTTCTTTTCAGTCTGGTGTTTTATGCCTGGGGAGATATCCGGTATCTTCCCCTGCTTCTGCTGTCGGTGCTGTTCAATTATCTGACCGGACAGGAGATCGCCCTCTGCCGGGCAGGTGGCAGGGCAAACCGGGCAAGGATCGCACTGATTGCAGCGGTCATCTTTGATGTGGCCGTTCTGGCTGTGTTTAAGTACAGCAATCTGGCCCAGCCGATCGGTATTTCCTTCTATACCTTCTCTGCATTGTCTTATGTCTTCGATATATATATGGAAAGAGCAGAGACAGACGGTGACCTTTTGCACGTCGCTTTTTATATTCTGTTCTTCCCGAAACTGATCTCGGGTCCCGTGGTCCAGTACAAGGATCTGAAGGAACAGATCGACAACCGTGTGCTCAAACAGTCGGATCTGAGGGAGGGTGTGGTCCTGTTTTTGGGCGGCCTCTTCAAAAAGGTCCTTCTGGCGGACAACCTGAGCGTCGCTTATGCATCGGTGACCGGGCTGGAGAAGATGGCAGGCGCGACGGCCTTCCTGGGTATTCTGTTCTATGGACTTCAGCTCTATTTCGACTTCAGCGGCTATTCAGACATGGCCATCGGTCTTTCCCGCATGTTTGGCTTCCGGCTGGAGAAAAACTTTAATTATCCCTATGCGTCAGACGGCATTGCCGACTTCTGGAGAAGATGGCACATCTCCCTTGGCGCCTGGTTTCGAAATTATGTGTATATCCCGCTGGGCGGCAACCGCTGCAGCCGCGAGATGCAGATCCGCAACCTGATGGTCGTCTGGCTGTTTACCGGCATCTGGCACGGCAATACGCTGAACTATGTGATCTGGGGTCTGTATCACGGCGTTCTGGTCCTGCTGGAGCGGTTCGTGATCGCAGAAAACAGGGAGCGTGTGCCGAAGGCTGTGCGCATCCTGATCACGGATATCCTGGTGTACATCGGATGGATCTTTTTCTTCAGTCCTGATCTTGGATCGGCACTTGCCTATTTTGGCAGGCTGTTTGGGACAGACGGCGTCGGATTTGCAAACGGTGCGACAGCCTATTATCTCTCCGGCAATCTGCTGCTTCTGGCGGCATCGCTGATCTGCTGCAGTCCTTTGCCGGCCCGTCTTCAGAATATGATGGTCATCCGGAAAAAGAGCCCGGCCTTCTATGTGTATATCGGGCTGTATGCGGTCCTGTTCCTGTTCTGTGTGGCGAATATGGTAGGATCGACCTACTCCTCGTTCCTGTATTTCCAGTTCTAGAGGAGGAATGCACTTTGGCTGATAAGAAAAGAGCAGCACTGCTGCGAAAAAGAATATTTAACAGGATCCTGACAAGAGGCCTTCTGGGGGCTTCAGGGCTGATGCTGGTCCTGAATCTGGTCGTTCCCACCCGGGAATACTCGGCAGAGGAAAACCGGAATCTGGCAAAACGGCCGGCGTTCAGCACAGACACGTTTCTTTCCGGCGATTTCTTCTCGGATTTCGATACCTATTATTCCGACCAGTTTGTGGGCAGAGACCTTTGGATGCGGCTTCGTACGGCCGGGGTGACCCTGATGGGACGCAAGGATCTGTCGGGCGTCTATTTTGGAAAGGACGGCTACCTGATCCAGGATCCGGCAGTACCGGATGGAGAAGCAGTAGAGAAGACGGCCGCGGCGATCAAGGCTTTTACCCAGAAGCACGCTGACATCCCCAGCTGCATGATGCTGATCCCGGATGCGGCATCGATTCTTGGCGACAAGCTGCCGGACAATGCGCCGGTACGCAATCAGGCGACGGATATCCTGGCGGTCAGCAACGAAGTCGGAATGGAGCTGAACGTGATCGATGCGACCTCCATCCTGCGCCGCAACAAGGAAAAGTATATTTATTACAAGACGGACCATCACTGGACGAGCCTGGGGGCAAAGCTGGTGTTCACGGAGGCAGCGCTGGAGCTTGGCATCAGCAGCCCGATCTATGACTACCAGACCCACCTCGTATCCGACAGCTTTCAGGGAACTCTGGCATCGAAAAGCGGAAAACACGGGTCAAAGGATACGATCGAGATCTACGAGCCCATGGGCACGGAGGTCAAGTATTATGTGACCTACCCCTCCACGCAGGAAAAATCGACTTCCGTCTACATGAGCGAAAAGCTCCAGGAAAAGGACCAGTATCAGGTCTTCTTCGGCGGCAACTATCCGGTGGTGGAGATCCGCACGACAGCCGATAACCAGAGGAATCTTCTGGTTTTCAAGGATTCCTATGCAAACAGCTTTGTACCGTTTCTGATCCCCTATTATGAGAAGATCATTATGGTGGATCCGCGGTATTATTATGATGACATCGAGATCGCCATGACCTCCTATGGGATAACCGATATCCTCTATCTTTACAGCGGCGATACGATCCTGACCGACACATCTCTGGCGGATACTCTGAATGCAGCCCTGGAGAAGTCGGAAAACGGAAGCGCTGCACCAGCAGCGCAGGAGAGCAGCAAAGCCGGGGACGCAGAGAGCGCCGCCCAGGGCGATGAAACACAGGCCGCCTCCACAGAGGCGGAGGAGACTGCTACAGACAGCCAGGGAACCGACAGCATGCAGGCGGATGGCTGACAGGAATATTTTATAAGGAGGAAAAGGAAATGCTGGATGATGCTTTTTGCGAGGTGCTGATCAAAAAGAAAGAAACAGGAAGGGAAAAAGGAATCCGGATCCTGATGATCGTTCTTACGGCGGGTCTTGTCATTATCGGTTTTGTCATTAATCCCATTATGCTGTTCGTTGCCCTGGCGGCAGGCGTTGCGGATTATATTATCTTTCCCAGACTCAATGTAGAGTATGAATATGCCTATGTAAACGGTCAGCTGGATATCGACAAGATATTTTCGAAGCAGAGCCGGAAACGGGCGGCGGAATACAATCTGGACACCATCGAGATCGTTGCTCCCGAAGGTTCCTCCCGTCTGGATGGCTTTCGGGGTAATCCGAACATCCGCAAAGTGGACTTCACCAGCGGGGATGAGAAAGACAAGGAGAGCTTCTTTGCCTTCGTCACCAGCCGGAACAATGTCCGGGAATATGTGCTTTTTCAGCCAAGTGAAAAAATGATCAAGGATATGCATATGAGAGCGCCCGGAAAGGTGTTTCTCCGCTGATCTGCAAATCTCGATCCTGTATTGACTTTCATAAACAGGTTTGCTAAACTACTAAAAATCATTTACACAAAACAGCAGAAAGGTGGAACGTATGGGACAGATTATCGGAGAGGGAATCACATTTGACGACGTACTGCTTGTGCCGCAGTATTCTGAAGTTACACCGAATTTTGTTGATGTCAGCACATGGCTGACAAAGAAGATCCGGCTGAATATCCCCATGATGAGTGCGGGTATGGATACAGTTACCGAACACCGGATGGCGATCGCCATGGCCAGACAGGGCGGTATCGGCATCATTCACAAGAATATGACGATCGAGCAGCAGGCAGATGAAGTTGACAAGGTGAAGCGTTCCGAGAATGGTGTCATCACCGATCCGTTTTATCTTTCTCCTGACAATACTCTTGCCGATGCCAATGAGCTGATGGGCAAATACCGGATCTCCGGTGTGCCGATCACCGAGGGCACCAAGCTGGTAGGCATCATCACCAACCGCGATCTCATGTTTGAGACCGATTTCACGAAGAAGATCCGTGAGTCCATGACCTCTGAGGGACTGATCACCGGCAAGCCGGGCATTACCCTGGAGGAAGCCAAGAGCATTCTGGCAAAGGCCAGAAAGGAAAAGCTTCCGATCGTTGATGACGACTTCAACCTGAGAGGACTCATCACCATCAAGGATATCGAGAAACAGATCCGTTATCCGATGGCTGCCAAGGATCCCCAGGGACGTCTGCTTTGCGGTGCGGCCGTAGGTATCACCGGTGATGTCATGGATCGTGTGGCAGCGCTGGTCAATGCCCATGTCGACTGTATCGTTATCGATTCCGCACATGGCCATTCCGCAAATATCTTCAAAGCTCTCCGCATGATCAAGGAAGCTTATCCGGATCTGCAGATCATCGCGGGCAATGTTGCCACGGCAGAAGCCACCCGTGATCTGATCGCTGCAGGCGCAGACTGCGTCAAAGTTGGTATCGGACCCGGCTCCATCTGCACGACCCGTGTCGTAGCCGGAATCGGTGTGCCGCAGATCTCCGCGATCATGGACTGCTATGAGGAGGCCAAAAAGACAGGAACGCCGATCATTGCCGACGGCGGCATCAAGTACTCCGGCGATGTGACCAAGGCCATCGCTGCAGGCGGAAACGTATGTATGATGGGCAGCATGTTTGCCGGATGCGATGAGGCTCCCGGAGATTTTGAGCTTTATCAGGGCAGAAAATACAAAGTATACCGCGGCATGGGCTCCATGGGCGCCATGCAGCAGGCACATGGAAGTGCTGACCGGTATTTCCAGGCTGGAGCAAAGAAGCTGGTGCCGGAAGGCGTAGAAGGCCGCGTTGCCTACAAGGGAATGGTGGAGGATACGATCTTCCAGCTCCTTGGCGGACTGCGCTCTGGCATGGGCTACTGCGGAGCAAAGGATATCCCGACGCTGCAGGAGACGGCAAAGTTCGTGAAGATCACGGCAGCCTCTCTGAAGGAATCCCATCCGCACGATATTCACATCACAAAAGAAGCGCCGAACTACAGTATCAAGGATTGATGCGGAAAATGCTGGAGGTGACATGTCGGATCTTTTAAATCAGCTCTGCATGGAAATGATCGATTACGACCGGCGAGATCCGAAACGGATCCATCATTTCATCAAGGTGCATGGATTTGCCAGACTGATCGGTGAGTGGGAAGGACTGGAGGAATATCCGCTGTTCCTGCTGGAGGCCGCAGCATACGTGCTGGATATCGGGGCACACCGGGCAGAGATCCAGTTTGGCAGAAGCGATGGAAAAAGCCAGGCCGTTGTCGGGCCGGAGGAAGCGGCCAGACTGTTGAAAGGTTTAGGCTTTGCGCCTGCTGATACAGAGCGGATCTGCCAGATGGTGGCATCTCACCATGAAGGCAGGCAGCCGGACAGTCCGGAGGCACAGATCCTGGCAGAGGCAGATATGCTGGTCAGACTGTATGAGGAGAGCGTCAGCCAGAATGCGCTGAAGGCCGTCTACCGGCGGGCCTTCCGCACAGAAGCCGGCAGCAAGATCTGCAGAGAAATGTTCCTGGATGACAGGAATGCCGCATACAAGGAATGGATGGGGAGAAAATTCCCCCAGACAGTGGAGTAGGACAGTATAATACACGACCTCCGGAAGGCATTACGCAAACGGCTTCGGCCCTATCGGGCCTGCAGAATGGTTGCTTTAATGTCTTCCGGGGGTCGTGTTGTGCTATATGTGCATTTAGAAAAAGGGGCTGTCGCCCTAAGCAAATAGCGTACATAAATATTCTGAAGGGAACATCCGCAGTGCTGGCACTTGGAGGAATCTTCTGATTCCGACTTAGTGCCATTGCACTTTGGACCAGCGCAAGCGCTTCCCGTAAGAATATTTATGAACCGATTGCTTAGGGCGACAGCCCCTTGTTGCAATTTCTCAGCTCTTACAGCTCGGAATATCCATAACTGTTGACCAGGGCGTCGATCCGCACGCCGGCTTTGCAGAGCGGGCAGTTATGCGGAGCGTAGAACTGATAATCCGGCACGTCTTCCGGATGGAAGGCGGCGACGATCTCCACGCCGGCTGCCGCATCGGGCACGCTGAAGATACAGGCCGCGCCGCTGATGATGGCGCCGTAATATTTCAGGCTCTGCATGGCCACCTCGAGGGTTGCGCCGGAGGATACGATGCCCATCAGGAGCAGGACGTTTTTGCCGCGGACGGCAAGCTGAATGTTGTCACGCACCAGGATCTGTCCCTGGGAGTTGTGCTCCGGGGAGATCACGTACAGGGTCTTGTGGGCATTGGTGGACAGGATGCCTGCCTTGGTCAGTTCATCCGCCAGATATGCGCCGACGACCTCCATGCCATCCAGACAGACGATGGTGTCGACCGGAGTGCCATAGGAAAAACGTCTGGCCACGAGCTCGGCAACGCCATGGGCTTCATTGCTCCGGGACTTCATCGTTGTGATGTCGATATAATGGTTCAGGTGCGCATGGGAAGCGGCAAAATGTCCGTCAATGACCTTCAGCTGAACATTCGGATCGGTTGGTGACGGTATTTTCACATAGGGCTTGAGCATAACGGTTTCTCCTTTCTGATCCTGCTATATTGTATGCAGGAATGTTGACCTGCATACAGTATAGCACAGAGTTCAGAAAATTACCGCATTTTCACTGAAAAGAAGGACAATTATTTGCCGTTCTCCTCCAGGCCCTTCATCGTCATGGCGCGGACCTTCAGGGGCAGGCCAAAGAGGTTGATGAAGCCGGTAGCATCGGTATGATCATAGAGATCGCCGGTGGTGAAGGAGGCAAGGGAATCGTTGTACAGGCTGTAGGGCGAGCAGGTGCCGGCCTTGATGATGTTGCCCTTGTACAGCTGCAGGCGGACCTCGCCGGTGACCACGTTCTGGGTGGACTCGACAAAAGCCTGGATAGCCTCACGCAGCGGAGTGAACCATTTGCCTTCGTAGACGATCTGTGCGAACTGGCTGCCAAGCTTTTTCTTGGTCTCCATCGTCTCACGGTCGAGAACCAGCTCCTCAAGCTGATCATGGGCTGCCATGAGGATCGTTCCGCCGGGAGTCTCATAGACACCGCGGGACTTCATGCCGACCACGCGGTTCTCAACAATGTCAACGATACCGATGCCGTTGGCTCCGCCGATCTTGTTCAGCTCGGCAATGATCTCGGCAACCTTCATTTCTTTTCCGTTCAGAGTCTTCGGTACACCCTTTTCAAAGGTCAGGGTGAGGTCGGTTACCTCGTCGGGAGCCTTCTGCGGCGTTACGCCAAGCACCAGGAGCTTGTCATAGTTCGGTGCCTGCATGGGATCCTCCAGCTCCAGACCTTCGTGGCTGATGTGCCACAGGTTGCGGTCGCGGCTGTAGCCCTTGCCCATGGAGAAGGGCAGGTCGATGCCGTGGGCCTTGCAGTACTCGATCTCATCCTCACGGGACTGCATTTTCCATACCTCGGGCATGCGCCAGGGAGCAATGATCCGGATATCCGGAGCCAGAGCCTTGATGCCCAGCTCAAAACGGATCTGGTCGTTGCCCTTTCCGGTTGCGCCGTGGCAGATGGCGGTGGCACCCTCTTTGCGGGCGATCTCTACCAGACGCTTGGCGATCAGCGGACGTGCCATGGATGTGCCGAGCAGATAACTGTGCTCGTAGACCGCACCGGCCTCCACGCAGGGCATGATGAAATCCTCGGCAAACTCGTCGATGACGTTCTCGATATACAGCTTGGAAGCGCCGGACTTCATGGCCCGCTCTTCGAGGTTGTCATCGGTCAGCTCCTCCTCCTGTCCGCAGTTGATGCAGCAGCAGATGATCTCGTAACCGAAGTTTTCCTTCAGCCAGGGGATCAGGGCAGTGGTATCCAGGCCGCCGGAATAGGCAAGTATAACTTTTTCGTTCATGTCGTTCCTCCCATGATTCTGTATGCTGTGTGCGCCCGTTTCTTTCCTTATATATATGCGGTGCGCCTTACATGCTCTTAACGCATGTAACTATACAACAGAGGCTGATGGATTGCAAGGGGAAAAGTGAATTATTTATAAGCAAAAATGTATATAATACAGAACATATGCATATTTATGCGTGATTTGCACTTTACAGCGGCTGAAAATTCCGCTATATTTATCGTGACAGAAGATCGCCATGTGATTGCCGGGGAATTTGAAGGCTTCCAGGGGCTTAAGTTCCTTTTGGAAAGATGCCGGCAGACAGGCTGCGAAGAGAAGACACGGAGAAGAAAAAATGATCAAAGTGGGAATTATCGGATCCACCGGCTATGCAGGGGCTGAGCTTGTGCGGCTTCTGCTCGGACACAAAAATGCCGAGATCGTCTGGTACGGATCCAGAAGCTATATCGACCAGAAATACGCGGATGTCTACCGCAACTATTTTAAGCTGGTGGAGAATATCTGCCGGGCAGAGGATATGGATGCCCTCGCGGAAGAAGCGGATGTCATCTTTACCGCCACGCCCCAGGGCCTTTGCGCGTCCCTGGTGAATGAGGAGATCCTGAGCAAGGTAAAAATCATCGATCTTTCGGCGGATTTCCGGCTGAAGGATGTGGCTGTTTATGAAGAATGGTACAAGCTGGAGCACAAGGCGCCGCAGTACATCGAAGAAGCGGTATATGGTCTGTGTGAGATCAACCGGGAAAAGATCCGGCCGGCACGGCTGATCGCCAATCCCGGCTGCTATACGACCACCTCCATCCTCAGCGCATATCCGCTGGTGAAGGAAGGGCTGATCGATCCGGATACGCTGATCATCGACGCAAAATCCGGAACCACCGGCGCGGGAAGAGGACTGAAGCTGCAGAACCTCTACTGCGAAGTCAATGAGAGTATCAAGGCCTATGGCGTTGCCTCCCACAGACATACCCCGGAGATCGAGGAGCAGCTTTCCTATGCGGCCGGACGTCCGGTGACGATCAGCTTTACGCCTCATCTGGTGCCCATGAACCGTGGCATCCTGGTTACCGCGTATGCGAGCCTGACCGACAGATCACTGACATGGGCGGATCTGCAGGCTGCCTATGAGCGGCAGTACGGCGGGGAGAAGTTTATCCGGCTTCTGGATGAAGGCGTATGCCCGGAGACCAAGTGGGTCGAGGGCAGCAACTTTGTGGATATCGGATGGAAGATCGATAAAAGGTGCGGCAGAGTGATCATTATGGCTGCACTGGACAATCTGGTCAAGGGGGCTGCCGGACAGGCGGTCCAGAACATGAATCTGCTGTTTGGCGAACCGGAGGATGAGGGACTCCGCCTTGCGCCGGTTTTCCCGTAGGAGGAGAAGAGATGAAGATCAGTGATCTTGGCGTAACAGCGCCGATCGGCTTTCAGGCTGCCGGCGGAAGTGCCGGAATCAAGAAAAATAACACGAAGGATATGGCGATGATCTACAGCACGGTTCCCTGCGCCGCAGCGGGCACCTTTACCACCAATCTGGTCAAGGCCGCGCCGGTCAAGTGGGACCAGCACATCGTCTACGAATGTGAGACCGCACAGGCTGTCGTCGTAAACAGCGGCGTGGCAAATGCCTGCACAGGCCCGGAGGGCTATGAGGCATGCAGCCGCACGGCCGACGCTGCGGCCGCCATCCTTGGCATTCCGGCGGAGACAGTCCTTGTAGCCTCTACCGGTGTCATCGGGGCACAGCTTCCCATGGAGAGGATCGAAGATGGCGTAAAGATGCTGGCGCCGCTGCTGTCCGACACAAGGGAGGCAGCTGCCTCTGCCGCAAAGGCGATCATGACGACGGATACCCGGCCAAAGGAGGTGTCCGTGACCTTTGAACTTGACGGAAAGACCGTGACCATCGGAGGCATGTGCAAGGGCTCTGGCATGATCCATCCCAACATGTGCACCATGCTGTCCTTCCTTACGACCGATGCCATGATCTCAAAGCAGATGCTGCAGAAGGCACTTTCGGATGTAGTCGCGGATACCTACAACATGGTGTCTGTGGACGGCGATACCTCGACCAACGATACCGTGCTCCTTCTGGCCAACGGACTGGCGGGCAATACCCCGATCACTGAACCGGGACCGGCATATGAGACCTTCCGCGAAGCGCTGCTGGAGCTGAACCGGATCCTGGCGAAGAAGATCGCCGGCGACGGCGAGGGTGCGACCAGGCTGTTTGAAGTGCGGGTCGAGCATGCAAAAAACAAGGAAACGGCCGTCTGTCTGGCAAAATCCATCATCACCTCCAACCTGACAAAGGCGGCGATCTTTGGCTGCGATGCCAACTGGGGCAGGATCCTCTGCGCCATGGGATATTCCGGAGCATCCTTTGATCCGGATAAGGTCGACCTTTATTTTGAGAGCAAGGCAGGAAAGCTGCAGATCGTCAGCAACGGCGCAGGAACCGGCTACAGCGAGGAAAAAGCGACGGAGATCCTTTCCGAGAATGAGGTCCTTGCCATTGCAGACCTTCATGAGGGCGATGCAGAGGCAACGGCCTGGGGCTGCGATCTGACCTATGACTATGTAAAGATCAATGCGGATTATCGGTCGTGATCGATCCGGAAAGGACGGGAGAAATGGTCAAGCAGAAATATCTGGATAAGGCGGCGGTGCTCATCGAGGCACTTCCCTACATACAGCGGTTCAACCGCAAGATCATCGTGGTCAAATACGGCGGCAGCGCCATGATCGACGAGGAACTGAAAAAAAATGTGATCAAGGATGTGGTGCTTCTGAAGCTGGTCGGCTTTAAGCCCATCATCGTGCACGGCGGCGGAAAGGAGATCTCCCGCTGGGTCGGCCGGGTAGGCATGGAGCCCCGGTTTGTCAACGGGCTGCGGGTCACCGACGCAGAGACCATGGAGGTCGCCGAAATGGTCCTCAATAAGGTCAACAAGGAGCTGGTCAGCATGGTCCAGTCCCTGGGCGTGAAGGCAGTCGGCATCAGCGGCAAGGACGGCGGCCTGCTGCAGGTGGACAAGAAATGTCCCGGCGGCGAGGATATCGGCTTTGTCGGCGATATCCGGAAGGTCGAGCCAAAGATCCTGTACGACCTGCTGGAAAAGGATTTCCTGCCGATCGTATGTCCGATCGGAACCGATGACCTCTTCCAGTCCTACAATATCAATGCAGATGACGCGGCCAGCGCCATCGCCGAGGCTGTCAATGCGGAGAAGCTTGCCTTCCTCAGTGATATCGAAGGCGTTTACTACGACAAGGACGATCCGAATACGCTGATCTCCGAGCTTACGGTAAAGGAGGCCTGCGCCCTGATCAGCGAAGGCCATGTGGGCGGAGGCATGATCCCCAAGCTGCAGAACTGTGTCGACGCCATCGCCAACGGCGTCAACCGGGTGCATATCCTGGACGGCCGGATCCCCCACTGTCTGCTTCTGGAGATCTTTACAAACAAAGGAATCGGAACCGCGATCCTGAGAGACGATGAGGAGAAATATGACCATGACGGGAAATGAATACATGGAGAAGACAGAGGCGTATGTCCTTCACACGTACAACCGCTTTCCGGTCGTGTTTTCCCGGGGAGAGGGCGTGCACCTCTATGACGTTGACGGAAAAGAGTATCTGGATTTTGCCGCTGGCATAGCCGTCTACGGCCTTGGGTACAATAACCTGGCATATAATGCCGCCCTGAAGGACCAGATCGACAAGCTGATGCACACGTCAAACCTGTACTACAATGAGCCGCTGGCGCTGGCTGCCGAAAAGCTGGTCCGTGCCTCCGGTCTGGATAAGGTCTTTTTCACCAACAGCGGAACAGAAGCCATCGAAGGCGCCATCAAGGCGGCCAGAAAGTATGCCTGGCTGAAGGACGGCCGGACGGATCACGAGATCATCGCCATGCGCAATTCCTTCCACGGGCGGAGCCTTGGCGCGCTTTCCGTCACCGGAAATACCCATTACCAGGAGCCCTTTAAGCCGCTGATCGGCGGGATCCGCTTTGCAGATTTCAATGATCTGGAAAGTGTAAAGGCCCAGGTGACCGACAGGACCTGCGCCATTATCCTGGAGACCGTGCAGGGAGAGGGCGGTATCTACCCGGCAGACCCGGCATTCCTTTCCGGCATCCGCAAGCTTTGCGATGAGCGGGATATCCTGCTGATCCTGGATGAGATCCAGTGCGGCATGGGCCGGACCGGTGCGATGTTCGCATGGCAGGATTACGGGACAGCACCCGATATCATGACGGTGGCCAAGGCCCTTGGCTGCGGCATCCCCGTGGGTGCCTTCGTGCTGGGGAAAAAGGCGGCAGAGCATTCGCTGGTTCCGGGCGATCATGGCACGACCTACGGCGGCAATCCGCTGGCCTGCCGTGCAGTGAGCACCGTGTTTGACCTTTTTGACGAGCTGAAGATCCTGCAGCATGTCAGGGAGACCGCGCCGTATCTGGAAATGCGTCTGGACGAGCTGGCAGAGCGCCATGACTGTCTTGCGGCCAGAAGAGGAAAGGGCTTTATGCAGGGCCTTGTCGTGAAGGGGCAGCCCGTTGGCGATATCATCCGCCGTGCGCTGGACAACGGTCTGGTCGTGATCAGTGCCGGCAGTGATGTACTGCGGCTGGTGCCTCCGCTGGTCATCACAAGGGACGATATTGATGAGATGATCGTACGCCTGGAAAAAAGTCTGTAAAAATTGCGGGAAACTGCGAAAAGTCTGTGAAAGCAGTTGACAGGCAGGGCGTTAGCCTGTAGTATGAAGGCAACAGCAATGGTGCTGGAAAATTGAATAGAAAAGCAGAGTAGGCAAGTGCGCGTAAAGTGTGAGTCGGGCGGGATGTAAGCCGATGAGACGAAAAGCCAGAGCAGGAAAGGCTTGCGGTGCACTCTGCCGAATCCCACTGCTACACATAAAGAATCACCTCCTTATGCGTAGCTTGAAGGGCTACTGCGAAGGAGGTATTTCTATGCATGATTTTGGGAAACGTTTTAAGGAATCCATGCAGGAGCTGAAGAATACCAGAGTGCTTGCGACGGCGGCCATGCTGCTGGCCATCGCTGTTGTTCTCGGATTCTTTGCCATCCAGGTCACAGAGTCGATCAAGATCAGTCTTGCCTTTGTTGTTGACGAGCTGACCGGTATGATGTTCGGTCCGTTTGTCGGCATGATCGTCGGCATGCTTGCCGACATCGTCAAGTACATGATCCGTCCCACCGGACCCTTTTTCCCGGGCTTTACCATCAGCGAGGCGCTGACGGGCCTGATCTACGGGTTCATGCTCTACCGCAGGAAGCTGAGTCTGCCAAGGGTGATCGCGGCAAACAGCATCGTAACGGTAGTGGTCAATATGCTGCTGAATACGTACTGGCTGACGTTGCTGTACGGCAGTGTCTATACGGTGATCCTTCCGGCAAGGATCATCAAGGAGCTGATCATGCTCCCGATCAACATCGCGATCTTTTATCTGATAGCTGTGCTGCTCCAGAAGGCCAAGGTCATCCGCACGGCCGGCAAGGCAGCATAGAAAAAAGGAAAAACAGAAGCAGGGCCGCCCTTCGGGGCGGCCTGATTGTTACGGAAACTCTTGTAATTGTTACAAAAATTAGATAAAATAATTGCAGTCAGGTATCACAACAGGGGCCGCAGGTTTTGCTTACGGAGTGATACGGATGAAAAGAATGATAAAATTACGGCTGTTCCTTGCGGCTGCCGCACTCCTGGCATCGGGCTGCGGGAGCGGCGGCGAGGTCGTATACCAGACGACAGAGAGCAGTGCTCAGACGGTCAGCAGTGCAGATTCGGAGGATTCCGGGGAAGATGCCGACGGACTTTCTCTGACGGAGGGCTCATCCGGAGTCCTGGAAACAGAGGAACCGGGTGGTGCTAAGGCTCAAGGGCCGGAGCTGGCAAGTACAGAAGAGGAAACGGCCGGCACCATCGTCGTCTATGTCTGCGGCGCAGTGGAAAGGCCGGGCGTCTATGAGCTTCCCGACGGCAGCCGGGTATGGCAGGCCATCGAGGCAGCAGGAGGTATGAAAAGCGATGCCGATGACCGGTATCTGAACCAGGCACAGCGCCTGTCCGATGGGGAACAGATCACTGTATATACCAGAGATGAGACGGCTGCGATGGCTGCGGCCGGACAGAACATTGCTCCCGTGACCGGCAGCAGTGCGAAGGCTGCAGCGACCGAGACCGGCACAGGAAAGGTCAATATCAATACGGCAGGAAAAGAGGAGCTGATGACGCTTCCCGGCATCGGCGAGGCAAAGGCTGAGGCGATCATTCAGTACAGAGAGAATAACGGAGCTTTTTCCAGCCCGGAGGAGATCCGGAATGTCAGCGGCATCAAGGAAAAGGCTTACGAAAGAATCAAGGACTGTATAGAGGTTTAAAGATCATGGCAAACAAAGTATTAGTTGTAGATGACGAGAAGGCGATCGTAAAGGGCATCCGGTTCTCTCTTGAGCAGGACGGATATGAGGTTACGGCTGCCTATGACGGCGAGGAGGCCCTCACTCTGGCACAGGAGAACCAGTATGACATCATTCTGCTGGATCTTATGCTGCCCAGGATGAGCGGACTGGATGTATGCCAGCAGATCCGCGAGTTTTCCAACGTGCCGATCATCATGCTGACGGCAAAGGGCGAGGATATGGACAAGATCATGGGCCTGGAGTATGGGGCCGATGATTATATCACCAAGCCGTTCAATATCCTGGAGGTAAAGGCCAGGATCAAGGCGATCCTCAGAAGAAGCCGCAGGGTGGAGGAGAGCGTCGAGAAGTCCAGGATCGTCCAGGCGGGCAATCTGAAGATGGACTGCGACAGCCGTCGGGTATTTATCGGCGAGCGGGAGGTCAATCTGACCGCCAAGGAGTTTGACGTGCTCCAGCTCCTGGTCTTCAACCCGAACAAGGTCTATAGCCGTGAGAACCTCCTGAATATTGTCTGGGGATATGAGTATCCCGGCGACGTGCGCACCGTCGACGTGCACATCCGCCGCCTGCGCGAAAAGATCGAGGACAATCCGAGTGATCCGGTATACGTTCATACAAAGTGGGGCGTCGGCTATTATTTCCAGGCCTGATCGTCCGCTGCGGGATCTAAGGAGAGTGGTTCATTATTTCCAGACTTAAATTAAAGGGAAAACTGCGTTATTTCAGAAGCATCCGATTCAGCATCATGATGCTTCTGTTTCTTATGGCCATCGTTTCCTCGGTGGTCGTCGAACGGTCGGTGGTCCGAAGCTATGAGACCCGGGCGATCAGTCAGAGGATCGCCATCGTACACAACCAGTGTGATATTCTGTGCGATCAGCTGGTCAACCGCGGCTATCTGGAAAATCCGGTGGACGAGGTGATCGACGGCGAATTCGATATGCTGACCAGTATCTACGGCGGGCGTATATTTGTCGTCAACAAGGACGGCAAGGTCATCCGTGACACCTTCCATCTGGATGTGGGAAAATACTCCCTGACCAAGGAGGTCATGGACTGCCTCGAGGGCAGGGAGACCAGCCAGTATGACCGGGACAATCAGTATATCGAGATGACGCTGCGGATAACCGATCCGGCCCTTTCCGATGCCGAGTCGGAGACGCTGGGCGTCATGCTGGTCAGCGTGTCCACGGTCGAGATCAATGCCAGCAAAAATGTGCTGGAGCGCCGCGGAAATATGATCCTGATGATCGTTATTCTGCTGATCCTGCTGATCGGCTACATTTCTGCCACATTTCTGGTCAAGCCTTTCCAGAAGATCACAAATTCCATCGAGGCGATCACCGATGGCTATCAGGACGAGAGCATCTCTGTCGACGATTACCTGGAGACAGAGCTGATCGCTGACGCCTTCAACCGCCTGCTTGTGCGGGTCAAGACGGTGGATGACAGCCGGGAGGAGTTCGTATCCAACGTCTCCCACGAGCTGAAGACGCCTCTGACCTCCATGAAGGTGCTGGCCGATGCCCTGAATCAGGATCCAAATGCTTCGCTGGAGCAGTACAAGGATTTTATGCAGGACATTTCCCAGGAGATCGATCGTGAGAACAGCATCATCAACGATCTGCTTTCACTGGTCCGTATGGACAAGAAGAGCGCAGATCTGAACATCGAAGAGAAGAATATCAACGAGCTTCTTGAGCTGATCATCAAGCGGCTTAATCCCATCGCGGAGAGGGCCAATGTTGAGCTGATCCTGGACAGCTTCCGTCCGATTACAGCCGAGGTGGATGAGACAAAGCTTACCCTGGCACTGACCAATATTATCGAGAATGCGGTCAAGTACAACAAGCCGGAGGGTGGCTGGGTGCGCATCTCACTGAATGCGGACAGAAAATATTTCTATGTGACGATCACCGACTCGGGGATCGGCATTCCGCAGGAATCCATCGACAATATCTTTGAGCGGTTCTACCGGGTGGACAAGAGCCATTCCCGGGAGATCGGCGGCACCGGCCTGGGGCTGGCGATCACAAAGAGCGCGATCGTGATGCACCGCGGAGCGATCCGCGTGAGCAGCCGGGTAGGAGAGGGATCGACATTTTCAATCCGGATCCCGCTGGTCTATGTGGTATAGGAGGACAGTGCGATGAAAAAACGGTCTGGAAGACTGGCCGGAGCGTATCTCGCGGCCGTACTGGCAGCCAGCGCAGTGCTTTCCTCCGGCTGCGGAAAAGTGCCCTCCGGCGGTGTCCTGGGCGAAACCTGCAATCTGTATTATCTGTCAAAGGGAGAGAATCTGATCGTCAGCGCGGAGTATCTGCTGGAAAGTCAGGATATGGATTCACAGATCATGGAGCTGATTGCCATGCAGTCGCGGACACCCGCGGATGAGAGCCAGGAGAACCTCCTGGACGAGGGCGTAAATATCCAGGGCTTTACCCTGGAGGAGTCGGTTCTTACCCTTGACCTTAGCGAGGCCTTTACCGGGATGAGCCCGGCAAGGCGGGGACTGGCCATCGGAGGACTGGTCCGGACCTTTCTGCAGCTGCCAGGTGTGGAGGAGGTACAGTTTACCATTGAGGGCGAACCGGCCCTTGACTCCTACGGCAATGCCTACGGGCCGCTCACGGCCGAAAATTTCGTCGAGAATTCCGGCGAGACCATCAACAATTACCAGAGTACCATTATGACGCTGTACTTTACCGACGAGACCGGATCCGTCCTGATCCCCGAGGTGAGGCGGGTCTACTATATCAGCAGCGAGCCGGCGGAAAAGGCAGTTGTGGAGGCCGTGATCCACGGACCGGAGGTGTCCGGGCATTATCCGGTCCTCTCCGGCGATACCGGGGTGCTGAGTGTCGTCTCCCAGGACGGCATCTGCTATGTCAATTTCGATGACACGGTAAACAGCACGATCCTGAGCGTGCGGGAGGAGATCCCTCTTTACGCCATCGTCAACTCGCTGACGGACAGCTGTCAGGTCAGCAAGGTACAGTTCACCATCAACGGAGAGAGCAAGGTCATCTACCGTGAAAACATGGATCTGAGCATCCAGTACCAGAGGAATGACGCGCTCATCCAGTAGGAAATCCAATCTATGCACAGACGACCGCTATGCATCCTGTGTGTTGCCTTGATGATCAGTCTGTGGATCCTGAAGCTGTGCGGGGCTCCTGTTTTTCATGTGCCCCGCATGAGCGGATCGCTGCACGGACAGCTGGCGGAGGGCATGCAGGTGAAAATCACCGGGCAGATCACCTCCCGGCAGCAAAAGCCCAATTCAACGCAATACATTCTCAGCAATTCTGCCGTCTCGTTCGGAGACGAAGAAATCCACTTTTACCGTATCCTGGTCACCGTGACCGGAAAAACACAGATAATAAAGGAAGAGGAACACCATAACCCGGGACAGGAAACAGACGGTGGCGCGCTTCCTCTGGGTTCGTGCGTCCTTTTTTCTGGCAGACTGCAGGCGACCCAGAGGGCCGGCAATCCGGGACAGTTTGACGCCAGGGAATACTATGGCTGCCAGGGGATCTGGTACACCCTGTTCGCAGAGACCGCTGTCCTGAAGAAGCATGGGGAGGCCCCACTCTGGTACAGGCTCAGAGAGACTCTGTGCGCGCTGCGGGAGAGACTTGAGAACGTCATTTTTTCCTGCATGAGCGATGCGGAGGCGGGAGTGCTCTGTGCCATGCTGCTGGGCGACAGGGATGTGCTGGAGGAGGGGATCCTTGGCGGCTTTCAGGCCGGCGGGATCATGCATGTCCTGGCCATCTCGGGGATGCACATCACCATGGTCGGCATGATGGCAGAGAGGGCAGCCCTCCTTCTTGCCTGGCTGGTCCGGCGGAGGATGGGGCGGGCAGAGCAGGTGTTCTCTGCTGCCGTCTCCTTTGTGCTGCTCGTGCTGTACGGGATCCTTTGCGGTCTGCCTGTTTCGGCAGTTCGCGCCATCCTCATGTTTGCCGTGCTTCTTATTGCGAAGCTGACCAGAAGATCCTATGACCTGCTGTGTGCCCTGGCCCTTGCAGGCATCCTCATCCTGCTCACTGAGCCGGGATATCTGTTTTCTGCAGGGTTCCAGCTCTCCTTCCTTGCCGTTGCCGGCGCGGCGGTCGTGTATCCATCGCTGCGAAGGCTCCTTCCGGAGCGAGAGGCGAAAGAAAAGAGGAGGCGGCCAGCCATCTCCAGGGGTCTGCTGCGCTCTGTACTGTCCTGGATAGCGATCAATCTGCTGACGATCCCGCTTACGGCGAGGTACTGGTTTGAGATCCCGCTTTTGTCGCTGCCGGTCAATCTGCTCATCCTTCCGGGCCTTAGTCTGGTGATGGGGATGGGGATGGCCGGCGCGGCAGCCGCGATGCTCTGGCCGGCTGCGGGGCGCGTGCTGCTGTTTCCGGCAGGGCTGCTTCTGAAGATCTGGATCTGGATCACAGGACAGGTTCGCCGTATCCCCGGGGCGGTATGGGTCTGCGGACAGCCTTCGCTCTGGCGGGTCTTGATCTGCTACGTTTTGCTTGCAGCGGCCCTCCTGCTGATCCGAGAAAGGCGGGAGACACCTGCCCTAGTGGAGGAAAAAAAGTGCAAAGATAAGGGCAAAGATAAGGGCAAAGATAAGAGCAAAGATAAGAGGATCCGCTGCTGCTTTGCCGCAGGGCTTACGGCCCTTGCCTTTGGCATCCTGCTGTCTGCCGGACGGGCAGAACTCACACTGACGATGCTGGATGTGGGGCAGGGGGACGGGCTCGTTTTGCAGACAGAGGATGGGCGTGCATTTCTGGTTGACGGAGGGAGCTCGGATGTACGGGAGGTCGGGACGTACCGGATCCTGCCGTATCTGAAGGCAAAGGGCATCCGCCGGATCGAGGCGATCTTTGTCACGCATGACGATGCCGACCATTTCAGCGGCATCGAGGATATCCTGAAGGGGATCGCGGACGGCTCTGCCCGGGTAAGAGCGGAAAGTCTGTGTATGCCATGCTGGATGGAGGGGACGGCGGCAGGAAAAACGCTTGCCAGGGAAGCCAGAGCTGCAGGGCTTTCGGTGCGCACGCTGCGGGCCGGCGATGCGGTCCGCTGCGGCGGCACGGAGATCCTCGTTCTTTATCCCGGGGAGAAGACAGCTCTTACAGGGAATGACGGAAGCCTGGTGCTGGAGGTCAGAAGAGAGGGATTTTCCGCACTGCTCACGGGTGATCTGGAAGAAGCGGGAGAGCAGCAGATCTTCCGTGAAGTGAAAAAGGTGAACTGCCTGAAGGCGGGGCATCACGGGTCGAGTACCAGCACGACGCCGGCACTTCTTGAGCTGACAAGTCCCGCTCTTGCGCTGATCAGCTGCGGGAAGTGCAATTCCTATGGTCATCCCCACAGGGAGACGCTGGAAAGACTGCAGAAGGCCGGGTGTGATATTTACCGTACAGACCGGTGCGGCGCGGTCACCGTGACCGTGAAGGATGAAAAGCGGTATACAGCGGAAGTCTGGCGGAAGGAGGAAGCGTACCCTGCGGGGGCAGGGTGGCCAAAATGAGCCGGCAAAAAGGGCATAAAAAAACCGGCTGCTGACGACTGGCAACCGGTTCTTTTATCTATATCAATTCGATTTACTGAATAGAGTTTACAGCTTTGCTCATTCTGGAAACTTTTCTGGACGCTGTGTTCTTGTGATAAATGCCCTTGGAAGCGGCCTTATCGATCGTAGAAATGGAATTTACAAGAGCAGCCTGAGCAGCTTCCTTGTCACCTGCAGCAACAGCAGCCTCGACTTTCTTGATCGAAGTCTTTACAGCAGATTTTGCAGCCTGATTTCTGGCAGCTTTCTTTCTGTTAACAAGAATTCTTTTCTTTGCGGACTTAATGTTAGCCAAACTGTACACCTCCTATTTTATTATTTTATCCTGTGTTTCAGAAGACAGACACGAGATCTCCTCAAACACGCTTAATCATTCTATTCTATTTCCATGTGTTTGTCAACGGGATTTTTAAGGAAAACAGGGGCGAAAACGGCGGAAATGCGGCGGATGCCGCAAAGGCCTGCAGCAAGGCTCATCTGCTGAATTTTACGATCAGCATTTCCACGCTGATGGTATCATCCAGATGACCGGTCTTGACCTCCTGCTCGGTCTGTACACATTCCGCGACGATCTGGCGCAGCTGGTCAGTACTGTAGCGGCGGCACAGACCGCTGCTGCGGCTGACGGCAAAGGGAGGCATGCCGATCTTTGAGGCAATGCCCCGGTTTGGGAGGCCGGCGGCCTGCATTTCCTTGATCTGAAGCAGCTGGTTGAACTGCCTGGACAGAAGGTAGAGGATGCGCATCGGCGGCTCTTTGAGGGCCAGCAGATCGTAGTACCAGTTCAGCGCCGCCTTCTGCTGATGCTCTGTCACCGCCCGGACCATGTCGAAGATCTGATTGGAGATCTGGGGAGCGCCCACCGCGTCGATGTCCGCACGGGTGATCACATCCCGGTCCATGGTGTAGGCCAGGAGCTTTTCCAGTTCGCTGTCGATGTTGATCATATCCGAGCCGGTCATGGTCAGAAAATGCTCCATATCCTGGCGGGTGATCCGCTTTCCTGCCCGCGAGATGCGTCCAAGGACCCATTTGGTCAGGGTCTCCTCGGTCTGCTCGGCAAATTCTGCCGCATAGCCGCTTTTCTGCACGGCCTTGAAGGTGCGGCTCCGTTTATCCACCTCGCTTTCCACAAAGATGAGGACCAGGTAATCCGGGAGACGGCCAAGGTAATCGGTCATCTGTTCCGCCTTGTTTTTAAACATGCCGCTGTTTTCAACCAGGATGACCCGGCGGTCGGCAAAGAAGGGCATCGTCTCGGCCTGGCCGATGATCTCGTTCTCGTCCAGCCCCTTGCCTTCATAGCGGGTAAAATTCATGTCCTCCCCGTCGGGACAGAGAGCCTTGACCAGATTATCCCTGTACTGGTTTTTCAGATAGTTTTCCTCCCCGTACAGGAGGTACACGTTCTGATAGGTTCCGTTTTTGATATCCTGCCTGATCTTCTGCATATGTCAGCTGGCTCTCCACTGGTATCCCGCCGCCAGGGGCGGTGCGTTTTCTTTTTATCCTGCCGGGAAGCAAAGGCTTCCTGCAGGCACTTCCTAAAGTATCCGGCAAAACGTATTTGCCGGTACCCGTCGATCCGATACCCGTCTATTGTAGCAGATTTTCCTCTGGTGTCACAGGATCCCCTGCCATGTTTTTATGGTTTTTTTCAGATGCTTGCGGTGGCAGGAAAACTCTTGTATAATCGTTTGGTACTGTGTAGTATTATGCCCTCTGTATGGGATGAGGGTTCAGATAGAGATATTAGGAGGAAGAATCTTGTCAGCAGCAGATCAGAGCAGGATCCGGAACTTTTGTATCATTGCCCACATCGATCATGGAAAATCAACGCTGGCGGACCGCATCATCGAGCATACCGGTCTTCTGACCAGCCGTGAGATGCAGAACCAGATCCTGGACAATATGGACCTGGAGCGGGAGCGGGGCATCACCATCAAGGCCCAGGCCTGCCGTACGGTCTACAAGGCCCAGGATGGGGAGGAATACATCCTCAATATGATCGATACCCCCGGTCATGTGGATTTCAATTATGAGGTATCCAGAAGTCTGGCTGCCTGTGACGGCGCGGTCCTGGTGGTGGACGCCGCCCAGGGCGTTGAGGCGCAGACCCTGGGTAACGTGTACCTTGCCCTGGATCATGACCTGGAGATCTTTCCGGTCATCAACAAGATCGATCTGCCCAGCGCAGAGCCGGAGCGGGTGATCCAGGAGATCGAGGATATCATCGGGATAGAGGCGGAGGATGCGCCGCAGATCTCGGCAAAGACCGGACTGAACGTGGACCAGGTCCTCGAGGCCATCGTGCAGAAGATCCCGGCCCCCGAGGGGGATCCCGCTGCGCCGCTCCAGGCGCTGATCTTTGATTCGCTGTACGATTCCTACCGTGGTGTCATCGTTTCCGTGCGTATCATGGAGGGTACCGTAAAGCGTGGTGACCGGATCCGCTTCATGGCGACCGGCGCTGTGGAGGAGGTCGTGGAGGTCGGCTACTTTGGCGCCGGCCAGATGATCCCCTGCGATGCCCTTGAGGCCGGAAGCGTCGGATACATCACTGCCAGCATCAAGAAGGTGTCGGATACCCGTGTCGGTGATACCGTGACCAATGCAGACCGCCCGTGCAGCAGCCCGCTGCCCGGCTACAAGAAGGTCCAGTCCATGGTCTACTGCGGCCTGTACCCTGCGGACAGCGCAAAATACCCGGATCTGCGGGATGCGCTGGAAAAGCTGCAGCTCAACGATGCCTCCCTGTTCTATGAGCCGGAGACCTCGGCCGCGCTGGGATTTGGCTTCCGCTGCGGCTTCCTTGGCCTGCTCCATCTGGAGATCATCCAGGAGCGGCTGGAGAGAGAGTATAACCTGGATCTGGTGACCACTGCGCCCGGTGTTGTCTACCGGGTCTACAAGACCGACGGCACCATGATGGAGCTGACCAATCCGTCCAACCTTCCCGATCCCGCAGAGATCGAGCATATGGAAGAGCCGATGGTCAAGGCGGAGATCATGGTCACGACAGAGTTCGTCGGATCGATCATGCAGCTTTGCGAGGAGCGCCGGGGCGAATACCAGGGCATGGAGTACCTGGAGCAGAACCGTGCGGTCCTGACCTACCACATGCCCCTGAACGAGATCATCTATGATTTCTTCGATGCGCTGAAGTCCCGCTCCAGAGGCTATGCCTCCCTGGACTATGAGCTGATCGGCTACCGGCAGAGCGATCTGGTCAAGCTGGATATCCTGGTCAACCGCGAGCAGGTGGACGCGCTTTCCTTTATCGTGTTTGCCGGCTCGGCCTACGAGAGAGCCAGAAAGATGTGCGAGCGCCTGAAGGAGGAGATCCCGCGGCAGCTGTTTGATATTCCGATCCAGGGAGCGGTTGGATCCAAGATCATTTCCCGTGAGACGGTAAAGGCTCTGCGGAAGGACGTTCTGGCCAAGTGCTATGGCGGCGACATTACCAGAAAGAAGAAGCTGCTTGAAAAGCAGAAGGAAGGCAAAAAGCGGATGCGGCAGGTAGGAAATGTCGAGATCCCGCAGAAGGCCTTCATGAGTGTGCTTAAGCTTGATGAAAAATAACAGAAGCATGGTGGAGATCTATATCCATATCCCCTTCTGCGTGCGCAAGTGTGCCTACTGTGATTTCCTGAGCTTTCCCGCGGATGGGGATGTGCAGATGCGCTACAAAGATGCCCTGGTGCAGGAGATCCGCGGCAGCCAATATGCGGCGGATGGGGATGTTGGCAGCATCTTTATCGGCGGGGGCACGCCGTCTGTGCTGCCGGCATATTATATAGAAGAGATCCTTTCTGCCATCCGGGAGAAATGGACGGTCCTGCCGGATGCGGAGATCACCATCGAGGCGAATCCGGGAACCGTGGACCGGGAAAAACTGCAGGTATACAAAAGGGCCGGGATCAGCCGGATCAGCTTCGGATGCCAGTCGGCAGAGGATGGGGAGCTGCAGCTCCTCGGGCGGATCCACAGCTGGAAGGATTTTCTGGAGAGCTTTTGTCTTGCCAGGGAAGCCGGTTTTTCCAATATCAACGTGGATCTGATGTCTGCTCTTCCGGGGCAGTCGGCAGACAGCTGGGAGCAGACGCTGCGGAAGGTGGCAGAGCTCTCGCCGGAGCATATTTCTGCCTACAGTCTGATCATCGAAGAGGGAACCCCCTTCTTTGAGACATACGGGCAGGGTGACAAGGCGTCCCTGCTGCCCGATGAGGACGAGGAGCGGCTGATGTACGAGCGGACGGCCCAGATCCTGGAGACCTATGGCTTTCACCGGTATGAGATCTCCAATTATGCAAAGGAGGGCCGGGAATGCCGGCACAATACCGGCTACTGGACGGGCGTCCCCTATATCGGAGTTGGCCTCGGGGCATCCTCCTACAGCGGCAGCAGACGGTGGAAAAATACCGACAGCCTGGCAGCCTACCTGAAGGGAGACCATGCACCGCAGGATGTGGAGGAGCTATCGCTGCGGGAGCAGGAGGCAGAATTCATGATCCTTGGCCTTCGGATGACCGCCGGTGTATCCTGCAGCGAATTCCGGCAGCGGTTTGGCGAGGACATGGAGGAGATCTGCGGGGACATTCTGAACAAATATGAGCAGATGGGCTTTATGAAGCGGACGGCTGACCGGATCGCTTTTACCGGATCCGGGATCTCCGTGTCCAATGTAATACTGGCAGATATTTACAGCCGGATCTAGGCGCCGGCGTTGAAAGACAGAAAACTTTCAGGAGGAACAGAATGGCAGAGGATTCTCGCCGGTTCATTAAAATAAGAGGTGCAGCAGAAAATAACCTGAAGAATATCGATCTGGATATTCCCCGGGACAAGCTGGTCGTGCTGACCGGACTGTCGGGTTCGGGAAAGAGCTCCCTGGCATTTGATACGATCTATGCAGAGGGACAGCGCCGGTATATGGAGAGCCTTTCTTCCTATGCCCGTCAGTTCCTGGGCCAGATGGAAAAGCCGAACGTCGACACGATCGAAGGACTTCCGCCTGCGATCTCCATCGACCAGAAGTCCACGAACCGAAATCCCAGATCCACGGTGGGCACAGTGACAGAGATCTATGATTATTTCCGCCTTCTGTATGCCCGGATCGGCATTCCCCACTGCCCGAACTGCGGGCGGGAGATCAGCCGGCAGACGGTGGATCAGATGGTGGATCAGATCATGTCCCTTCCGGAGCGGACCAGGATCCAGCTGCTGGCCCCGGTGGTCAGAGGCAGAAAGGGCCGGCATGAGAAGGTCCTTGAGCAGGCAAAAAAGAGTGGATATGTCCGCGTGATGGTCGACGGAAACCAGTATGAGCTTTCCGAGGAGATCCGCCTGGACAAGAACATCAAACACAACATTGAGATCATCGTGGACCGTCTGGTGGTCCGTCCGGGAATCGAAAAGAGGCTTACCGATTCCATCGAGACGGTCCTCTCTCTTTCCGAGGGTCTGCTTATGGTGGATCAGATGGACGGCACCGTCCGGACCTTCAGCCAGAGCTTTTCCTGCCCGGACTGCGGGATCAGCATTGAGGAGATCGAGCCCAGAAGCTTTTCCTTCAACAATCCCTTTGGCGCCTGCCCGGTCTGTGCCGGCATCGGTTTCAAGATGGAATTTGCCGAGGAGCTGATGATCCCGGACCGAAGCGTGTCCATCGATGACGGGGCAATCGTGGTCCTCGGCTGGCAGTCCAGCACCCAGAAGGGCAGCTTCACGCGGTGTCTTCTGGAGGCTTTGGCAAAAGAATACAATTTCCGCCTGGATACGCCCTTTGGCGAGTATCCCGAAAAGATCCAGGATATCCTGATCAACGGTACCGGCGGCCATTCCGTAAAGGTGCATTATAAAGGACAGCGGGGCGAGGGCGTGTACGACATCGCCTTCGAGGGTCTGCTGCGAAATGTGGAGCGCCGCTACCGGGAGACCTCGGCCGAGTCCAGCAAGCAGGAATACGAAAAGTACATGCGGGTCTCGCCCTGCAATGCCTGCCATGGCATGCGCTTAAAGCCGACATCCCTGGCTGTGACCGTCGGGGACAAGAACATTTATGAGATCACAAATTATCCGGTCGGAGAGCTGGAGAAATTCCTGGAGGAGCTGCAGCTGAGCCGGACACAGCAGTTCATCGGCAAGCAGATCCTGAAGGAGATCAAAGCCAGGGTGACGTTCCTGATCGATGTGGGACTGGACTACCTGACCCTCGCCAGAGCGACCGGCTCACTGTCGGGCGGCGAGGCGCAGCGGATCCGCCTGGCGACCCAGATCGGCTCGGGTCTGGTCGGCGTGGCCTATATCCTGGATGAGCCCAGCATAGGCCTGCACCAGAGGGACAACGGCAAGCTGCTTGGGACGCTCAAGCATCTGCGCGACCTCGGCAATTCGGTCATCGTCGTCGAGCACGACGAGGAGACCATGCGGGCAGCGGACTGCATCGTGGATATCGGACCGGGTGCCGGCGAGCATGGCGGCGAGCTGGTCGCCATCGGCACGGCCGAGGAGATCATGGCAGAAGAGCGGTCGGTGACCGGTGCCTATCTGTCCGGCCGGCGGAAGATCCCGGTACCGGAAAAGCGGAATGCCCCTACGGGCTGGATCACCGTCCGCGGTGCCAGGGAGCACAACCTGAAAAACATCGACGTGCGTTTTCCGACCGGCGTGATGACCTGTGTGACCGGTGTGTCCGGTTCAGGAAAAAGCTCCCTGGTCAACGAGATTCTGTACAAACGCATGCAGCATGATCTGAACAGAGGCCTGGTGATCCCGGGCGAGCACGACAGCATCGAGGGGCTGGAGCAGCTGGATAAGGTCATTGCCATCGACCAGTCGCCCATCGGGCGTACGCCCCGGTCAAATCCGGCGACCTACACCGGCGTTTTCGATATGATCCGCGATCTGTTTGCCGCGACCCAGGACGCAAAGGCAAGAGGCTACAAAAAGGGCCGTTTCAGCTTTAACGTAAAGGGCGGGCGCTGTGAGGCCTGCGCGGGCGACGGCATCGTCAAGATCGAGATGCACTTCCTGCCGGATGTCTATGTGCCCTGCGAGGTCTGCGAGGGCAAGCGTTACAACAGGGAGACGCTGGAGGTCCGTTATAAAGGAAAAAACATCTATGATGTGCTGAATATGACGGTCGAGGAGGCCCTGGAATTCTTCTCTCATGTCCCGTCGATCAAGCGTAAGATCCAGACGCTGTATGATGTCGGTCTTTCCTATGTCCGGCTCGGTCAGCCCTCCACAGAGCTTTCCGGAGGAGAGGCACAGCGTATCAAGCTGGCTGCCGAGCTGTCCAGACGCAGCACAGGCAGGACCTGCTATATTCTGGATGAGCCGACGACCGGCCTGCACTTTGCAGATGTGGAAAAGCTGATCACGATCCTGCAGAGGCTCACCGAGGGCGGCAACACGGTCATCGTGATCGAGCACAACCTGGATGTGATCAAGACGGCGGACTACATCATTGATCTCGGTCCGGAGGGCGGAGACGGCGGCGGGACGGTGATCGCACAGGGAACGCCCGAGGAGGTCGCCGCAACAGAGGGATCCTACACAGGACAGTACGTAAAACAGTATCTGAATTGAGAGGTTAATTATGCCGGTTACAGATATCGGAATCGATCTTGGCACTGCCACGATCATTGTGTATGTCAAAGGAAAAGGAATCATGTATCAGGAACCGTCGCTGGTCGCCTATGACCGCGACGCAAACAAGATCATGGCCTTCGGCAGCGAGGCGCAGCAGATCCTGGGGAGGACCGCAGGAAATATCATGGCGATCCATCCCCTGAAGCAGGGTGTCATCTCGGATTTCCTCGTGCTGGAGAGCATGCTCAGGTACTTTATCCGGAAATCCATGAGCTTTCGGAACTTTCTAAAGCCACGGATCTGCATCTGTGTGCCCAGCGGCGTCCGGGATATCGAGCGGAGAGCTGTGGAGGAGGCTGCCTACCGGGCGGGTGCCCGGGACGCGGAGATCGTCAAGGAACCCATCGTGGCGGCGATCGGTGCCGGGCTGGACATCATGCGGCCAAATGGCAACATGGTCGTCAACATTGGCGGCGGTCTTACGGATATCGCCGTGCTGTCCCTTGGCGGTATCGTCATGTCCCAGACGCTTAAGGTGGCGGGAGAATCCTTCAACGAGGCCATCCGCGAGTTTATCCGGCAGCGGCACAACCTGATCATCGGCGAGCAGACGGCCGAGGAGATCAAGATCCTCATCGGCTCGGTCAGCTCGGATCCGGAGCTTACCCAGCTCGAGGTAAAGGGCCGCGACAGCAACACCGGGATCCCCCGGACGATCCACATGACCAGGGCGCAGGTCCTGGAGGCTGTCCGTCCGCAGGTGCGGCAGATCGTGGAAGCGGTACGGGGCGTGATCGAAAAGACACCGCCGGACCTGGCAGCGGATGTTGCCGGAAGAGGCATCGTCCTGACCGGCGGAGGCGCCATGCTGGCCGGAATGGAGGATGCGATCGCAAAATACACCGGGATCCCCACGGTGCTCGTGGACAATCCGCAGCAGACGGTGGCGCAGGGGACCGGCCTGTATATTCAGCAGATGTCTGCTTTTGAAAAGCGCTAGAGCAGCCACATGGGGAAAAGACGTTTACCCATCGTGCACATTGGGCCGGGAACGCAGCGCGTTCCTGACAGGCGGGACGTCCTGTGAGAGGGCGGGACCGCCAGACAAAACTCAGGTTCAGGATAAGGCGTGATCATGGCAGAAATTATCGAAGGATATGTAGAACATATCATTTACAGAAATGAGGACAACGGATATACCGTATTTGTCCTGAGCACGGCAGAGGATGAGATCCCCTGTACCGGATCCTTCCAGTCTGTCGCGGAAGGCGAATACGTGGAGGCGGAGGGTGAGTATGTGTTTCATCCCTCCTATGGCCAGCAGTTTAAGGCTGTGCGGGCAAATGTGACGATCCCAAAGGAAGGCGTTGCCCTGGAGCGGTATCTGGGCAGCGGGGCGATCAAAGGGATCGGCGCCGCCCTGGCGGCGAGGATCGTCAAAAGATTTGGCAGCGATACCCTTCGGATCATGGAGGAGGAACCGGAAAGACTGGCTGAGGTCAAGGGCATCAGCGAAAAGAAGGCCAGGGATATCGGCGAGCAGGTGGAGGAGAAATCCCACATGCAGAACGCGATGGTCTTTCTGGCCCAGTACGGGATCCCGCTGAACCTCAGCGTAAAGATCTACAACCAGTATCAGGACATGCTCTACCAGGTGCTCAGGGAGAACCCCTACAAGCTGGCCGAGGATATTCCCGGCGTCGGCTTCCGCATCGCGGATGAGATCGCTGCCAGGATCGGTGTCGACCCTGCATCCGAATTCCGGATGCGCAGCGGGCTTCTTTATGCGCTGAGCCTGGCAGGTGCCCAGGGGCATATGTATCTCCCAAAAGAGGTGCTTCTGGTCCGGGCAGCTGAGCTGCTGCAGACAGAGCCGGAGGGACTGGAGCGGTATCTGTCGGATCTTTCCATTGAGCGAAAGATCGTGCTGCGGGAGCTGGAGGGCGAAGAGGGCATGAGCACTGTGCTGGTCTACACGGCGCAGGCGTACTACATCGAGCTGAATACGGCAGCAATGCTTCGCGAACTGAACCTGTCGGTGCGGGAGAGCGAGGAGGCGGTGGAAAAACGGATCCGCCGTATTGAAAAAGCGGACAGCATAGAGCTCGATGAACTTCAGCGCAAAGCTGTGATCCAGGCAGCCCAAAACGGCCTTCTGGTCCTGACCGGCGGACCGGGCACAGGAAAAACAACCACCATCAATACCATGATCCGGTATTTCAGGGCAGAAAACATGAGCATTGCCCTTGCAGCCCCCACGGGAAGAGCGGCAAAGCGGATGACAGAGGCGACCGGATACGAGGCATCTACGATCCACCGCCTTCTGGAGCTCTCCGGTCTGGCCGGGGACGCGGGAAGCGATGTCCGGTTTGAACGGAACGCAGAAAATCCGCTGGAGCAGGATGTGATCATCATCGACGAGATGTCGATGGTCGATATCTATCTGATGCACGCCCTTCTGCAGGCGATCGTGCCGGGGACGCGGCTGATCCTGGTGGGTGACCGCAACCAGCTGCCAAGCGTAGGTCCGGGAAGTGTGCTGCGGGACATCATCCGGGCAGGTGTTTTTCCGGTGGTCACTCTGTCCCATATTTTCCGGCAGGCGCAGGAAAGCGATATCGTTGTCAATGCGCACCGGATCCACGCAGGACTTCCGGTGTCCATCAGCAATAAGAGCCAGGACTTTTTCTTCCTGAAACGGGAAGATACCCGAATGATCCAGAGGGTCGTTCTGGCGCTGGTGCAGGAAAAGCTTCCCCGCTATGTCGGTGCCTCCTTTATGGATATCCAGGTGCTGACGCCAACCAGAAAGGGACCGCTGGGCGTCGAAAGCCTGAACCAGATCCTGCAGCATTACCTCAATCCCCCGTCTCCGGAAAAGAAGGAAAAAGAGACGGCTGCCTGCACCTTCCGGGAGGGTGACAAGGTCATGCAGATCAAGAATGACTACCAGCTGGCCTGGTCGATCAGAGGCAGGCACGGGATCGTGGCGCAGGAAGGCCTGGGCGTCTTCAACGGGGACATGGGCATCGTCCGTTCCATCGATACGGCAAATGAAATACTGACCGTGGAATATGAAGAGGGGAAGCAGGCTGACTATACCTTCCGGCAGCTGGATGAGCTGGAGCTTGCCTATGCAGTAACCGTTCATAAGGCACAGGGCAGCGAATACCCGGCCGTGGTGATCCCTCTGCTTGGCGTTCCGCGTCTGCTGCAGACGCGCAATCTGCTGTACACAGCGGTAACAAGAGCACGGAAATGTGTTGTGCTCGTGGGAAATCCGGAGACCTTCCAGGGAATGATCGACAATGCTACGGAGGAATACCGGTACACCACGCTGGCAGAGCGTATCCGTGAGCTGGATCAGGCCGGCATGTGAGAGAAAATGTTTTTATGGATGAACTGTTTACGTGCAGCTTGCACAGTGATGCGCGGGGCAGTAAAATATGAATGTAATCAAAGGAAGCAAGAGCAAAGACATGCACGGATAAATCTTATTCCGTGTGCACGGTGCAAAAACCACCGGGTGTCTGAGCCTTGCAAACGGACTTCGGGACAGCAAAAGACATGTCCGCATATGGCATGGGAAGCTGTTCCGCAGAAAGGAAACACACAGAATGAGGACTTTACATATTGAAGCCAGTGTAGGCAAGTTATCCGAAGTCCTGTGTTTTGCGGATGAGATCATGGACGCTGCCGACGTAGGAATGAAAACCCGCATGCAGATCTCACTGGCACTGGAGGAGCTTTTTGTCAATGTGGCGCAGTATGCCTACAAAGACCGCAGCGGCTCCGTAACCATAGAAGCCGGAATGCAGGGAGACCGGTTTACGGTCGTTCTGTCGGATCTCGGGATTCCATATAATCCTTTGGAGCATAAAGATCCCGATATCACACAGAGCGCGGATGAACGGCCGGTCGGAGGCCTTGGGATCTTCATGGTAAGAAAGACAATGGATACATTTGAATACCGATACGAAGACGGTAAAAACGTCACAACGATCCAGAAGATCGTAGGCTGACAGACAGGCGGTGAAGAATGAGTATTACAGCAGAGCAGGAAAAAAACGGTGTTCTTACGATCCTTGTGGAGGGAAGAGTAGACACTGGAAATGCAAGTGAAACAGAGGCACAGATCCGTGCCGAGATCGAAAAGGCTCCAAAGGCCAGCGTGGTGATTGACTGCGAAAAGCTGGAGTATATTTCCAGTGCAGGCCTTCGTGTGATCCTTCGTCTGAAAAAAAACAGACCGGAGCTGAAGCTGATCAACGCTTCCTCCGAGATCTATGAGATCTTTGACATGACCGGATTCACGGAAATGATGACCATCGAAAAGGCCTACAAGACGGTTTCCGTGGAGGGATGCGAGATCATCGGAGAAGGATCAAACGGTATCGTTTACCGGACAGACCCGGAGACGATCGTCAAGGTATACCGTGATCCGGACAGCCTGGACGATATTCTGCATGAGCGGGAGGTGGCCAGAAAGGCCCTGATCCTTGGCATCCCTACGGCGATCTCCTATGATGTCGTGAGGGTAGGCGAGAGCTATGCGTCCCGCTTTGAGCTGATCAGCGCAAAGTCCTTTACCAAGCTGATCAACGCAAATCCGGACAAGATCGATACCTACATCGACATGTACGTAGAGCTTCTGAAACATATCCACAGTACGGTGGTGCCTGCCGGTGATCTGCCGGATCAGAAAAAGGTCGTGCTGGGATGGGTAGAATGGCTGAAGGGCCATATCCCGGATGAGCAGTACGAAAAGATCCTGGCGCTAGTCGAGGCTGTACCCGAAACCGATCACATGATCCACGGGGATTACCACACCAAGAATCTTATGCTGCAGGACGATGAAGTGATCATGATCGATATGGATACCCTGAGTACAGGAGATCCGGTATTTGAGTTCGGCCCCATCTTCCTTGCGTACCGGGGCTTCGGAGAGCTGGATCACTCAGCTGTCACGAATTTCATCGGCGTTTCATGGGAGCAGGCACAGTACATCTGGCAGGAGACCCTGAAACGGTATCTGGGAACAGAGGACAAAGAACTTCTGCAGAAAGCAGAAAACAAGGCAAAGCTGATCGGTTACATCCGGATGCTCCGGAGAACGATGAAGCGCACACCGGACAATACGGAACTGATCGCACACTGCCGCAAAAATATCGACGAACTGCTGCCCACGATCAATACCCTGACCTTTCTGGACTGAAAAGATATCCGGACACAGGACAGGCACGAATAGAGAAAGCAACGCAGGAGGTTAACTATGCTGAATATCAATAAAACCATTGAAGGAACAAAGGCAGTCATTGCCCTTTCCGGAAGACTGGATACGCTGACATCTTCCGATCTGGATGCACAGCTGAAGGAGCTCACAAATATCACAGAGCTTGTCTTCGACTTCACCGGGCTGGAGTACGTATCCTCCGCCGGCCTTCGCGTACTGCTCTCCGCACAGAAGAGCATGAAGGGCAAAGGAACGATGAAGGTCACCCATGTCTGCGATGAGATCATGCAGATCTTTGAGGTCACCGGCTTCGACACCTTCCTCACCATCGAGTAAGATGAAATAAAAAACTGCCGCACGAAGTATTATCGTACATAAGCATTCCTCCGGGAAGCGCTCTCGCTCTGTCCTCACGCAGCGGTACCAAGTCGGAATCCTGACAGGATTCCTCCAGGTACCGGCGTTGCGGATGTTCCCTGCGGAATGTTTATGTACGATTTTCTCTCGTGCGGCAGTTTTTTGTTGGGTGAGACAGTGATATCAGAAAAACGAGGCTGCTGCACGAACCGCTATCGTACATAAGCATTCCTTCGGGAAACGCTCTCGCTCTGTCCTCACGCAGCGGTACCAAGTCGGAATCCTGACAGGATTCCTCCAGGTACCGGCGTTGCGGATGTTCCCTGCGGAATGTTTATGTACGATATTCTCTCTCATGCAGCAGCCCCGTTTTTATGTGCGTCTTCGGAGTCCTCCTCTTTGCCCTTTGCAGTGGTTGACCAGAATCAGCATTCCGGTCAGCATCAGAAGTGCAGCGGGGAGAGGGGATTCATCTCCAGTCTGAACTTTATAAAGCGGCGGTATGGCCGGCCGTCCCGGCTTGTCCGGAACAGGGGATGGTGAGGGTGATGGTATCTGCGGCAGCAGCATCTTTGGCGCCGCGCAGATGTCGTATCGCCAGCGGATCTCTGTACGTCCGTCCGGAAGGGTGAGCTCCTCCGGGCAGGGAATGCAAAGGAAAAATGGATCGGCTGTGCTCTCCTGCAGCTGCCCGGTCTGAGCGGCCAGGTAGATGCCGGGCCGTATGTCAGAGATGATCAGAAAACCGTCGGGACCGGTCTTTTGCCTGTACCGTTCGCCCGCGGAGGCCTGATCAGCCGGGAGATCCTGAAGATCCAGTTTCCGATACCATTGCTCTACCGCAGGCAGAAGGTGTGCACCAGAGCCCTGCATCAGCTGCTCTGTGAACGGAAGTCCGGGGATGAACGGGGTGATCCGGCCGGGCCATGCGGGCTCCTCGGAATCTGCAGACATGCCTGCTGAATCTTCCGTGATCTCGCCGATCCGGTAAAGAGTAAATTCTCCCTGCAGCGGCTTGCCTGACAGGCTGTCCCTAAATTCCAGGGTCAGAGAACCTTTCCTATCGCTGCTGCCGGTATCCGATGCAGATGCAGGCGGAGCAGCCGTAGGGGCTGTCCCGCCTGTCTGGACCGAAACATGATCAGCCGTACCTGCACAGACAGTCTTCGGGCTGCATAAGCCAATGAGCAGAAGAGTGATGCAAAGAGCCCGCAGACGGCACATACGCTGCTGCATTTTCCGGAAAAGATCCGGTATTATTTTACCGTCGGTCCGACCGGCATGCCGAAAAAGGGCAATGCTGCCGGCGGCGGATAAGATCGGTCGTATTCTGCGAGTAGACATGTGCATTCCTCCTGTAATAGAAAGACTGTCTGCAAGGTAGGCAGGTGCGGGCATTTTTTGGCTATGTTCCTCGTCCACGTATCATCAGTACCTCCTTACGGCTGAGCCGCATTTCTTCTTCCTTCCGTTTGCGTCACTCTATCCCTGATCAGAAGCTCTTTTTCCTGCCCAGGGCAAGGAAAACTCCTGCGAAGGCCAGCATGCCGATGCCGGCCAGATAGAACATGGCAGTTCCGGAGCCGCCGGTATGAAGGGTAAGGCCCGGATAGTTTGTTACGGAGAAGGTAACCATACCGTTTTCTGTAGCCGCGGTGAGAGCTTTTTTACCTGCGTTGTCAAATTTGATCTCGGCAGAGGCCAGCGTGCCGTCCTTCGGATCAGCCGCTGTAAAGGTTACGCGGATCCTGTCTCTCAGCAGCTGATAGCCAGGCTGGGTGGCTGTCTCCTCGATAGTATAGGTGATGCCCTCATCCAGTCCCTCGATCTTCAGGTCGCCCGCAGAATCCGGGTGAAGCATCTTGGTGGTCTCCGTGCCGGAAGCGTCGGCCTTTCCGCCGTCATAGAGGTGATATACACCGTCCGCTTCTTTTACAAAATCCATATACTGATAGGTAGAGCCGGTAAATACCCGGAACGCCGACTGTGTGGGATCGGTCAGACCTTCCTTTTTGAGATGGATCCCATAGGTGTAGACCTTGACATCTGATGGAGTCAGTGTGCTTTCAGGAAAACCGCTGGTCTTCCAGACGATGGTCGGGCTGTTGGAGTTATCCGAATCACTGCCGATCGCTGCAGCACCGTTCAGGACGCCGTGGAAGGTCACAAGGATCTGTCCGGTGGAGGTCAGGGCATCCAGCTTGGCAAGTCCTGCCGCAGTCAGTTCGACTGCGAAGGCATGGTCAGAGGAGGTTACGGTGTAATCATCTTCTGTAAGCTCTGTCAGACCGGAAAAATCTTCGATCTTTGCGGCAGATGCGGCCTTGTTTCCGAGCCGGACACTGACGATGTCGCTGAAGGTCAGTCCTTCGGTCATCTCATCACGGATCACATATTTTTCATGGACGCCGCCGTCCTCCAGTACCGGGACATCACAGTAGATGACCTCAGTGACGGTGTCGCCGATGCTTACATCCTCGCTCTCCAGAAGCGTGCTGTCGTCTTTTGTGCTGACCGCCTTCTTGCCGGCAGTTATGGTATTGTTTTTCGGGTAGACGACGATATCCTTCTGCCAAAGCGTACCAGGTGCGTGTGTCACTTCCGTATCCACACCGTCCACGTTTTCTGTGGTCGTCACCTCAGTGGTATTGGTCATGGGTGCCTGAAGAAGGAAGGGAGAGGAGGGACGGTAGATGGCCTCATCATCGCCAAGAATAGCACCGGAATAGTCTGTCTCGACGACCAGATACAGGTAGTGCGATACCGTGGCGCTGGTCATACCGTTTTCGTCTGTGGCCGGAAGCTGATAGAAACCCTTTGTCGCGGCGGAGGTTACTTGTGTGATATAGGTCTCGCCATCGATCCCGTCAGCAGTCTGGGCAGCTTTCATCTGTTCCAGAAGGCCATTTATGTAGTCGAGGGTGTAGTAGGAGACGTCTACTACTTCGTCCTCACCATTTGGATCCAGAGAGACATAGGTCTCTGTCTGGGTAAAGGCAGGGGTGATCTCCACATTCAGAGCCTCAGCCATGGCGAGAAAGCTATCAGAAAGATTGCAGTAATACAGACCGACAGTACCGTCTGCTTCCCGGTAGACCGATTCCATGGTTGCGACTCGCAGCAGGCGGAAGACGACGCCAGGAATTCCCTCGCGGCCTTCGTTATTTTCGCCTGCAACACCGTTACTTGTTTCGTAACTGCCGTCATTTTCCTTCAGCTTGTAAAGCGTTACCGTACTCTTCTGGTAAGAGGTAAAAGAGGTGTCTCCGGGCTTATAGCCTTCTGCAAATGCAGGAGTGGCACAGGCGCCGGCAAGGAATACAGCCGCAATGCCGGCCAGAAGTTTTTTGATCTTCATACTTATCCTTTCTGCAAAAATGCGTACAGATACCAGACCTTCTGCCCGAAATCCAGGCGGAAGGCATCAATTGGGTCAGCGGAAATCGTCACAGAAAACTAGCTAGAGATGAAGCTGACAGATCATTTCTGAAAAACTCCTTCTGGTAAAAAAATGGTGAGTGCATCCAGAACTGGATAGAAACAGAGTGCATACGGCAGCGGTTCCAGGAAAAGGACAGCCTCCGAATGCAGATGTGTGCCTGTGTGCAGAAATGGAAACCCGTGTGCTGCACTCGGCAGAAAAAGAATACCGGTGATCTCCGGATATCTGAAATTATAGAACAGAAAAAAACAGTGTCAAGGCGCTTTCCGAAAAAAGGGCGTGACGTGCAAAATTGTCATTCTCGTGAGGTATTCAAAAAGTTGAACACCTATGTGCAAAACATTGCAGGGGATGTGCGGACAGCTGAGGTGTTCAAAAAATTGAATACCCTTGCGTGGCACATGGCAAAGTTTGATGTGCAGATAGCAGGAGACGTTCAAAAAGTTGAACACCCATGTGCGGAGCATGACAAGGTTTGATGTGCAGGTAGCCGTAGGCGTTCAAAAAGTTGAACACCCTTGCGTGGCACATGGCAAGGTTTGATGTGCAGATAGCAGGGGGCATTCAAAAAGTTGAACACCCATGTGCGGCACATGACAAGGTTTGATGTACAGACAGCCGTAGGCGTTCAAAAAGTTGAACACCCTTGCGCGGCACATGACAAGGTTTGATGTACAGACAGCCGTAGACGTTCAAAAAGTTGAACACCTATGTGCAGTTCATGGCATGGTTTCACATGCAGATGACCCAAGGTGTTCAAAAAGTTGAACACCCTGGAGTGGTTCTTCGTACTTTGGATTAAGGGATAGGGTCAGGAAGCCCTTCAAAACTTGAAAAATGGGGTGCCTGAAGGCCTTTTTTTGAGGATTTTGGATTTGTCAAGCGAAATTTGCATTTTTGCCGTTCAATTTTTGGGCACGATATGGCAGATTTGGCGAAAACCGTTCAAAAATTGGGCACGCAGATTTCGCTGCAGCTCTTCATAGGTTGAACCAGGAGCGATATACTATAGATGAGTTCCGGAGCTCGCTAAATCTACATTAGGAGGAACATTAGCAACATGGTTTCATTTGACACACAGGCACTTTATTTGTGGAAGGCGAGCGTAGACAGCGGGAGTTTCAAACAGGCTGCGATCATGTACAGCTGCAATCCATCCACTGTCTCAAAAAACATTTCAACGATGGAAAGGCAGGTCGGTGCTAAGCTGCGTAGCGGCTTTAAGGGCCGGCTGCAGCTGACGGATGCAGGAAAGGAATGGTATATTCTGGCGTCATGTTTCATTTCCGAAGCGGAACGTATCGTAAACGGCTGTGGAAATGAGCTTCAGTGGGAACATGAGGCCATCTGCCGGATGCAGCATATGGATGAGGCGCAGCGGGACGAGATCCTGCAGATGATCCGCACGGCATGTGCCGGGCCTGCCATTCCCGTATCTGGATGCCAGGACCAGGAGACAATGCCCGGCTGTTAGGCCTTGCAGGCGTCCGGTCTTTTAATCCTTAAGAAAAAACATTTCAAAAACGTGAAAGAGTGTGGTATGATTTAGTCTGTTAATCTGCATATCGCATCTGAGGGAGGAACCAGGCTGATGGATAACGAGACCGTTTCCAGGAATTTTATTGAACAGGAGATCGACAAGGATCTGGCTGAGGGCAGGTATGACCATGTGTGCACCCGCTTCCCGCCGGAACCAAACGGCTATCTGCATATTGGACATGCAAAATCGATCCTTCTGAACTATGGCCTCGCAAAGAAGTACAATGGCCAGTTCAACCTTCGTTTTGATGATACAAATCCGACCAAAGAGAAGGGCGAGTTTGTCGATGCCATCGAGCGGGATGTCGCCTGGCTCGGAGCAAAGTGGGATGACCGCCTGTATTTTGCCTCCAACTATTTTGAAAAAATGTATGAGGCAGCGGTCCTGCTGATCCGCAAGGGCAAGGCCTTTGTCTGTGATCTGACCGCCGATGAGATCCGTGAGTACCGCGGTACGCTGACGGAGCCGGGCAAGGAAAGTCCTTACCGGAACAGGAGCGTGGAGGAGAATCTGGACCTGTTTGAACGGATGAAAAACGGCGAGTTCCCGGATGGAAGCCGGGTGCTGCGTGCCAAGATCGACATGGCATCCCCGAACATCAACATGCGGGATCCGGTCATCTACCGTGTGGCCCATCTTCATCATCAGAACACGGGAGATGCCTGGTGCATCTATCCGATGTATGACTTTGCTCATCCGCTGGAGGATGCTTTTGAGGGCATCACCCATTCGATCTGCACGCTGGAGTTTGAGGATCACCGTCCGCTCTACAACTGGGTCGTGGAAAACGTTGGATTTGATCATCCGCCCAGGCAGATCGAGTTTGCCAAGCTGTACCTGACAAACGTTGTCACCGGAAAGCGCTATATCAAGAAACTTGTGGAGAACGGTACCGTGGACGGCTGGGATGATCCCCGGCTGGTCACCATCGCAGCACTGAGAAGAAGGGGCTATACCCCGGAATCCCTGCAGAAATTTGTCGAGCTTGGCGGCATCTCCAAGGCCAACAGTTCCACAGATTATGCGATGCTGGAGTACTGCATCCGCGACGATCTCAAGATGAAAGCGCCCCGTATGATGGCGGTCCTGGATCCGGTAAAGCTGGTCATCGACAATTATCCCGAGGGTGTCACCGAGGAGCTGGAGGTTCCGAACAATCCGGAAAACGAGGCACTGGGAAGCCGCAAGGTCACGTTCTCCCGTGAGCTTTATATCGAGAGAGAAGATTTCATGGAGGAGCCGCCCAGGAAGTATTTCCGTCTTTTCCCGGGCAACGAGGTACGGCTGATGCAGGCGTACTTTGTCCGGTGCGTCAGCTACGAAAAGGACGAGAACGGCAAGGTCACTGTGATCCACTGCACCTATGATCCGGAAAGCCGCGGCGGCAACAGCCCCGATGGAAGAAAGGTCAAGGGTACGATCCACTGGGTCAATGCGTCGACGGCTGTCCGTGTCGAGTGCCGTCTGTACGAGAACCTGATCGATGAGGAAAAGGGCGTCTACAATGAGGACGGGTCGATGAACATCAATCCGAATTCTCTGGAGATCCGCACAAACTGCTATGTCGAGCCGGCTCTTGCAGAGGCAAAGCCCTACGACAGCTTCCAGTTCGTGCGCAACGGGTTCTTCTGCGCTGACGCAAAGCTTTCCGCTCCGGGCGCACCGGTATTTGGCCGTGTCGTTTCACTGAAAAGTTCATTCAAGCTGCCGGGATGATCTGCCCGCAGCCTTTGCGGCCGCATCGACCGCGCATATGATCATGGGGCTGCCACGCTAAACAAGTCTGTGCTTTGCACGTTGTTTGGTGCGGCAGCCTATATTGCATGATCAGGATACATATGGAGATATGTGATATCCGCGCTGTGTAAAGAGGAAGAAAGAACAGGAGGATTGCTGTGATCCGTGCATGTATTTTTGATCTGGACGGAACACTGACCAGAACCCAGGAATCCATCGCAAGACCGGTCAACCGGGTGCTGGGTGAGTACGGTCTGCCGGCGATGCCGGTGGAAAACTTTAACTATTATGCCGGAGATGGTCTGAAGAACTCGCTGAAGAGGGCGCTGGCCGATGCTGCGAAGCTGGTTCCTGCAGCCAGCCGGCCTTCTGCACAGGAGCTGGAGCGGTATCTGGAGGAAGGGATCCTCCGGGCAGAGGAGTATTTCGGTGCAGATCCGCTCTACCATGTGGAGCCCTATCCCCATGTACGGGAGCTGCTGGAACAGCTGGGTGAGGCCGGCATCCGAAAAGCAGTATTTTCAAACAAGCCCCACGCGGGGGCAGTCGAGGTGACCGAGACGATCTTCGGCAAGGGGGCTTTTGATCATATCCAGGGGCAGTCTGACCGGGTCCCGATCAAACCAGATCCGGCCGGCGTCTTCGAGATCCTGAGGATCTTTGGCCTTGAGCGTGAGGAGTGTATCTATATCGGCGACACCAATACGGACATGCTGACCGGCCACGCGGCTGGTGTATTTACCGTCGGCGTCACCTGGGGATTCCGTCCGAGGGAGGAGCTGGAGGCATTCCATGCAGATGCAATTATCGACGATCCGCTGGAACTTTTGGCGCTTTGCGGAAGAACTGGCGGAATGCCGGCAGCAGGCAGAGAGGAGCAGCTATGACCCCAGAAAACAGAGAGCAGAAGGACTGCCTGTATATCGTGATCCCGGCCTACAATGAGGAAGCCAATATCCGCAGCGTGGTCAGTGACTGGTATCCTGTCGTATGCCTGCACAGCGGCGAAGGCAGATCTCGTCTTGTGGTGATCGATGACGGCAGCAGGGACAGTACCGTGGACATCCTCCGGGAGATGGCCGCAGAGAGGCCTCTGATGGAGGTGATCTCAAAGCCAAACAGCGGGCACGGGCCAACGGTACGCTTTGGCTACCGGTATGCGCTGGATCATGGCGCGGATTATATCTTTCAGACCGATTCGGACGGCCAGACGCTGCCCTCGGAATTCGGGCCATTCTGGGCAGCCAGAGAGGACTACGACATGGTGATCGGCTGGCGCAGCGCCAGGAAGGACGGCATCGGGCGGGTGTTCGTGTCGGGTACGCTGCGGCTGGTGATCCGTCTGATTTTTGGTGTAAAGACCCGGGATGCCAACACGCCCTACCGGCTGATCCGGAGAGATGCGCTGGCGCAGGCGCTGGAGCGTATCCCTGAAGATTATTTTCTCGCAAACGTACTGCTCACCGTGATCCTGGCAAAGAGAAAGTTTCGGATCCGGTACATTCCGATTACCTTCCGGCCCAGGCAGGGAGGAACCAACACCATAAATATGAAGCGGATCTTCCGTATCGGCAGAGAGGCTGTCCGGTCCTTTCTGGTCATCCGAAGGAACCTGTAGGGAGATCAAGATGTTAGCACTCATTCCAAATGAGTGCTAATTTTGTCTTGACTTTTATACAGGGCAGCGATAAGATATCCTTTGGCAGTAAAGAAAACAGCTGCGGAAAACGGACAGTTCCTCTTTTGCACCGGAACGTCCCGGCAGCATAAGCATATAAGAAGGAGTGTGTATGACATGGAAATGAGACATGGAAATCTTTCAATCAACAGCGACAATATGTTTCCAATCATTAAGAAATGGATGTATTCCGACCGTGACATTTTTGTCCGTGAGATGGTATCCAACGGCTGCGACGCCATCACAAAGAGGAAAAAGCTGGATGTGATCGGGGAGGCGAAGCTTCCGGAGGATTACAAGCCGGCGATCCACGTATATGTCAATGATAAAGAAAAAACACTGAAATTTGTCGATAACGGCATTGGTATGACAGCCGATGAGGTGGTCAAGGACATCACAGAGATCGCCTTCTCCGGTGCGGCAGAATTCCTTGAGAAGTACAAGGACAAGGCGGATCAGGACCAGATCATCGGACATTTCGGTCTTGGTTTCTACTCCGCCTTTATGGTTGCCGATCAGGTCGATATCGATACCCTCAGCTTTACCGAGGGTGCTGAGGCGGTCCACTGGGAGTGCGACGGCGGAACAGAATATGACATGGGACCTGGCGAGCGCACCGAGGTCGGCACCATGATCACCCTGCACCTCAATGAGGAGTCCCTGGAGTTTGCCAATGAGTACAAGGTGCGTGAGGTCCTGGAGAAGTACTGTTCCTTCATCCCTGTAGAGATCTACCTGGAGAAGGAAGGTGCAGAGCCCCAGACTGAGACCATCGACGAGAGCGAGCTGAAGGAGGACGACGTTGTCATCGAGCGCATTCACGAGGATGCCAAGTACGAGGACAAGACAAACGAGGACGGCACCACCGAGCAGGTGGAGATCTCTCCTGCAAAGGACCGTGTCAAGATCAGAAAACGCCCGGAGCCGGTCAATGACATCCATCCGCTGTGGAATAAGCAGCCCGGCGAGTGCACGGAAGAGGAGTACAAGGAATTCTACCGGCATGTTTTCCTGGATTACAAGGAGCCGCTGTTCTGGATCCACCTGAACATGGATTATCCGTTTAACCTGAAGGGCATTCTGTACTTCCCGCGCATCAATACCGAGTACGATTCCATCGAGGGCAAGATCAAGCTCTACAACAATCAGGTCTTCATTGCCGACAACATCAAGGAGGTCATCCCGGAGTATCTTATGCTGCTCAAGGGCGTGATCGATTGTCCGGATCTGCCGCTGAACGTATCCAGAAGCGCTCTGCAGAACGACGGCTTTGTGCAGAAGATCTCGAATTATATCTCCAAGAAGGTCGCGGACAAGCTGACCGGCATGTGCAAGACGGACCGTGAGAATTACGAAAAGTACTGGAATGATATCAGCCCGTTCGTCAAGTTCGGCACCCTGAAGGATCCGAAGTTCTCCGAAAAGCTGATGGACTACATCCTTTACGAGGATCTGGACGGTAAATTCGTCACGATCAAGGATATTATCGAAGCTGGCAAGCCGGAAGAAGCAGAAGGTCAGGAGGCAGAGGCAAAAGAGGCCGATGCAGAGGCAGAGAGCACTGAGGCAAAGGCTGAGGAGAGCGCAGAGGATAAGGAGCCGGAGAAGCAGGTCATCTACTATGTGACAGATCCTGCCCAGCAGAGCCAGTACATCAACATGTTCAAGGCGCAGGGCAAGACCGCCTATATCCTGAAGCACACCATCGACTCTCCGTTTATTTCCCATGTGGAGCAGGTAAAGCAGGAGGTTCGCTTCCAGCGTATCGATGCAGATCTGACCAGTGACATGAAGGAGGAAAACGAAGACCTCAAGACCGAGACCGAGGAGCTGACGGCTCTGTTCCGCAAGGCGCTTGGCAATGACAAGCTGGAGGTTCGGGCAGAGAATCTGAAGGATGAGGATATCTCCTCCATGATCACCATCACCGAGGAAAGCCGCCGTATGAACGATATGATGCGGATGTACGGCATGGCCAACGGTTCCATGGATATGGACGAAATGTTTGGCGTACAGGCGACCCTGATCCTGAATGCAAAGAATGCTCTGGTAAAATACGTTTACGAGAACAAGGACGCTGAGGATATCGGCATGTTCTGCGAGCAGCTGTACGATCTGGCCATGCTCAGCAGCCGTCCGCTGAAGCCGGAAGAGATGACCAGATTCATCCGGCGGAGCAACGATATCATGCTGAAACTGGCAGAAAAATAAGCCGAAAGCGAAGGAAGCTGATAGGGAAAGAAGCCGGCGAAGCGAAGGAAGCTGGTAAAGAAATAAGCCGGAAGAGAAACAGGCCGGCTGGGAGAGAAGTATGACAGGCGGATCTTCGGAGCAGATACGGGAAAATATCTATCTGATCGGATTTATGGGGTGCGGAAAGAGCACGGTGGCATTCCGGCTGAAAAAGGATCACGGGATGCATCTGGTCGAGATGGACAGTCAGATCGAGAGAGAGGCAGGCATGCCGATCTCTCAGATCTTTGCCGAGCGGGGCGAGATGTGCTTTCGCGACATGGAAACAGAGCTGCTCCGGCAGCTTGCCGGGCGGAAAGACATGGTGGTCTCCTGCGGCGGCGGCGCCGCGATGCGGGAGGAAAACGTTCAGCTGATGAAAAAAAGCGGACGGGTCGTGCTGCTTACGGCATCCCCCGAGACGATCCTCGAGCGGGTGAGCCGATCTTCCCACAGGCCGCTCCTGGAAGGAAAAAAGAATGTCCGGGATATCGCTGCTCTCATGGAGCAGCGCCGGCCTGCCTACGAAGCAGCGGCAGATCAGGTGGTGTCCACCGATGGAAAAACGCCGGAACAGATCTGCAGTGAGATCCTGGAAAACATATAGGGTCACTCGAGGCCGGAGGCAGCCAGAAATTCCTTAAGACTTCGATCCCAGGCCTGGTCCAGAGATCGGTCCATGGAGAAGACGCGCAGAGAGGAACCGGTGGTCAAGGTCAGCGTGCCGCCCCGGTACTGGATATTCAGAAAGAGGCCGAAGATATCCTCCGGTGCGATATTCAGGTCATTCTCCTCGAGGAGCACAGCAGTTTTGGCAGCGGAGAGCTGCAGCACGATGCGGAAGGAGAGCGGAAGCCGTTTCCCCTTGAAGATCTGCAGACAGAAGGGGCGGATCATGGCCCAGGTCACCTGGGAGCTTTCCGGATCCATACCCTCCGGAAATTCGTCGGGCGCATAAAATTCCCGGCGCAGCTGGCCCTCGATGGTAAAGGTCGTGAAGGTCGTTATGGTACTTTCCGAGACCAGAAAATCGTCAAAGACGGGTGTAAGCAGCAGCTTGTTCATGAAGTCTCTGACATGTTCCATCTGAAGTGCGATCATGCTCTGTATCCTCCGGGAATCTGTTATCAATGCTTATTATCCGTCAAAAACGGCGGAATTACAACTTGAAAGTAGGTCTTTCCTTTTTTAGCAGTTTGATGTATACTGATTTCTGTTGGACTGGCCCCTGGGCCGGAAAAACAAATCCCAGAATAAACAAAAGGAAGAGAAACAGCCATGAGCCAGAAGAAAGTCGATCAGTACAAAAACGAAAAAAAGAACCGCAAAGAGATCATGCGCAAGGAAAAGACAACTGCCCGCATTGAGATCCTGGTTGCCGTTCTGATCTTTGCCGCACTGATCGGCTGGTTCGGATTCTCTGTTTACCAGAAATCACAGATCGACAAGGCAGCAAATGCCGAGGCGGTCACCACCTCTCTGGATCTGTCCGCAATGGATGAGTTCGAGACCACACTGAATGAATATACGACTGAGCTCGAAAACGGCGGCTCCGACGAGGCAGCAGCTGATGAGGAGAGCACAGACGCTGCAGGCGAAGAGGCAGCAGCCGAAAGCGAAGAAACCACATCCGGATCCGAAGGATAACCTACAGAAGAAAAAAGACGCGTCATGAATGCAGAAGCATACATGGCGCGTCTTTTTTGCGGACAGGACAGTAACGTAAAAAGTGTCCCACCTGGAAGACATTAAGGCAAACAATCTGCAGCCTTTGCGTAATGTCTTCCAGGTGGGGCGTTCTTTCCGATCCGGTTTTGTGGAAAAGAAAAAGGCCGCTTCTATATGAAACAGCCTTTTTCACAAGTGTCGTGTGCCTGATTTATTCTTTTACAACGTTCGCCGCCTGCATTCCCTTGGGGCCTTCGACTAAATCATAGGTAACGGCCTGACCTTCGTCCAGAGACTTGAATCCTTCGCCCTGGATAGCGGTGAAATGCACGAAAACGTCCTTTCCATCCTCACCGGTAATGAAGCCATAGCCCTTTTCGGCATTAAACCACTTGACAGTGCCCTTGTTCATTATAAAGTACCTCCGTTAATACGAAAAGAAATGAAAAATATAGCGGTACGAAAGACGAACCGCATTACTGATTATATGGTTACTGTGCTTAAAAGTCAAGGGAAAATGAACTATTTTTTGGCCGTATTACCGAAATTTTTACACGATTTGCCAACCTTGTATTTTGCATTTCCATCTTGTATACTGTACTCGGATGTATATGCTCTTTTCAGGAGCAGGCTGCATACAGACATGAACCTGACAGAAAGCGGGGGCTTGCCATGAAATCAATTCTGATCCGGGGCGGCAGAGTGATCGACCCGGACACAAAGCTTGACGGGATCCGTGATCTGCTTCTTGAGGAAGGCAGTATTGCGGAATGTGCGGAAAATATTAAGAAGGAAGCGGATATCGTTGTGGATGCCCGGGGCCAGTGGGTCATGCCGGGTCTGATCGACATGCATGTCCACCTGAGAGATCCGGGACAGACCTGGAAGGAAGACATTGCCAGCGGCACCAGAGCAGCGGCAAAGGGCGGCGTGACGACTGTCGTCGCTATGGCCAACACGAAGCCGGTGATCGATTCGCCGGACCGGGTGGATTATGTTGTGCACAAGGCGGAGCATGTCGCTCCGGTCCATGTGCTGCAGGTCGGCAGCGCCACAATTGGAATGAAGGGAGAGGAGATCTCTCCGATCGCGGATATGGCTGCCCATGGAATGCCGGCGGTCAGCGAGGACGGCCGTTCGGTGATGAACGCGGCTGTCTGCCGCAAGGTCTTCCGTGAATGTGCGCGTCTGGATATTCCTTATCTGGACCATTGTGAGGATGCAAATCTGGTGGAGGGCGGCTGTGTCAACCTTGACCAGAACGCCATCGAGCAGGGACTGCCAGGGATCTCCAATTCAGTCGAGGATGTGATCGTGGCCAGAGATATCCTTCTGGCTGCCGAGACCGGCTGCCGTCTGCATCTTTGCCATTGCTCCACAAAGGGAAGCTACGAGATGCTGAAGGCTGCAAAGGAGCAGGGCTATCCGGTGAGCGGAGAGGTATGTCCGCATCATTTCACTCTGACGAGTGACGACCGGATCGAGGGAGATGCCAACTTCAAGATGAACCCGCCGCTGCGGACAAAGGAAGACCTGGACGCCCTGGTAAAGGGGCTTCGGGAAGGTGTGTTTGAGGTGATCAGCACGGATCACGCGCCCCACAGCAGGGAGGAGAAGCACCGCTCCATGAAGGATGCACCCTTCGGGATCACAGGACTGGAAACTTCTGTCCCGCTGACGGTCACCGAGCTGGTGAAGACGGGCATACTGACGCCGATGCAGATGGCAGAGAAGATGAGCCGCAACCCGGCCAGGATCCTTGGCCTTTCGAAAAGAGGCTCGCTGGCGCCCGGCATGGAGGCAGATGTTGTCATCATCGATCCGGACAGAGAGTATGTGATCAGCTCCCGGAATTTTGTCTCCAGAGGAAAGAATACTCCATTTGAAGGAAGACCCGTATGCGGTATGGTTACCACGACCATCTGCGGCGGAAAAATCGTATATCAGGAAGGAAAAAAATTCTATGATTAATACATTGGTCGCAGAGATCAGAAAAAAGAACGCTCCCATCGTAGTCGGACTGGATCCGATGCTCTCCTATGTTCCGGAAAAGCTCCAGAGCAAAGCCTTTGCTGCATATGGAGAGACGCTGGAGGGCGCTGCAGAAGCGATCTGGCAGTTCAATAAGGCCATCGTTGATGCGGTATACGATTTGATACCGGCAGTAAAGCCCCAGATCGCCATGTACGAGCAGTTCGGCATCCCCGGACTGACCGCCTATGAGCGCACCGTATCCTACTGCCAGAGCAAGGGCCTGGTGGTCATCGGAGATATCAAGCGAGGCGATATCGGTTCGACCTCTGAGGCCTATGCGGCCGGACATCTGGGCCGTGTCCAGGTGGGAGCCAACACATTTTCCGGTTTTCACGAGGATTTTGCCACCGTCAATCCCTATCTTGGAAGCGATGGCGTAAAACCCTTCCTTAAAGTATGTGAAAAAGAGAAAAAGGGTATCTTTGTGCTGGTCAAGACCTCCAATCCCTCCAGCGGCGAGTTCCAGGACCGTCTGGTGGATGGCCGCCCGCTGTATGAGCTGGTTGGCGAGAAGGTCGCCGAGTGGGGCGGCACCCTGATGGGCGAGGATTACAGCTATGTCGGCGCAGTCGTCGGCGCTACCTATCCCGAGCAGGGACGTGCCTTAAGAAAAATTATGCCAAAAACCTTTATCCTGGTGCCGGGCTATGGCGCCCAGGGAGGCAAAGGCACGGATCTGGTGGATTTCTTCTGTGAGGATCGCCTTGGCGCCATCGTCAATTCCTCCCGCGGCATTATCTGTGCATACAGAAACGAGGCCTACGCACGGTTTGGCGAGGATAACTTTGCCGATGCCTCCAGAGCAGCGGTTCAGGATATGCTGGCCGATATCAACGGCGCGCTGGATGCGGCCGGAAAATAAAGGAGTCTGCAGATGAAAAGAAAAGAGACGGCAGTGATCGTCCGGCAGGAGAGCCTTGGCGGAGGGATCTGTGACATGACCCTTCAGGCGCCCCTGACAGCCGGGGATGCCATGCCTGGACAGTTTGTCGATCTGTTTGTGAACGATGCCGGAAAGCTGCTTCCCCGCCCCATCAGCCTGTGCGGGATCGACAGGGAGGCAGGATACCTGCGGCTGGTCTACCGCATGCAGGGGGAGGGCACCCGTCTGCTGGCCGGGATGAAGGCCGGCGAAAAGCTGGAGCTTCTTGGCCCGCTGGGAAACGGATTTCCTCTTTCCGAGGCGGCCGGCAAGACCGTATATCTGATCGGCGGAGGCATCGGGATCCCTCCGATGCTGGAGACCGCAAAGGCGTTGTTTGAAAAACAGAAAACTTCAGCCGAAGATGCACCGGCCAGGATCGTCAGCGTTCTTGGCTACCGGGACGATACCTTCCTTCTGGACGAATTCAAACAGTATGGCGATGTGATCATCGCTACAGAGGACGGTTCCTGCGGAACAAAGGGCAACGTGCTGGATGCCATTGCAGCAGACGGTGCGTTTCCGGAGCTGTGTTTTGCCTGCGGACCCAAGCCCATGCTGCGCGCCCTGAAGAACTGGGCGGCAGACAGGCAGATCCCCTGCTGGATCTCCATGGAGGAGAGGATGGCCTGCGGAATCGGCGCCTGCCTGGCCTGTGTATGCAAAACAGCAGACAAAGATCCGCATTCCCAGGTAAACAATACCCGCGTCTGTGCGGACGGACCGGTATTCCCGGCCGAATATCTGGACCTGGAATGAAAAAGCAGGCGGCAGAGAGAGAGGACAGAGCATGAGCAGACCAGATCTGAGCGTAAGTATTGCCGGAGTCGAACTGAAAAACCCGGTCATGACAGCATCGGGAACCTTTGGTTCCGGCATGGAATACAGTGAATTTGTGGATCTCAACCGCCTTGGCGGTGTGACGACCAAGGGCGTGGCCAATGTTCCCTGGGCAGGAAATCCTGTCCCCAGGGTCGCGGAGGTGTACGGCGGTATGTTAAATGCCATCGGCCTTCAGAACCCCGGCATCGATGTGTTCTGCCAGAGGGATATTCCTTTCCTCAGACAGTACGATACGAGGATCATGGTCAATGTCTGCGGTCATACAACAGAGGAATATCTGGAGGTCGTCGAGCGCCTGGCAGAGGAGCCGGTGGACCTTCTGGAGATCAATATCTCCTGTCCGAACGTAAAGGAGGGCGGGATCGCCTTCGGTCAGGATCCGAAGGCTGTGGAAGCCATCACGGCAGCCGTGAAGGCAAAAGCGGCGCAGCCGGTCATCATGAAGCTGAGTCCGAATGTTACGGACATCACCGAGATGGCCCGGGCGGCGGAGGCTGGCGGCGCTGACGGCATCTCGCTGATCAACACGCTGACCGGCATGAAGATCGATGTCAACAGGAGAACCTTTGTCCTGGCGAACAAGACCGGCGGCATGTCCGGACCGGCGATCAAGCCGATCGCGGTGCGCATGGTGTACCAGGCGGCACACGCCGTAAAGATCCCGGTCATCGGCATGGGCGGGATCCGGAACGCAGAGGATGCGCTGGAGTTTATTCTTGCCGGTGCCACGGCTGTATCCGTAGGGACCGCGAATTTCTTTGACCCCTATGCCACGGTGGAGATCGTTGAGGGCATCGAGCGTTATCTGGAAGAAAACCATATCGGCAGTGTAAAGGAACTGATCGGTGCCGTATCCTAAAGGGTACCGTAAGATCAGCCTATGAAGCGTGCCGCAATAGAAAACCAAAAGGAAGGATTGCTGCATCTGGGATCAGGGGTGTCAAAAGCCGGCAGTCCCTGTACAGAGTCAGCAAAAAGAACCATCACAGAAGGCAGACAGCAAGACCACAAAAAAGGAGAAGGTGGGAATGGAAGATTACAAAAAAGAGTTTATATCGTTTATGGTGGAGAGCAACGTGCTGAAATTTGGAGAATTCACCCTGAAAAGTGGGAGAAAATCTCCGTTTTACATGAACGCCGGCGCATATGTCACCGGCACGCAGCTGCGGCGTCTCGGCCAGTATTACGCAAAAGCCATCGTCTCCCGCTATGGCCTGGATTTTGATGTCCTTTTTGGACCGGCCTACAAGGGTATCCCGCTTTCCGTGGCGGCGGCCATGGCGATCAGCGAGCTGTATGGCGTGGACGTGCGCTACTGCTCCAACCGCAAGGAGATCAAGGACCACGGTGATGCCGGCATTCTGCTCGGCAGTCCGGTGAAAGATGGTGACCGGGTCGTGATCATCGAGGATGTGACGACCTCGGGCAAGTCCATCGAGGAGACCTTCCCGATCCTGAAGGCCCAGGGCAACATCGAGATCAAGGGCCTGATGGTCTCTCTTGACCGTATGGAGAGGGGAAAAGGCACAAAGAGCGCGCTTGCGGAGGTCAGTGAGCTGTACGGCTTCCCGACCGGCGCGATCGTCACAATGGCAGAGGTATATGAATATCTGGGCAGCGCAGAGGGCGGAAACGGCATCCTCACCGAGGAGAACAAGGCCGCTGTCCGTGCATACTATGCCCAGTACGGCGCAGAGGAGTACAAGGATCTGTTCTGATACAGAGAAAGGCGCGGAGCATGTACGAAGAGTATGACGGTCTGGATTTCCTGCTTGATCATTTCGCAGCGCTCCGGGAACGGTTCCTTCGGGAATTTGAGGAGCCGGCAGAGGAGACAAGAGGCTTCCGGGCGGCGATGAAAAGGCAGATGGCCAGAAATGCCGCTGCGGCAGAGCGCAGCAGAGGCTTTCGGGCAGTCTGCAGCGGAGGCGTGCGGTAAATGGCAAAGGAGACCCGGTATACATTTCTGGAAAAGGAGAAGGCGCTTGACACCGTCGTTTCTCTGATCCTTTCGGCGGCATCTGCCCTGATCCTTCTGCTGGCGGTCATGTTTTCCTTCAGCAGAGAAGGCCAGGCCAATGCGGCAGCAGGTGCGGCGGGCCTGATGGGGGCCCTGTTTTCCCTGTATGCCTTCTGGCTCGGCATGAAGGCGCTGGCAAGAAAGGAAGGACGCTTCCGCAATGCAGCGGCAGCAGCGATCCTTTCCGGCATCCTGCTGATCATCTGGGGCGGTATCGCCCTTCTGGGACTGGCATGACAAGATGCCAGGAAAGCAATGACAGCAAGGCCAGACAGCAGGGGCTGACAGCACGGACAGAAAGGAACCCTGAGGGAATATGACAGAGACAGAACGGTTTAGAAAACAGCTGGATTTTATCCTGGAGCTGGATAAAGAAAAAAATATTTTCCGGCAGACGCATCTGACAGACGGCGGCAGAAATGAGAATGATGCCGAGCATGCCTGGCACATGGCCATCATGGTCTGGCTGCTGGCGGAATATGCAAATGAAAAGATCGATATTGGAAAAACGATGCTGATGCTCCTGATCCACGATGTGGTGGAGATCGATGCAGGTGACACCTATGCCTACGACAAGGCCGGAAAGGCGACGGAGGCAGAACGGGAGAGAAAGGCGGCAGACCGTCTCTATTCCCTTCTTCCGGAGGATCAGGGAAAGACACTCCGCGCGCTCTGGGAGGAGTTCGAGGCCTATGAGACGCCGGAGTCCAGGTTCGCCCATACGATGGACAATTTTCAGCCGCTGCTGCTGAACGCGTCCAACGACGGGGGCGACTGGAGAGAGCATGGGATCGCCCAGAGCCAGGTCAGGGAGCGGAATGCACGGACCGGTACAGGCTCAGAAGCGATCTGGAGCTATATGCAGACCATTATCGAGGATCACGTAAAACGAGGCAGCCTGAAAGATGCCTGAGAGCAGATGCTCCGGTCACTGCCGCAGCTGCGGCGGACAGGAGCGGATGACGGAATAAATGCCCGGGAGGGCGGTACAAGGTGAAGGAAAACACGAACATTGAGAATGACACAGAGCTGTTTGCCGAGCGGCTTACGCTGGCAGCCGGCCGCATAAGGGAGCTTAGCCTGGATGGGGAGCAGAGCGATCTGCCCGTAGTTTACCGGGATTATTTCCGGAAGGAGGCACTCTTCCTTGCCGAAATGCTGGATACGGCAGACTGGGTCAGCGGCAGGGCAGTTCCCGCAATATCGGAGGAGCTGTTTGCAGAGGCTTCTTTTGAGACCCTGCAGGCGCACAATCGCCATATGTATGAGGAGATCCTGCCGGAAAATTACGCAAAATGCTACGGCAGACCGGCATACGCCGTACAGAGCTTTGGCACAGAGATGGGACAGCTGCTGTCGGCGCTGTACGCTGAGCTGAGGGGCATGATCCCCTATGCCTTTGAGCAGCGCACCTGGGACATGCTGGTCCTGCTGGAGCTGTTTCTGGAGGTCAGAGGGCTGTTTGTCGGAGACGGGGAGCCATCCATGCGTGAGGTGCGGGAGACGCTCTACTGGTATCTCTTTGATTACACCGACCAGATGATGGAGGACCGGACCAGAGAGCTGGTGGATCCGTCCCTTGGGTTTATGAGAAACATTATCCTCGGTGAGGACCTAAGCGATCTCCGCTTCCTTTTCCGTTATGGCGAGTATGTGACGGACAATGAGAAAAAGACGGCGGCGTTCTTAAATACACTGTCTGAGGAAGAGATCGAGGATATGGCCCGCACCTGGAGCGAGGGCTACCGCATCGGCTTTATCGTGACCGGCAAGGACCTGTCCAAAAAGAAGACGGTGGACATCCGGTACCGGCTCGGCTTTGAACGCATGGTAAAGGCTGCCATCGCAAAGTTTGAGCAGATGGGGCTGAAAAGCGTGATCTACCGGTCCGCAGGACATCTGGTGAACCGAAGGCAGCACATCCGCAGCGGATGCTATGGTGCGGTGCCGAACGCCCAGTTTGAGTACGATCACCGGAATGACGCGGCCATCTGTCTGAACGAGCAGTATGTAACCAGAAAGCTGCAGGCGCTGCAGGGCGCCTTTGAGCGGTACAAGGAGGAAGCGGCAGGCCATGCCGGTCCCGCCGTCATGGAGGTCTTTGGCGAGACGCCATTTGAGCCCCAGGCAGATCCTTCCGCGTTCCGCCTGACAGAGGCACAGCAGAAGCTGCAGGTGCATTACCAGAACGAGGCAGGCCAGATCACGAACCGGTACATCATCGGCTCGGAGAGAAGCTTTACGATCATTGCCTATCCCGTGCCCGAGATCGGCAGCCGGTACGAGGAGATCTTCCGGGAGACCGTCCGGATCAACACGCTCGATTACCGGAAATACCAGAGGATCCAGCAGCATCTGATCGATGCGCTGGACCAGGGAGACCGGGTCCGGGTGACCGGCATGCGGGGAAACTGCACGGATATTACAGTAAAGCTGCATCCCCTGGCTGATCCGGAAAAGGAGACCAATTTCGAGAACTGCGTGGCGGATGTGAACATTCCCGTCGGCGAGGTGTTTACCTCTCCGGTGCTTTCCGGCACGGACGGTCTGCTCCATGTGAGCCAGGTCTATCTGGAGGATTTCGGTTACCGGGATCTGAAGATCCGGGTAAAGGACGGAATGATCACTGAATACAGCTGTGCGAACTTTGCGGATGAGGAGCAGAACCGCCGGTATGTGGAGGAGAACATCCTGTTCCATCATCCGACACTGCCGATCGGCGAGTTCGCCATCGGCACGAACACGACGGCATACCGGATGGCAAAGACATTTTCCATCGCGGACAAGCTGCCGATCCTGATCGCAGAAAAGATGGGACCACATTTTGCCTTTGGCGATACCTGCTACAGCTGGGAGGAGGATACGGCAAGCTTCAATCCGGACGGCAAGCGGATCATAGCCAAGGAAAATGAGTGCTCCGCTCTGCGAAAGACCGCACCGGACAAGGCATACTTCGGCTGCCATACGGATATCACGATCCCCTATGAGGAGCTGGGCTCCGTCCGGGTGATCCGTCCGGACGGCACGGAGATCCCCCTGATCCTGGAAGGCCGGTTTGTGCTGCCAGGCTGTGAGGAGCTGAACGGGCCGCTGGAAGGCCTGCTGTAAGGGCGGCGCAGCCAAGTCTGCAGATCCGCTTTTGGAACACGGCAGGAATGCTGTGGGAATGAAAAAAAGGAAACACGATCATTTATATATCTTATCTTAACAGAAGGGAGTTACTGGAAAGATGGCGTTAGTAGGAATTGTTATGGGCAGTGATTCGGATATGCCCGTTATGGCAAAGGTAGCAGAAACGCTGGATGAGTTTGGCATCGAGTATGAGATGACGATCATCTCTGCGCACAGAGAGCCGGATGAATTTTTTGCCTACGCGAAAACAGCAGAGGAAAGAGGACTGAAGGTCATCATTGCCGGAGCAGGTATGGCGGCCCATCTTCCGGGCATGTGCGCCGCGATCTTTCCGCTTCCGGTCATCGGTATCCCGATGCACACCACTTCGCTGGGCGGCAGAGATTCTCTGTACTCGATCGTGCAGATGCCCTCCGGCATCCCGGTCGCGACCGTTGCCATCAACGGAGCCAAGAACGCAGCGATCCTGGCAGCCAAGATGCTGGCGATCTCTGATCCGGCTCTCCTTGATGCAGTAAAGGCTTATGCGGAAAAGGGAAAAGAGCAGGTAAAGGCAAAGGATGCACGGCTGCAGGAAGTCGGCTACAAGAACTATTGACACACGTTTGATCCATAGCAGGAGGATACCATGGATTACAAGAATGCTGGAGTAGATATTGAGGCCGGCTACAGATCGGTCGAACTGATGAAAAAATATGTAAAGACGACGGCACGTCCTGAGCTTCTGGGAGGCCTGGGCGGCTTTTCCGGTGCCTTCTCGATGGAGAAATTCAAGGAGATGGAAAAGCCGGTTCTGGTATCCGGAACGGACGGCGTGGGCACCAAGCTGAAGATCGCCTTTCTGATGGACCGGCACGATACGGTCGGTATCGACTGCGTGGCCATGTGCGTCAATGACATCGCCTGCGCAGGCGGCGAGCCGCTGTTCTTCCTTGACTACATCGCCTGCGGCAAGAACTATCCCGAGAAGATCGCTGAGATCGTCAAGGGTGTGGCGGACGGCTGCGTGCAGGCAGGCGCTGCCCTGATCGGCGGCGAGACAGCCGAGATGCCGGGCTTTTATCCGGTGGATGAGTATGACCTTGCCGGCTTTGCCGTCGGCATCGTGGACGAGAAGGACATGATCACAGGCGCGGAGCTGGAGGCCGGCGACGTTCTGATCGGTCTGGCATCCTCCGGTGTGCACAGCAACGGCTTTTCCCTGGTCCGCAAGATCTTTGATATGACACCGGATTCCCTGGACTGCTGGTATGATGAGCTGGATGGAAAGCTGGGCGATGTCCTGCTTGCCCCGACCAAGATCTATGTAAAGGCCATGAAGAGCCTGAAGGATGCCGGCGTACGCGTCAGAGCCTGCAGCCATATCACCGGCGGCGGTTTCTACGAGAATGTTCCTCGTATGCTCAAGGATGGCGTACGGGCAAAGATCGAGAAGAACAGCTATCCGGTACCGCCTATCTTCCGGCTGATGGCAAAGAAGGGCAATGTGGAAGAGCATACCATGTACAACACCTACAATATGGGCATCGGCCTGGTGGTGGCTGTACGTCCGGAGGATGTGGACACCGCGATGAAGGCGATCCGCGACGCAGGAGAGTACCCCTACCGCATCGGTGTGATCGAAGAGGGCGAAAAGGAAGTCGTGCTGGTCTGACAGGAAGAGGCGGGCAGCAATTGATGCGGCCGGCCCCTGCATTGCAGGCAAAATAGAAAGGACAGATATGCTGAAATTGGCAGTTCTGGTATCCGGAGGCGGCACCAACCTGCAGGCCATCCTGGATGCCATCGATGACGGAAAGATCACCAACGCCGAGGTGGTTGGGGTGATCAGCAACAATCCCGGTGTATACGCCCTGGAGCGGGCAGAAAAGAAGGGCATTCCTGCCCTGACTGTCAGCCCGAAGCAGTTTGCATCGAGGGCGGCCTTTGAGGATGCCTATCTGGCAGCCGTGCAGAGCTTTGCGCCGGACCTTGTGGTCCTGGCCGGGTGCCTTGTGGTCATCCCGGAAAAGATGGTCAAGGCATTCCCAAACCGGATTATCAATATCCATCCGGCCCTGATCCCCTCCTTCTGCGGGACAGGCTACTATGGGCTGAAGGTCCACGAGGGCGTCTTATCCAGAGGTGTGCGGGTGACCGGCGCCACGGTACACTTTGTGGATGCAGGGACAGATACCGGCCCAATCATCCTGCAGAAGGCCGTCTATGTGCAGGAAGGCGATACGCCGGAGATCCTGCAGAGAAGGGTCATGGAGCAGGCGGAATGGATCATCATGCCGGAAGCCATCAATCTGATCGCCAACGGCAGAGTTACGGTGGAGGATGGCAGAGTCAGGATCAGGGATTATGCCTACGGTATGATCTGAGTGTCCGATCGACGGAAGAAACAGAGCAATACAAAAGACCACAGGAGAAAGAGAGGTCAGAGAGCGGATGAAGATATTGATTGTTGGCAGCGGCGGACGTGAGCATGCGATCGCATGGAAGGTCGCCCAGAGCCCTCTTGCAGAAAAGATCTATTGCGCCCCGGGCAATGCGGGCATCGCCGAGGTCGCCGAATGTGTGCCGATCACAGCCATGGAATTTGACCGGCTGGCTGCTTTTGCAAAAGAAAACGCGATCGACCTGACGATCGTCGGCATGGATGATCCCCTGGTCGGCGGCATCGTTGACGTTTTTGAGGCACAGGGCCTTCGGATCTTCGGACCGAGAAAGAACGCAGCCATTCTGGAGGGCTCCAAGGCTTTCTCCAAGGATCTGATGAAAAAATACGGCATCCCGACCGCAGCATACGAGACCTTTGACAATGCAGACGCGGCGATCGCCTATCTCGAGACCGCCAAATTCCCCATCGTGCTGAAGGCTGACGGCCTTGCGCTTGGCAAGGGCGTGCTGATCTGCGAGGATCTGGAGACAGCAAAGGCAGGTGTGAAGGAGATCATGCAGGACAAGAAGTTCGGCACGGCAGGAGACCGGATGGTCATCGAAGAGTTCCTGACCGGACGTGAGGTCTCGGTTCTCTCCTTTGTGGACGGAAAGATCGTAAAGACTATGGCCTCCGCTCAGGATCACAAGCGGGCGAAGGATGGCGACAGGGGCCTGAACACCGGCGGCATGGGCAATTTCTCCCCGACACCCTTCTATACGAAGGAAGTCGACGCGTTCTGCCAGAAGTATGTTTTCCAGCCCACCGTGGATGCCATGGCAGCAGAGGGACGCCCCTTCAAGGGCGTGATCTTCTTTGGACTGATCCTTACGGAAGACGGACCAAAGGTGCTGGAATACAATGCACGGTTTGGCGATCCGGAGGCACAGGTTGTTCTGCCCAGGATGAAGAATGACATCATTGAGGTCGTTGAAGCCTGCATCGACGGAACGCTGGATCAGATCGATCTGCAGTTCATGGACGATGCCTGCGTATGTGTCGTCCTGGCCAGTGACGGATACCCTGTATCCTATCAGAAGGGCTTCCCCATCCATGGCCTGGAGGCATTCCGGGGCAATGACACCTGCTTCTGTTTCCATGCCGGATCGAAGTTCAATGAAAAGGGAGAGATCGTGACAAACGGCGGCCGCGTGCTGGGCATCACAGCGCTCGGAAAAGATCTGAAGACAGCCCGGGCTAACGCCTACAAGGCAGCGGAATGGGTAAGCTTTGACAACAAATATTTCCGCCATGATATCGGCTACGCCATCGACGAATTCGATCGTTCCCTTGGGATCGGCGCGGAGGCCTGATGCGCAGGTTAGTGATGACTAAACACCGGCGTTCGGGTATACTTTTGCTGTAATCAGTAATCGTTACTGATTATACAATACAGGAAGTCGAAAGGAGCATTTAAAATGGCTGGTAAATATGCAGGAACCAAAACAGAGAAAAACCTTCGGGAGGCCTTTGCCGGCGAGTCCCAGGCAAGAAACAAATACACCTATTTCGCATCTGTTGCAAAAAAGGCAGGCTATGAGCAGATCGCGGCACTGTTTCTGAAGACCGCTGACAATGAGAAGGAGCATGCAAAACTCTGGTTCAAGGCTCTTGGCGAGCTTGGCGATACTCCGGCAAACCTGCTTCAGGCAGCTGAAGGCGAGAATGCCGAGTGGACCGATATGTACGTCCGTATGGCGGAGGAAGCCGATGAGGAAGGCTTCCATGAGCTGGCGGAGCAGTTCCGCGGCGTAGCAGCTATCGAGAAGCAGCACGAGGAGAGATACCGCAAACTCCTGGCCAACATTGAGGCGATGGAAGTCTTCAAAAAGTCTGGCGTCACCATCTGGGAGTGCAGAAACTGCGGTCATATCGTTGTCGGCACGGAAGCTCCGAAGGAGTGCCCGGTATGCAATCATCCCCAGAGCTACTTTGAGGTGAGAGCAGAGAATTATTGATCTCTGCATGGCCAGGCGGTCCTGAATCTCGCCTTAAGAACCTGAATGTCTGACAGGCTTTTTCAAGGTACCGCCCAGTGCCGTCTGTCAGACACAGATGGGCCAAAGGGAAGGTATGACAGGCCAGGCGCAGGCGGCAGGAACGCCACGGTGATCCTGGTTTTATAAAAAAGATACCCGGATGCAGATCCCGGCAGGGCCGGCAGCTTGCATCCGGTTTTTTTGTGCCTGTTTTCAGGACAATCCGGTAAATTAAAAGAATTGCTTTCTTTACTTCTGGAATCAGACAAACTATAATTTTTAGTGGGGCAGGATGCGCAAAATGAAGGGCGTGTGCCTGTCCGCAGCAAAGATAAGCACTCCGGCGCATGTCTGCAGTTTGGCAGCGTATACCGGATCGGATAATGAGGGAATATGAAAAGACGATCGGGCAGTTTTTCAACATGGATCATTATCGCGGCATGTGTCCTTGTCGTGATCGGGGCAGCTGTGATTCTGGCGCGTCGCGGAGGCGCTGCGGCAAGAGAGCAGAGCAAGGAAGTGGAAGAGACCATTGCATTCCTTGGTGATCTGGAGAAGGGAGATCCCCAGGACGTGCGGGATGCCCTCAGCAGCCGCAAAAAGAACCAGCGGCTTGCGGAAAGAGAGCAGAACCGTCAGGCCCTGATCGATGGAACGATCGATGTCTGGAGCCTGTTCACGGATTATGCGATCATCGGCGATTCCCGGGCCGAGGGCTTTATCGATTACGGCTTCCTGTCGGAAGACCGGGTGCTCGCGGTGAAGGGAGAAGGAATCGACAACACGGAGGCCTGGATCCCCAAGCTGCAGGCCCTGAACCCTTCCGTCATCTTCATCGTGTACGGCACAAATGATATGGGCAACGGCGTCGGTGCCGGCTGGGACGGCTACAAGGAGCATTGCCGGCCGCATCTGCAGGCCCTCAAGCAGGCCTTCCCAAACGCGGATATCTATTTCAATTCGATCATGCCGGTCTACGATCCCGCCTACAGCAAAAACGGCGTGTGGGCCGAGATCGATCTGTACAACGGTGTGCTGCGCGATCTCTGTGCCGAGGAGGACATCTATTTTATCGATACGAACGAGGTCGCTGCCCAGAATATGGGCATGTACATGGAGGATGGCATTCACTTTATCAGTGATTTTTACGAGATATGGGCCAGAAACATGTGGCTGCAGGTCTACGATATGTCCTATACAGAGGAGGATGCAGCTGCAGGAAACGAGAAGGAGACCTTCCTGGATGGGCTGACAGAGACAGGCGGCACGGAGGATGGTCAGACCGGTACGGAAACGGAAAACACCTGGGCTGCAAATGCAGACGATGCAGGCCTGTGACCGGTAGATGCCGGAGAAAAGAGATACGCAAATGAATGCAAACGTGAAATTAAAGCTGGCGCAGTGGGGAAGATGGCTGCTTGTGCTGATCATGGCAGGAAGCATACTGATCTCCTGTATGGGCAGCAGACAGTCCTCCACCGCCTTTGCCGATATGCAGGCAGGAGTTGTTCCCTGTGTGCAGAAAAACATCACAGACGGGCTCCTGAAGGAAGCTGACGCCCAGATGATCCGCCGTCTTTACGGCCTGGACGGCAGCCAGTTTGACGGGATCCTGCTGTATTATCCGACGAGCAACATGGGAGCAGAGGAGCTGCTCCTGGTAAAGACAAAGGAGCCGGGCCAGATGGCCCAGGTCGAGCAGGCCATCGCAGCCAGAAATGCCCAGCAGCTGTCCAATTTCGACGGCTATGGCGCAGACCAGACGGCAATGCTGGAAAATGCCGTGACTGCGATCCGCGGCAACTATGCCCTCTATGCGGTAGGGGCAGGTGCGGAAGGCGCGGAAAAAGTATTTCAGGATCTGTATTAGACACATAAGCCAGGCCAAAGCACCCTCCTGTTTTTTACAGGGCAAGGATAAGCCGCTGGCCTCCCTGAATATCTCTGCAAGGAGTTCTCCATGAGTTTTAACAGTATCTCATTTATATTTGTATTCTTTCCGGCAGCGCTGCTGCTGTACGCCGTCGTCCCAAAGCCGGTGAAAAGTGCGCTGCTGGTGATCCTGAGTCTCCTGTTCTATGCCTGGGGAAACCCGGCGGATCTGCCGGTGCTGTTATTTTCTCTGACATTCAATTACCTCGCCGCCATCGAGATCGATGAGTGGAGAAACCGCGGGGAGGAGCAGAAGAGCCGGTTCGCCATGCTGACAACGGTGGCGGTAGACCTGCTGCTTCTGGGCTTCTACAAGTATACAGGATTTTTGCTGGGGATCTTTGGGATCAGCTATACAGGAGCCCCGCTTCCTCTTGGCATTTCCTTCTTTACCTTCAGTGTTCTCTCGTATATCTTTGATGTTTACCGGGGGACCTGCCCCGCCCAGACCAATGTCATCCGTTATTCTCTGTACGTCGCGCTGTTCGTAAAGATCACCTCCGGCCCCATCGTGGAGTACAACCAGATGGCGGATCAGCTGGAGGACCGTAAGATCACGATGACATCCTTTGGCAGCGGCCTGTCCATGTTCCTGATGGGACTGTTCAAGAAAGTCCTTCTGGCAGACAATCTGTCAGCTGCCTTCAGCGGCGTGTATGGCTCCGGAGAGATGGCAGCAGCAACGGCATGGCTTGGCATGATCTTCTACAGCCTGCAGCTGTACTTTGATTTCAGCGGTTATTCTGATATGGCGATCGGTCTGGGCAGGATGCTGGGATTCAAGTTCGGCAAAAACTTTGATTATCCCTATCTGGCCGACGGGCCAAGCGATTTCTGGAGAAGATGGCACATCTCACTGGGCAGATGGTTCAGGGACTATGTCTACATTCCCCTGGGCGGCAACCGCTGCAGCAAAAGCCGGCAGCTGATGAATCTGTCGGTGGTCTGGCTCCTGACCGGCATCTGGCACGGTGCGAGCTGGAACTACATCATCTGGGGCATTTACCACGGGTTCTTTGTGATCTTCGAAAAATTTGTCCTGGGCAGGCACAGGGAGCTGATCCCCAGGCCGGTTCGCACAGGGGCTACGGTCCTGATCGCATTTATCGGCTGGATATTCTTCTTCTGTCCCGGGCTAGAGGATTCGTTCCGCTGGATCGGTACGATGTTCGGGGCTGGAGCTGGCATCTGGAATCATGTGACGACGTATTACCTGACCTCCAATCTGCTGCTTCTGGTGCTGGCCGTTCTGTTCTGCACACCGTATCCGAGAAGACTGGCAGAGACCTTTGCCTGGAAAAGAAGCAAGGCCATATCCGGTGCATCCGTCGCGGTCTATCTGCTTCTGTTTATCCTCTGTGTATCAAATATGATCGCAAACACCTACTCCTCATTCCTGTATTTCCAGTTCTGACAAGGAAAACTGTTATGGAAGAAACGACTAGAAAAAATAGAAGCTCCGCCCGGCGCAGGGTAGCAGAGGCCGGAAGACCCGCTGCGCAGGCCCCAAAAACCGGGAAAAGCAAAAAACTCTACCGTTTTCAGCTGCGTCTGCTGACGCTCCTGTTTTTTCTCATGCTCGCTGTCTTTACCCTGGTCAATCTGTTCACCAGGGACCGGACATTCTCGCCAAACGAGAACCGCAATCTGGCCCAGGCACCGAAGATCTCCGTTGGGACGCTGCTGGACGGTTCATATTTCAGCGGGCTTACCGACTACCTGGCTGACCAGTTTTTTGCAAGAGATATATGGCTTTCGGTCAATCTGGCCGAGAATCGCCTGATCGGAAGAAAGGAAGCCGGCGGTGTATTCCTTGGCCGTGACGGCTATCTGCTGGCCAAGCCGGAAACACCGGATGAGACGGCCATGAATGCCTCGGCAGAGGCGCTGAAGGCATTTGCCTCGCGCTATCCGGAGCTGAACATGGATATGGTCCTTGTTCCCTGTGCTGCAGCGGTCATGCCCGACAAGCTTCCGGCAAATGCGCCGGTAGAGGATCAGCTGGCCGAGATCAGTGCATTCGAAAAACGGCTGGACGGCTCCGGGATCACCGGCATCAACGTAGCGCCGATCCTGGCCGAGCACGCGGCAGAGCAGGTCTACTACCGGACCGATCATCACTGGACGACCAGAGGCGCCTACTACGCCTATCAGGCGATGTACGAGGATCTTGGCATCAACCGGGCACCTGAGTACAAGGCTTCACTTGCCTCCGTAACCTTCGAGGGGACGCTTGCCTCCCAGAGCGGAAGCCACAGCGTCAAGGATCCCATTGAGATCTTCCGCGGGCTGGATGGCGCAGAATACTATACCTACTATCCGGATTCCGAAAAACAGGTGACTTCCTTGTATGACGTGGAAAAACTCAGCGAAAAAGACCAGTACCAGGTCTTCTTTGGCGGCAACCATCCGGTGGTAGAGATCCATACGGTTAACGATACCGGCAGAAACCTGCTGATCTTCAAGGATTCCTACGCCAACAGCTTTGTACCGTACCTGGTGACCTCCTACGACAACATCTACATGGTCGATCCCCGGTACTATTACGACAATGCCGGGCTGCTGATCAGCGCCAACAAGATCACCGATGTGTTGTTCCTGTACAGCATGAACACCTTTGCAACAGACCGCACCCTTGCCGATACCCTGAATTCCGCTGTGCAGGAAAATGCATCTGAAGCACGGGATGGGGAAGAAGAAGGGACAGAAGATGGTGCAGAAAGCGCTACATCTGAACTGTCCGGCACGTCAGCAGCAGAGAGTGCAGTGGAAACAGCCTCCGGAGAAGACGCAGCAGGAGGCGAGGACAATACGGCCGGCGAAGGCGGAATATAACTTAAAAATAAGATTCGTTTGAAATAACTATTGACAATGGCGGCTGCTCCATTATATAATGGCAAAGCGGGTTGCGAAAAGAGCAGCCGTCAGGGGTCTTAGCTCAGCTGGGAGAGCATCTGCCTT
>DFFG01000078.1 GCA_002368795.1 Eubacterium sp. UBA3782
GTGTATCGGTTGGTACCGGCGTATCGGTCGGAGCAGGTGTATCGGTCGGCTCCGGCGTGTCTGTGGGCTCCGGCGTATCGGTCGGAGCAGGTGTATCGGTCGGCTCCGGCGTATCGGTCGGCTTTGTCCCGGACGGCTTTCCGCACAGGCGGATCACCGTCTTTCTCTGCTCTTCCTTCAAGCCGGCAAGAATGCTGTCATACTTCTCAGGATCTGTTTTCCGGATACTGGCAAGCAGATCCTTTATAGGAGATGTTTTTCCTTTTTTGTCTTTTACCGAGAGTACGCCGGTCAGTTTTTTGCTGCCGGAGGTCTCCTCGATCGTTCCTATGACCGCCGCAAGCTCTCCGGCCGTCATCTGACTGAGGGCAGGGACCAGTGCCGCCTGCTCCTGGGCGCTCATCAGAGCGATCCCATCGCCCATGGCCTTCTCTCTTCCGGATGCCTTCATCTGGCTGTATGTCCACAAAAGAGCAGCCCGGTCAAGTCCCGGAAGGGCTTTGGCAGCTACCGGAGCCAGCTTGCTGTCGCTAAGGCTTGCCATAAACAGATCCATGATGCCACCGTCCCGCTCATAGGCGATCTCGGTCATCAACTCTGCCTTCTTTGCCAATGTCATCTCGGCAATGACCTTTTTGAGGACATCGCCCCGGTGCGCCTCAAGAAGCATATTCAAAAGCTTGATCGTCTCCCTGGCATTCAGCTTGGCCAGGGTCTTGATCAGGGTCTTTTCCAGCTGCGCATCGTCCAGACCGGCCAGCTCTTCCGCCAGCGAATCGAGATAGGCGTCTTCGTCGAACGCTTCCTCTTCGCCGCCACCGTCATCGCCGCCCCAGTCGCCGCCCTCATAGTAAGGGTACATATTGTTCAGGGTCGCGAGATTCCGCTCTGCGACCTCTGTCTGCAGGAGCAGCCTTCTCTCCTCGATGCGGAGCTTGCGCAGCTTCAGATCGGTCTCCGTCGTGTCATAGGTCAGGATGACATCGCCTTTCTTTACCTCCTGCCCCTCTGTCACCAGGACCTCCTCGACGGCGACTGCACTGCTGACATATATATTCTGGGCAGCCTCTCCGGAGACGATCCCTTCAAATCCGGAACCCATGCTGTCTTCCACGATGCTCTCCCTGTTGTCCCGCACCGAAATGACCTTGACGGCTTTGCTGGTGGATGTCGTCTTCAGTACCGCATAGCCGATCCCTGCCGTTCCACCCAGCACAGCCAGGGTGATCAGGGCCGCCGCGGCCAGTTTTTTCCCATTCATTCCTCCACCTCCTGTGAGAGGATCCCGTCATAGATCCTGACACGCCGCTTTGCGCGCTTCGCAATGTTCAGGTCGTGCGTGATCATCAGAACAGTGACCCCTTCCTCATTCAGTGCCTCAAAAAGCTCCATGACCTGATTTCCGGACCGGGAATCCAGTGCGCCGGTCGGCTCATCGGCGAGCAGGATCTTCGGATGGTTGATCATGGCTCTGGCGATGGCGGTCCGCTGCTTTTCTCCGCCCGACATTTCCGACGGCCGGTTTTTCATCCGGTGCTCGAGGCCGACCTTCCGGAGCGCCTCTGCTGCCATTTCCTCTCTCTGTTTTCTTCCGATCCCTGCATAGGTCAGCGGAAGGGCAACGTTCTCCAGCGCGCTCTGATAGGCCAGAAGCTGGTAATTCTGAAAAACAAAGCCGATCTTCTGAAGCCGGATATCAGCCAGCTGATTCTCGTTCCGCGTACTTACATCCTCCCCGTCCAGGATCAGCGTCCCGCTCGTCGGCTTGTCCAGACAGCCGATGATGTTCATCAGCGTGGATTTTCCCGAGCCCGAAGGCCCAAGGATCGCGCAGTACTCCCCTGCATCCAGACTGAAATTGACATCAAACAGGATCTGGTCTGTCCGGGTTCCGTGAACGAAACTCTTACAGATATCAATACATTCAACGATCAATTCTGCCGTTCCTCCAAACTAAGCTCAGCCGCCCTTAGCGACATTATTCACAATTCCTCCGGAGAGGCCTTCCTCTTCGAATTCCTCTACCTCGATATCGGTCTCCTCCAGGCCTTCATCGCCTGTCATGTCGATATCCTCTTCGTAATTTCCTTCATCCATGGATCCTTCCTCTTCCATGATCTCCCCCGCATCATCGCTGGCAGGCAGTGCATTTCCCTGCCCGGAGATCATCTCGCCCATGGTGACGGTCTTCATGCCTTCCGCAAGTCCCTCTGCAGGCTGCGCGATATACTCCTCAATGCTCAGCCCTTCAAGGATCTGGATGAGGCCAAGCGCATCATCCCTGCTGCCGATGGAAACCGGTCTGCGCACAAGACGGCTGTCCTGGCTGACCCATACAAAGGGCTGCTCGGGATCCGTGGTCTCATCGACCATATACTGATAGATCCAGACCCCCTCCTTGAGTTTGGGATCATCCTGTCCCATATCCTTTGTGACATAAACATGCTGGCCAAGCATCAGCCCGTCAGCGCTGTCCAGCGCAACATAAAACGGATATTTCGAGCTGCTCTCGCCATTGCTGTTTTCAGAAGAGGAGGGATCGTTGTACTCGATCTTGCTGATCGTTCCATGCCAGGTGCTGTCATCAACTCTGGAGCTGATGATCACCTCCTGGCCCTCTGACAGATCCCATACATTCAGCTCGCTGGCATAGCCCTTGATCTGCAGGTCACCGGTCTTTACAACGGTAATATAGGCATTGCTGGAATCATCGCCAAAAGCGCCGGAGGAGGTGCTTTCCGGGTCATTGATCCGGGAAACCACACCAGCGATCTTGCTGTGCACCACCGCGTTTTCGATGCTTTCCTTCTTTCTGGCGATCTCGTTTTCCTTCGCCTCGATATCCAGCTTTTTCTCCTCGAGCTCGAGGGTGGTCTCCTGAATGCGCAGATCATAGTCCGCCCGGTCTGCCGAATCCCAGGTCCTGCTCTTTTCCGTCTCCAGCTTTGTGATGCTGTCCGACAGATTCGTCTGCTCATTGTTCAGCCGGACCAGATCGATCTCCAGCTGTTCCAGCTCGCTTTTTGCCGTCTCAGTATCATAGATAAACAGGTCCTGTCCCTCGGTCACTTCATCGCCGACGGCCACCAGAAGCTCCTTAACCTTTGCCTCAGAGTCCAGGTTCACGGACCAGGTCTCCTGGGTGGACACCGTCCCCGTATAGTAATTCCCGGCACCGCTCATTGCGCCAAAAGGCGTATAGTTCTCCGCGATATCCACATAGACAGCTGCTTCATCCCCGCCGCCTCCGGAACGGAAAAAGAGCTTCCCGCAGATCAGCAAAGCTGCGAACACCAAAGTAAAGGTAATGCTCACTGCCACTTTCTTTTTATTGCTCATCGAAATCCTCCTAGAAACATCTGATCGTAAAGCCCGGTCAGGAACCTTGTCTGTTCCTCACACCTGGTCTGGAATCATCCTTTGCCTGCCAAACCCGCACAGAAAAACCCGGCAGCAGCTCTCACTACAACTTCCGCAAAACCGGCCAAATGCGGTTGGTCATTTTATTATACCACAGATTGTGTCCCAGCTAAAGAGCAGGTGCATATTTGGTATATGATTTGGTATATGAGGCATTTGAGGTATATGGGGATGTAAGGTAGTAAGGCCGCTGCCAGTGCATAATCATTCTGGAGGGAACAGCCCTCAGCCGGTACTTGCTTACGCCGGATAAGGAACTTATCCGAGCGGAAGCTTAGTACCGCTGCGTGAGGACAGAGCGCGAGCGTTTCCCGGAAGAATGCATATGCACAGGCAAGGCCTTCAATTAATCCACTTAATCCACCATCGTTCCCGCTTACGGGTATGCGTCCAGGCCTGCAAAAATAAAAACCCGGACAGAAACCCTATCCTGCCCGGGTCTTTTCTTTTCTCTTTATTCTTCTTCGGCGACCTTAATGCCCAGCTCTTCCAGCTGTTTTTCTGCCACCGGTGCGGGTGCCTCTGTCATCAGGCAGGAAGCGTCCTTTACCTTCGGGAAGGCGATGACCTCACGGATGGAGTCTGCGCCTGCCATCAGCATGACCAGACGATCCAGGCCGTAGGCCAGTCCTGCGTGAGGCGGAACACCGTATTTGAATGCGGACAGGAGGAAGCTGAACTGCTCCCATGCCTGCTCTTTTGTAAAGCCAAGGACCTCAAACATCTTTTCCTGGATGTCGTCCTGATGGATCCTGACGGAGCCGCCGCCGATCTCGTTGCCGTTGAGCACGATATCGTAGGCTTTTGCACGCACGCTGCCGGGATCGGAGTCGATCTTGTCCCAGTCCTCTTCCATGGGCATGGTGAAGGGATGATGCATGGCGGTGTAGCGCTCTTCCTCGTCCGACCACTCAAGAAGCGGGAACTCGGTGATCCATACGAAACGGAAATCCTTTGGATCTGTCAGGTTCAGCTCCTCGGCAAAGTGAAGCCGGAGTGCGCCAAGAACGTTCCATACGATCTTGTTGCGGTCAGCCGCAAACAGCAGAAGGTCACCCTTCTCGCCGCCCATAGCCTGGATCAGTGCCTGAAGCTCGTCCTCTGTGACAAATTTAGAGAAGGAGCATTTGATCTCGCCGCTCTCCTGGATCTGGATGTAGGCAAGACCGCCGGCACCGCAGCCTTTGGCGAATTCCACCAGCTTGTCGATCTTCTTTCTGCCCAGACCGCCCTGGCCCTTGACATTGATGCCGCGGACAGATCCGTCCTTCTTTTCCAGTGCATTGCGGAACACGACGAAGTTGGTATCCTTGACGATCTCAGATACATTGACCAGCTCCATGCCAAACCGAAGATCCGGCTTGTCGGAACCAAAGCGGTCCATGGCCTCCTGCCAGGTCATCCGCTGGATCGGTGTCGGGATCTCGACGCCAAGCGCTTTGCCAAACAGGAACTTCAGATAGCGCTCGTTGACATCGATGACATCATCGACATCGACAAAGGACAGCTCCATGTCGATCTGGGTGAATTCCGGCTGACGGTCTGCACGCAGATCCTCGTCACGGAAGCATCTGGCCAGCTGGATATACCGGTCATAGCCAGAGCACATCAGCAGCTGCTTGAACAGCTGGGGAGACTGGGGCAGCGCATAGAAGCTGCCGGGATGGACACGGCTGGGAACCAGGTAGTCCCTTGCACCCTCGGGCGTGCTCTTGCCGAGCATCGGGGTCTCGATCTCCAGGAAGCCCTCGCCATGGAAGAATTCTCTGGTCAGGTAAGCAACCTCGGAACGAAGCATGATATTTTTCTGCAGGTCGGGACGGCGGAGATCCAGGTAACGGTATTTCAGGCGGATCTCATCCTTTGTCCGGCTGTTCTCCTCCACCGGGAAGGGAGGAGTCTCGGCCTCTGCCAGGATGCGCAGGTAACGGGCATCCATCTCCAGCGCGCCGGTGGCCAGCTTCTCATTGACCGCGCCTGCTCTTGCGCGGACCACGCCTCTGACAGCAATAACAAACTCGGAACGGAGCTTTGAGGCCTTCTCGAAGCCCTCCGCGTCGATGGTACCTTCCTCAAAGATCAGCTGCATGATGCCGGAGCGGTCTCTCAGGTCGACAAAGATGATGCTTCCTTTGTTTCTGCTCTTCTGCACCCAGCCCATCAGGGTGATCTCCTGACCGATCATGCTCTCGGTCACTTCTGCACAGCGGCAGGTCCGCTGCATACCTTTCATGGATTCTGCCATTTTTCTCTTACGTCTCCTTTATCCTTTGTTCCGGAATAACTAGTCCTGCTTTAGTCTCTGGCAAAGACCTCTTCCACGAGATCATAGCCTTCGGCCTGCAGCTGGTCCTTCTGGAACTTTTTATTTTTCTTCATGACAAGCAGATTGACGGTCATTCCCTGTGCACGCTCGTCCATGGCTTTGCGGATCGTCTCACGGATCTTTTCATCCGAGCATTTCTTTTCGATGAGATATGCCTTCTTCCTGGCAGCACCGGGAACCTGGAAACCATTTTCCAGAAGCAGCATGACGATGCGCTCGAAACCGATGGAGAAACCAACCGCCGGAACAGCCTGACCGGTGAACTTACCGATCATCTCATCGTAGCGTCCGCCGCCGCCCACGGAACCGCCGAACTCATCCATGGCGATCTCGAAGATCGGGCCGGTATAGTAGGACATGCCGCGCACCAGGGTGGGATCAAAGGCGATCTTGAAGTCGGCTGTCTTGACCGCATCGACGCTGTTCATGATGGTGATCAGTCCGTCGGCATAGGCCGGATCCAGGAAGCCTTCCAGCTTTTCTCTGGCAGCAGCAACACCGGCCGCATCGGGCGTGATGATCCGGAACAGCTCCAGATACTTCTCAATGGACTCTTTGGCAAAGCCTTCCGCTTCCAGCTCGGCAGCTACGCCGTCCAGACCGATCTTGTCCATCTTGTCCAGAATGATGAAGACCGTATCATAGGACTCCTCCGGGAAACCGGAAAATGCCGCCATGGCCTTGAGGATGCGCCGGTCATTGATCCGGATGGTGAAATTCCTGAAGTTCAGACGGCCCAGCAGTGTGGTCGTTGCCAGGATCAGCTCGATCTCGGCAAGATTGCCGCTCTCGCCCAGGATATCGATGTCGCACTGCATGAACTGACGGAACCGTCCTCTCTGGGGCCGGTCTGCACGCCAGACATTGCCCATCTGCAGAGCCTTGAAGGGGCTCGGCAGCTCGGCTGCATGATTTGCATAGTAGCGGGACAGGGGCAGGGTCAGGTCATAGCGAAGACCGCCATCGACCACATCTGCTTCTGTCTTTGCTTCTGCCAGGCGAAGCTTCTCGCCTCTCTTGAGGATCTTAAAGATCAGCTTTTCGTTCTCACCGCCCTGCTTGCTGGACAGGTTCTCGATGTGCTCCACACAGGGAGTCTCGATCGAGGTGAACCCGAATTTCGCATAGGTCTCCTTGATCTGTCCGATCACATAGTCACGGATCTGCATCTCTCTGGGGAGAATATCCTTCATGCCGGTGACCGGCTTCTTTGTCAATGTCATAATTCGCTCCAGGCTCCTCTTACTTTATCTGATATCTCCGGCATCTGCACGCTCCCGTCGCTCGTCCGGTGGACGACTCTCTGAAATGCGAGAAATACCTCGATATTGTACTTTTCCACTTCTTCGATCATGGTCGCGATCGCCTGCTCCTTGGTGAATGCCTGCCGGTACGGGCGATCCTGGACCAAAGCACAGAATACATCACAGACACGGATTATGCAAGCCCCGAGGGGGATTTTGCTCCCGTCCAGGTTCATCGGATAGCCGCTTCCGTCCATGTTTTCGTGATGGCACAGGACATAGCGGCAGATCGATTCGGGATAATTATGCCGCTTCAGGATATCATAGCCCTTCTGGGGATGCAGGCGCACGGAGTTCATCTCCTCGACCACCAGGATCTCGTCCTCATTCAGATCCCCGTCACCCAGGACCGTCTTGCCGATATCATGGAAGAAGCCGGCTGTGATCATATCCTCGCAGAAATCCTCGGGCATGCCCATTTCCTTTGCCACCTCGTAGCAGAGGTTGCTGACGATCTCCCCGTGGGCGACCATGTCGGACATGTTCATGCCGAGCAGATGCTGCGTATTTTTATATTCGTAGCTGTTATCCTTCTTTTTCCAACCCACCGTCTTTGTTTCTCCTCAGATAGGTATCAATTCCGATCTTCTTCCGCATGAGCATCTCGTCGATGCGGTCGATGTAGCTGCGCAGATCCTTGACATTTTCCGCCCGTTCGATCCTCTCCCCGTTTTCAAAGACAAACTTCGTGGACGCGCCCGATCCGGCTGCCATGATGCTCTGCTTTTCCTCCATGATCAGGATGTTGTACAGGCCTTCTTTTCCTTCCCTTGCATAGCCGACATTCTCAAAATTGCCGGCCATGTTCTTCTGCCGGTAGAGATAATAGGGCTTAAGGCCCATCTGCCGGGCGCACTGCTCTGTCATATCCATGATGGCAGCTGAGTTCTCGAAGCTGACCGGCTCATACTGATCCCGGAACAGGTTTAGTCTGGTGGCACGCTTCAGCGCGAGGGAATGGATCGTCAGACTGTCGGGCGAGAGCTCCTGCACCGCTGCCAGGGTCTTTGCCACCTCGTCCTTTCCTTCTCCCGGAAGGCCGATGATCAGATCCATATTGATATTGTCAAAGCCTGCCTCCCTGGCCATGCGGAACACCGAAACGGTCTCCTCCACCGTATGCTTCCGGCCGATGAGATCCAGTGTCTCCTGGTTCATGGTCTGGGGATTGATGGAAATGCGGCTCACCGGATTTTTTCTCAGCACCTCCAGCTTTTCCCGGGTGATGGTATCGGGCCGTCCGGCCTCCACCGTAAACTCCCGGACCTTATCTGCCGGAAAGAGCCGGCAGATCTGCGCCAGCAGGCGGTCCATCTGCTCCGCCGTGAGGGATGTCGGCGTGCCTCCGCCGATATAGATGGTATCCAGCGGACGGTCTCCCATCTCACCGGCAATAAAACCAAGCTCGCCAAAAAGCGTATCAAGATACGGCTCTACCTGCTTCTGGTACACATCCAGACGATGGGAACCAAAGGAGCAGTACAGGCAGATCGACGGACAGAAGGGGATCCCCACATACAGGCTGTAGCCCTCATCGGTGTGGAGAAGCCCAAGGAGCTTCCTTTCCCTTCCGGCGATCTCTGCCGCAAGCTGTGCCTTCTCTCTGCTGGTAAAATACAGCTCCTGCATGGCAGCAGCGGTATCCTCCGGGCTTTTGCCCGCCTCCAGCATATGCATGGCGATCTTTGTCGGCCGGATGCCGGTAAGGTCGCCCCAGGGCAGTGTCCTGCCGGTGATCTGGCAGAGAAGCCGGTAGACGACGTTTTTCACCTCGTTTTTCGTGCGGATCCGGTCGTTCCAGCCGGTAATCGGCCCCGAAAGGCTCTGCTTCTCTCCCTGGGCCGGAACATACACGACGCCGACTGCTGTTTCCTCATATGTGACAACAAAGCCGGCGTCGAAATCCCCCTCCGGCATCTCCTCCCCACAGGAGATCTTGATCTCTGCCATGGGGATAAAGGACCGGATAAGGGCGTGAATATCATATTCAAATGTCTGGCGGTTCAGGACCATAGCAATGCGTGATGCCACCGTAAGACTACCTCATTTTTCCATTTGTCTTTCCGCCCTGCCCTCAGGCGAAGGCCAGCGGATTGTATTTCTTTTCCTGCCCGATATCGGTATAGGAATCGTGGCCGGGCAGAACGGCTGTCTCATCCGGCAGTTCCGCAAGGAGCCGCTGGACGCTTTCCGTGATCTTGCGGCCGCTGCCGCCGGGCAGATCTGTCCTTCCATAGGACATGCAGAACAGGGTGTCTCCGGAAAACAGAGCGCTGATCTCCGGGAAATAATAGCAGCAGCTGCCCTCAGAATGGCCCGGCGTGTGCATGACACGCACCTCCAGACCGGCAAGATGGAAGACATCGCCTTCCTTTACCAGACGGTCAGCCTTCAGAGTAATGGGCTTATCCCAGCTGCCAGAAAGGTTCATACCCGCATCTTCCAGCATGCGCTCGTCTTCTTCCTCTATATAGACCGGGACGCCATACTCCTCCCGAAGCGCCTTTGCCGCACCGAAATGGTCATAATGGCCATGGGTCAGCAAGATGGCCACCGGGCGGCCTTCCATCTTCAGGATCATCTGGCGGATCCGGTCGGGATTCGCTGCCGGATCGACAAGGATCAGCTCCTTTGTCTCTGTATTCTGAAGCAGATAAACATTGGTCGAGACCGGTCCCAGGACCAGGCTCTGAAGACGGAATTCTGCCATATGTCTACCCCTTTGCTCGTTCGATATCGATGACGCTCCGTACCTGGCGCAGCTTTTCGGTCAGACCTTTCAGCTCTTCCTGGCTCCGGATGTTGAAGGACATCTCGAAGGTCGCCATATTCTGCTTGCTGGTCCGCACATTCAGCGCAGTCAGATCGATCTTTCTCTCGGAGAAGACCTTGGAGATATCGACCAGCAGGCCGGAACGGTTGTCACAGTATACATAGATGGTGACCGGATAGGACAGCTCGCCCTCCTGATCCGGGGCCCATTCTGCCTCGATCAGGCGGCTTCTCTCCCCGTCCGGAAGATTGATGATGTTGATGCAGTCTGTCCGGTGGATCGTGATGCCTCTGCCGCGGGTGACAAATCCGCAGATCTCGTCGCCTGGGATCGGGCTGCAGCATTTGGAGAAGCGCACCGCCACATCGTGGATGCCCCGGACGGTGATGCCGCCCTTGTGCTCCTGCTCGGCCGGATGCTCCTTCTCGCTGGCCGCCTCCAGCACGTCCTCATCGGTCATGTGGAGCTTTTTGTCCTTCTCGTACAGCTCGTTCAGCTTGTTGAGGACCTGGCCCTCCTTCAGACCGCCGTGTCCGATGGCGGCAAGCACGGAATCCCAGTCCTGGAAGCCGTACTTGTGCATGACCTTTTCGGTATATTCCGGTTTGGTCAGCTCGCTGATGTTCTTGCCCTTGGCATGGGCGTGGGCGGAAAGCATCTCCCGTCCTTTCAGGATATTATCTTCCTTGCGCTCCTGACGGAACCAGCGGTTGATCCGGTTCTTGGCCTGGGTGCTCTTGACGATCTTCAGCCAGTCGCGGCTTGGTCCCTTGGAATTCTGGGAGGTGATGATCTCGACCCGGTCGCCGTTGTGGATCTCTGTCTCGATGGGCACCAGCTTTCCGTTGATGCGGGCACCGACCATCCGGTTTCCGACGGCGGAATGGATGGAATAGGCAAAGTCGATGGTACAGGAGCCCGCCGGAAGTGTCTTGACATCTCCTGCCGGCGAGAAGCAGTACACGTTCTCGTTGAACAGGTTCAGATCGCTCTTTAAAAGGCTCATAAACTCCCGGTTGTCGGACATGTCCTGCTGCCATTCCAGGATCTGGCGGAGCCAGTTAAGTTTCTCCTCCTCCTGCTCCGGACCCGGCGTCTTGCCGTCGGAGGCCTCCTTGTATTTCCAGTGGGCCGCGATACCGAATTCGGCGACACGGTGCATCTCGAAGGTCCGGATCTGGATCTCAAAGGGCTTGCCGGAGGGACCGATCAGCGTCGTATGCAGCGACTGATACATGTTGGCCTTCGGCATGGCGATGTAGTCCTTGAACCGGCCCGGGATCGGGGTGTACATCTCATGGATCACACCCAGGGCCGCATAGCAGTCCTTGACTGTCTCCACGATGATCCGGACCGCAAACAGGTCATAGATCTGGTCCAGGGTCTTGTCCTGGTTGACCATCTTTTTGTATATGCTGAAGAAATGCTTTGCCCTTCCGCTGACCTGGGCGTCTATTCCTGCGTCCAGAACATGCTTGCGGACCGCATCAACGATGCCGTTGACAAAGTTTTCCCTCTCGGATTTCTTTGAATTGATCTGGCGGACCAGATCATAATAGGCTTCCGGCTCAAGATACTTCAGGGACAGGTCGTCCAGCTCGTTCTTGACCTTGACGATACCAAGCCTCTGGGCGATCGGCGAATAGATATCGATCGTCTCCCTTGCCTTTTCCTTCTGCTTTTCCGGCTTCATGTACTGGAGCGTCCGCATGTTGTGCAGGCGGTCCGCCAGCTTGACCATGATGACACGGATATCCTTGGCCATGGCGAGGAACATCTTGCGCAGGTTTTCCGCCTGAGCCTCGACCTTGTCCGAGGAATAGCTCAGCTGTCCCAGCTTGGTCACGCCGTCCACGATCTCGGCGACCTCGGCATTGAACTCCTTTACGACGCTCTCCTTGGTCATGATCGTGTCCTCGATCACGTCGTGAAGGATACCGGAAACAATGGTCTCCTTGTCCAGCTCCAGATCTGCCAGAATAATGGCTACACAGAGCGGATGGATAATATAGGGCTCGCCGGACTTCCGCTTCTGATCCTTATGCGCGTTTGAAGCGATCCGGTACGCCTTCTCGATCATCGACAGATCCGTCGACGGATGGTACTTCTTCACGCTCCGGATCAGTTCGTCAAACAGCTCCTCCGGACTGGAGAAATCGTCCATCGTCTTGAGATTCGCGTCAACGGCCGCTATTTCCTTTTTCAGTTTTTCATCATCCAGCAGATCCGTATCCGCAGATCTGACGCCGATCTCAAAATTTTCCATTTGCTGCTCCTGCTGCCTGTCTGTTTACTACCGCCTTTCGGGCAGTGTTATTTCCCTTCGTAGGTGATGACGGCATCCACGTCGTACTTCGCCAGCCGCTCTCTTCCCTTCAGTCCGGCAAGCTCCATGACAAAGACGAGCTTGACGACCTCGCCGCCCAGCTCCTCGATGAGCTGTGCGCCTGCCTCGATCGTACCGCCGGTGGCGATCAGATCATCCACGAGCACGACCTTCATGCCGGGCTTGATCGCATCCTTGTGGATCTCGATCGTTGCGGAGCCATACTCCAGATCGTAGGTCTTGGAGACGGTCTCACGGGGAAGCTTACCCTTCTTGCGGATCGGGATAAACGGCTTGTGCAGATTGTAGGCCAGCGGGGTACCGAAAATAAAGCCTCTTGCCTCCAATCCGGCGATGACGTCAAAATCAACGCCCTCCAGCATCTTCTGCAGGGAATCTACAGCCAGCTGCAGGCCATCCGCATCCTGGAGGATGCTGGTGACATCACGAAAAATAATGCCGGGTTCCGGAAAATCAGGGATGCTTACTACATAATCTTTCAACTCTTTCATGAGATTCTCTCCATTCTGCCACTGCCGGGCTGCTGATACTACCGCAGTTAACTGCCGGTAAACCGCATCAATACGATAAAGTTCAGTATAACATTTCAGTGTAAAAGCCGCAAGATGGGGATTGGCCGTCACCAGGCCTGATGGCCTGCAGTTTTGGCCCTCAGCGGTATGCGCTGATCGTTACCTGCAGGCGGTTTCTGCCCTGCCAGGTATCGATTCCCGGATAGTAGACGATATCGATCGAACCGCGGCTTCCGGCATAGGCGGCAAAGCTGTCTGCATCCCCGAAGTAGACCGCATCCATCCGGCAGCCGTCCTGAGAGACCAGCATCATCTTGGCGACATTGCGCTTCCTGCCCAGCACCTTCAGGTACCGCACCTCCATCCCCCGCTCGGCAAACAGCGGCCGGCTGTTTCCCTTGCCAAACGGCTTCAGCAGGTCGATCTGACGGATCAGATCCTCCCGGATGTAGGATACAGGGACCGGCACGTCGATGGTGATCTTTGGGATCATCTCCTCCTCTGTCAGGCTGCAGCAGGCATTGATCTGCCGGCGGAATTCCTCCACGTTCTCCTCCGGCAGGGAAAGGCCGGCTGCCATGGGATGACCGCCAAACTTCGTAAACAGCTCACGGCACTTACACAGCTCCTCGTACATGGAGTAGGCCTCGATGGACCGGCCGGAGCCTTTTACCCCCTCCTCTGTCCTGGTCAGGACAAAGGCCGGACGGAAGAAATGCTCCTTCAGCCTTCCGGCGATGATGCCGGCAAGGCTCTCATGGCAGTCGGGAAGATAGACGACCAGGACCCGGTCATCTTTCAGCGGTGAGTTTTCCACCAGAGCGATGGCCTCCTCCTCCCCGCGGGCTGTCATATCCTTTCTGCTGGCGTTCAGCGCGACCAGATCTCCGGCCAGTTGGGCTGCCTCGCCCCTGTCCTTTGCCATGAGCATGGCCAGCGCACGGCTTGCCGTATCCAGCCTGCCGCTGGCGTTCAGGCAGGGCCCCAGCACAAAGCCGATGTGGTAGACGTCCACCTGCTCTCTTTCCAGACCGCTCTGCAGGATCAGTTCATTCAGGCCCAGATTGTCTGTCCGGTGGATCTCCTTCAGACCTTCCCGGACCAGGATCCGGTTCTCATCCTTCAGATCCATCACATCACCGACCGTGGCGATGGCCGCAAACGCCAGAAGCTTTTGAAGAAGCTCCGCTCGGTCCGGAACCTTGGCAAGCTCCAGCATGTGCCAGACCAGCTTGTATGCCACACCTGCCCCGCAGAGGTCCTTGAAGGGATACCCGCAGCTGCTCTGGTGCGGATCGACCACTGCCTCTGCCGGCGGAAGGATCTCCTGCCGTACCCCGTCCTCCTCTGAAAATGGGATCTCGTGATGATCGGTGACGATCGTCCGCAGGCCTAGACTGCCCGCCAGGGCGATCTGCTCTGCCGCGGCGATCCCGTTGTCGCAGGTCAGGATCCATTCGATGCCGTCCTCTGCCGCCTGGCGTACCAGGTTTTCATTGAGACCATAGCCATCCTTAATTCGCTCGGGGATGCGGACGTCCGCATCTGCGCCGAGCCTCTGCAGCGCCGTGATCAGAATATAGGAAGACATGATCCCGTCGATATCGTAGTCGCCGATGATCCGGATCTTTTTCTTCTCGTTTACCGCCTGGATCAGCAGATGCGCTGCCCTGTCCAGATCCTTCATCAGAGATGGATCATAGAGATCATCGATGGTTCCGTACAGATACCGCCGTATGGCCTCGTCCTCTGTCACATCCCGGTTGCGGATGAGACGTGCAATGACCGGATCGATCCCGTATTTTTCTGCGATGGCGCGAAAATCCGCCCGTTTGGCGGCAACTACCCATTTCTCCTGCATAAACATCTCCATTCTGCGTGTTCCCTGTGGAGCATCTGTACCCTGCGATGCGTGAAGGAATTCTTTTTCCTGTTTGCACGCGGTGCATCTGGCCTTCAGAAAGCGCAGGTATTCTAATCTCATGTAAAAAGGGGCTGCCGCCCTAAGTCTTGTGCCTGCGGATGCATGGCTTGCTTAGTGTGGCAACCCCTGAAAGGTTCTCTGTGAAAGGGATCAGTGACGATTCCTGTTCTTTTTCGGCTTGGTGCTGGACAGCTCGCTGCGGTCCTTCTTCACATGCTTGCCGGAGGCTGCCGTCTTTGCGGTATCGACTGCGGGTGCAGCTGCCTTCGGTGCCGCTTCAGAAGCCGGTACGCTCTGCGCTGCGGCAACGGTACCCCGGTCTTCCTTGCCCATCTTTGTCCGCATCATATACCAGAGCGGTCCGGTAACAAATACGGAGGAGAAGCAGCCGGCGATCAGACCAACCATGATCGGCAGGGCAAATTCCCGAACGGAGGCAACACCGAACAGGAACAGCACGAAGATCGTGATGAAGGTGGTCAGGTTGCTGTACAGGCTTCGGGTAAGCGTCTGTGTGATGGATGTATTAACGATCGACTGGTAGCTCTCGCCGCGCATCTTCGGCATATTCTCACGGATACGGTCGAAGATAACGATCGTCGCATTGATGGAATAACCGAGGATCGTCAGCATAACGGCAATGAAGGTACTGCCCACCGATGCTCTTGTCCATACGTAGAAGGTCAGGACCACCGCGATATCATGGATCAGTGCAAGGACTGCGCTGGATGCGAAGCGGATATCACGGAAACGAACGAAGATGTACAGCAGCATGCAGATAACGGCGATGACGACCGCGATCAGGGCATTTCTCCGCATCTCGCCGGATATGATGGAGGAAATGTTCTCTGCGGTGATGGCCGACTGGTCGACCTTTTCAAAGTTCTCTGCCAGTGCCGCATTCAGCTCATCTCTCTTCTCCAGGGAAAGCTCGCTGGTCTTGATGATGACGCTGGTGCCGCCGGAGATCTTCTGGAACTGAATATCGTTGTTGCCGGTAACTTCGGAAACGACCGGAGCGACCTTTGTATCGAGATCGGAAAGGCTAAGCTCCTCACCGAAGTCCACGGTGGTGGCTGTGCCGCCGACAAAGTCAAGGCTGTAGTTCATGGCATGGCTTCCGCGGGCGCTGTAGACCAGCATGCCGATGGGGGCCAGCAGGACAAGGATCAGAGCGATGGCCATGGTGATCCCGCGTTTTCCGACCATGTCATAGATCTTGTTGTGGTAGGTCTTGCCGTAGAACTTCAGGTCACGGATGCCCACACCATAGAAGGCATAGCTGAGGCCTCTGGAGATCACCAGTGCGGTGAACATCGAGAGAATAACACCGATGCCAAGGGTGGTGGCAAAGCCCTGGATGCTTCCGGTTCCAAGGAAGTACAGAACAGCGGCTGCGATCAGGGTCGTGACATTGCCGTCCAGGATCGCGGAGAAGGCCTTGCTGAAACCGGCGCGGATCGCGGACTGAAGTCCGGTTCCCAGAGCCAGCTCCTCACGTGTACGGGTATAAATGATGACGTTTGCATCCACGGCCATACCGATGGTCAGGATCAGACCGGCAATACCGGGAAGCGTCAGTGTGATATCAAAAGCATTAAGGAAGCCCAGGTCAAGGAAGGTAAAGATGACCAGAGCCCAGCCTGCTGCCAGACCGGAGATCCGGAAAAATACCAGCATGAACAGAACGACCAGAAGAATACCGATGGCACCGGCGATCACGCTGCTCCGAAGCGCTTCCTGTCCGAGGGATGCACCGACGACGTTGGAGTAGATCTCCCGCAGTTCCAGAGAAAGGGAACCGATACGGATGAAAGCTGCCAGGTTTTGGGCAGTCTCCAGATCCTCCATGCCGGTGATGACGGCGCTGCCGCCGCTGATCTCCTGCTGAACGGTGGGGGCGCTGATGATCTCACCGTCATAGACGATATAGATCGGTTTTCCAACGTTGGCTGCTGTAGCCTGCTGGAACTTATCTGCGCCTTCGGAGGTCATCGTCAGCTGAACGACATACTCACGTGCTCCGGTGGTGGTGTTGGTCTGTGCCACACCCTCTGCGCCGGCAATATCGGTACCCTCAAGAACCACATTGTTCTCGGAATCCGTGAAGCTCAGGGAACCGGGTGTTCCCAGATCGGCAAGAATCTCATTTGCATTTGTCACACCAGGGATCTCGATGTTGATCCGGTTGAGGCCCTGCTGATAGACATGTGCCTCTGTGCTGTACTGTGTGACACGCTGCTGCAGCTTGTAGATGGTATCATCCATATCCTCCTGAGAGGGTGCTGCTTCTGTTGTCTCATACGTGATGCTTACGCCGCCGGCAAGGTCAAGACCCGTGCGGATGTTCTGCATGGAACCGACTTTGCCGTTTCCCCAGCCCCAGATGACGGTATATCCCAGCAGGACTGTGACTACAGCCATGACGAGCAGGAATGCAATACTCTGATTTTTCTTCATGATACTTATACCTTCTTTGCTGTGTTTACAGTTACTTATGGCACGCTGTCAGCCGGCAGTCTGCCGATATTTGTCCGCACATCAGGAACGGCACTCCTCTTCACCGCAGTCCTCCCCGCAGTTTTCCTGGGAGGATGCCGGCACCGGAAGACTGATCTCTTCGTCTCCGGCCAGGGCCGCCTTGATCATCACTGCACATTCTACTCGCTTTCTCTGCATTTCGCAACCAATCCTGTATACATCATTGATGCCTCCGGTGAAGTTGAAGGAGTTGGCTGCGCAGCCGCCGCTGCAGTAGAACCGTGCAAAGCATTCGGAGCATTCCTTCTTGCTGTAGACGTTGACTTCCTTGAAGTCCTCGCTGATCTCCGGGCGGGTGATCCCGTCAAAGACATTGCCCATCAGGAACTGCTCGTTGCCCACGAACTGGTGGCAGGGATACAGATCGCCCCAGGGGGTGACCGCCAGATATTCCGATCCGGAACCGCAGCCCGACAGGCGCTTGTATACACAGGGACCGCCGGTCAGATCGATCATGAAGTGGAAGAAATTGAAGCCTCTTCCCTCCTTTGATCTGCGGATCATCTCCTTTGCCAGGATATCGTACTGCTCCATGATGATGGGCAGATCCTCCTCGCGGATCGCGTAATCCTCTGTGGGAGGCGCCACGACCGGCTCGATGGAGATCTGCTTGAAGCCAAGATCCGCCATGTGCAGGATATCCGCCGCAAAATCCAGATTGTGGTGGGTAAAGGTACCGCGGACATAATACCGGTCCTGGCCGCGGCTGTCGGCAAATTTCTGGAATTTAGGAATGATCAGGTCATAGCTGCCCTTTCCGTTCCGGAATGGCCGCATACGATCGTGGACCTCCTTGCGCCCGTCGATGGACAGGACCACATTTCCCATCTCCCGGTTGCAGAACTCCATGATCTCATCGTTCAGCAGAACGCCGTTGGTGGTCAGGGTAAACCGGAACTTCTTGTCGTGGTGCTTTTCCAGCTCACGGCCATAGGCCACCAGCTCCTTGACCACGTTCCAGTTCATGGTTGGCTCTCCGCCAAAGAAGTCCACCTCCAGATTTCGCCGGCTGCCGGAATTGGCTACCAGGAAATCCAGCGCTTTCTTTCCGACCTCCAGAGACATAAGCGCCCGGCGGCCGTGATACTCGCCCTCCTCCGCAAAGCAGTACCGGCAGGCAAGATTGCAGTCGTGGGCAATGTGGAGGCACATGGCCTTTACCACGGTGGGCCGTTTGCGGAAATCCCAGATCACATCCCGGTAGACATCCTCGGTAAAAAGCATGCCCTGATCCCGGAGCTCATTGCACTCTCCGATCACTTCCCGGATCTCCTCCGGATCGTACCTCCCATCGAGCGCGCGGCATACCGCATCTTCATCTGCCCCGTCCTTCATCAGGTCCAGCACATCGTAGGTCATATCGTCCACCACGTGCACAGATCCGCTGTTGACATCCAGGCAGATATTATAGCCATTGTTTTTATATAAATGGATCAAATACTCAGCTCCCTTTTTTCTCTGTCGCTCATAAAAAGAGTGCTCCCGCACCGTATCAGTGCAGGAACACCTCTTGCAGCTTCATTGTTCTCGGATTTACTTGGACTGCTCGCAGGTCTGGTTGCCTACTGTGCAGGAAGTCTTGCATGCGGACTGGCAGGA
>DFFG01000012.1:0-16160 GCA_002368795.1 Eubacterium sp. UBA3782
CGCGACAAGAACGCCGAGGCGTTCTTGAATGAAATCCTCACAAAACAACACGAAAAGTGTGGGATTTTGTGAGGATTTGCCTTTTCTTTGCTTGTTTTTTTGTCTTGCCCATAGTATAATAAGCTGAACATAGGTATAGTCTGCTCGTGAGAGATCAGGATCTGGTCCCCATGAGCCTTCAGAAACCCTCCGGAGGAGTAAACAGTGGAAGAGTACAGAGGAATGGCACTCGGTATTTTCGAGTTTGATAATCTCGTCGCCTGTCTGGTCGCCATGGATCAGGCGGCAAAGACGGCAAATATCGTGATCCAGAGCGTGGAAAGAAACCGTCTGAAAGCTGGTGCCTGCGTAAAGATCCGCGGCAGCATTTCGGATGTCAGAGCAGCTGTCGATGCAGCAGTTGAGGCCGGCTCCAGATACGGCAAGCTGACAGGAGTACATACCATTGCTTCGCCTTCTCCTGACACAGAAATCGCGTTGGTCGCAGGTATTCATCAGTAAGGAGGGCGTATAGATGACATTCGGTGCTTTAGGATTAGTGGAAGTAATCGGCGCCTCCAACGGTGTGATGGTGCTGGATCAGATGTGCAAGGCCTCTGAGGTGTATTTCGAGGCCAGCTATACCAGAAATGGCGGACATGACACCATCGTTGTCAGCGGAGAGGTCTCTGCGGTAACGGCTGCGGTGGATTCCGTCCGTTACAATCCGCCCTGCGAGATCGTCGCAGCAGCCGTGATCTCCGGACCGGCAGAGGAGACCTGCCGCGTGATGGAGGACTGGAAGGCCGGAAAAATGTAAAAAGGAGCCTTAGAGGGTTTAGATTTCGACTATTTAAGAAGACGTAATTTCCCGGGACAGGACTTGCCGGGAGGTGCGTCTTCTTTTTTTCTATTTTTTAAAAAAGTTATAGGAAAATACTGAAAAAGTTAATATAATAGGAATAAGGCTTATATGGATATCTGAAGGATATCACCGGATCTCGCAGGTCCGGAGACCACACATTACAGGAGGATAGAATGAAAAAGATCTTATTTGCGACTTCCGAATGCGTTCCGTTTATCAAGACCGGAGGTCTTGCAGACGTTGCCGGCTCTCTGCCAAAGAATTTTCAGAAGGAATATTTCGACTGCCGTGTTGTGCTGCCCAAATATAAAGTAATCCCGGAAAAGTACACCAGCAAGATGGAGTATGTGACAAACTTCTATATGGACCTCAACTGGAGACAGCAGTATGTGGGCATCTTCCGTATGGAATATGAAGGCATCACCTTCTATTTCATTGACAACGAAGAGCATTTCTCCGGTGACCAGATCTACGCAGGCATGCCCTGGGATCTGGAAAAGTTCGCATTCTTCTCCAAGGCCGTCCTTGCGATCCTGCCGGTGATCGATTTCCATCCCGACATCATCCACTGCCATGACTGGCAGACCGGCCTGATCCCGGTCTATATGCATGAACGTTTCGCCAACAATGCCTGGTTTGGCGGCATCAAGACGGTCATGACCATCCACAACCTGAAGTTCCAGGGCATCTGGAACATCGAGACCATGAAGAGCATCACAGGTCTGGATGAGTATTACTTCAGCGCAGATAAGATGGAATTCAACGGTGACGGCAGCTATCTGAAGGGCGGACTGGTCTACGCCGACGCGATCACCACCGTATCGAAAACCTACGCGGAGGAGATCAAGACACCGTTCTACGGCGAAGGTCTGGACGGTCTGATGCGTGCCCGCGCCAACGATCTGAGAGGTATCGTCAACGGCCTGGATTACGAAGACTGGAATCCGGAGACCGACCCGGCGGTCCAGTATCATTTCAATGCAAAGAATTTCCGCAAGGAAAAGGTCAAAAACAAACTTGCCCTGCAGAAGGAGCTTGGCCTTGCCGAGGATCCCAAGCAGATGATGATCGGTGTGGTTTCCCGTCTGACCGACCAGAAGGGCTTCGACCTGATCGCCTATATGATGGACGAGCTTTGCTCCGACGCCATCCAGCTGGTCATCCTGGGCACCGGCGATCCGAAATACGAGAATATGTTCCGGCATTTTGCATGGAAGTATGACAAGAAGGTATCCGCAAACATCTACTACAGCAACGATCTGTCCAGAAAGATCTATGCGTCCTGTGATGCGTTCCTGATGCCGTCCCTGTTTGAGCCCTGCGGCCTGAGCCAGCTGATGAGCCTGCGTTACGGCACCGTGCCGATCGTGCGTGAGACCGGCGGTCTGAAGGATACGGTAGAGCCCTACAACGAGTATGAGGGCACCGGTACCGGATTCTCCTTTGCCAACTACAACGCACACGAGATGCTGGGCACCATCCGCTATGCAGAGCGTATCTACTACGATAAGAAGCGGGAGTGGAACAAGATCATCGACCGCGGTATGGCACAGGACTTCTCCTGGAAGAATTCTGCACTGCAGTATCAGGAGCTGTACGACTGGCTGATCGGCTGATCACATCCGCACGGTCAGGCAGGAATGCCAGCATATAGAATTTAAAATCTAACCGGGGCTGCCTCAGGAAAAATGTGAGGCAGCTCCGATCCCTTCATCCGGCTGGCGATCTGCCGGCACAATTATCCCATCATTAAAAATAAAACAGCAGCTGCAGCGATCCGCGCACAGGCACGGGTCTGTTTGGCGTGCGGAAGGGAGAAATACATGTATACTATCCTATAGGCTAACTATGCAGAAAAATATACACAAACCGGATTGACTTTTTGGTGGAAGGGTATTATAGTAGTACATGAAAACGAACAGATGTTCCGAACGGATGATTGGCATCCCGGTACAGGCTGTTTGCATAGAGAAAGGGAGTAGAAAAATGGCTGTAAATACAGGCAGAAGTGAAGACAGACAGCGTGCGCTGGACGCAGCGCTTGGACAGATCGAGAAACAGTACGGCAAGGGCACGATCATGAAGCTGGGCGACCAGAACGCCCACCTGAATATCGAGGCGATCCCCACCGGATCCCTCAGCCTGGATATCGCGCTTGGCGTAGGCGGCATTCCGCGCGGACGTATCGTAGAGATCTACGGACCGGAATCCTCCGGTAAGACCACCGTTGCTCTTCACATGGTGGCAGAGGTGCAGAAGAGGGGCGGCATCGCCGGCTTTATCGATGCCGAGCATGCCCTGGATCCCGTCTATGCCAAGAACATCGGTGTAGATATCGACAACCTTTACATTTCCCAGCCGGATTCCGGAGAGCAGGCGCTGGAGATCACCGAGACCATGGTCCGCTCCGGTGCAGTGGATATCATCATCGTGGACTCTGTTGCGGCCCTGGTACCGAAGGCCGAGATCGACGGCGATATGGGCGATTCCCATGTCGGCCTGCAGGCCCGTATGATGTCCCAGGCATGCCGTAAGCTCACCGCCGCCATCAGCAAGACCAACTGTGTGGTCATCTTCATCAACCAGCTCCGTGAGAAGGTCGGCGTTATGTTCGGCAATCCGGAGACGACCACCGGTGGACGTGCACTGAAGTTCTATGCCTCTGTCCGTCTGGATGTCCGCAGGATCGAGTCCTTAAAGCAGGCCGGTGAGGTCATCGGAAACCACACCAGGATTCGTGTCGTCAAGAACAAGGTGGCTCCGCCCTTCAAGGAGGCAGAGTTCGATATCATGTTCGGCAAGGGCATTTCCCGTGAGGCCGACATCCTGGATCTGGCATCCAATCTTGGCATCATCCAGAAGAGCGGTGCATGGTACGCATACCTCGGCGAGAAGATCGGCCAGGGCCGTGAAAACGCAAAGAGCTACCTGCGCGATCATCCGGATGTGATGCTTGAGGTGGAAAACAAGGTCAGAGAATCCTACGGCATTCCGGCAGACGAGCTGCCCGCCGCAGAGACCGACGGCGAGTAAGCTTCCGGCCGAAGATGGCAATGCGTTGCCGGCTGCATCAGGCATGAACAGCAAGGTGCGCTGCCAGGCTCTGCGATCAAAATAATCATGGGCGTCAGCGAAGAGACAAGGCTGGCGCCCTTTTTGCGGAACAGGCAAAACAGGGAGGAGAAGATAGCGATGAAACGATCTGCCGGAACATGGGGCCGACGCTGGGAAGCGGAGGAGCCGGAAAGAGGCAGCTTTGGGTCGGAAGATTCGGAAGGCCTGACAGATTGGCCAGAGAACACCAGGAAAGCTTCCAAACGGAAGAAATGGCCGGAGGATGGAGCGGATACGGCAGGGCTGGAGGACTGGCCGGATGCGTTCCTGCAGGAGGAGGACCCGGAGAATGATGAGCTGGAAAGTGACAGAGGAACCGATCCGAAAGAGGAAAAGCGGGCGGTGGCCAGGGCCATGAAGCTGCTGCTGTACCGGCAGAGATCGGAGCATGAGCTTCGCTGTGCGCTGGAGAAGGATGATTTTTCAGCAGCTGCCGTGGAAAAAGCACTTGCATATGTACGGTCCTTCGGTTATATTAATGACGTAAGATTTGCAGAAAACTATATCATTAGTATTGGTAAAAAGAAGAGCAGACGCGTGATCGAGTCCGAACTGGAGGAAAAAGGCGTTTCCTATGCCTGTATTCAGGAGGCCTTTGAAGAGTATCCGGTGGACGATGATGCGGCGGCATTTGAGCTGTTGCAGCGAAAACTCAGGAAATCCAGTGCCTCCTTTATGGAAGAGTCAGACCAGGATCCGGATGACCTTTTCGGGTCAGAAGATGGTTATACTCATAAAATAGAGGACAAAGAACGGAGAAGGGTATATAATTTTCTTGCAAGAAAGGGATTTTCCTCCTCTACCATCTGGAGGGCGATCCGTAAATATGAAAATGGCGGACAGGATTGACCTGTCCGGTTTATTTGTTTAAGACAGATAGATATCGAAGATATGGAGCTTACATGATGACAAATCTGATCAGTCGGGCGGCAGCCATGGCGGCAGCGATCACGCTTTGCCTTGGCATGACGGCAGCTGCGGTACCAGCGGAGGAAGCACTTGAAGCGGAATCCGTGGTCCTTGAACCGGAAGCAGTGAGCACATCATCTGCCAGCGAGGAAACTGAAACAGAAGAGGAAGTCCCGGAGGATGTGTCGGCAGTGTCAGCCGAATCATCTGTGACGGAAGCAGAGGAGATCTCTTTGGACGTGGATCATGATGGCAAGATCGTCATCGTACTGGATCCGGGACACGATCATTCCCATACCGGAGCAGAAGCAAAATTTGGGGATGTAGAGGCACACGAGGAGGATCTGGTGGCATCGATCGCCAGATACATGAAGCGTGAGCTTGTTTCCTATGAGAATGTAGTCGTTTATATGACCCATGACGGGACGGCAGAGAAATGTCCCTTCAAGGCAGAAAGCGACAAGGCCTGCCTGCAGGCCCGGGTCGATTATGCGGAAAAGGTTGGCGCAGACTATTTCATCTCTCTGCACCTGAACAAGAGCCCTGAGGCAAATGTGACCGGATGCGAGATCCTTTATCCCAACGAGAGCTATGACACGGAAGTCGCAGATGAGGGAAGAGTCCTTTCCAACGTCATCAGCCGGAAGCTGCAGAAGCTGGGCCTGGAGATCAACTCCGTGCACAGCAGAAATTCCGATGACGAGGAGTATCCGGACGGCAGCGTCGCCGATTATTACTCCGTCATCCGCCGGTCAAAGCTGGCCGGATTTACCGGGATCATCATTGAGCATTGTCACATGGATGTTGAGGAAGAGTACGACCAGTACCTTTCCGACAATGCAAGGCTGAAGGCTTTAGGAGAGGCAGATGCAAAAGCAATTGCCCAGTACCTGGATCTGAAAAAGATCAATGCGGCGGAGATCGCATCCTCCTCCGATTCCGGAGATTCGTATTAAACATAATAAGCAGAACGAGCAGAGCGGAGAAGCAGCTGTTTCCCGCTCTGTTTTCTTGTGGTCTACATGCGGAGATGATCTTGAGAACAAAGCTTCCTGCATGGTGCGGGCGGAGCTTACGCAGTCGTATTGACGGAAAACAGAAGAGAAAAATAGCAATAATGCCTCAATTCGAAGGAGCAAAATTGCAATAATGCTCCAATTTACAGGAGCGAAGACTATAATGCATAGTGCATAATATTTCGTTGACAAATATATAAAATATGTATAAAATGGTAATGTTATAAGGCACTATGACAACTTAATAAGGAGGACACCTGTAATGTGGTATTGGTTCGTACTTACTGCCTTCATTACAGCCGTGGTCACTTTACTTATTGCGGTTCCGACTGCCAGCAAGATTGCGGTAGCCAGGAAAGTTCAGCAGGATGCAGAGAAGATCGGCACTGCTGAAGAACAAGCCAGAAATATCATAGATGAGGCATTGAAAACTGCTGAAACTAAGAAGCGGGAGGCACTCCTGGAGGCTAAGGAAGAAAATCTGAAGCTGAAAAACGAACAGGAGAGAGAAAACCGCGAACGAAGGGCTGAACTGCAGAAGTATGAGAAGCGCGTGCTCTCCAAGGAGGAATCTGTCGACAGAAAGGCAGATACCCTGGAAAGACGCGAAAATGACCTTACGGCCAAGGAAGCAGAGCTGCGGAAGAAAGAAAAGAAGATCAACGAATTACAGGAACAGCGCGTAACTGAGCTGGAGAAAATCTCCGGCATGACCTCCGAAGAAGCAAAAGAATTCCTCTTAAGATCTGTTGAAGAAGATGTCAAAATCGATTCTGCCAGAATCGTCAAGGAGTACGAGGCAAAGGCTCGTGACGAGGCAGAAAAGAAAGCACAGGAGTATGTGGTCACCGCCATCCAGAAGTGTGCGGTGGACCATGTATCCGAATCCACGATCTCGGTCGTGGAGCTTCCCAGTGACGAGATGAAGGGCAGGATCATCGGCCGTGAGGGCCGGAACATCCGCTCCCTGGAGCAGGCAACAGGCGTCGATCTGATCATCGACGATACACCTGAGGCCGTCGTCCTTTCATCCTTCGATCCGATCCGCCGCGAGGTGGCAAGGATTGCACTCGAGAAGCTGATCGTTGACGGACGTATCCATCCGGCACGTATCGAAGAGATGGTCGAGAAGGCCAGAAAGGAAGTGGAGAACCGGATCCGTGAAGCAGGCGAAAACGCCCTTGCCGAGGCAAATGTTCACGGTATCCATCCGGAGCTTATCAAGCTCCTCGGCCGTATGGTGTTCCGTACAAGCTATGGCCAGAATGCTCTCAAGCATTCCATTGAAGTGGCACAGCTTAGCGGACTGCTGGCGGGCGAGATCGGACTGGATATCCGTATGGCAAAGCGGGCAGGACTGCTGCACGATATCGGAAAATCCATCGACCATGAGGTCGAGGGATCCCACATCCAGATCGGAGCCGATCTCTGCAGAAAATACAAGGAACCGGCGATTGTGATCAATGCGGTCGAGGCACACCACGGCGACGTGGAGCCGCAGACCCTCATCGCATGCATCGTGCAGGCAGCAGATGCGATCTCTGCCGCAAGGCCGGGCGCACGCCGGGAGACACTGGAGACCTATACCAACAGATTAAAAGACTTAGAGGACATTTCGAACTCCTTCAAGGGAGTAGACAAATCTTTTGCTATTCAGGCAGGCAGAGAAGTACGCGTGATGGTCGTACCGGAACAGGTCAGCGACGCCGACATGGTGCTGCTGGCAAGGGATATCTCGAAAAAGATCGAGGAAACCATGCAGTATCCGGGACAGATCAAAGTAAATGTGATTCGGGAGAGCCGTGTGACGGATTACGCGAAGTAATACGGATCTTCCATCTGACTGACGGGCATTACCAAAAAAGAAAAAGAAGGGCCGGCGGAGCAATCCGCCGGCCTGTTTTTGTGCGATAAGGCCGGTGAGCGGCCGCCAAGCTTGCTTGTACGGCCATTCGACGGCCAACGTACATCGAGCGGCTGTGCCGTGAGATGTGCGTATCACATCGGATGGGGCGCAGTCCGCCCATCCGATTAGATAGAGGCCAAAAACTGAATGAGTCATGTGATTTTGGCAGCAAAAAAGCAGGCAACGGGAATCGAACCCGCCTCACTAGCTTGGGAAGCTAGAGTACTACCGATGTACTATGCCTGCAAAGAAAAGTGTATTTATTTGACATGAGCCATTATAGCACAGGATTTTTGGGAAGTAAACCATAAAAAAGGCTTCTAATTTCCGGCAAACACAGATATAATGAACGACACAGTATCCGGATGGCAAGGCAGATCCGGGCTGAAAAAGGGGAATGCATATGTGGATCGCAGATAAATGGAAGGATTATGAGATCCTGGATACCTCGGATGGCGAGAAGCTGGAACGGTGGGGCGAGTACCTCCTGGTCCGGCCGGATCCCCAGGTGATCTGGAAGACAGCAAAGAAGAACAGAGGATGGAAGCGAATGAATGGCCATTACCACCGCAGCAGCAGAGGCGGCGGAGAGTGGGAATTCTTTGATCTGCCAGAGCAGTGGGAGATCAGCTACCGCGATCTGACCTTCCGGCTGAAGCCCTTTTCCTTTAAACATACGGGACTGTTTCCCGAGCAGGCCGTCAACTGGGACTGGTGCCGGGATAAGATCGTGCAGGAAAATGCCAGAAGGCAGGCTGCGGATGGTGACGGGGCAAAGCCGGTGCGTGTACTGAACCTGTTTGCCTACACCGGAGGTGCCACCCTTTCTGCGGCAGCTGCCGGCGCGGCGGTCACCCATGTGGATGCGTCCAAAGGCATGGTGGGCTGGGCCAGAGAAAATGCTGCCTGCTCCGGACTGTCAGACCGGCCGATCCGCTGGCTGGTGGACGACTGCACCAAGTTCGTGGAGCGGGAGATCCGCCGGGGCAATACCTACGATGCCATCATCATGGATCCGCCATCCTATGGCAGAGGCCCAAAGGGAGAGATCTGGAAGATGGAGGACAACATCTATGATTTTGTCCTGCTGTGTGCAAAGCTGCTGAGCAGTGAGCCGCTGTTTTTCCTGATCAATTCCTATACCACAGGCCTTGCGCCGGCCGTGCTTACCTACATGCTCAGCACGGCATTAAAGGACAGAGGCGGCGAGGTGGAATCTTCCGAGATCGGTCTTCCGGTGACATCGACAGGACTTGTCCTGCCCTGCGGAGCGACGGGGCGCTGGTTTCGTGAATCTTGACAGCAAAAGAGTCGCATTTTATAATAAAGGTTCAGGTATGTTTATTCTGCTAATATTTTGGAAGTACAGTTTTCCTGCAGAAGGGGCGGGAGGACTGTGAGATTCAACTCATTCGGGGTGTCCCCCGCCTCTATAGGCGGTGGGGGGTATCAGGTATGACTCAGAAGCGGGTGACAATCCCCGACTGAGTTGTAGCCTCCGGCGGATCGCAGACGCGCACCGTGCGCGTCGCGGCAAGAACGCCGAGGCGTTCTTGAAAGATTGATTAAAGGGGAAAGGGGAAGAAAAAGAAGAATGAAAAAGCTATCCAGAAATCTGGTCAGCATGATCATGATGCTTGTACTGCTTATGCTGATCCTGGCTGGTGTATACGCGTACGGGATCTATCATTTCAAGACCCACTTCTTTACCGGATCAAGGATCAACGGTATCGACGTCGGGGAGATGACAGTGGACGATGCCAAATATGCGATTCAGAGCCAGATGCGCCGTTATACGATCACATTGACCGAGCGGAACAATACCGTGGAGAAGATCACCGGTGATCAGATCTATATGCAGTATTATGACGATGGCAGCATTGAAAAACTGCTGAAAGACCAGGATACCAACCTGTGGATCTTCCACCTCGGCGGACACACGAATTACAACATTCAGCTGGGATACACCTATGACAAGAATGTCATCGACAGTGTCATGAACGGCCTTGCCTGTTTTTCCGCTGCGAACAGCGTAGCGCCTACCGATGCTCAGATCGTGGACAACGGTACGTCGTTTTCCATCGTGGAGAGCACAGAGGGCTCGACCCTTGATTATGACCGGACCAAGCAGGCCATCATGGAGGCCATCGAGGAGAACCGGACGGAGCTGGATTTTGAAGCTCTGGATCTGTACAAAAAGCCTTCAGAGTATGCAGATGGCGAGGGCATCCAGAACAAGATCGCCAACATCAACAAGATGCTGTCGGCAAACATCGTCTATGATTTTGTGGACAGAACATACACGATCGACAGTACAGTCGTCCGTGATTTCCTGACGGAGAACAATGGTGAGTATACACTGAGCCGGGACAAGATCGCCGCATGGGTCTACAAGCTGGCTTATGATACAGACACCTTCGGCATGTCCCATAAGTTCAAGACGGTATCCGGAAATGAGATTACGCTGAAGCCAAACGGCGATTATGGCTGGTGCATCAACCAGGAGGAGACCACCTCCGATCTGTACAATGCGATCATGCAGGGCTATCAGGGCGAGCGTGAGCCGGTCTATCTCTACCGCGCCATGGACCGCTCCTCCTATGATATCGGCGATACCTACGTAGAGATCTGCATTGAAAAGCAGGAGATGTGGTGCTACAAGGATGGCGTCCTGATCGTAGATACGCCTATTGTTTCAGGCTGTCATGCCTGGGGCCTGGATACGCCCTCTGGATGTGTATGGGCGATCGACGGCAAGGAGTACGAGGCGACCTTCGAGCAGAACGGTTTTGTCAAGGTAACCTACTGGCTGCCGTTCTTCGATTCCTGCGGTATCCACGATGCAAGCTGGCGGACGGCAAGTGAGTTTGGCGGCGATACCTGGCTGTACAACGGCTCTGACGGCTGTATCAATACGCCAAAGGATGCGGCCGAAAAGATCTTCAACGTTATGGACAGAGGCTATCCGGTCGTCGTCTACTACTCGGAATCACAGGTAGAGGGCACGCAGCCGACCAACGAGATCCTTCCGGGATAAATCAGGAAACAACCTGCTTCATGCAGGCAAAATACAGGGAATACAGTGGCAATCCGATAAGGGTTGCCACTTTTCTATGATTTCTGTTATAATAAATTATTAATGCAATATTGTCAGAGTCTGCCCCGGCATCTTTCTGCCGGGCATGACCGTAAGATCAAAGGGGAACTATCTATGAAAATCGTTGTCCTTGCCGCAGGAACCAGTACAGAAAGAGCCGTATCTATTGTTTCCGGAACCGGCATCTGCCGTGCCCTGCGTGCGAACGGCCACCAGGCGATCCTGGTCGATATTTTCTCTGGGTGGAAGGAAGCCGATCCGGAGACTGCATTTGATGATGCCTATGACATCGATGAGGCAGTCCGGTACATCAACAGCTTCAACGACCATCTGGAGGAGGAGATCGCAAGCAGAAGGGAATTCTTTGGCCCGAATGTCCTGGAGCTCTGCCGGAGGGCAGATATCGTCTTCCTTGCTCTGCACGGAGCAAACGGAGAGGATGGAAAGGTCCAGGCGGCCTTTGATCTGCTGGGTATCCGCTACACCGGCACGGATTATCTGTCCAGCGCCATCAGCATGGACAAGTCCCGCACCAAGCAGGTCTTCCACGAGGAAGGGATCTCTACGCCGCGGGGCATTACCGTGTTCCGGGGAGAGAAGCGGAGATCTTCCGCAGAGTTTGGCCTTGACCTTCCACTGATCGTCAAGCCCTGCTGCGGCGGTTCCAGCGTGGGTGTATCTATCTGCCATACCGACGAGGAGCTGGCCAAGGGTCTTGATATCGCCTTCCGTCTGGAGGAGTCGGCCCTGATCGAGGAGTTTATCGAGGGAGATGAGCTGACCTGTGCCGTCATCGACCGGGAGGCCTATCCCATCGTTCTGATCTGCCCGAAGACCGGCTATTACGACTATACAAACAAGTACCAGGCAGGCTGCACGGACGAATTTTGTCCGGCACCGATCCCGGAGGAGAAGACAAAAGAGATCCAGGCACTTGCCATCAAGGCAAACGACGCCCTGGGGATCCTCGGGTATGCCCGCTTTGATTTTCTGATGCGCAGAAGCGACAAGAAGATCTACTGTCTGGAATGCAACACGCTTCCCGGCATGACGCCGACGAGTCTGGTGCCCCTGGAGGCATCGGTTGTCGGCATGGATTACGTAAGCCTTTGTGAGAAGCTGATTGAAGTATCTATGAAAAAATACAGAAAAGAGGCATAGATCTTGAAAAATCTGACACTGGCAAGTATCACGGAAGTTACAGGAGGCCGCTACTCAGGCCCGGCAGAAAAGCTGGACCAGGAGGTCGAGGCGATCACCACTGACAGCCGGAAGGCAGGAGCCGGATCCCTGTTTGCCGCCATCCGCGGGGAACGGTCCGATGGCAACAGCTATATTCCGGACGTGATCGGCAGCGGCGCCATGGCTGTTCTGACCGAAAGGGAGCCGGAGGAGATCGCCGCGCTTCTTATGAACCGGCCGGGAGCGGACGTGGAGGCAGTCACAGCCGTCATGAATTTCCCGATCATCGTCGTGGAATCTGTGTTGAACGCCCTCAAGGACATCGCGGAATTTTACCGCCGGCAGCTGCGCATTCCGGTGATCGGCATCATCGGCTCTGCGGGAAAGACATCCACAAAGGAGATGACCGCAGCCGTCCTTTCCAGAAAATTCCGCGTGCTGAAGACCGAAGGCAACTTCAACAACGAGCTGGGCGTGCCGCTGACGCTTTTTCGCATCCGGGAGGAGGACCAGATCGCCGTTGTGGAAATGGGCATCAACCATTTTGGCGAGATGCACCGCCTGGCAAAGATGGCAAGACCCGACGCGGTGATCATGACCAACATCGGGACGGCACATCTGGAGTTCCTCAAGACCAGAGACGGCATCCTCGAGGCAAAATCCGAGGTGTTCGACTACATGGACAGCAATGCCCGCATCCTGCTGAACGGAGATGACGACAAGCTCGCCACCATCAAGGAAAAGAACGGCGCGATTCCGGTCCGCTTTGGACTCGATCCGGATGCAGATGATATTTATGCAGATGGAATCGTGGACCTGGGCCTGGAGGGCACCGACTGCACGATCCACACCCCGGAGGGTTCCTTTGACGTACGGATCCCCTGCCCGGGACGGCACATGGTCTACAATGCGCTGGCCGGCTGTGCGGCAGGACTTGCCTACGGCATGACTTTCGATGAGATCCGGGAGGGCATCGCGTCCTACCGTCCATTGAAGGGCAGATTCAGCATCGTGCGGACGGACGATCTGACTCTCATTGACGATTGCTACAATGCAAACCCGGATTCCATGAAAGCCTCGCTGGACATCCTGGCAAAGAGCCGGGGCAGAAGAGTTGCCATTCTCGGTGATATGGGTGAGTTGGGAGAAGACAGCGAAGCGCTGCACGCCGGCGTTGGCGCCTGTGCGGCTGAGCTCGGGATCAATGTGATCATCTGCGTGGGCAGTATGAGCAAGGCGATGGCAAAAGCGGCGCTGGAGACGGTGCGTGCCATTTCCGAAAGCCATCCGGAAAAAGCAGAAGAGGACCTGCCAAAGGTCCGGTATTTCGAGACCAGGGACGCCATGCGGGCTCATCTGGACGATCTTCTGCAGAAAAACGACATCGTACTGGTCAAGGCATCGCATTTTATGCACTTTGAACAGGTCGTCGAGGATCTCGGCGGGAAAACGTGACAGATTTGCCCGGTTCCAAAAGCATAAAAAATTAAATATTGCTTTTTCGCATAAGATGGGGTATAATCCGAAGAGTAAAAAGAATTTACCCTTCAAAAAATTTTTTTTACAATTAATAACCCCTTATTAATTATTTATACTCCCCTCGAAATGCCTCGGTAGCTCCCCTACCGGGGCGTTTCTCTTCCTTGCAGGTTTGCAGGAGGAAGAGTGGAGAAAGGAAAAAGAATGGACAGATTTGAACTGATCACCCCGTGCCATTTCGGTCTGGAGGCTGTCATGAAGCGGGAGATCACGGACCTTGGCTATGAGATCACAGAGGTGGAGGACGGCAAGGTCACCTTTGCCGGCGATGCCGAGGCAGTCTGCTATGCCAATATCCATCTGCGCACGACCGAGCGGGTGCTGATCAAGGTCGGTGCCTTCGAGGCGAAGACCTTTGACGAGTTGTTCGAGCAGACAAAGGCCCTTCCCTGGGAGCGGTTTATACCACCGCAGGGCAAGTTCTGGGTGACCAAGGCAAATTCCGTCAAGAGCCGCCTGTTTTCCCCCTCGGATATCCAGCGGATCATGAAAAAAGCCATCGTGGAGCGGCTGAAGGAATGCTATCACACAGAATGGTTCCCGGAGGACGGGGAGAGTTATCCCATCCGGGTATCCATCCTGAAAGATACCGTAACGGTCGGCCTGGATACCACGGGTACCTCCCTGCACAAGAGGGGCTACCGCACCAACACGGTCAAGGCACCCATCACCGAGACGCTGGCCAGCGCTCTCTTGATGCTGACGCCCTGGAAGGCAGATCGGATCCTGGTGGATCCTTTCTGCGGCAGCGGTACCTTCTGCATCGAGGCGGCCATGATGGCAGCAAATATGGCGCCTGGTCTGAACCGGAGCTTCCTTGCCGAAGAGTGGAAGCATCTGATCCCGGAGGAGATCTGGGAGGATGTAAGAGAAGAGGCGAGAAGCCAGGTCGATACCGGTGTCAGCACCCAGATCCAGGGGTATGATATTGATGCCGAAGCGGTGCGCTTTGCCAGGGAAAATGCCCGGCAGGCGGGTGTGGACCATCTGATCCATTTCCAGCAGCGGCCGGTCAGCGAGCTGTCCCATTCCGGCAAGTACGGCTTTATCCTCACCAATCCGCCCTATGGCGAGCGGCTGGAGGATCAGGAGACGCTTCCTGCGATCTACCAGGCCCTTGGCGAACGGTTTGCCCAGCTGGATTCCTGGTCCATGTATGTAATCACCGGCTATCCGGATGCGGAGCGGTACATCGGAAAGACCGCGGCTAAAAACCGGAAGATCTACAACGGAATGCTCAAGACATATTTTTATCAGTACCCGGGCCCGAAGCCGCCCAGAAGGAAAAACGGATGACAAAGATCATATTTGCAACAGGCAACATGGATAAGATGCGGGAGATCCGGGAGATCCTGAGCGGACTGCCGGCGGAGATTCTGTCGATGAAGGAAGCGGGCGTTGCGGCAGACATCTGCGAGGATGGGATGACCTTTGAGGAGAACTCCAGGATCAAGGCCTGCGGCGTGCGGGAGGCGCTGCCGGAGGATCTGGCAGATGCCATCGTCCTTGCGGATGATTCCGGTCTGGAGATCGACGCCTTGAACGGCGAGCCCGGCGTGTATTCTGCCCGCTACATGGGAGAGAATACCTCCTATCGCATCAAAAATGCAGAGCTGATCCGCCGCCTGGAGGGTGTGCCTGTCGAGAAAAGAACTGCCCGTTTCGTCTGCGCGATCAGCGCGGCGCTTCCGGATGGCAGCGTGCGCACTGTCCGCGAGACCATCGAGGGCAAGATCGGCTATGCCGAGATGGGAGAGAACGGCTTTGGCTATGACCCGATCTTTTATCTGCCGGATATGAGCCGCAGCACAGCGTCCCTCTCTCCGGAGGAAAAGAACAAGATCAGCCACAGAGGCAAGGCCCTCAGGGCGATGGAAAAGGAACTGGCCGGATTTTTCAGGGATGGCGGCGCAGCATGAAGATCGTGGTAATCAGCGATACCCATGGGATCTGTGAGATGCTGGAGCTGGTGATAAAGAAGACAGGGACACCAGACCTTCTGATCCACTGCGGCGATATCGAAAGGCAGGAAGCTCAGATCCGCCGGATCGCCGGCTGCCCCTGCCTAATGGTCGCCGGCAACAATGACTGGGGGCCGTCTCTGCCAAAAGAGATCCTTACAGAGATCGCCGGGCACCGGTTCTACATCACCCACGGGCACCGGCAGGGCGTAAGCTTTGGCTATGAGCAGCTCACGACAACAGCTATCGCAAAGAAGGCAGATATCTGTCTGTTTGGCCATACGCACAGGCCGATGACGGACAAAAGAGAGGGGTGCCTGCTGATGAATCCGGGATCACTCACCCTTCCAAGACCTGCCGGAAGACGGCCTTCCTACGGCATTCTGGAGATCGGAGAGGATGGCAGCGTGCGGTATCGCATCGAAAACCTGTAAAAAACGGATAAAAAACTTTCTATTTTTTCTGGTTGACATTCTAATACTTTTACCATATACTATGATATGCGTCGGGCGGAGGTTAGAATGGTTTGCCTGATTCCACACACTTCGGGGTGTGGCTCAGTTTGGCTAGAGCGCCTGGTTTGGGACCAGGA
>DFFG01000012.1:16273-31236 GCA_002368795.1 Eubacterium sp. UBA3782
TGGTAGAACACCAGCCTTCCAAGCTGGACACGTGGGTTCGATTCCCATCACCTGCTTGTGCCGGCAGCATGCAGCATGAGCGATCCGGTACTGTGTGTCCATAGCTCAGCTGGATAGAGCAACGGCCTTCTAAGCCGTGGGTCGGGGGTTCGAATCCCTTTGGGCACGCTCGGGAATCTTCGGATTCCCATTAAAATCGAATGGTGGATGTAGCGTAGTTGGTTAACGCGCCAGATTGTGGCTCTGGAGATCGGGGGTTCGAGTCCCTTCATCCACCTTGCCGTGACGGCGAATCATTGGGCTATCGCCAAGCGGTAAGGCACAGCACTTTGACTGCTGTATGCGCTGGTTCGAATCCGGCTAGCCCAGCTTGGAGCATTAGCTCAGGTGGTAGAGCACTTGACTTTTAATCAAGTTGTCCGGGGTTCGAGTCCCCGATGCTTCATTTGCAAATATATTGCACTCAAGAATATCTTCAGATGGTTCGGCGATCCTGCCGGACTTTTTTTGAAAATCCCAGAAACCATTTAAAATAATAATATGCGGCTATGGCGGAATTGGCAGACGCGGCGGGTTTAGGTCCCGTTGGGCAACCATGCAGGTTCAAATCCTGTTAGCCGCAGTAATACCGGCATTTCAGGCGGCGGTGCAGCGATTGGCTGCACTGTCCTCTGGATATGCCTGAATTTTGCCTATTGCAGGAGATAATGCATATGACAGAAGAAATCATGAGACAGCGCTACAAGAGCCTTCCGGTCAAGGACCTTCGTGAGATCGCCAAGAGCAGGGGCATCAGCGGGATCTCCAATATCCGGAAAGAGCCGCTGATCGAGCGGCTGATCAGTCAGGATAAGGAAGAAAACCTCTATGAGACGCCGGCTGCTGCCCAGGTGGAGGAAAAACCGGCAAAGGCACAGGAAGCGGCAAGTGTGGCTGCAGATGCTGTGGCTGCTGTGCAGAAAACGGAAGAAAAAGCAGAGGCCGTCCAGAGCGCATCTGCACCGGAGGTAAACGCCGAGAAGCCAAAGCCAACCGGGAAGAACCGTGAAGACAGCCGCAGAAAGAGCGGAAAGGAAGCATCTGCAGAGAAACCGGCAAGAAAGCAGCGAAAGAAATCTGCTGAGGCTGAGGGCGAGACGCAGAACGCCAGACAGCCGGAGGAGCGGCGCAGAAGAGAGAACTCCGGCAGAGAGAAAGAAAATGCCGGAAACGAAAATACCGGAAGAGCCGAAGGCGGAAAGCTGCGTGAAGCTGCACAGAACCGAGAGGCTGTACAGAACCGTGAGAGCAGAGAGAATGCCAGCCGGGAGAACACCAGAACCCGGGAAAACAATGCCAGCCGCGAGGAGGGCAGAAGCAGAGAAAGTGCTGTCCGTGAGAATCTTAGAAGAAGAGAGATCCCCGTATCCCGTGAAGATGCAAGGAACCGTGACAACGCCGGCCGTGAGGATGTAAGAAACCGAGACAACGTTGTTCGCGAGGATACAAGGAATCGTGACAACACCGGCCGTGAAGATGTAAGGAACCGGGACAACATCGTTCGTGAGGATGTAAGGAACCGAGAGTACACTGCCCGTGAGGACGTAAGGAACCGGGATAATGCCAGCCGCGAAGACATGAGAAACCGGGACGAGGGCAGGTCTCGCGAGGATGCCCGTGTGCGGGAGGCGGCAAAGCCGAGAGAAGGCGAGAACGAAGAGGAGCTCCAGGAGGAGCTGATCCGCCGGGAGCTGCACGATCTGGACTCCGGTGTCGAGAGATCCGGCGTCATGGAGGTCATGACAGAGGGCTTTGGTTTCATACGTTCCGACAATTATCTGCCCGGCAGCGAGGATATCTACATTTCCCCGACCCAGATCAAGCGATTCCGGCTGAAGACCGGCGATTTCGTCTGCGGCAACATCCGGACCAAGACCCAGAATGAAAAGTTCTCCGCTCTGCTGTACGTCAAGAGCGTCAACGGACTGCCGCCGGCAGTCAATGCAAAGCGGCCGAATTTTGAAGATATGACCCCCATCTTCCCAAACGAGCGGATCCATCTGGAGCGTCCCCAGGGAAGTATCGCCATGCGTATCGTGGATCTGGTCAGCCCCATCGGCAAGGGTCAGCGAGGCATGATCGTATCACCGCCCAAGGCAGGAAAGACCACCCTTCTCAAGGATATGGCCCGCTCGATCCTGCGCAACAATCCGGAGATGCACATCATCATCCTGCTGATCGATGAGCGTCCGGAGGAGGTTACCGATATCAAGGAGACTGTCGTCGGCGACAATGTTGAGGTTATCTATTCGACCTTCGACGAGACTCCGGACCATCACCGTAAGGTATCTGAGATGGTCATCGAAAGAGCAAAGCGTCTGGTGGAAAACCACCGTGACGTCATCATCTTCATCGACAGCATCACCAGACTGGCCAGAGCCTACAACCAGGTCGTTCCGCCCAGCGGCAGGACACTTTCCGGCGGACTGGATCCGGCGTCCCTGCATATGCCAAAACGATTCTTCGGCGCAGCAAGAAACATGCGGGAGGGCGGAAGCCTGACCATCCTTGCCACAGCTCTGGTAGATACCGGCAGCAAGATGGACGATGTGGTCTACGAGGAATTCAAGGGAACCGGCAACATGGAGCTGATCCTGGACCGCAAGCTGCAGGAGCGCCGTGTATTCCCGGCCATCGACCTGGCAAGGTCCGGAACGAGAAGAGAAGACCTGCTTCTTACTAGAGAAGAGCAGGAGGCGGTCAACCACATGCGCCGCGCCCTGACCGGCTTGAAAGCCGAGGAAGCCGGCGAAAACATCCTGAGCATGTTCGCACGTACCCGCACCAATGCGGATCTGGTACAGATGCTGAGAAGACAGAGAATCATCTAAGTGTACTGCATATAAACGGATGGAGGGCTGCTGCCAGACGGACACATCCAGACGGACGTCAGGCAGTCGACGACAGAGGGGCGACCAAAGCGCGGGCGCGAAGGCACTGTCTGAGGGCATTTGTTATGCAGCAATTGCCGCAAGGTCAGAATGCCCGAGTTTGCCGGAGCGAACGCATAAAGCGGAGGGAGCCACGACGAGGAGACAACGAGTCCGCATGGATGCGTCCGTACTGCAGCAAGCCAGGAAAAGCAATGCAGATCCCCCATAATCTTTTTATATTCGGTGCTTGCATTTGTAAATTCGTTATGATACAATAATCAAGCTGTTAGTTGACAGCAGGCTTCTGCTGTGCAATCAGGCAATAAATGAGTTATGATTCGGAAGAGGTGAAACAAGTGAGAGAGGGCATTCATCCGCAGTATTATGAGGCAACAGTTACCTGCAACTGTGGCAATACATTTACCGTAGGTTCTACCAAGAAGGAGATCCATGTCGAGATTTGCTCTGCCTGCCATCCGTTCTACACCGGACAGCAGAAGGCTACGGCCGCCCGCGGACGTATCGAGGCATTCAACAAGAAATACGGCCTGAAATAATTATTTGCGATTACAGAGAATCAAAGGGTTGGGAGATGGTTTCCCGGCCCTTTTTTCTGTCCTTGCGTGGGATAGTTTCATATTATATAATAGCGAAGAATAAGTAGTAAGTAAGAGCAGGAGCAGCTGTTTTATGGCATATTCAGGTATCGGCGGGCAGGCGGTCATTGAAGGGATCATGATGCGCAGCGGGGATGAATACTCCCTGGGCGTCCGCACGGGCGACGGAAATATTGTCGTCACAAAGCATCCTTACAAGAGCGTGATCGACGTGCCGGCATTGAAGAAGATTCCCCTGGTGAGGGGCGTGATCGCTTTTATCGATTCCCTCAGCATCGGCATCTCCACACTGATGGAGTCCGCTTCCTATTTTGAGGAGGAAGAGGAGAGCGAGGAGGAGAAGGCGCGCAGGGCAGCCCTGACGGAGGAGCAGCGGAAGGCAGAGGACGCAAAGGCGGCGAAGGCCGAGAAGGCGATGATGACCGGAACGCTCATCTTTTCTGTGGTAATTGTTGTCGCTCTGTTTATGATGCTTCCCTATTTTATTTCTGCATTCATCGGCCGGTTCATTACGGCCAGGTGGCTGATCTCCCTGATCGAAGCGGTTCTTCGTGTGGGGATTTTTGTGATTTATCTTGTCCTAATCAGCCGTATGAAGGATATCCAGAGGACCTTTATGTATCATGGTGCCGAGCATAAGTGCATCAACTGCATCGAGCACGGCATGGACCTGACGGTCGAAAATGTGATGAAAAGCTCCCGCTTCCACAAACGGTGCGGGACAAGCTTCCTGTTTTTTGTTGTTATCGTCAGTGCAGTTCTGCTGATGTTTGTGCAGGCAGAGTCCCACATCATGCGTGTGGTCATCCGTCTTCTGCTGGTCCCGGTCATTGCCGGTATCTCCTTTGAGATCATCCGTCTGGCCGGACAGGCCGACACCGGCATCATGGCTGCACTTAGCAAGCCGGGTCTGGCCATGCAGAAGCTGACGACCAGAGAGCCGGATGAGGCACAGGCAGAGGTCGCGATCGCGGCTGTTGAGGCTGTGTTTGACTGGCGCGCTTTCCTGGAAAAGCAGCGTCAGGAGGAAGAGAAGGACAGGAGGTAAGCGCTGCAGATGGAGACAGTCAGCCGTTCTTACCAGTCCTGGTATGCCTATGGAAAGGAGCTCCTTGCGGCGGCCGGTATCACCGATGCCGCGCAGGATGCATGGCTCCTTCTCGAGTATGCGGCAGCCATCGACCGCAGCTTTTTTCTCATGCATGGCAGCGAGCCGATGGATGAGGCCGACGCAGAGGAATATCACCTGCTGTTAAAGAAGAGAACCGAGCGGACACCGGTCCAGTACCTGACAGAGGAAGCCTGGTTCTGGGGAAGAAACTTTTACGTATCCCCGGATGTGCTGATCCCGAGGCTGGATACCGAGACCATGATCGACTATCTGGGCAGGTGTCAGATCAACGGATCGCGTGTGCTGGATATGTGTACCGGCAGCGGATGTATCCTGCTGACCCTGATCCGGGAATATGGCGTGACCGGTGTGGGTGCGGATATTTCCGAGGCTGCCCTTGCGGTGGCAAAGCGCAACCAGTTCCGGATGCAGGTCAGCGACGATAAGGTTTCCTGGGTCTGCTCCGACCTGTTTGCAAATATCGAGGGAGCGTTTGACCTGATCGTGGCCAACCCGCCCTACATTGCTACGGACGTGATCGCCGGTCTGGAGCCGGAGGTAAAGGATCACGAGCCGATGATTGCGCTTGACGGAGAGAGAGACGGCCTTTATTTTGAAAAAAAGATCGCCCGCGATGCACGGACGCACCTGACAGAGGGCGGAATGCTTGCGCTGGAGATCGGGGCCGATCAGGGAATCGAGATGAAAACGTACCTGGAAAGTCTGGGGTACGAAGACGTGGAGATCGTCAGGGATCTCTCCGGAAATGACCGCATTGCCGCAGGGCGCGCGGGAAAGAGAAGAGGATAACGAATGTTCGAACAGCTTGAGGATGTGACGATCCGGCTGGAGGAAGTAATCATGCAGTTGGGTGAACCGGAAACCGCCGGAGACCCAAAGCTTTTTCAGCAGCTGATGAAGGAGCAGGCTGAGCTTACCCCGGTCGTGGAGGCCTACCAGAACTACAAAAAGAATGAAGAGACCATCGCCGACAGCCTTGAGCTGCTGGAGATGGAAAGCGACGAGGAGATGCGGGAGATGCTCAAGGAGGAGCTGGCCGAAGCAAAAGACCGCCAGGGCGAGCTGGAGCAGAAGATTCGCCTGCTGCTTCTTCCAAAGGATCCCAACGACGACAAGAACGTCATTGTGGAGATCAGGGCTGGTGCCGGCGGTGACGAGGCTGCCCTCTTTGCCGGAGAGATCTACCGGATGTACCAGAAATATGCGGATATTCGCCACTGGCGGACAGAGCTGATCAGCCTCAGTGAGACCGGGATCGGCGGCATCAAGGAGTGCACCTTTATGATCCGCGGGCAAGGCGCCTATTCCCGTCTGAAATATGAGAGCGGGGTCCACCGCGTACAGCGTGTCCCGGAGACAGAATCTGGCGGCAGGATCCATACCTCCACCATCACCGTAGCCGTGATGCCGGAGGTCAGCGACGATATCGAGATCGACATCCCGGAAAAGGACGTCCGGATCGACGTCATGCGGGCATCGGGCAACGGCGGCCAGTGTGTCAATACCACGGATTCCGCCGTACGGCTGACCCATTATCCCACCGGGATCGTGATCTATTCACAGACAGAAAAATCTCAGATCCAGAACAAGGCAAAGGCCTGGGCGCTGCTCCGGTCCAAGCTGTATGACCTGGAGCTTCAGAAAAGACATGATGCAGAGGCGGATCTCCGCCGGAGCCAGATCGGCACGGGCGACCGCTCGGAAAAGATCCGCACCTATAACTTCCCCCAGGGAAGGGTGACCGATCACCGCATCAAGCTGACCCTGCATCAGATCGACAGCATCATGAACGGAGCACTGGACGAGCTGATCGACCATCTGATCGCAGAGGACCAGGCAGCCAGACTGGCAAAGCTGGAGGATAAGGCGTCCTGAATCTGAAAGTAAAAAAATTGGAAAGATAGGAAGCATTCCATGGCGGAAAAACAGCACCTGTTGTATGCAGGCGCCTGCATGGATTGTGTGAAATAGGGCAGTTTGCGCCCTTCGCAGACATGGATTGCAGAGGGAGGATACAGACATGAGTAAGACAGCACTTGCAGTAATGGCAGCGGGCATCGGCAGCCGGTTCGGCAAAGGAATCAAGCAGCTGGAGCCTGTGGGCCCCGGCGGACAGATCATCATGGATTATTCTGTACACGATGCCATCGAGGCCGGCTTTGACAAGGTCGTATTTATCATCCGGAAGGATCTGGAAAAGGATTTCCGCGAGATCATCGGCAGCCGGATGGAGAAAAGGATCGAAGTCGCCTATGCGTTCCAGGAGCTGGATGATCTGCCGGAGGGCTTTGTGCGCCCGGCAGGCAGAACAAAACCCTGGGGCACCGGCCAGGCGATCCTTGCGGCGAAAGAGCAGATCGAGGAGCCTTTTGCGGTCATCAATGCTGATGACTACTATGGAAAAGAGCCCTTCCGCCTGCTGCATGACTGGCTGACCGCGGACAGAGAGAAAACACCCGGTGTGGAGCAGATCTGTATGGCAGGCTTCCGCCTGGGCAACACCCTTTCCGACAACGGTGGTGTGACCAGAGGCATCTGCCGCATGAACGCAGATGGAAAGCTGGAGGGCATCTCCGAGACCTCCAACATCGTCCGGACACCGGATGGCGCTGCCATTCAGAAGGACGGTACGCTGGTGGCTGTGGATCCGGCAAGCCATGTATCCATGAATATGTGGGGCCTTGCCCCCTCCTTCCTGGGCCTTCTTGAGAAGGGCTTTACCGAGTTCCTGTCAAAAGTGCCCGAGGGAGATCTGAAAAAAGAGTATCTTCTGCCGATCTTCATCGACCAGCTGATGCAGGAGGGCAGAGCAGAGGTAGACGTACTGGATACGACTGAGACCTGGTTTGGCGTGACCTACCAGGAGGACAAGGATGCGGTGAAGAAGGCCTTCGCCGAGCTGACCGCAAAAGGCGTATACCCGGCAGAATTTTGATTTTGATAATGAACAGGAGCCGTGTGCAATAAACGGGAGTCTCGCCTGCTGCGGGATATGAATGCCACGCACCGCGCACGGAAGATAGGAGTCGCGCGCGCACCGCGAGGCATAAATGCCACACGCACCGCGCACGGAAGTGGAGTCGCGCGCGCACCGCGAGGCATAAATGCCACACGCACTGCGCACGGAAGTGGAGTCGCGAGCGCACCGCGAGGCATAAATGCCACACGCACCGCGCACGGAAGTGGAGTTTTGATTTTGAGAGGTTTGTTTTCGGACAATCGAACAGGGCTTTTGGCTGTCCTTCTTGCCGCCGCGCTGCTTGCAGGCTGCGCGGATACCGGCAGCGGCATCCATGAATCCCAGGCCTACAATCTCGGCATGTCTTCGCTGGCTGCGGGCAGCTATGAGTCGGCCATCACCTATTTTCAGGAGGCGGTGGAGAATGACGGCAAGACGGCAGAGGGGTACCGCGGGATCGGGATCTGCCGGCTGAAGCAGGGCCAGTACGACCAGGCGCTCGTCTTTTTCAACGAGGCCCTGGATGCCGTTACCTACCCGGATGAGAATGCGGATTTCATCACAGATGTCCGGCTCTACCAGGCGGATGCCTATCTGGGCTCCGGCCAGGATGACAAGGCACTGACGGTGTACACGGGACTGCTGGATTCTGACCGGGCGGATGTCGCCTATCTCCAGAGAGGAAAGATCTATGCATCCCAGGACCGGTTTGGTCAGGCGGCCCAGGACTTTTCCAAGGCGCTGGATCTGAACGGCAGCTATGAGATGTACCTGCAGGTCTACGAGGTCTACGCTCTGCGAAACCTTCAGGCGGACGGCGCAGCCTACCTGACACAGGCCCTGGAGCGCTCCCCGGTCTCTCCGGAAGATTACTTCCAGGTGGGACGGATCAATTATGAACTTCGGAACTATGATGCGGCCAGGGAAGCCCTGACCAGATCCATGAACAATAAGGTCTCGGGTTCCGCAGCGCTGCTTGGCAAGGTGTACATCCTTTCCGATGACATCACCGGTGCGCGGGCGGTCTACCGCAAGGCCATCGAGACGGATTTTGACGCATCGGCCGGCTACAACGGCCTGGCCATCTGCGATATGATGGAGGGCGATCTGGAGAGTGCCCTGAAAAACATTCACTCGGGACTCTCGATCAGCGAGGCTGCCATGCGGGAGGCTCTGCTGTTCAACGAGATCGTGATCTATGAGAAACAGCTGGACTTCGAGACGGCGGCGGCCAAGATGGAAAACTTCCTGAAGTATTTCCCCACCAACGAGGTTGCCATCCGCGAGAACTATTACCTGGCAAGCCGGGTGCAGGAGGCCAACGAGATCGCGAATTTTGTCCATATCCAGGAGGAGATGGCCGCAGCGACAAACACGGCCCTGACCGAGGAGGATCTCGCCAGAAACGAGGAAGAGGCAGCGGCAGCCGAAGAGCAGGAAGCGCTGGATACGACGCCGCGCTATCTGGATGACGGCACCTACTATGATGGCTACGGCGGCTACTGGACCACAGACGGCCAGTATCTGACTGAGGAGCAGTACAATAATTACATATGGTACGGAGATCCTTATTTCGGTACCTATGATTATGGCACTGGCGGATACTGATCCGGCAGCAGGAGTATATTATGGTTGAAAATGAGCAGAAGAAGGAGCGGGTGATCCTCCTGGCTGTCTGTACCGGAGAAGAGGAGGACACAAAAGACTCCCTCCGGGAGCTTGGCGCACTGGCAGAGACGGCCGGCGCTGAGGTTATCACCAGCATGTGGCAGAACCGCCAGAATCCGGATCCCGGCACCTACATCGGCAAGGGCAAGATCGAGGAGCTCCACGGGATGGTCGAGATGCTCGAGGCAGATGCGGTCATCTGCGATGATGAGCTTTCTCCCGCCCAGATGAGCAATCTGGAGGATGAGCTCGGCTGCAGAGTGTGCGACCGCACCCTTCTGATCCTGGACATCTTTGCCGGCCGTGCACAGACCAGCGAAGGAAAGATCCAGGTCGAGCTGGCACAGCTCAAATACCGGCAGGCACATCTGGTCGGCATGCGCACCTACCTCTCCAGGCTGGGCGGCGGTATCGGCACCAGGGGCCCTGGTGAGAAACGGCTGGAGATCGACCGCCGGCTGATTGCCGAGCGGATCGTGACACTGAACCGGGAGCTGAAGGAGGTCAGACGCCACCGGGATCTGATCCGGGAGGGCAGAGCAAAGGGCGGCCGCAAGACGGCAGCCATCGTGGGCTATACCAATGCGGGAAAATCCACCCTGCTCAATACACTGACAGATGCGGGCGTCCTGGAGGAGGACGGCCTGTTTGCCACGCTGGATCCCACCACAAGGGTGCTGGATCTGCCGGGCGGCAGCCAGATCCTGATCACGGATACCGTTGGTTTTATCCGCAAGCTTCCCCACAACCTGATCGATGCCTTCCGAAGCACTCTGGAGGAAGCCGCCTATGCGGATATCATCATTCATGTGGCGGATGCTTCCAATCCTGAGGTGGAAAAACAGATGGAGGTCGTCTATCAGACCCTTCATGATCTGCATGCAGACCAGAAGCCGGTGGTCACTCTGCTGAACAAGCAGGACAAGCTGGCATTCCCCGGAGAGCATCCGGACCGGCCGGTCCTCCATGACAGCCGGGCGGATTATGTGATCCCGATCTCGGCCAAGATAGGCGAGGGACTGGAAGACCTGAAGATCGTTCTGGAGAAGATCCTGCTGGCAGACCAGATCCTGGTCGAGCGGATATTCTCCTATGCGGAGGGGGGCAAGCTGAACCTGATCCGCAGCAGAGGCCGGATCGAAGAGGAAGAGTACCTGGCAGAGGGCATACGTGTAAAAGCCCTCGTGCCGCAGGATATATATGGAAAGCTGTAAGTACAGCTGGCCACGGCAGGACATAAAAAGATGAGCAGAGAACAGATCAACGACATTTTCAAAAAGACCGGTGCGGAAGCGATTTTCATCACAGATCCCCATAACATGTGGTATCTGTCTGGTTTCCGCGGCGGAAAGGGCATGCTGTATATCTCTCCAAAGCGGAAGGTCCTTATCACGAACTCCCGCTACCTGGAGGCAGCCAGGCGCGAGACAGACTATGAGATCATCCAGGAGGACAACAGCCACAAGAAGGTCCGCATCCTGACAGAATGCCTCGCTGCAGATAATGCACACATCGTCGGGTACGAAGACAAGCACATGCGCTGCCATGATTTCAGCAAGCTGCAGAATTCCATCGACCGGATCGAGCAGTGGCTGCCCCTGGACGACCAGATCCTGGAGATCCGCCAGGTCAAGTCTCCCGAGGAGATCGCCAAGATCGAGCGGGCGGAAAAAATCGCCTGCGATGCCTTCCGGCAGCTGATGCTGATCATGAAAGCGGGCATGACCGAGCTTGACGCAGCGGCAGAGCTGGAATACCAGATGCGCTGCCACGGCGCCACAGGACTCTCCTTTGAGACGGTCGTCGCCTCCGGTGCCAACACCTCCATGCCCCATGTTACGCCCACGATGAAAAAGATCGAAAAGGGCGAGCTGGTCATTCTGGATTTTGGCTGTGTCTATGACGGCTATTGTTCCGATCTGACCAGAACGGTGGTCCTTGGCAAGGCAAACGAGGAGCAGAAGGCGCTGTATTCCGTGGTGCAGGCAGCCCATGATGCAGCCCTGGCCGGGATCCGCTCCGGCATCACCGCAAAAGAAGCGGACCAGCTGGCGAGAGATGTGATCAGCCGGGCGGGCTATGGAAAGAATTTCCTCCACAGCCTTGGCCATGGCCTCGGTCTCTATATAAATGAGAAACCCAAGCTGTCCCAGAAGGACCATACCATTCTGGAGCCAGGCATGGTAGAATCGGTAGAACCCGGGATCTACATTCCCGGCCGCATGGGCGTCCGCGTCGAGGATGTGGTCGTGGTGGAGGAGAACGGGATCCGCAATCTTACGGATATACCGGCAGAACTGATCGAGCTGTAATGGCTTAAGTCCCTTGGCACAAGGGCAGAGAAAGGAAAGAATATGCAAAGAACAGACCTCGCAAAAGAACTCAGCAGCAACGTTTATCCCGGACGCGGGATCGTGATCGGCCGCAGTGCTGACGGCAGATACGCGGCGACCGCCTATTTCATCATGGGCCGCAGCAGCAACAGCAGAAACCGTGTATTTGTGACCGAGGGCGAGGGCATCCGCACAGAGGCCTTTGATCCCTCAAAGCTGGAGGATCCGAGCCTCATCATCTATGCCCCGGTGCGGGTACCGGATCCGGCACACACGATCGTCACCAACGGTGACCAGACCGATACCATCTACGACGGCCTGAAGGCCGGGCTGACCTTTGAGCAGAGCCTGCGCTGCCGCGAGTTTGAGCCGGACGGCCCCAACTATACGCCTCGTATTTCCGGTCTGCTTACCGTAGAAAACGGCGAATTCTGCTACACCATGTCCATCTTAAAGAGCAACAACGGCGACCCGGGCCAGTGCAACCGTTATACCTTTGATTACACACCGGCCAAGGCAGGCGATGGCCATTTCATCTCCACCTATGTCACCGACGGTAACCCGCTGCCCAGCTTTGAGGGCGAGCCCAAGCTCGTGGACGTTCCGAACGACATCGACGAGTGGACAGAGCTGATCTGGAACAGCCTGAACGAGGACAACAAGGTTTCCCTGTTCGTGCGCTTCATCGAGATCGCTACGGGCGAGACCCAGACCCGCATCGTCAACAAGAATCAGTAAAGAGAACAGGAAAGACCTGCAGCAACGGATGCCGCATGAATGGCGGCAGTAAGGAGGAAATACATATGAATGAACTGCAGCTGAAATACGGATGCAACCCCAACCAGAAACCGTCCCGTATCTATATGGCGGATGGAAGAGAGCTTCCCATCACCGTTCTGTCCGGACGTCCCGGCTACATCAACTTTATGGACGCGTTCAACGGCTATCAGCTGGTCCGTGACCTGAAAAAGGCCACCGGCCTTCCGGCAGCCACATCCTTCAAGCATGTCTCTCCGGCAGGCGCTGCCGTCGGCATCCCGCTGACCGACACGCTGAAGAAAATCTACTTCGTCGATGATATGCCGGAGCTTTCCCCGCTGGCATGTGCCTATGTGCGGGCAAGGGGCGCAGACCGCATGTCTTCCTTTGGCGATTTCATCTCCCTGTCGGATGTCTGTGACGCAGATACCGCTTCCGTCATCAAGAGAGAGGTATCCGACGGTGTCATCGCACCGGGCTATACCGACGAGGCCCTGGCGATCCTGAAGGCAAAGAAGAACGGAAACTATGTCGTCATCCAGATCGATGAGAACTATGTCCCCGAACCCCTGGAGAAGAGACAGATCTTCGGCATCACCTTTGAGCAGGGCAGACAGGAGCTTTCCATTGATGACGAGCTTCTCGCCAACATCGTGACCGCAAACAAGGATCTGCCCGAGACAGCCATCCGCGACCTCAAGATCTCTCTGATCACCCTGAAATACACCCAGTCCAATTCCGTCTGCTTCGTCAAGGACGGACAGGCCATCGGCGTAGGCGCCGGACAGCAGTCCCGCGTGCACTGCGTACGTCTGGCCGGCAGCAAGGCAGACAACTGGTGGCTGCGCCAGAGCCCGCAGGTTCTGGGCCTTCCCTTTGTGGACGGCATCCGCCGCGCGGACCGCGACAACGCCATCGATGTCTACATCGGCGCTGAGTACATGGATGTCCTGGCCGATGGCGCATGGCAGAAGGTCTTCAAGGAGAAGCCCCCTGTCTTCACCGAGGAGGAGAAGCGTGCATGGCTGGATCAGATGACCGGCGTGACCCTTGGCTCCGATGCCTTCTTCCCCTTCTCCGACAACATCGAGCGGGCAAAGAAGAGCGGCGTACAGTACATCGCCGAGCCCGGCGGCTCCGTCAGAGATGACGCGGTCATCGAGTGCTGCGATAAATACGGCATGGTCATGTCCTTTACCGGCATCCGCCTGTTCCACCACTAAGACAGAACATGCGGTACATGGAATTCAAGATGGAGCGCCAGGGACTCGTAGAGATCGGCCAGGAGGTCACGGTCACCGAGTCCCAGCTCCCCATGTCTTACTATTACACCATCATTCCCGCCGTTGCCATGAGCGGCAATTATCCGGCCTATGAGCGCCTGAAAAACCGCACCGGCACGGTGATGACGATCGAGGACACCCCCCGGGGCTACTATATCGTCGCGGCCTTTGACGAGGATCCCATAGAGGGTGAGTCAGAAGAGGATTTCCGCAAGAAAAAAGAAGAGAAATAATAATATGGAGAGACAACAGCCTGGTGCACAGGTGCACACGATCCCTCCGTTCTTCGATGACGAGTCCCGGATCCTGATCCTGGGCAGCTTCCCTTCTATAAAATCGAGGGAAGTGGGCTTTTTCTACGGGCATCCGAGAAACCGGTACTGGCAGGTCATCGCCGCCGTAACCGGATACGGTCCTTTGGAAACGATCCCTCAGAAACGTAAGTTCCTGGCGGAAAAGCACATCGCCATGTGGGATACCATCGCCTCCTGTACCATCACCGGATCCAGCGACAGCTCCATAAAGGACGTGGTGCCAAATGACCTGTCCCTGATCCTGGAGAGCGCGGATATCCGGCAGATCTTCTGCAACGGCACGGCATCCTATGACCTGTACCGGAAATACATTCGCCCGATGACGGGAAGAGATGCCATAAAGCTTCCTTCCACCAGCCCGGCCAACGCCGCCTGGAGCCTGGAGCGCCTCATAGAGGCATGGCAGATCGTCGTCCCGTATCTCGAGGGATAAGATTGACGCAGGACAGATCCGGCAGCAGAAGATGGGGAATGGAAGCAAGGAACCATCAGGAAAGGCAAAAGCCTTATGAATAGTAATAAAGAACTATCAGGAAAGGCAAACGCCTTACGAATAGAAACAGCGAACCACCGATAAAGGCAAACGCCTTATGGAGGGACAAGATGAAAGAATATGAGACCGTATGGGAGATCTTTAACGAGTGCCCGAACAACCAGATGCGGGATGTCTTCTTTGATGAGATCGAGACCGATGATCCGGAGGAGTATCTCAAAAAGAAATTTGACGACAAGGTTTTTACCTATGAGCGCATCGACAAGCCAGACGGCACCGTGATCTTTGACATCGTGACCTCCGGCATCAAGCAGAGGTACACCTTTACCGAGATCTGAGGCAGGCATGCCCTGAAAGATCCGGAATACCAAGAAGCGAAAGGATAAGCAGCAGTTATGGCAGAGCAGAAAGCATCGCCTGAAGATTTCAAGATAGAAGAGAACGCGTTTTCCAACACCGCCCATGTGATCGGCATCGTCAGCGGCAAGGGCGG
>DFFG01000019.1 GCA_002368795.1 Eubacterium sp. UBA3782
ATTCCTCCAAGTACCGGCGTTGCGGATGTTCCCTCCAGAATGTTTATGCACGCTTTTTTCTTAATGCGACAGCCCCTCTTTGTCCGTGTCTTTAAAAACAGAGGCTGTCCCTTTTGCCTGCCGGCTGTGTCTGCCAAAACAGATCAGCCAGAAATCCACCCCCGCATCTTAGCCGAACAGCTCCTTTGCCTTTGCGGCCATGCGCTCGCCGTAGATCACGAAGGTGTCCTCGAAGCGCTCCAGCTCGATCATGTCGTTGGTCGCGATGGGTCCGAAATGGATGACCGGCTCGCCCATGGCATCGCCGCTGGAATAGATCATCGCACCCTTGACCATGCAGTGGTCGAGGATCTCACGGATTCCAAGCTCCGCTCCACCGTGCACATATTTTGCTGTTGCAAAGGCACCGATCAGCTTGCCCGCCAGGTTCAGCCTGTCAGAATCGGTCAGCATGAAGTTCATCATCTGTCCGGTGATATGAGCCGCATAGATCGGGGCGCCAAAGATGATGCAGTCACAGGACGAGGCATATTCAAAGTCAACATCATCGATGGAGAAAGTACGTGCCTCACATCCCTCAACCTTCTGTATGCCCTTCGCGATCAGCTCGCCCATGTGCCTGGTGTTTCCGGAAAAGCTGTAATAAATCACTGCTGCCTTCATTGCTCATTCCTCCTTGCATCTTTTTTCTTTATTATACACCAACAGTATATCCATGGCATGATTTTTCAGAAAAAAGACGGCATGTGCATCCCCTGAAACTGCCGCTGCTGATGCGCTCTGCGCATCGTGCTGAAAAATGACGGCATGTTCACTCCCGGAAATGCCGCGCCGCAGCTGGAGTCGGCAGCTGCAGGGAATAAAAACGCCCCGAACAGAGTCTGCAGGACTTCCGCAGTTTCCTGCGGAGCCTTCCTCTGTCCGGGACGCTTATGCATTTATTCCTTATTCAGTTTTTATCGTCCCTGCCTCGCGGATCGCGATCCGTCCTGTCAGGTTTTTCCATCCGAGCAGTTACTGTGCTTTCTTCTTTCCCAGGGCATAGACCGGAATGGATACAAGGAAGACAAGCAGCTGGCCGACTGCAGCGACGGTGAACTTACCGCTCATGGAGTTTGCATCGCCGAAGAAGATCTGGGTAAGGAAGTTGATGACATAGATAGCAACCACCATACCGAAGTTCATGAAGCCGGCGAAGATAGCCATTGCCTGACCGTACTGTGCATTCGGATATTTCTCATGCAGGTAGTTCATGATGTAGGGGTTTGCTCCCATCATGGCAAAACCAAGAACGAATCCGCATGCATAGATAGCAATAAGGCTGGTCGTGACAAAGATCGGAAGGGCAAGGGCAATTACGCACAGACCCATGAGTACCGGAACGGTCCATTTGCCAAGCACCTTGGCATATGCGCCATACATGAAACCGGCAAAGATACCGCCGATGGTAACCATACTTGCGCCAAGAGCAGCTGCGGATGCATCACCCAGGTTGTAAGCGTTCTGGATATATGCGGATACATTGGTTCCGAATACATACAGGAACAGGAAGAAGAAGAAATAGTGGATGGCGATGATAAATGCCGGAGTCATGCTCAGCTTCTCGCCAGCCGGAACCTCTTCGGGACCTGCTGCGGGAGCGGGAGCATTCTTGCCCTCAGGCTCAACATTCGGCAGGCAGATAAAGGTAAGGATCAGCTCGACAATATAGATCGGGATCCATACCAGGTAAGCATTCTGCCAGCTGCCGGTCTGGGCAGTGACGATACCGCCGATGTTCTGGATGCCGACACCGATCAGGTTCATGACACCAGAAGTGATACCGAACATCGTTCCGCGCTTTGCATCATCAGAGATGGCAGCTGCGAGCTGCAGTGCGACCATCGTGTTCATCGCGCCCTGGTTGATACCGGCAAGACCGGCGGCAACGATCAGGATATAGATGTTGCTTCCGCCCACCAGGAAGAAGATCAGGCCGTACAGAAGCATGGCAGCTTCACAGACCATGATCAGATACTTGCTGGGGATCTTTTTGTTCAGCTGGCCAACAAGGAAACCATAGATCGTTCCGACCAGAGCCGGAGTAACCAGAAGGGTCTGAACAACCGTCGGACTTACATTTGCATAAGTCTGCATGATGTTGCCCAGAAGACCCATCGTCATGTTCGACGCCATAGCGCCTGCGCAGAAGGCGAAAATGCCTATCATCTGCTTCACATTGATTTTGTTTTCCATAAACACACCCTCACATAACAAAAACTGCTGTTGCTGAAGCTGCAACCGCGCCCGGATGCCCTGCTGCCTTTTTCGCCAAAATGATTTGCCAGGAAAGTGGCAGAACCGTTTTTGCAGACTACAGCAGCAGACACTCCTAAGGTTATTTTATAGGGCAGGAACAGATAAGAAAATGTATAATCTGCACACAATAAACCGATTTTTAGGTTTTAATTTTGTGCTTAAACATTATATTGCATCATTCGGGCGAAACGCTTAATATATGTATAATTGACTTATTATGTCTGCACCACAAAAGATCACAGGCGGCTGTTTTGCATTGCCGCAGATCAAGGAAAGGATCAACGTATGCCAGAATCATCCAACAATTATCCCGCAAAGGAGAACATGCTCGGGACAAAGCCGATCCCCCAGCTGATGCTGCAGTTCGGCATCCCGTCTGTCATCTCCATGTTCGTCAACTCGATCTACAACCTCGTTGACCAGATCTTTATCGGCCAGCGGGTAGGCTACCTGGGCAACGCCGCAACAAACGTTACCTTCCCATTTGTCACTGTCAGCATGGCCATCTCCCTGATGATTGCCGTCGGTACTGCCGCCAACTGCGGACTGAACCTCGGCCGCAGGGACCAGGAGCGGGCCGACCGCACCATGTGCTGCGGCTTTTTCATGGCCGCCGTATCCAGTGTCATCCTGCTGGTGATCGGCCAGCTGTTCATGCCGCCGATGCTCCGGCTGTTTGGCGCGACTGACCCGGTCATGCCGTATGCCGTCCCCTATGCCCGGATCTATATCCTGGGTCTGCCCTTTACCGCACTGGGCATTCTCTGCAGCGACATGATCCGTGCAGACGGCAATCCCAGCTACACCATGAAGAGTATGCTGGCCGGCGCTGCATTTAACATCGTGTTTGACTACATTTTTGTTTTCCCGCTGAACATGGGCGTACAGGGTGCTGCCCTGGCTACCATTCTCGGCCAGCTGCTGACCCTGGTCATCAACCTGCGCTACATCCCGAAATTCAAGACGCTGCACTTTAAAAAGGAATATCTCCGCTTTGATCCGTCCATCGCCACAAGCATCCTGACGGTCGGCTTTTCTTCCTTTATCACCCAGTCGGCCATGCTGGTCACCCAGGTCGTCCTGAACAACCAGGCGGTCAAGTACGGTGCCCTGTCTGAATTTGGCGCAGAGATCCCGCTGACTGTCTTTGGTATCGTCGGCAAGATCAACGGCCTCATGGTATCCGTCATCATGGGTATGGTCGTCGGCTGCCAGCCGGTCTACAGCTTCAATTACGGCGCAAAAAAATACAGCCGTGTACGTGAGCTGATCCGCGATTCCATGATCACCGGCACCGCCATCGGCCTCATCGGCATGGCCTGCCTGCAGCTCTTCCCGCAGCAGCTGATCTCCATCTTCGGCCAGGAGGATGCTCTGTACAACACATTTGCTGTCATGGCGATCCGCACGATGACCATCTTCATCTTCATCCTGGGCGTCCAGATGACTGCAGGAACCTATTTCCAGGCCGTCGGAAAGCCGAAGTATTCCATCCTGATCTCTCTGTCGAGAAATCTGCTGTTTATGGTTCCTTTCCTGATCATCCTGCCCATCTTCTTTGGCATCAAGGGTATCATGTACTGCTACCCGGCATCCGATGTCTTCGCCATGACCCTCAGCACAGCACTGCTGGTCATGGAGATGCGGAAACTCGGCAAGGACGACGAAAGCGCAGCTGCCGGCGCCTGACAAGCACCCTTCGCATCAAAAAGTTATATGTGGCGCCAGCTATTTGCTGGTGATCACAGATAACTGCATTGCATGGCAAAAAAATATCTGCGGCGCCAGCCCTTCGCTGGTGATCATAGATAACCATATCAGACAGCGAAAAGGCTGCCCTAAAAAAATGTGCCTGAACATTCCACGGAATGCGCAGGCACATTTTTTATGCTTCGTTATTATTTATAATCTTCCCAAACCGGTAAAGGCTTGTCTCTCTGGGTTTCCACCTTCAAGAACGCCTCGGCGTTCTTGCCGCGACGCGCACGGTGCGTAAGCACTTCCCACTATGCGCGTCTGCCATCCGCCGGACATCCTGCAGCTTAAGGAAACCTTTATTCAAATCTTAGAAATTTCCGCTGCCGGAAGGACCGCTTTCCTGTCCGTATCCGCCGTAGGGATCGTTTCCAAAGAAGTAATTGAAGATATCCTCTTCGTCCATCCCGCCGTAGCCATCACCGCCATAGTAAGGATCCTGAGGCTGTGTGCTCTCCGCATCCTCCTGGCTGTCTTCAGAATCATTCTGGCTGTCCATGGTTCCGTTCTGATTGATCCCGGCCTGTTTTGCCGTTCCGAGGGTCACTGTAAAGCTCTGCTCCACGTAGACGCCGTTATCTGCTCGCTGCGCCAGCACCTCGATGGTCTCTCCGGCTTTGTATTTGGCGATCAGCTTCTGCAGGACCGCCTGGGTCTTTACGGAATGTCCGTCAAAGCTGGTGATGATATCACCCTTCTGCAGGCCGGCCTTCTGTGCCGGGCCGTCCTCTGTGATCTCAGTGATGCAGATACCGGCAGGCATGCCATAGAGCTGGGAATACTCTTCCGTAACCTCTGCAAAGCTAATGCCAAGATAGCCTCTGTCCTTCTCTGCGACCTCTGTCCGGGCCGTCCCGTTCATCATCTCCTCCAGGATCGGCACAGCCTTTGCCATCGGGATCGCATATCCCATGTTGTCTACGGAGGCCTCGCCGTAGGAGGAAGAGCTCTTTGCCTCGTTGATACCGATCACCTCGCCGCGCATGTTCAGGAGGGCGCCGCCGCTGTTGCCGGCATTGATGGCCGCATCGGTCTGGATCAGCCCTTCCGAAGTGGCGGTTCCGTTCTCATCTGAGAAGTCCAGCGTCCGGTCAAGGGCGCTGACGCAGCCGACCGTCACGGACTGGCCATAGCCCAGTGCGTTGCCGATGGCCACAACCTGTTCACCCATCTTCACAGCATCGGAATCACCGATCACTGCTACACGGATCTGATCCTTTGTCTCCTCGCTGATGTCATCCAGCCGGGCGGAAAGAACTGCCAGATCGTTGTCCGGATCCTCGCCCTTTACCGTGACCTCAACAACAGATTCATCAATAAAGCCGATGGAAACCTCCGTAGCACCGGCAACCACATGCTCGTTCGTCGCGATAAGCAGTTCCTTATCGGTCTGTCCGACGATAATTCCGGTGCCGGCCCCCTCGACCTCATACTGCTGCCGGCCGCCAAAGAAGCTCCTCATCTCCTGGACCGACATCGTCGAGACCGTGACCATGGACGGCATTGCCGTGGCAGCCACATCGGCTACCGTCATCGCTGCACCCGTGCTGCCAGTCGAGGAAACCTTTCCTTCCGCATTGGCCCGCTCCACAGAAGCCTCACTGGAAGCCATCGCAACAGACGCCTGCGCGGTACCGCCAGCCGGGCCGATCAGCCGCTCCGCGGCCTCATTCGTCGCGTAGGTAACAGAGCCTGCAACCAGTCCAAAGACCAGGGCTGCCGCCACGGTGCCCATCCACTTCTTCGACTTTCCACTCTTTTTCGCCTTTTTCACAGGATCCTTCGGGATCCATCTGGACTTATCCCTGCCGGAGCTGGACTGTCCGGAACTCCCGGTACCGCCGGGTATCCACATATCGCCCGTATCCCCATAAGAACCGGCAGAAGAATCCTTCCGCTCTGCTCCGTCAAAACCATTTTCTTCGTAAAAATTATTCTCGCTCATATCTGACGCCTTCTTTTTTAACTCCCTAACGGGATTTCTATTCTACTAAAAGACAGTTTAGGGCTCAAATATGTTCACTTTTTGTGTTGTTTGTGAAAAAATTGTGAAGAGGCTGCCGTCAGCTAAGAACAGACAGGCATAAGCATTCTTTCGGGAAACGCTCCCGCTCTGTCCTCGCGCAGCGGTACTATGGCCCGGTTCAGATGGGATCCTCCATCTGACCGGGCCAAGGACCGGCGCTGCGGATGTTCCCTTCAGAATGTTTATGTCTGTCTGTTAATGGCTGGCGGCAGCCTCTTTTCTTAATGGTTTGCCTTTATCAGGTTCCGGTAGAAGTCGACGCAGCCGGGCAGGCAGCTGTACTCCAGGTACTCGTTGACGCCGTGCATGCCTTTCATCTGGTCCGGCCCCATCACGATGGGGGCAAAGCGGATCACGTTGTCGCAGATCCGCTGGTAGTTGATCGCATCGGTCGCGCCGGTCATGACGTAGGGCGAGCAGACGATGCCTGGAAATGTTTTTTCTGTCGTTTCGACGATCATGCGGAAGGCATCACCCTTGATGTCCACCGGCTGGCTGAAGTCGTTGGCGTGAAGGATCTCTACGCCGAGGCTGTATTTTTCTGCCTTCTGCCGTACGATGGCCAGACTCTCTTCCATGCCCTGGTGCGGGATGAACCGCATGTTGGCGCCAAGTGTTGCTTCTTCTGGCATCACGTTGCAGGCATCGGACCCGCTCTGCATGGTAAAGGCGATGGTCGTCTTCAGCATGGCGCCTGCCTGCGCCGAGATGGAGGGCAGGACAGCCAGCAGGACCGGCCGGAACAGCCAGATATTTTCCAGTACCAGGCGAAGCCCAAAAGAGGAGGCATAGGGAGCCAGGATTCCAAACATGTTCTCGACCTCCCGGGACATATACTTGCGGAAGGGGGAGCGGGTCTCCATCTCGTGCACGAAGCCGGCCAGTCTGGCGATGGGAGATCCCTTCGCCGGCGCGGAGGCGTGGCCGCCGGTACTTTTTGCGGTGAACCGGATATCGCCCTTTCCCTTCTCAAACACGCCGATCATGGCAAAGTTGCCGGGGATCCCGCCGATAGGATCGGTGATGATAGCGCCGCCCTCATCGCAGACCAGATAGGGACGCACGCCCCTTTTCTCCAGATAGTCCACCAGCTTCGGACAGCCGTCGCCTGCCCATTCCTCCGTGCAGGAGGAGGACAGCCAAACGTCCTGCTCCGGCACATAGCCCTCGGCAAGCAGCTCCTCGGCTGCCTCCAGCAGGCCCATCAGCGAGCACTTTGTATCCACGCTGCCGCGGCCCCACACTCTTCCGCCTTCGATCTCCCCGGAAAAGGGCGGATGCGTCCATGTCCCTTCTGCAGGGACCACGTCCTGGTGACTCATCAGCACCAGGGGACGGTCATGCGCCTTTCCCTCCCAGAAAAACAGCAGGCTTCCGTCGATCTCGATCTTTTCCAGATGCTCATACACCAGAGGAAACAGCTCCTCCAGCACCTGATGAAAGCCAAGGAATTTCTCCCGAAGGTCGGTATTCATCCGCGATACGGTCTCGGTCTTTACCATGGCAGAAAGCTTTTCTGCAAGTCCAAGAGCCCTCTCCTCATCCGCCGCCGGCCGGTAGGCGGCCGTCTTTTTCGGCGTGAAGGCCGTGCGGATCACAGCGATCAGAAGCAGCGCCAGAAGAAGCAGGACCACCGCTCCGATCAGCCACAAAATGTAATTCATCCTTCGTCACCTCCTTCGCCGGCCGCCTTTTCCTTCCGGAACATGAGCCAGGCCAGCAGGATCGAGATGGCGCCGGATGGAAGGATCATGATGCTGGTCTGGGAGATCAGAGACGGCACCAGGATAAACAGGGCGCTCATGATCACCAGCGGGACCAGGGAAAGGCGGATATTCTTGCGGTAATATTTGTATGCCATGGCGCCAAACAGCGCCGGGACCACGTTGTCAAAGGCCGGCTGGAGGGTTTCGCTCTGCAGCACCGGCTGCAGGGGCTGCAGCAGCAGCACGCCAAGAGCCAGGACCAGGATCGTCACCAGGGAGGAGGTGGCGATGGACAGAGTAGAAACGATCTCGTTTTCCGGTGTGCCCGCCTTTGTGCCGGCCAGATCCCTGCTGTTTACGGCGCAGGGGATCTTCATGTTGATCAGATTGCCGGTGATAAAGGCGAGGTATCCGCCGCCGGCGCCAAGCATGGGCGTATAGATCAGGAACTCAGCCACCGAGCTGACCATCCACACGATGCCGACGGAGAAAAAGCCCTTTCCTGCTGCCGCAAGATTCGGAAAAGCCCCCAGATAACTGCCGATCACAAAGGGCGCTCCCACTAAAAGGACGAGGGTGATCAGTGACACGAAACGGCCGATCCGGTGTGTTGCCGCACGATATGCCTGGAATTTTGCTTCTTTTTCCATAAGAACCTCCCCTCAGCTGACGATGACCGCTGCCAGCATGCCAGCCAGCATTGCGCCTGCGACTGAAAAATTATCCACAGCCCGAAGGCCTTTTTTCTCTGAGAGCCAGATAAAGACGCCCATCACCGCCCCAGAGACCAGCACGGTAATGATCGGCACGATCCCCGTGCCTCCGGAGACCAGACCGCCGATATAACTTCCGAGGTAGGCAGAAACCAGGCCGATGAACATGGCCGTCATGGCCACATCGCCAAAACCTGCTGTCTTGCCCGGCTTCCCGCCGGACGCCGATCCGCCAAGCCGCTCGGTATACTTCTTATTAAAGAAGATGGACAGGATCATGCCCCACATGATGCAGACACTCATCAGCAGACAGATCGTGGAAAAGCTCTCCGGTGTCATCTCCGCCATCGAAAGCGTGTGCATTCCCACCTGCTCAGCTGCGCCCTGGGCCACCTGCACCTCATAATGGAGCGCGCCGATCACCGACAGACGAAGCCACGGCCAGGGAATGCCAAGGGATCCGGACAGGGCGATCACGCCCAGCAGGATGCCGATGCTCGGCAGGATGGAAAAGGATACCGAGGATGTCACCGTGTTTTTCAGGACCTGGGGGTCCATGCCAAGCTCCAGCCCGGCCCGGTAGGCCCGAACCATAAAGATCACACAGACCACGGCGATAAATGCGATGATCCCGCCGCAGATCAGGTACATAAACCAGCTGTTCAGCGCCTCTGCCATAAAGCCTCCCTTCTGCTGCCGGCACGCGGCAGCCCTGCAGCCATGCGGACTGCATAATCATACATATGCTTTATTTTACCCCAGGAAAAAGCGGAATAACAGGGCCGTAGGCGCATAAACATCCACAAAAGAGACTTTTGTTTATTCTTTTTTTCTTTTTTTTACCTTTCTTTTAGCCCACCGCCACAACCTCGTCACAATTGGGCTGTAAAGTATGTATCAGATAGTTGGTGAACACATTGTACTATCTCCCCCTCATTTTCAGAAAACGCATGGAAGCCGGAGCAGATGCTCCGGCTTCTGTGTGTCTGCAGCAGTTCCGCTGCAAATTGCTGCTCAACCAATTCCCTCTTCTCTTTCTCTGCCTCCTTTACATTTCGATTTTAGAGACTACGATTCCCGGTATGGTGATGGTCCCTCCAAAGGTGGATTTATAGCTGATCGTTCCCAGGGAAGTTCCGTAGACGGTAATGATGTCATCCTCCAGCACGCGGGAGGAGGTGATTTTCTTGTCATAAACACCATACAGGATCGTATTATGGTCAGAATTTACGGCCAGCCGTATATCCACCGTATCGTCTCCCTCCAGGACCTGAACGACCTTTCCGCTAAATTTGACCTTTTTCCCGATATAATCATCCGGCGTTCTGGCCAGCTGGTCGTAGGTGATCCCGGTCTCGTATCCCTTTGCCTCTTCTTCTGCGGCCTTTGCGGCGGCGGCATCCAGCTCCGCCTGTGCCTGCTCTGCCAGCGCCTGTCCTTCCTTATCCGCATCGCTTCCGTTGTACTTGCTGTGAAGCTCACCGGCAAGGGAGATCACCGTATCCCAGTCTTTCTCCTCATAGGCATTTTTGATCTTTACCAGGGTGGCATCTGCCCCATTCTTCAGCTCCTCAAGCTCTTCATTCTGGCTGTCGACCTGGGCCTGCAGCTCCTGCTTCTCACTTTCCAGAGTATTGATTTTTGCCTTGTCAGCTTTGCTGCTCCGGATCAAATCCTCCTTTTCCGCTTCCAGCGCCTCTACGGATGCCGCCATCTCCTCGACTTCAGATGCCAGATCCGTGTTCTTTCCACTCAGCTCTTCATTGCTGCCTGTGGCCGTTGCCAGCGCCTTTGAGATCTCGTCATACTCCGCCTGCAGGCTGCGGTTCCTGGAAAGCTCCATGCCGTACAGGGCGAGAAACAAAACGGCCGCTGCAGATGCAAGGAGCAGCAGGATCGTCTTCCCGCGCCCGGAACGGGCCGGCTTCTTTTCTGCAGAGATTTCCGGTTGTTTTTCCGGGACAGTCTCCACCGCTTCTTCGGCAGCCTTTCCCTGGTCTGTATCCACGGATTTTTCAGGTGTTTCTTCCGAAGTCTGAGCAGGAGCTTCCTCCGGAGCTTCTCCCGAAATCTTCTCGGGATCTGCTTCCGGCGCTGTTTCCGGCGATTCTCCTGCATCATTTGCCGCGTTGATCTCCGAAGCGGCTTCTGCATCATTTGCCGGCTGTTTTTCCTGGACCTGCTCCTGGTATCCGGCTGTTTCCGGCACCTGTTTCAGGTCCGCCGCAGCGTCCCCTGCTTCCAGCCTGTCTGCTTCCGGGGCAAGAGGCTTCCCGGCGTCTTCCCCGACTGCGTTCACCTCATCCTCCGGAATCTCCTCCAGCGAAGATCCTGTCGCATCCTGCATGGTCAGATCACGTTTTTCCTCATCCATTTCTACGTCTCCTCTCCTCTTATTCTGTGCGGTTCACCCCTGTGGTCAGCCGCTGCTATAGAAAAAGTATAGGATCCGCAGAATGAAAAAGGGTCGCCGGAAAAGCGACACCTCTTCCGACGACTCTGTGTTTTTTTATATGAATGTGGCGCTGCTTTCGCTGGCCTTCACCTTCTCCAGTGCAGCCTGGTACGCATCTGCGGCATGATGGATCAGCCATAAAGCCCGCTCATCCGGCACTTTATCAAGAAGGGTCGCAATATCTGACGCCCAGCCTGCCAGAGCGAAGACTTCCTCTGCCCATACGTGCAGCTGCTCCGGTGCAGCCGGCAGATCACTCAGCTCCAGAAACCGGTTCTGCACGGTCCTTGCCGCTTCCTGCGCGCGCAGCTGCAGCTCCCCGGCAGTCAGTGTTCCGTTGTCCAGCTCCCGAAGTTCACGGATCAGCTGCTCTGTGGCGGTCACCAGTTCCGCCAGGAGCCTTCCGGTCTCTTTGCGGTAAGCTTCCTCTCCCATATTCTTCTGCATGCTGCGAATTATCGCGTAGGACGGATTCCGGCAGATACAGATCCCGCCGCTGATCTCCGTATACTTTCCCAGACGGAAATACCGGTTCTGCAGCTCCTCGTCTGCTGCCCAGATGGTATGGGCCAGATAGATGCTCCGGAGCATATCCAGTTCGTCCATGCCAAAGTAGCACCAGATCACCTGGGCCTGCCGGCCGCGGTTTTTCCGCTCGTCTTTTTCACTCCGGTAAACGCCGGCATGGCGCAGTTTTTCTGCGATCTCCCGGGTTATATCCGCAAGTGCTGCGGCATCCCAGTCGCTTTCGGTTCCGTATTTCAGCCGCACAAAAGCGGCAAGCCGCCGCTGCTGGCCGTTGTCCAGCGAGCGGACACCGTGCAGCGCATATCGCTCTGTCTCCAGCTGTACCTGCTGCGGCACATAAGGCCGGTACGCTTCCACCGGGAACAGCAGATCACCTGCCGCACTGCTGCGATAGACCGGGTGCTGTGCCCGGTCGGGATGCTGCCGGTTCCAGGCCTCCATCAGGATCCCCACCTCACGGCTGATCCGCTCCAGGGAACGCTGCCCCTGGTAAAGCGACCTGGCCGAACAGGCTGCTGCCGCAAACATGCCGGTATACAGGCTGCCCTGCCCGCCCGGTCCGCTGCGGGATATGGCATCCGCACCGCAGGAGGCAAAGACTGCTGTACCATGCCCGGTATAGGCTGCAATGCTCTGGGCAAATTCCATGATGCCGGGCCCTGCCGTATGGAAATCCCCCGCAAAACAGCAGTCCAGGATCACGATTTTTCTCTGGCAGGGGAGCGCTTCGATCACCTCCAGCAGTCCCTGCAGTCCCACTGCGCCGTCAGAGAAGATCAGGCTGCCGCTGCTGCCATGTCCTGAAAAATAGAAAAAGAGCGTATCGCTGCTCCCCAGCATCCGGGCAAACTCCTTGAGAGCGATGGCGGCATCCGCTGCTGTAACGCATCCGTTCTCTCCCAGGATCCGGAGATTCTCTTCCGGGACGCAGAAGCCCCGGCAGAGCGTTTCTGCCATCAGCTTTCCGTCCTCTTCCCAGGCCGGCAGACTGCCAGGGCCCTCTTCGCCGGGATACTGTCCCACACTTGCCAGGATCCCGTATGCTTTTGTCGTCCGCTCCGGCTCCTGGCCCGGTCCTGTCTCCTCTTCGCCAGGCTCGTTCCAGCCCAGCTTCTGCCGGAGCTCCTCCATCATATTCCGGAACCTTCTGCCGGTAATGTACTCCGCATTCATTCCTGGAACCATCCTCCCCATTCTTCAGCCGCCCAGCGTCGGCTGTCCGAACTCATACAGGGCGTAGTTGATCACATCGATGTCATAGACCTCCCGCTCGATAAAATAGCGAACGATCAGGTCTCCCTCACTTCCGGGCGATAAGGCATAGCCCGCCTTGGTCAACAGCTCCTCTGTCTCCTCCAGGTCCAGCTGCAGCGCCACTGCCAGCGCGAGCACCGTCTTTTTTCTGGGGTGATAGGCGGGATTGCTGCGGATCTTGGAAAAAAGCTTCCGGTCCAGATTTGCCTTTTTGTAAACCTCAGCATCCGGAAGCCCGCTCTCGCTGATCTTTCGGAACAGCATTTCGTGGAAGGTCTCCCCCAGATCGCGGATCAGGTCCTTCAGGTTCCTGGCGTCTCTGCCGGTATATTCACCTTTTATATATTCAGCTGTATGATCGCCAGGCATCTGCTGGGCTTCCTTCTGCGGGGAAGTCTGCAGATTTTTTTCAATATACGACACCAGATCCTGTATCAGCGCTCTGTTCTTTTCCATTCTCCTGTCCTCGTATCTGACCGATGCTGCGGCACAACTTTATGCTCTGTGTTGCCGCGCTGCTGCCTGTTCCAAGGCAGCACATTGTTTGATGGTATCCCATTTCCCTTCTTGTTCTAGAATACCACAATGCCGGACAGGATGACATGCGCCCCTCCCTTTTACTGCCTATTATCGGGAAGGGACAGGGAAAAAAGGTCGCAAAAAAAGCGACATTTTCTGCCGCTTTTTCCTGTGTATGCTCCTTAAATTTATAGTATACATTTTTAATATCGATGTGTATTTCATGCATCCCAATCTAAATGGCATCAGCCAGATGCCTCACCCTGATGTACTTTCAGGCTTCATTTTTTAGATTCGGTCTCATAGTTCTGCCGCAGCCGGCCGCCTGTTTTTCCTTAATCCTGCATGTAGATGCTGATGATGAGAGCCTCCCAGGGGAAATCCACATCGGCCGGATCACAAAGGATACTGTCCGCCGTGGCATACAGATATTTCCCTGCATCCATCAGCCGGGACAGGATGCCGTTGTCCTTTCTGGGGACATAGCCCAGCTTGAAATCACCATCCATCACCAGGATCGCCCGCTTGTCGGCCTTATTCTCCGGTTCCCGAAGGAGGGTGAGCCGTTGCCCCTGCTCCATCTTTCCCAGGTGCTCCTCCAGCCCGTCGACATGATTGCAGCCGGCGACGCTCCGCTTCATCAGAAAAATATCTCTGGAAAAGGGCATGTCCAAAAGCCCCGGCAGATTGAACTGCAGTCTGGACAGCTCACTGCTGCCGATGCCCCCAGAAGGCACCTGCTTTTCATTCTTCTCCATCCGGATCTTTTCCCTCCTTCAACCGATCGAAACGAATCTTCAGCTTCTGATACTGCTCCATAAGCTCCTGATACTGGACTGCCAATTCCTTCTGCCGGGCGGCAACTGCTTCCTCATCGGCCAGGAATTCCTTTGCCGTGTAGGGGAAGCTGCTCTGGATCTGCCGGATCTCCTCCTGCAGCGCATGGGATTTCTCATCCAGCTCAGCGAGCAGCTCCTTCATCCGCCGGATCCCGTCCGGGGTATTGGAAAACTCTTCCTCTACCTGTCCCTCACCGACCTGTGAATAAAGCGCCTTCAGCCGCTCGAGATCGCCGTTCCGGTAGGCCTCCATGACCTGCTGCAGCAGCTGTGCGTCCTCCGGGGTCTGATCCGGATGGGAATCCGGGTGCAGAAGCTTCATCAGCTTCCGGTAGTAATGCTTTAGCTCATCCTCTCTGGAGCGAAACCGTCTGCCCCCTCCGGAGCCTTCCATTTCATCCTGGTCATCGCCTTCGCCGCCGCTTTCCGTATCATCCGCGCTTCCTTCCGGACCACTTGTTTTTCCGTCAGATCCCTGCCCGCTGCCTTCGCCGTCCGGGTCCTCTCCTGTCTGGCCGGATCCTGCCGCGTCACCATCGCCGCCGGCCCCTTCCTGGCCATCGCCGCCGTTCGCGCCGTTTTGGCGTCTCCACTCGTCATCCTTCTCGTCTTCGTCTTTCTTATAGTCAGCAGAGCGCTGCATCCGTTCCGCTTCCTCCCGGATCCGCTGCTCGTACTCGCTATATTCGTCGCTTGCCTTTTTCTGGGCTTCCTCGGCGGATGTCTGCTCCTGCCGGTTTCTGGCCGCCTGTAGGATCTCGATGGCCCGGCGCAGTTCCAGCACCCTGGCTCTCGCCTGGAATACCCGAAGCTCCAGAACACCGATCCTGGTGTTGTACTCCGCCTCAAGCCTGGGGCACTCCCTGTAGCGCAGTTCATCCCTCTGTGCCGTCAGCAGGCTGACCGCCGCACGGACCTCGGCGATCCGCTTCTTCAGATGTTCATATTCGGATTCCGCCTGTATGATCTCGTTAGACATATTTCCCCTCTCATTGTGCAGGGCTGTTTCCGGCATGCTCTGCCACATAGGCTTCCAGATATCGCATGCGGGTCTCCAGATCCCGTTTTTCCTCCTCATTGGCACTGCCGTCACAGGCAATGAAAAGCTGCCCGATCTCATTTTGCAAATGCAGACAGCGTGCAGAAAAGTCCGAAGGCTTTTTCGCTGTCAGCTGCTCTGTGATCTGGCGGTCTGCCTGACACAGGATATTCAGGGTGAAGGGGATCTTCTTCTCATAGGTCACAGAGTACAGGTTCTCCTCCTCGATCCTCCGCCTCATCTCGGACTTCGTAAGTCCTGTACCGCAGCAGGCATTGATAGCCTCGGCCTCCTGACGGGCAAGAAATCCATCCGATTCCGCCAGATAAAGCAAAAAGTCCAGAAGCTCCGCCTGAAATGCATCCCGGAGTGTAAAATTCTCCCTCTCCTTCATGCGGATCACGCGGTCCGCCTCATCTGCAAGCGCCAGCCATTCTTCCGTCTTTGTCAGCAGCTGGTCTCCCTGCTTCCTGGGCTTCTTGTATCCGTCCTTCCCCGGCATTGGTTTTCCGGCATAAATCATCTCCCGCAAAGCGCGGGTCAGGTAACGCATTGAGTCGGGACGGTAAAAACCTTCCCTCTGGCTCGCCTCGATCTGGTACTGGAACAGTCCGTCGACCTGCCTTGCGACCGCCTCAAAGATACGCTGCCCGGCTTCATCCAGATCCGGATCGCCCATCGGTTCGTACTCGCCGATCTCCAGCTTCTCATTGCGGAAGCGCTTCATCATGTCCTCATACGTCGGCCAGTCTACCTCCACGGCAGGCGTCTCCTCCGCCTTTACACCGGCTGCCAGCAGGTTATAGCGCTGACAGTCCATCAGTGCCCGGTTCGTGATCAGGCCTGCATTCAGGAAAAAACGGTCTGTCTCTGAGCAGATCCCTAGCAGCGTGACCTCCTTTGTCATCAAAGAAATCGTACACAGAAAATCCTCGAGATCCTTGGCCATTCCCCGCTCCTGACAAGTCAGAAGGAAAAAGCTGCTGCATCTGGGAATCCGGTGAAGCAGTCCCAGCACCTTGTACTGACTATTCACATGATAATGCAGCATATAGCGAATGGAATTTTCCGGCTCCTCAAGGCCGAGCAGCTCCCCCGTGCCTCGCACGATGATGTCTCGCTCTTCCTCATCCGCCATAACATAGGCCGGCACACAGGCCTCCAGGATATCATAGCGCATAAGCTCCCACAGATCCTCCATGGTCCACATCCTGCCCCCGGCATACAGACTCAGATTTAGGGAAAACAGCTCCTCCCGAAGTGTTTTTGCTCCATCCCGAATGACACCCATCCGCCTGACTCTCCTCTCTGCAAGGCTGCGATCATCACATCCCTCGCCTGCGGTCATAACGATCCGTGGCCGCGATCACCGCATATTGCACCAGCGGTCATTACGATCCGTGGCCGCGATCATTGCATCTCGTACCTGCACGCATTACTTTTCTTGAGTATATCACATTTGTAATCCGGCAGGAAATCCGCCGTTCCTTTGAGGCGGCCTGAAACTTTCTGCAAAGAGCCCTGCCGTGGGTTCGACTCCCACTGCCGGATCGACTACAAAAAGGATAGCACAGGTCTCCCGGAAAAATGTCGCCGGAAAAGCGACGCGGATCCTTGCGGATAAATGGCATGCTCCGCCATGTAATTTAACGGAACAGAACGAAATAGAGCCACTAACCCAATACTTGTTAACATGAGATTTTCCCTTTCGCGATAAATACAAGCACAACGGCAGTCTGTTCCATAAAAAGAAGGATCTGGTGCCATTACGCAGCAGGTCCTCCTTTTCCGGCAGTCCTGCAGCTTTCATCAGCTGCAGCCTGTCGTTCGTATCGTATTTTCCTTTATCAGCCATTTTCCTTTGTTGTATTTAGAACTACCTTCGCCAGATCACCGCTGTACGTATGAGACAGTCCTTCCATCTGTGCCAGCGAATAAGAGTACATGATTCTATCATCCGTATCCATGAAGTAGAACATATATAGCTCTATAATGTTATTGTTCTTTTCCGCAAGAAGCCGAAGGATCCTTCCTGGATAAGCGTCCAGATAGGTGTATTCCGATTCTCCGCAGACCTCTACCCCATCAAACCCGTCAAGCATGTACTTTAAGTATTCCTTCTCTGCCTGCTCAAACGTAACCTCTTCCGATGTAACATTCATATAATTCAGCTGAACATATGCTTTTGTATTCTCCAGCTGATCCAGCGCAAATCCTATCATCTGCTCTTCTTCGTTGCTGGTTTTTTGATAATAATCCGGAATCGGAATAAGCAGATGGCCAAAGCTCGTCTCTTGGCAGGTATTCAGATCAAATCCATTATAATCAGGAAGCTCGAATTTCTTCAGCAGCTCTTCCTTGTCTGCAGTCTGCCCTTCTTGCGATGCAGAAGCGCTGGCGCTATCTGCAATTTCATTATTCGCGGCCGACTGTTCGTCATTTTCCGATCCGTTCTCGTTTTCCACATCCTCGGCGGCTGCAGCTGGCTGATCGTCGGTTTTCTCTGTTCCGCTGTCATTGGCTGTATCACCAGAACCATCCCCGTCAGAAACGCTTTCCTCATCCGCCTCTCCCTGGGGCGTATCGGTTCCGACCAAACTGTTGAGGCTGTCATAATATGCAGGAAGCCCTCCGTACATTGCATTCATTTCCTCATCAGAAAGATTCTGCACGACCCAGGACTGATCTGCTTTTTTCAGTGAAAGCTCAGCCGCCATCTGGATCCGGCTTTCTGCATTTTTCTCTATTTCTTCATTGAAAATCTGCAGATAGATCCGCTCAGCTTCTCTTGTCTGTTCTTCCTTATCCTTGTCAGAGAATACAACCGCGATCATTTCTGTGATCGTGCGGGCCAAAACATTGTTCATTACCGCAGAATAATTATAGGCAGTAAATGTAACCTTTACATGTGCGGTATCCCCTTCAACGGTCTCCTCTTCGATTTCATAATCAAATGTTCTGAGCGTATCGCCCATCTGTTTCAGGATCTCTTCGCTATAATCGTCTCCATCTTCACGCAGGAAATCCTCGGCACGAATGGAATCACCTTCATAGACCTGGGCGATCGTATCTGCATCATCTGCCTTTACTGCATCCAGAAAAGCCCCTACGACTTCTGAAGGTGATGCCTGACTGCCGCATCCGGCAAGTCCCAGAAAAGCATAACTCAGAAAGATCAGAAAAAAGCCCAGTTTCTTTTTCAAACCAATACCTCCTCTTCTTTTCCAACCATTTAATTTCTAAGCAGCTTATCTCTTACTCATATATTTCCAGCAGTTTTTTGTTGATCCGGTTTTCTGCATCCAGCAGATACTCATAATCCGCTGTTGTAAGCTCATCATCGGTCTCATAGTCGGATGCTTCTGTGAGGAATTCTGTGTAGCGGTTGGCAAAATCTGTATATTCATCCAGCATAGCTGCTGAGTCCTCTGCGTCGTTAAACCGCTTCATAAAGTCAACATATTCCGTCATGAACGCTTCGTATGAATCGACAAATTCCTTGACTTCCGCACTGACCTCACTTGATGCTGCTGTCTCTGTTTCTGTATCTGCCTCATTCCCGGCCGCTTCTTCGGTCTCTTCAGCAGCTTCAGATGCCTCCGCCGTTTCCGTCTCTTCTTCAGGTTCCTCCGGTGCATCCAGAATCACGCCAAGGCTCCTGCTCTTTTCATCATACGTGGCATAGATATTGTAGCCAGCCTCATTATCTGCCGAATAAAAGCCTTCATACTCATCAGAATCGACCGTAAAGCCCAATTCCTTACACTGACTGATATATTCATTAAACTTATCCATTGAAAAACCGAAGGCCTCGAACATAAAGCAGTCTTCATCATCCCTTCCATCCTCTTTAATAATCGGAGAATCCGGCTTCGGGATCAGCTCACCAAGAGGAGTTTGGGACCAGTAAACTGCCGTCTCCGTCTCTGTTTCTTTTGAGTACTTATCTGAATGGAAATCGTAGTATTCCGTGTAGATCTTCTCGTCCTTTACGTAACTGATCGTAGCAATATCCGGCTCGACATAGCCAAAGTGCTCGATATTTTTGAGATAGTAATATCCCGTATAATAGTGCAGATTAATATTTTCTGCCTTCTCTCCAGGCAGCACAAGCATATCCGTTTCTACACTGGCGCCGATCGGCATCTCCTTTAACTGTTTCACATCATCCTCTGTCAGTTCGAGGAGCTCTGTCACTTCTGCATAGTATTTTTCTTTCTCCTCATCTGTTACAGAATCCTTTTCGGAAAAGGTAATCTCAAAACCTGCAAGCGCATAGGGAGAATTGTTTTCAATGCTCAGGAGGACATATCGCTCACCATCGACGATTCCTTCATCCACGTTCCATGCAATGTCTGCAATGTCCAGATAGTCTTTCTCCTTCTCTTCCTCTTCCGCAGAGGATGCAGAAGCCGCTTCACTGCTTACTTCCTCTGCTGCGCTCTGGCCCACAGATGCCGATCCAGTCACACTTTCACCTGCAGATGATGCAGCCGAAGCTGAAGAAGCAGCGCTGCCTCCGCAGCCGGCAATCATTGTCACCACCATCACACCTGCCAACAAGCTTACGATTCTCTTTTTCATTTGCAATTCTCCTCTCCTGTCATCAATAGTTAACACTATCCATCATCGCGTCTTCTGCATTTGCAGAGGCACTTTGCTATGAAGCAAATAAAGGTTTTTCAATCCTTCCCTGCCATTGCCCTGATGTGCATGATATCCTGCCGGAATGTCTCGTCTGTGCGATACTCTTCTCTGGCTCCGTCCAGATATATCCTGACCAGATCACTGCTGGTACTGCCAAGCTTTTCCGTTATGATTTTGGTGGAGCAACCCATATCGTTCAGCATGTAGATCAGCTCCAGCTGTGCCCTCACGATCCGGTTTCTCCCGGCGGATAGCAGCAGCTCTGTTTTTTCTATATCAAAATAGGATGCTGCAGCACTCAGCAATCGCCAGAATGGATCGTCCCGTTCCCTGCATTCTGCCCTGAGCTGCTCCTCAAGCCGAAGCATCAAAAGCTTTAAATCACCAGAAACTTCGGCTGTCTCTCCTGACACATCCTCGCGCCCGAGCAGGGAGTCCACCGTAATGCCAAAGAACTTTGCCAGAGCGATCAGGTTCTCGATCTTTGGAGCGCCGGAGCCGTTTTCCCATTTGGTAATCACCTGTCTGGACACATCGATCCGCTCCGCCAGCTGTTCCTGGCTCATGCCGCGTCCGGTGCGCAGTTCCTTCAGTCTGTTTGAAAATTCTGTCATGTTCATTCTCCTCTTCTCCTTCTAAGCATAAATTTTCACACAATTCTGAACAAGAAACTGCGGATTCCATCCGGGCTACTTTCCGTAGCCCTTTCGCCCGACCGACTGTAAAACACATTTGTCATTTCTGATGCAAACGTACCGAAAAAAACCTTGGAAATCTATTTCTAAGATTTTTCCAAGGTTTTGTGTCGGATTATGGAGTTGAGTATTACGTTGAGTATTACGTTGAGTATTGCGTTGAGTATTGCGTTGAGTATTGCGTTGAGTATTGACTTGAAGGTTGGTTAGCTACAAATTGTTTAGTTTAGCACTCAACTACAAATTGTTCCTCTTGGAAATTTGTATCTGTCCTTTTTCTGCATTTCAAGAACGCCTCGGCGTTCTTGCCGCGACGCGCACGGTGCGTAAGCACCTCCCACTGTGTTCGTCTGCGTCTCCGCTGTCGCTCCGGTCGGCGCTAAACGAACGTCCACCGG
>DFFG01000018.1:0-2074 GCA_002368795.1 Eubacterium sp. UBA3782
CTATAGAGGCGGGGGACACCCCGAGTGAGTTGTATGCGGAGAGGGAATATCAGGATAAATCCCTGTCCATTCTGCCATTTGCTATAGGAAATTTTGCAAAATTCAGCTACAATAGGTATTGCTCCGCTTTAGCTGCACGATGAAGAGCGACAGCTTGCAGTGCGGCTTTGGAGTACATTTTCTTCTATATCATAGCAGGAGGTATGTCATGGGAGTTTTAACCGGGCTTGAACCCAGCAGTGTCTTTCAGTTTTTTGAGGAGATCGCCGCGATCCCTCATCCGTCTTATCACGAAAAGCAGATCAGTGATTATCTGGTCGATTTTGCGAAGAAGCGGGGACTGGAATGGTACCAGGATGCCCTGTACAATGTGATTATTATAAAGGAAGCAACACCGGGATCCGAAAATGCAGAGCCTATCATTCTGCAGGGCCATATGGATATGGTGGCAGAGAAGAATCCCGGCTGCCCAAAGGATATGTTTACCGAAGGCCTTGACCTGGGCGTTGACGGGGACTATGTCTATGCAAAGGATACGACCCTGGGCGGTGACGACGGTATTGCAGTTGCCTATGCCCTGGCCATCCTGGATGATGACACGCTGAAGCATCCGCGCATCGAGTTTGTATGTACCGTTTCCGAGGAAGTCGGAATGGATGGTGCCCATGCACTGGATGTTTCTCCGTTAAAGGGACACCTGCTCCTCAATCTGGATTCCGAGAGTGAGGGCAGCGTTCTTGCCGGCTGTGCCGGCGGCGGTGGCGTACACATCGATCTTCCGGTGGAAAGAGAGGCAGATGCATCTGCCCTTGGCGGGTATGAAAGAGTCCTGCTTACCATCGGCGGTCTTTGCGGTGGTCATTCCGGCACGGAGATCGACAAGGGCCATGCCAGCTCGACTATGATCATGGCGCGGATTCTCAGGGAGGCTGCAGCTACGACGGATGTTCGTCTGGTATCTCTGGAGAGCGGCAGCAAGGACAATGCCATCCCGCGTGAGGCAAAGGCTGTTCTGTATGTCCGTGATTACGTGATCTTTGAACAGCTGGTCAACAGCCTTGAGGCAGAGATCCGCGAGGAGTACATCTCTGCAGGCGAGAACGTGACCTTTGAGCTGACCGATACCGGCTGTATCCGGGATGCACGCAGCTTTGCACCCATCAGTGCAGAGGATGTGGCTACTCTTGCGGAAGCTGGTTTCCCGGCTGCCGACCAGGCACCGCTCACAAAAGAGAGCATGTCTGCTGTTATTACCATGCTGACGGCCCTTCCGAATGGTGTCATCCGCATGAGCATGGATATTCCCGGACTTGTAGAGACCTCGCTGAACCTGGGCATCTGCAGCCTGAAGAAAGATAAGCTGCACCTGGTACTTTCGGTCAGAAGCTCTGTAGGAACGGCCTTTACCGATCTTACCGGAAGACTGCACTGGATCGCCGAGCATCTGGGCGCTGATTTCTCCATTACCGGTGCATATCCCGCCTGGGAGTTTGTCCGCACTTCCGCCTTCCGTGACCGGCTGGTGGAGATCTACCGGGAGCTCTTTGGAAAAGAGCTGAAGGTCGCAACGATCCATGCAGGTGTCGAGTGTGGTCTGCTGGCCGACAAGATCCCGGGGCTTGACGCCGTTTCCATGGGACCGGAGATCCTGGATATCCATACCCCCAGGGAAAGACTTTCCATCTCCTCCACGGCACGGATGTACACCTACATCCGCCGGATCATCGAGGATGCTGCGGAAGCAGGAAAATAAGCCGTTTTGCAGGGCAGGGAACTGGCGCCAGAGTTATTAAAAATCTGCCGCCGATTCCCGAAGATTTTCCTTGTCATACAAGAAGTACTGTGATACAATATTCCCGCTGTTTACAAAGCACGCGTGGTGATTTCGGGGGTGGTGCCTTCATACGGTTCCCCCAGAAGAAGAACCCCGCGGAAGTTTAAAACCAAAAAAGGAGAGTAACAAAATGAGCGTAATTTCTATGAAACAGCTGCTTGAAGCCGGTGTACATTTCGGACACCTCACCAGAAGATGGAACCCCAAGATGGCTCCGTACATCTACACAGAGCGTAACGG
>DFFG01000018.1:2145-2319 GCA_002368795.1 Eubacterium sp. UBA3782
CATCATCGACCTGCAGAAGTCTGTCGGCATGGTTGACGATGCATATCATGCTGTTGCTGACATCGTAGCAGACGGCGGACGCATCCTGTTTGTCGGCACCAAGAAGCAGGCACAGGACACCATCCGTACCGAGGCTGAGCGCTGCGGCGAGTTCTATGTCAACGAGAGATGGCT
>DFFG01000018.1:2388-3801 GCA_002368795.1 Eubacterium sp. UBA3782
ATGCTGACCAACTTCAAGACTGTCCAGACCCGTATCGCAAGACTCAAAGAGATCGAGAAGATGGAAGAGGACGGCGTCTTCGAAGTTCTTCCGAAGAAAGAAGTCATGGCTCTGAAGAAGGAGCAGGAGAAGCTGCAGAAGAACCTTGGCGGTATCAAGGAGATGAAGAGACTTCCCGATGCCATCTTTGTTGTTGATCCCAAGAAGGAGCACATCTGCGTACAGGAGGCTCATACCCTTGGCATCACTCTGATCGGTATCTGCGATACCAACTGCGATCCGGAAGAGCTTGACTATGTCATCCCGGGCAACGATGATGCGATCCGTGCCGTAAAACTTCTGGTTTCCAAGATGGCGGACGCTGTTGTTGAGGCAAAGCAGGGCGCAGCAAACGAGACCTCTGATGACGAGGCAGCTGAGGCTGCAGCAGAGGCTTCCATCGACGCTGAGTAATTCATAATTGGATAAAGGGCGGGTGCGGGAGTTGCTCTGCAACGCAGCATCCGCTTTTATAGATTGAAATTAAAAATGTAAACAGGAGGAAAAAGAGATGGCAATTACAGCAGCTCAGGTAAAAGAGTTAAGAGAGATTACCGGTGCCGGCATGATGGACTGCAAGAAGGCCCTGACCGCTACCGATGGAGATATCGATAAGGCAGTAGAGTTCCTCAGAGAGAACGGAAAGGCCACCGCACAGAAGAAGGCCGGCCGTATCGCTGCAGAGGGTATCGTCATGATCTGCGAGGCAGAGGACAGCAAGAAGGCTGTTGCTGTCGAGGTCAACTCCGAGACCGACTTCGTTGCAAAGAATGAGAAGTTCCGCACCTATGTTGCACAGGTTGCTGCACAGGCTCTGGAGACAGAGGCAGCTGATATCGATGCATTCCTGGCTGAGCCCTGGAAGTATGAGGAAGGCAAGACCGTCAAGGACGCTCTTGATTCCGAGATCGCTGTTATCGGTGAGAACATGCACATCCGCCGCTTCGGCAAGCTCTGCGAGGAGAACGGCTTTGTTGCAGCTTACACCCATATGGATGGAAAGATCGGTGTCCTGGTCGATGTCGAGACCGACGTTGTCAACGACGAGATCAAAGAGATGGGCAAGAACATCGCTATGCAGGCTGCAGCTATGAGACCGCAGTACACCTGCAGCAGCGAGATCTCCGCTGACTACATCGAGAAGGAGAAAGAGATCCTTCGTGCAGCAATCATGAATGATCCGAAGGAGTCCCAGAAGCCCGCAAAGGTTATCGACGGCATCGTTATGGGCCGTGTCAACAAGGAGCTCAAGGAGATCGTTCTCCTGGATCAGGTCTACGTAAAGGCTGAGGACGGCAAGCAGTCCGTTGCCAAGTACGTCGAGCAGGTAGCAAAGGCCAATGGCGCCAAGATCGCCATCAAGGGCTTTGTCCG
>DFFG01000018.1:3870-18150 GCA_002368795.1 Eubacterium sp. UBA3782
GAGACCGGCGAGGGCCTTGAGAAGAAGAACGAGGACTTCGCAGCAGAGGTTGCAGCTCAGGCCAGCAAGTAATTCCTGCAGATCCTAAAAGCTGAACAAAACAAAAAACAAAAGGCGTTCCCTATACCGGTCATCCGGCGTGGGGGACGCCTTTTCGATATCTGCGTTGAATAATAAGAGGCAGTGCTTTATACAAAGTGAAAATTATTCATGTTTCAAATGAAGAACCTTTAACGAAACCGGTTTACTTTTTCGCCTCATCCGCTATAATAATGTTCATTGAATTTTCCTAATGTGATGCATGAAGAAAATTGTACATATAGGTGGAAAGGCATCTGTCTTTCCACCTGCAAAAAATAGAGATGAGGAGTCAGGAACAGATGAACAACACAGTTGAGATCAGATGGCATGGGCGCGGCGGACAGGGCGCCAAGACGGCCGCTCTGCTGCTGGCAGATGTCGCTTTTCAGACCGGCCAGAATGTACAGGGCTTTCCGGAGTATGGCCCGGAGCGGATGGGCGCTCCGATCACGGCGTTCAACCGGATCAGCAAGGACAAGATCCGTGTGCATTCCAATATTTACTATCCGGATTTTGTGGTAGTCGTGGATGAGACTCTTCTTCATTCCGTCGATGTGACCGACGGCCTGAAGGAGGAGGGCGCGATCATCGTCAACACATCAAAAACACCGGATGAGATCCGCCCGCTGCTTCGCGGCTATAACGGCGGCGTCTACACGGTCGATGCCAGAGCGATCTCCGAGGAGGCGCTTGGCCGTTATTTCCCGAATACCCCAATGCTTGCGGCAACCGTCGCGGTGAGCAAGGTCATGGACGGGGATGTGTTTATCGCCAACATGGAAGAGTCCTTCCGCCATAAATTTGCAAAGAAGCCGGAAGTCATCGAGGGCAACATGAAGGCTCTCCGCATGGCCTTTGCGGCAGTAGGAGGAAACGTCTGATGCGTACGGATATCACAAAGATCAATGAGAAATCGACGTATAAAGAGCTGACCGAGGGTATGATGATCTTCGCCGGCGGAACGGCAAAACTGTTCAACACCGGAGAGTGGAGGACCAATACGCCGGTCATGGACTGGGAAAAATGCAAGCAGTGCCTGCTGTGCTGTCCGGTATGCCCGGATGCCTGCATTCCGTTTAAGGACGGAAAACGGCTCGACTTTGACTATGACCACTGCAAGGGATGCGGGATCTGTGCCAGTGTCTGCCGGTTTGGCGCTATCACGATGAAGGAGGGAATTGAGCCATGAGTGTAAAGAGTATCAAGGACCGTATGTCCGGAAATGAGGCGGTGGCCTATGCGATCCGCCAGGTTAATCCGGATGTTATGCCTGCCTTCCCCATCACACCGTCCACCGAGATCCCCCAGATGGTCTCGACCTTTGTAGCAAACGGCCAGGTCGATACGGAGTTTATTCCTGTGGAGTCCGAGCACTCCGCCATGTCCGCCGCGATCGGCGCGGAGGCTGCCGGCGCGAGAACAATGACGGCTACATCCTCTGCCGGACTGGCACTGATGTGGGAGGAGCTGCTTCTGGCTGCTTCCAACCGTCTGCCCATCGTCCTTACACTGGTCAACCGGACCCTGTCCGGCCCCATCAACATCAACTGCGACCACACCGACGGTATGGGCGCCAGGGATACGGGCTGGATCCAGATCTACTCCGAGGACAACCAGGAGGCCTATGACAACTACATCCAGGCATTCCCGATTGCCGAGGACAGCCGCGTGCATCTGCCGGTCATGATCTGCCAGGATGGTTTCATCACCAGCCATGCTGTGCAGAATATCGAGCTGCTTCCCGATGATGCGGTCAAGGGATTTGTCGGTACCTATGAACCCGAAGAGTTCCTGCTGAACCCGGGCAAGCCGGTCGCTGTTGGTCCGTATTCTGTTTCCAACTACGCGATGGAAGCCAGACGTGCCCAGGAAGAGGCCATGGAGAATGCCAGAGAGGTGATCCTCGAGGTGGCCAAAAGGTACGAGGAGCTTTCCGGCAGAAAATATAGCTTTTTCGAAGAGTACCGCACCGAGGATGCCGATTATATCATGCTGATCATGGGATCCGCAGCAGGAACCGCCAAGGAGGCCGTTGACCGGATGCGTGAAGCCGGCCGCAAGGTGGGCGTGATCAAGCTCCGCGTGTTCCGACCCTTCCCGGAGGAGGCGCTGGCAGAGGCGCTGAAGAACTGCAAGGCAGTCGCTGTCATGGACCGCTGCGAGAGCTACAACGGCTGCTCCGGCCCGCTTGGCAGCGAGGTCACGGCGGCACTGTTCCGGAGCAAGGTACAGATCGAGGCAGTCAATTACATCTATGGTCTGGCTGGCCGGGATTTCACGGTAGAGCATACAGAGGCTGTTTTCGATGAGCTGAGAGGTCTCGTCGAGGAGGGCAAAGAAGTCCGGCAGCATACCTATATCGGATTGAGAGAGTAAGGACGGTACATACACATGAGTGATTTCAGTTTAAAAACAATGCTGGCCCGGCCGGAGAGACTTGCGCCCGGCCACAGGATGTGTGCAGGCTGCGGAGCAACCATCGGTGTACGTGCCGTACTTCGTGCCCTGGAGGAAAATGATCATGCCGTGATCGGCAATGCCACCGGATGTCTGGAGGTCTCCTCCTTCATGTATCCCTACACGGCATGGGAGGACAGCTATATCCACAACGCCTTCGAGAATGCCGGCGCAACGCTCAGCGGCGTTGAGACCGCCTACAAGGTGTTGAAGAAAAAGGGAAAGCTGGGAGAGAAGGACACCTTCAAGTTCATCACCTTTGGCGGTGACGGCGGAACCTATGACATCGGCTTCCAGTCTTTGTCCGGCGCCATGGAGCGCGGACATGACATGGTTTATGTCTGCTATGATAACGGCGCTTACATGAACACCGGTATTCAGCGGTCCTCCGCGACTCCCATGTACGCCGACACCACCACGACTCCGGCCGGAACACAGTCTGCCGGTAAGGTGCAGTACAGAAAGGATCTGGCTGCGATCATCGCTGATCATTATGTACCGTATGTGGCACAGACGACCCTTACCAGAGATTTCAAGGATCTGCACCGCAAGGCCCATCAGGCGATCTACACTGAAGGCGCAGCCTTCCTGAACATGATGACACCCTGTCCCCGCGGATGGCGTTATGAGACCTCGGAGATCATGGAGATCTGCCGCCTGGCGGTGGAGACCTGCTACTGGCCGCTGTTTGAGGTGGATCATGGGCAGTGGAAGCTCAGCTACACACCAAAGAACAAGCTGCCGATCGAAGAGTTCCTTCGTCCGCAGGGAAGATTTAAACATCTGTTCAAACCGGAAAACGAGCATCTGATCGGTCTGTTCCAGGCGGAGGTCGACAAGCGCTGGGAGGATCTGCAGTACCGCTGCGCCAGATAAGGCATAGGGGGATGGCATAACAGATGACACTTCTTCAATATCAGGTATTCAAGACCGTATCGGACATGGGCAGCTTTCACAAGGCTGCCGATGTCCTCGGCCTGACTCCTTCCGCTATCAGCCACGCCATCGCAGCTCTGGAAAAAGAGCTCGGCTTTGCCGTACTCACCAGAGGAAAGAATGGGGTGGCATTGACCAATTATGGGGAGCATATCCTTCCCTACATCAATGCAGTTCTGAACAGTGACGAAAGCCTGCAGCAGGTGGTCATGGAGTACAAGGGACTAAAGGCAGGAAAGGTCAAGGTGGGCGTGTTTTCCAGCGTCTGCACCAACTTCATGCCCTCCGTGATCCGCTCCTTTGCCGAGCGGTATCCGGCCATCCGGATCGAAGTCTTTCAGGGGACCTACGATGAGGTCCGCTACTGGATCAAAAACGGCGTAGTGGATTTCGGCTTTCTGTCAAGCTCCAGCTGCGGCGATCTGCAGTTCGAGCCCTTCTACCGCGATCCGCTGCTTTGCATCGTGCCGAAGGATTTTCAGAAAAGTGAAGCAACAGAAACCATCAGCATCCGGGAGATGAGCGGCCATCATTTCGTGGCCCAGCGGGAATCCACGGACGCGGATATCGTCAATTACCTGAAGGCAAACCATCTGGAGATCCAGACAAATTACCATGTAGTCGACGACCTGTCGACTATCGCGATGGTTGCCGGCGGCTTTGGGATCTGCATCATGCCCGAGCTGGTCATGAACGACATCCCCTATGAGGTGGGGCGCTACCGCATGGATCCCGACGCGAGCCGGATCATCGGCCTGGCCTGCCTCAACCAGGATATGATGGCGCCTGCCGTGCGGACGCTGTACCAGCACATCCTGCAGGAATTTACAAATATCGGGCCGGAGACACTATAACGGTTCCAGGGGAGGCCCTTTGCGGGAGACACCAGATTCCATCGTTTCTGGCGATGCGTTCCATGAAGGAATAATGCTGCAGAATCCAACTGCAGAAAATAAATGGCCCCTGCTTTCCGCGCCTTTACAGACGGGAGAGCAGGGGCGTTATTGTGTCAAACTTTTGGAATAGTGCCGCCTGTTCGAACATCATCCGGAAGAGCGGTGCACCGCGCCGTTGTTGTCCGGAAGTTGTCAAAATTGCGCGGGAGAGCAGAAGATAGCAGAAATATTCTGACAATAATAAATTTTAATAAAAAAATTCGCAAAACTACTTGACAAAATCGCACCTCTTCTGTATCATATAATCATCAACAAGATAACTTTTAGAGAGAAGAGTTCCTGACAGAATAATTTAGAAGAACGATCGCATTTAGAAGAGAAAACTTTCCGAAGTAAGAAGCTTTCGAAAGAGAATGAATTCCGAAGGAGGTAAAATCCTAAATTCCAGGAACGAAAAGATCCTCTGAACGACAGAGGCGCAGGTATTCTCGAACACCAGAAAAGTTATCTTGAGCACATACAATTTCATAGAAAGGAGGTTATAAAGTGAAACTACTGGAACTTCATTAAAGGGGCTGTCGGATGACGAGAAAATCTGACAGCCCTTCAATTTTGCTCTTTTCTGCGGTTGACAATTCGAAAAATGGCTTTATATCTAGTATTTAATCTGGAAATCATATTATTAGATTAGAAAATAATCCCGGCGCAGCCAGACTGACGCCGTTTTTTTATGCTGTTTTTTGCCGCAACGCACATCATATCTGTTATACTGGTCTGGAATGCACAGGTGACCGGCAGCTATTAAATGCGGCCTGGCACCTTCCACCGCGCAGCTTTGGCTGCGTGATCCGTTCCGTACGTGCCTGGGTCAGGATATGCAGCCAATCGGTTGTCTGCCAGGTGCAGCGGAGCCAGAAAGATGAATGGGCAGGAAATAAAAGATGAAAATGAAAAAGTTGATGATGCTGCTGTTGGGCACAGTTTTTACAGGTGCGCTGATTTCCGCCTGCGCGGAGGCGGAGCCTGTCTATCCGGAAGCTCCGGAGACGGTGATCATCGAGGAGGCGGAAGAGACCGGGGAGACGGAGACGGCTGCAGAAGCCGGTGAAGAGACTGTCGGGACAGAAGATCAGGGAGAGACCGGAGAAACCGCGGAGGCTGCAGGAACGGTCACGGATCCAGGCAGCGTCAATACAGGCAGCTATGAGCAGACCTCGGAAGAATATGCGTACTTTTCTCTGGATCAGGTGCCCGCATACAATGGCACCCAGGTGATCCCCGTCCATGAGGGCATGCCGTTCTTCACCGAGGAGGAGCTGGATGCGGCAAGGGAATCCTATGAATATTACGAGGCACTGGATGATCTGGGCCGGTGCGTGTTTGCCCAGGCCAGCGCAGGGACGGATACACTGCCCACAAGGGAGAGGGGAGACATCCATACGGTCAGACCCTCCGGCTGGCAGAAAAACTGCAAATGGGAGCGGTGCCACCTCATCGCACATTCCATTACCGGCGAGGATGCCAACGAGCGGAACCTGATCACCGGAACCCATGCCATGAACGAGGCCATGCAGGTCTATGAGGTGAGGATCACCAACTATATCAAGGACAATCCTGATGCCCATGTCCTTTACCGGGTGACACCCTACTATTATGAAGACGAACTGGTCGCCTCCGGCGTCCTGATGGAGGGAATGTCCGTGGAGAATGAGGGAGAGGCCATCCGTTTCTGCGTGTTCCTTTACAATGCCCAGACCGGCGAGGACATCGATTATGCCCTGGGGTATGTTGATTTTACCGAGGATTATATCGATCCCTCCAGCGAGGAGGCTGAACGGGCAAAGGAAGAGGCGCTGGAGAATGCCGATTATATCGCCAACAAGAATTCCATGATTTTCCATGATCCGGACTGCTCCGGCATCGCAAAGACCAGGAATTCCAACCGGATCCCGCTGAACTGCTCGGAGGAGGAGGCAGAACAGATGGGATACCGCCCGCATTACTCCTGTATCGGAGCCTAAGAGCAGAGAAACGTGAAAAGCACTGCCGCAGCGTTCCAAAAAACGCAGCAGGCAGGATGCTCCCTGCCGCAAAACGGCGGGGACACGCAGGGGAGAGAAAAACTTCCGGCAAAACTAAAGTGTACTGTTTGGCTTATGTGTGCAGAATGCACAGCGCCATATGGGGACAGAAAAGAAAAGTTTCGTGTGCATTTGTTGAGAATGTCTAAACTTGGATTTTATGTCCCCCTTTTTTAGACACTTTACCTTGAAATGCCTTCCGATTTTGAATATACTTGGAGTAGTATGTATTTTCGGAAATCTGTGGAATTTCCGGCCGTATGTGCACATTTTGTTGAAAAGGGTGGTGATGCTATGATTCAGGAATCTGTAAAAGCGGTTAAGGATGCTGAAGCCCGGGCTGAGGCAATGATCGCAGAAGCCAAGGCAAAGGCGGCAGAGATCCAGAAGCAGGCGGGCGCCAGATCCGAGCAGATCCTGAAGGATGCCGAAGCTGCGGCAAAGCAGGAATATGACGGAAAAATGGCGCAGGCCAGAGCGGATGGAGAAAGCCGGCTGGCAGAGGCGGACAGCGAGATCCGGAAAGAGATCGATGCTCTGAAGGCGGCCGCTGCACAGAAGGAAGAGGCTGCGATCGAAAGAGTAATTGAGAAACTATGGTAAATCAAATTTGAGCAAAAGGCGGGATTTTGCATGGCTATTGTGAAAATGCAGAAACTCAGCATCTGCGCAAACAAAAAGGACAGGAAAAGGATCCTGGAACTTCTGCAGCGCATGGGCAACATGGAGATGACCTTCACGGACATCGAAGATGACCCGGATCTGCAGAAGATGGACACCCAGACTGCGAGGAGCAAGTATGAGAAGAGGGCACAGGCTTTCGAGCAGGTGCTTGATCTGCTCAAAAAGTACGCCCCCGAAAAGACCGGGCTCTTCTCGCAGAAGATGGTGGTGGACGACAAGGATCTGGACCAGGCAGTCAATGACAGGCATAAGTACAATCTGGAGGCTGCCCGGATCCTGCGGGCTGAGAAAAAGATCAGCGAATGTCAGGGGACGATCCAGCGTGACGAGAATGCAAAGGATTCTCTTGCACCCTGGATGGATCTGGACATTCCGCTGAGTGCACAGGATACGCGCTCGGCCAGCATCCTGATCGGCACGGTACCGGGAGCGGTGACCGGTGCAGATCTGTATGCGGCGGCGATAAAGGACCTCGGCGAGGCTCCTGCCGTATCCGTGGACGTTATCTCCACCGTGCACGACCTCACCTACGTGACGGTCCTGTGCAAAAAGGACATCACGGCAAAGGTGGAAGAGAATCTCCGGTCGATCGGCTTTGCCAGACCCTCCCAGATGTTCAACGGGATCCCGAAGGACGTCTGTGCAGGGTATGATGCGGAGATCGTAAAAATGAATGCGGAAATCGAGGCACAGAAAGCCGACATCGCTTCCTTTGCGGGCAGCCGCCAGACGTACAAGATTCTGGCCGACTATTACCGGACAAGGGCAGAGAAGTACCGGCTCCTCGGCAGCATTCCGCAGAGTGAGAATGTTTTCTTTGTGGAAGGCTGGGTGCCGGCTGACCAGGTGGAATCGATGGCAAAGCTGCTGACCGAGCGCTTTGGCGCAGTGGTCGATACAGAAGCGGCTGCAGAGAACGAGACAGAGCCGACGCTCCTGCGCAACAATGCATTTGCGCAGCCGGCGGAAAGTATTCTGGAATCCTACGGACTGCCGCAGACCAATGCTTTCGATCCGACATTCATCATGATGATCTTCTACGTGATCTTCTTTGGCATGATGCTTTCGGATGCCGCATACGGTATCGTGATCACGGTCGCGACCTTTATCATTCTGAAGAAATATCCGCGGCTGGATGACGGCATGAAGAAGATGATGAAGCTCTTCTTCTGGTGCGGTCTTTCCACCACCTTCTGGGGCTTCATGTATGGCGGCTTCTTCGGTGATGTGATCGATATCGTCGCCAAGACCTTCTTCGGCGTACAGATTCCCGAGGGAGGAACCCTTCTCCCGGCACTGTGGTTCGTACCGCTGAAGGATCCCATGAGGCTGCTGATGTACTCAATGCTGTTCGGACTGATCCACATGTTCGTCGGCATGATCATCAAAGGCTATGAATGTGTGATGAACAAGGACTGGATGTCCCTGTTCGTGGATGTCATCTGCTGGAGCGCATTTGTCCTCGGACTGGTGTTCCTGCTCCTGCCGACAGAGCTGTTCGCAGGCATCTCCCAGATGCACTTCGAATTCCCCGGCTGGGTCGGCCTTCTGGCAAAGGCAGGCACCTTCGGCGGCATGCTCGGCATTCTGCTTTTCTCTGGAAGAGCATCCAAGAATTTCATTATCCGGCTGGCACTTGGTGCGTATGACATCTACAATGTCACCGGCTGGCTGTCAGATGTGCTGTCCTACTCCAGACTTCTGGCCCTGGGACTTGCTACCGGCGTTATCGCGAGCGTCATCAACCAGATGGGCTCGATGTTCGGCGGCGGAGTGATCGGAGCGATCCTCTTCATCGTCGTCTTCCTGGTAGGTCACGTTCTGAACCTGGCCATCAATATGCTCGGCGCATATGTACACACGACACGTCTTCAGTACGTTGAGTTTTTCGGCAAATTCTATGAGGGCGGCGGAAAGAAGTTCACGCCGTTCACCAGTAAAAACAAATATATGTCTTTAAAGGAGGAAAAGTAACAAATGAACGGATTATTTTGGGCGATCTTAGGTGCAGCTTTTGCTGCAGGTCTTGCAGGTTCAGGCTCAGCTATCGGTGTTGGTATTGCAGGTCAGGCAGCAGCTGGTGTTGTTGCTGAGAATCCGGATCAGTTCTCCAAAGTCCTGATCCTTCAGCTTCTTCCCGGTACACAGGGTATCTACGGCCTTCTGGTCGCGTTCATCACACTTTCCAAGATCGGCCTTCTGGGCGGCGGCGCTCTTGATATCAGCATGGGCACAGGTCTGATGATCTTTGCTGCATGTCTGCCGATCGCTATCGCAGGTCTGATCTCCGCTATCTATCAGGGCAAGACCTCTGTTGCTTCCATCGGTCTGGTTGCAAAGAACGAGGAGCAGTTCGGTAAAGCCATGCTGTTCCCGGCAATGGTCGAGACCTACGCCATCCTTGCTCTTCTGATCTCTATCCTGGCTATCACATCGATCGCGGTCTAATGGAAAGCCTCCGGTCTTTCCGGTCTGCCATATGCAGGCGGGATTTGCCGGATACGGAATCAGAATTCATAGGAGGGATTGGATAAATGATTGGAATTGATAATCTGACCGATCAGATCCTGAAAGAAGCACAGCAGAAGGCTGAGGCGATCCTGGCAGATGCCAATGAAAAGGCAGCTAAGGTAGAAGCCCAGGCCGTAGAGAAGGGCAAAAAAGAAGCAGAGAAAATTGCCGCGGCAGCAGAAGCCGATGTCAGGGACGCAGCGGGCCGTACCGAGTCCCAGGCAGGTCTTCGCAGAAGACAGGCACTGCTTAACGCAAAGCAGGAGATCATCGCGGCAGCCATCAGCAAGGCTTATGAAAAGCTGATGGGCCAGGATGACAAGGCTTATTTTGCCATGATCGAGAAGATGCTTGCAAAAGCAGCGGGAAAAGAGGACGGAGAGATCCTCTTCAACGCAAAAGATCTGAAACGTCTGCCGGAAGGATTTGCCGGCACGATCGAGAAGATAGCCGCAGCAGCCGGCGGAAGCCTGAAGGTTTCCGATGAGGCAGCAAACATTGACAGCGGATTTATCCTCCGCTACGGCGGCGTCGATGAGAACTGTTCCTTAAAGGCATTGTTCGACGAGAAACAGAACGAACTGCAGGACGAAGTGCATCGGACACTCTGGTAACCATGTGTCCGGGTAAAGGAGTACTTTACACATGAGTGATATGGATTATGTATTTGCCGTCGCGCGCATCCGTGTGAAGGAGACTAAGCTTCTGACCGATGCCGACGTCCGTCAGATGGTATCCATGAAGGACGATACCGAAGTCCTCAACTATCTGATCGACAAAGGCTGGGGAGATGGCAGCTCCAAAACGGCCGAGGAGGTCCTCCTTGCAGAAGAGGACAAGACCTGGGCGCTGATGCGAGAGCTGAAAATACCGTCCTCCATCTTCGATGTACTCGCCTACCCGAAGCTGTATCACAACCTGAAGGCCGGAATCAAAGAGGTCGCAACGGTTGACGTTCCCAATCATATTTACTATGACATTGAGGGATTTGATGAGGAACGGGTAAAGAGGATCATCGCTGAAAAGGACTACAATGCGCTCCCGGAGCACATGCGTGCAGCAGCGAAACATGCCTATGAGGTTCTGGTAGCCACAGGGGACGGCCAGAGATGCGACTGCATCATCGACCGCGCCTGCCTGGAAGCCAGCCTTGAGGCAGGTAAAAAATCAAAGAACGCTCTTCTCCGCGATTATGAGGAGGAGACCGTTGCCGTAACTGATATCAAGATCGCCGTACGTTCGGCGAAGACGGGCAAAAGCCTGAACTTCCTTAAGGAAGCCCTGGCACCCTGCGGGTCCATCGATGTGAACGGACTTGCGGTTGCCGCTTCCAGGAGTATGGAAAATCTTCTGGAGTTTCTGGAAGGACGCGGATACCGTGAGGCAGCAGAAGCCATCAAGGAGAGTCCCTCTGCCTTCGAGCGCTGGTGTGACAACCGCGTGATCGACACGATCCTTCCCCAGAAGAGGAATCCGGCATCCGCCGGTCCGATCATTGCCTATTATCTGGCAAGGGAGAACGAGATCAAAACCGCTCGGATCATCCTCACGGCTAAGGCAAACGGATTTTCGGAAGACAGCACCCGGGAAAGGGTAAGGAAGATGTATGGTTAAGATCGCAGTGATGGGAGACTATGACAGCATCTACGGGTTTGGAGCCCTGGGACTGTCCATCTTCCCGATACAGAACAATGATGTGGCTGAAGCTGAGAGGATCATGCGCAGCCTCGCCGAAAGCAATTTCGGCATCATTTACATCACCGAAGAGCTTGCAGCCCTTATGCACAAAGAAATCAGCAGATATGCGAACAGGATCACGCCCGCGATCATTCTGATCCCCGGAGTCAAGGGGGACACAGGTGAAGGAGTGCAGTCTGTAAAGAAATCCGTGGAACAGGCCGTCGGAAGCGACATCCTGTTCGGCGGAAACGATTGAGGAAGGAGATCCGTTTTAAATGAGCACAGGTACAATAATTAAAGTTTCCGGACCTCTGGTCATCGCCGGCGGTATGCGTGACGCGAACATGTACGACGTTGTCCGTGTCAGCAAAGAGCGTCTGATCGGCGAGATCATCGAGATGCACGGAGACCGCGCATCCATTCAGGTATATGAAGAGACACAGGGACTTGGACCGGGCGAACCGGTCGAATCCACTGACGCTCCTCTTTCCGTAGAACTTGGACCGGGACTGATCGGTTCGATCTACGATGGTATTCAGCGTCCGCTGAACAAGATCATGGAGATAACAAACAGCAACAACCTTTCCCGAGGCGTTGAGGTTCCGGCACTCGACCATGAGAAGAAATGGAAATTTGAGGCATGCGCCAAGGTTGGCGACGAGGTAGAAGGCGGCGATATCATCGGTACCGTCCAGGAGACCTCCGTTGTCGTCCAGAAGATCATGCTTCCGGTCGGCCTTAAGGGAACCATCAAGTCCATCTCCTCCGGTGAGTTCACCATCGATGAGACAGTGGCAGTCCTCGAGACCGAAAATGGCGACAAGAACATCACAATGGTGCAGAAGTGGCCCGTCCGTCAGGGACGTCCCTACGCCAGAAAGCTTCCGCCGGATATGCCTCTGGTAACCGGCCAGCGTGTCATCGATGCATTCTTCCCTATCGCCAAGGGCGGTGTTGCAGCCGTTCCCGGACCCTTCGGTTCCGGCAAGACGGTCATCCAGCATCAGCTGGCAAAGTGGGCAGAGGCAGATATCGTTATCTACATCGGCTGCGGTGAGCGTGGAAATGAGATGACGGACGTTCTGAACGAGTTCCCCGAGCTGAAGGATCCCAAGACTGGTGAGTCCCTGATGCAGCGTACCGTTCTGATCGCCAATACCTCCGATATGCCGGTTGCAGCCCGTGAGGCTTCCATCTACACCGGTATCACCATGGCAGAGTATTTCCGTGACATGGGCTATTCCGTAGCTCTGATGGCAGACTCCACATCCCGTTGGGCCGAGGCTCTTCGTGAGATGTCCGGACGTCTGGAGGAGATGCCCGGTGAGGAAGGTTATCCGGCATACCTTGGTTCCCGTCTGGCACAGTTCTACGAGCGCGCAGGCCGCGTGATCTCCCTCGGCAAAGAGGGCAGAGAGGGCGCCCTTTCCGCGATCGGTGCCGTATCCCCGCCCGGTGGTGATATTTCCGAGCCGGTATCCCAGGCGACCCTGCGTATCGTTAAGGTGTTCTGGGCACTGGATGCCAGCCTGGCTTACCAGCGTCATTTCCCGGCCATCAACTGGCTGACCAGCTACTCTCTGTATCTGGATGACGTGGAGAAGTGGTTCAACGCAAACGTTGAGCCTGACTGGATGAGCACCCGTCAGGAGCTGATGCGTCTGCTTCAGGACGAGGCAGAGCTGAACGAGATCGTTAAGATGGTCGGTATGGACGCGCTGTCCGCACAGGATCGTCTGAAGATGGAGGCAGCCCGCTCGATCCGTGAGGACTTCCTGCATCAGAACTCCTTCGACGAGATCGATACCTACACCTCTCTGCGCAAGCAGTATTATCTGATGAAGCTTGTTTACGCCTTCTATTCCCAGAGCCGCCAGGCCCTGACCGAAGGCGCAACCATCAACAATATCGTAAAGATGGAAGTCCGCGAGAGGATTGGTCGTTTCAAATATACGCTCGAGTCCGAGATCGACGCTGAGTATGAGAAGATCAACGGCGAGCTTGCGGCAGAGCTTGCATCTATCATTGGAAAGGAGGACTAAACGATGGCAAAAGAATATCGTACCATACAGGAAGTGGCCGGTCCTCTGATGATGGTCAAGGGCGTTGAAAATGTAACCTACAATGAGATGGGCGAGATCGAGCTGGCCAACGGCGAGATCCGTCAGTGCCGTGTACTGGAGATCGACGGCGGAAACGCACTGGTTCAGCTGTTCAACTCCTCCACCGGTATCAACCTCTCCAACAGCAAGGTCCGTTTCCTGGGCCGCTCCATGGAGCTTGGCGTTTCCGAGGATATGCTCGGCCGTGTCTTTGACGGTCTGGGCCGTACCATCGACGGCGGTCCGGAGATCCTTCCGGACAAGAGAATGGATATCAATGGTCTGCCCATGAATCCGGCAGCCCGTGCCTATCCTTCCGAGTTCATTCAGACAGGCGTATCCGCCATCGACGGTCTGAACACACTGGTCAGAGGACAGAAGCTGCCGATCTTCTCGGCTTCCGGTCTGCCCCACGCCCAGCTGGCTGCACAGATCGCCCGTCAGGCAAAGGTTCGCGGAACCGACGAGCCCTTCGCCGTTGTCTTCGCTGCCATGGGTATCACCTTCGAGGAGGCAAACTTCTTCCAGGAGTCCTTCAAGGAGACCGGTGCCATTGACCGAAGCGTCCTGTTCATCAACCTGGCCAACGACCCGGCCGTCGAGCGTATTTCCACCCCGAAGGTGGCGCTGACCGCAGCCGAGTATCTCGCCTTCGAGAAAAACATGCATGTTCTGGTCATCCTGACCGATATCACAAACTACGCCGATGCACTCCGTGAGGTATCCGCAGCCCGTAAAGAGGTTCCCGGACGCCGCGGATATCCGGGTTACATGTACACCGACCTGGCGACCATGTACGAGCGTGCCGGCCGTCAGAAGGGCAAGAGCGGATCGATCACGATGATCCCGATC
>DFFG01000018.1:18214-31430 GCA_002368795.1 Eubacterium sp. UBA3782
ATCCTGACCATGCCCGAGGATGACAAGACTCACCCGATCCCTGACCTTACCGGTTACATCACCGAGGGCCAGGTCATCCTGAGCCGTGAGCTTTACCGCAAGGGCGTAACCCCGCCGATCGACGTTCTTCCGTCGCTGAGCCGTCTGAAGGATAAAGGTATCGGTAAAGGAAAGACCCGTGAAGACCATGCCGCGACCATGAACCAGCTGTTTGCCGCCTATGCACGAGGCAAAGAAGCAAAAGAGCTGATGGTCATCCTGGGTGAGGCAGCCCTGACAGAGACCGACCTTCTCTACGCAAAGTTTGCTGATGCCTTCGAGGACAAGTACGTATCCCAGGGATACAAGACCGACCGAAGCATCGAGGAAACCCTGGAGATCGGCTGGGATCTGCTGCGCATGCTGCCGAGGTCCGAGCTGAAACGAATCTCCGACGCGATGCTTGATCAGTACTATGACAAGGCTGAGTAAGACTGGTTTTGTGAAGTCCTGTATTGAGGCTCATCCTCATGCAGGTATCACGCGAACGGCTTCGGCGCCTGGGCGCCTGCAGAATGTTCGCTTAGATACTTGCATGGGATTCGCCAGTTACAGTTTGAGGCTCATCCTCATGCAGGTATCACGATGTAGAAATATCACGAAGGAGGGACGAACGTGGCAGGTACGCAGGTTAATCCGACCCGGATGGAACTCACCCGGCTGAAACGGAAACTGACAACAGCTGTTAAGGGCCACCGTCTGCTGAAGGATAAACGGGACGAGCTGATGAGAGAATTCCTGATCCTGGTCCGTGAGAACATGGAGCTCCGCCAGAAGGTGGAGGAGGAGATCAGGAACGCCAACCGGAACTTCGTTCTGGCGAAGGCCGGTATGTCGGAGGAGATCCTCCATACAGCAATGCTCACTCCCAAGCAGGAGGTTTACCTGGAGCTGGATAAAAAGAACGTCATGAGCGTAGATATCCCGGTCTTTGATTACAGGACCAGGACCGCCGACGCCAATGATATCTTTTCCTATGGCTTTGCTTTTACATCCAGTGATCTGGATGGGGCAGTGCAGTCCTTATCGGATGCGCTTCCCGATATGCTGAAGCTGGCCGAGGTGGAAAAGTCCTGTCAGCTGATGGCAGCCGAGATCGAGAAGACCAGACGGCGTGTAAATGCGCTTGAACATGTCATCATCCCTGAGACCCAGGAGGGCATCCGCTATATCACCATGAAGCTGGATGAGAACGAGCGGAGTACGCAGGTCCGACTGATGAAGGTAAAGGATATGATGCTCAACGAGGCGCATCATTACGACGAAAAGTAAAAAGGAAATAAGCCGAAGGAGGGCCGTGGAAACACGGCCTTCCTTTTTTCGTATCGGCTGCATATAAAGATGCACAAAGTTTTTTGAAAAAATGGGCGCAGAGGACGAAAGCTGATGCGTTTTTGCACAAAAAGAGATACAATACTGTCTCATGGCAGGGCGAAAAACCGAACAAACAATCGAACAGAGGTTTGGATGAACGGGCGTTAAAGTTGACTAACTGACTATAAAAATCTATACTGTTACACAGAATTGTCAATATTTTAACGAAACGATTTGCGCAAAAATCGTTTCCCACTTCTACTGAAGCAGCAGATGCCGTCTGCGCGGACCATAACGGCATCTGTTTCTTTTCCAGTTCAATTCTGATTGCGGAGAAAACACAGAAAGGCAGGAAAATTGAGATGAAACCACTCACCTTCAAGGGCGGTGTCCATCCGTACGAAGGAAAAGAATTGTCCATGGACCGCAAGATCCGAAGACTCAGGCCTGGCAAAGAGATGGCATATCTGCTCTCCCAGCATATTGGCGCACCGGCTGTTCCGGTGGTCAAAAAGGGAGACTATGTCAAGATCGGACAGATGATCGCCAGACCGGTAGGCTTTGTGTCTTGCCCGGTGCATGCGTCGGTTTCCGGTACAGTAAAAGGCTTCGAAAAACGTAAAAACGTTGTCGGAGAGTATGTGGACGCCATCATTGTCGAGAACGATGACCAGTACGTTCATGTCGAATATCACCCCATCGAAAATCTTAGCGCATATACAAGAAGAGAGATCCTTCAGAAGATCCAGGATGCCGGCATCGTGGGTATGGGCGGCGCAGGCTTCCCCACACATGCAAAGCTTTCCCAGAATCATCCGGAGGATATCGACTATGTTCTGGTCAACGGAGCAGAGTGTGAGCCCTATCTGACCAGCGACTACCGCTGTATGATGGATTCCCCCGAAAAGCTGATCGGAGGCCTGAAGGTCGTTCTGTATCTGTTTGAGGAAAAGTGCAAAGGCGTGATCTGCATCGAGGATAACAAGCCCGACGCCATCAAGCTTTACCAGGAGCTGACCAAGGACGAGCCGAGGATCAGCGTGGCGGTCATGAAGACCAAGTATCCGCAGGGCGCAGAGCGGAACCTGATCTATGCCGTGACCGGCCGCAAGGTCAACGCCAGCATGCTGCCGGCACATGTCGGCTGCCTGGTTGACAACGTCGCCACCATCAACTGTATCTATGAGGCAGTTATGCTTGGCAGACCGATGTCCCTCCGTGTATTCACCGTATCCGGTGACGCGGTGGTCAATCCCAGAAACTATGTCGTGCCGATCGGCATGAGCTACAAGGAGATCATTGATCTGGCCGGCGGCTTCAACTGCGAGCCGGAGAAGATCATTTCCGGTGGCCCGATGATGGGCTTCGCGCTTGCTGATCTGGATATTCCGGTGACCAAGACCTTCACCGCGCTGACCTGCTTCAAGAAGGACGAGGTCGCGCAGCTGAAGGAGACCGCATGCATCAGCTGCGGCCGCTGCCTGGAGGCATGCCCGGCCAGCCTGATGCCCAGCAAGCTCTCGGATTTTGCTGAGCACAACGACATGGATAAGTTCCTTGAGTACAACGGCATGGAGTGCGTCAGCTGCGGTTCCTGCAGCTACGGATGTCCGGCCAAGCGGCCGCTGGCGGCAAACATCACTGCTATGCGCCGTAAATACGTAGACAGCAGAAGAAGATAAGGGGAGGAGCAGAGAAATGGCAAACAAATATCATGTTTCTGTATCTCCTCATGTGAGAGACAGTATCACCACGTCAAAGCTGATGCTTTACGTGATCCTGGCCCTTATGCCGGCATGCATCTTCGGCGTGCTCAATTTCGGCCCGTATACGCTCCTGATCCTCGGTCTGTCTGTTGCATCCGCTGTAGCAGCAGAGTATGTCTACGAGAAGATCATGAAAAAGAAAAACACGATCGGCGATCTCTCCGCAGTCCTTACCGGACTTCTGATCGGCATGAACATGCCGCCGGAGATCGACTGGTGGATCCCCGTTCTGGGTTCTGTCTTCGCCATCGTGATCGTAAAGCAGCTGTACGGCGGTCTTGGACAGAACTTCATGAATCCGGCACTGGGAGCCAGATGCTTCCTGCTGATCTCGTTCTCCAGCCAGATGACCACCTACGCATCCCACAGCGGCCTGTTTTCCAAGGTGACCACTGTGGCAGCTACCACGGATGCCCTTTCCGGAGCGACACCGCTGGCATACTTAAAGACCGGTGCCCACTTCAATCTCGGCGCACTGTTTGTTGGTAATGTCGAGGGTGTTATCGGCGAGACATCCGCCATGCTTCTTCTGGCCGGCGGCATCTTCCTGCTGGTCATGAAGGTCATCGACTTCAGGATCCCGGTCTGCTACCTTGGCACCTTCGCTGTCCTGGTACTGATCACATCCACCATCCGCGGCTACGACAATCCCTTCGTCTTCATGCTGGAGGAGCTGTTTGCCGGCGGACTCATGCTTGGTGCATGGTTTATGGCGACCGACTATGTCAGCTCGCCCATCACGGCGAACGGACGGATCGTCTACGGCGTGTTCCTTGGCGTAATGACCTGGCTGTTCCGTATGATCGGAAACTCCTCTGAGGGTGTTTCCTATGCGATCATTCTGGCGAACTGCCTTACTCCGATGATCGAGCACTACACACGCCCGACCGCCTTCGGAATCGTAAAAAAGAAGAAGGGGGCGAATAAGGCATGAATAAAAAAGAAACATCCATCGTGCATGACGCCGTCATCCTGACGATCATCACACTGATCGCCGGTCTCCTTCTTGGACTTGTCCATATGGTGACCGAAGAGCCCATCGCCCGCCAGCAGGCGGAGACGAGAGCAGCCACACAGAAGGCTGTATTTGAAAACGCTGATCACTTTGAAGAGGCAGAGGTTCCCGCAGATGCCGTTGCAGCTGCACTGGAGCAGCTTGGCCTGACAAAGTCCACCAAAGTCCTGGGCGCAGACAAGGCCCTCGACGCATCCGGCAATGTCCTGGGCTACATCATCGATGTGACCAACAACGAAGGCTACGGCGGAGACATCGAGATCATGGTCGGCGTGGATACGACCGGTGAGACAAACGTCATAAACGCCATTTCCTTCCTGGAGCTGGCCGAGACAGCCGGCATGGGCATGAAGGCCAAGGATCCCGAGTTCATCGATCAGTTCGATGCACTGAGCGGAGCCGAGTACCTCGAATACGTCAAGAACGGCAAGACAGCTGAAAATCAGATCGATGTCATCAGCGGTGCTACCGTAACGACGAACGCAGTAACCAACGCAGTAAACGGCGCTCTTGCGGCAGTTAACTGTCTGGAGGAAGGAGGAGCATCATGAAGCTGAAAAAAGATACTCCCGTTGAACGCCTCTGGAACGGTATATTTACCGAGAACCCGGTTCTGGTCCTGGCGCTGGGCATGTGTCCGACACTGGCGACCACAACTTCAGCCATGAACGCTGTCGGCATGGGCCTTTCCACCACAGTTGTTCTGGCACTTTCCAACCTGCTGATTTCTCTCCTCAGAAATATCATTCCGAAGAAGATGCGTATGCCCGCCTACATCGTGGTCATCGCTTCCTTCGTTACCATGATCGATTTCCTGATGGAGGGCTTTACCCCGGCTCTGTATACCGCACTTGGCATTTACATTCCCCTGATCGTTGTTAACTGTATCATCATGGGACGTGCCGAGGCATACGCCGGCAAGATGCCGCCGATCCCCGCCTTCTTCGATGGCGTCGGCATGGGCATCGGATTTACGGCAGCTATCTTCGTCCTTGCCTCCCTGCGTGAGATCATCGGTGCAGGTACCTGGCTTGGGCTGAAGATCACCCCCGCCGGATATGTTCCCGTAAACATCTTTGTTCTGGCACCTGGTGCTTTCCTTGTCTGCGGTCTTCTGGTCGCAGTCATGAACAAGCTCCAGATCGGTGTCGGACGCAAGGATAAGAAGACCTGGGATCCGACCATGCAGCTCTGCGGCAACTGCGAGACCTGCCTGAAGTTCGGCGTCTGCGACGGCAAGGAAGCCGAGACGGCAAAGATCATCGAGGAGGCCAAGGCAGCTGGCAAGAAGGATCTGGACAAGATCGCAGCCGAGAAGGCAGCCGCAGCAGCAAAGCCTGCAGCAGAGAAGCTTCCGGACGCAGCAGTACAGGCAGAGCTCGAGAAGACAGCACAGAAGGATACGGAGAAGTCCGAGACCCAGAAGGCTGTCGAGCACATCACCCAGTACATCAAGGCAGAGGCAGCCGGCGAGACGCCGGAGGGAGAGCGCGATGCACTCACGACCCTGCCAAAGACCGCAGAGGAGACCGAGTTCGAGCATACCGAGGAAAAGATGCGCGAGTACGTACGGTACGCAAGAGAAGAGGCATCTGCAGCACTCAAGCGTGCAGAGGATGCAAGACTGGAAGCCGTTCGCGCGGAGGCCAAGGCAAGAGAGACCAAGATGCTGCTTGAGAGAGCAGAGAAGGATGTTGCTGATGCCCGCGAGAACGTAAGAAAGGCTCTTGAACTTCAGGAATCCTTCAAGGCAGAAAAAGAAAAACTTGCCAAGGCAAGAGATGAGCGCGAGAGAGCACTGATCGAGCGCATGGCTGCAGAGAACCTGGCAAAGGCCGGAAAGATCACCTTCATCGAGGAGGATAAGCCGGTAATCAATGCAAAGCAGGCACCCCTTGGCAGCAATGAAGAAAAGAAAGGAAAGGAGGAGTAATCCATGGAACTGATCCTTATTGCAATATCCGCATGTCTGATCAATAACGTCGTATTGAACCAGTTTCTGGGCATCTGCTCCTTCCTCGGAGTATCCCAGAAATCCAAGACCTCGTCCGGCATGGGCATGGCGCTTACCTTCGTCCTGACCCTGTCCTCCCTGGTCTGCGGCATCCTCTACCGTGTACTCCTGGTACCGGCACACGTTGAATATCTGAAGACCATCGTCTTCATCATGATCGTTGCCGCCCTGGTACAGTTCGTAGAGATGTTCCTGAAGAAATTCGTGAAATCACTGTATGATGCCCTCGGAATCTACCTCCCGCTGATCACCACCAACTGCGCGGTGCTCGGTGTGGCGATCACGAACGTGCAGAAAGATTACAGTATTCTCACCGGCACTGTTTTCGGATTCGCAACAGCCCTCGGCTACTGGATCGCTATCCTCATCCTGTCACACATCCGCGAGAAGATGGTGTACAACGATGTGCCCAAGTCCTTCCAGGGATTCCCGATCGTAATGGTCACAGCCGCGCTGATGTCAATCGCATTCTTCGGCTTCTCAGCGCTGAAGTAAGATCAGGGAGGAGGAACAAATGTCAATTGGTATTATTGTTGCCGCCCTGATGATCGGCGGTGTGGGATTATTCGTTGCCATCTTCCTCGGCTCTGCCAGCAAGGCCTTCGCCGTGCCGGTAGATGAAAAGGAAGAGGCGATCAAGGAAGTGCTTCCCGGAGCAAACTGTGGTGCCTGCGGATACGCCGGCTGCAGCGCTCTGGCAGAGGCCATCGCAAAAGGAGAAGCGCCCCTGACGGCCTGCGTGGTCGGCCAGGCGCCCGTCGCTGAAAAGATCGCACAGATCATGGGCGACGAAGAAGAAGTAGAAGTAAAGCGGATGGTCGCATTCGTACGCTGCAGCGGCAATTGCGAAAGAACGACCGATACCTACGAGTATTCCGGAACAAACCGCTGCTCCATGGTCAAATACGCACCCGGCCGCGGACCCAAATCCTGCCGCTTCGGCTGCTCAGGCTTCGGCGACTGCGTAGAGGTCTGTAACTACGACGCGATCTCCATCGTCAAAGGCGTAGCCGTAGTCGATGAAGAAAAATGCGTCGGCTGCAAAAAGTGTATGAAGGCCTGCCCGAAAGGCATGATCATCAACGTGCCCTACGGATACGCAGCACACATCGCCTGCGTCAATCCCGAAAAAGGTAAACCGGTCATGGCCAACTGCAAGGTCGGCTGCATCACCTGCAAAAAATGCGAAAAGGTCTGCCCGCAGAACGCCATCAGCACAGCCAGCGGATACCCGGTCATCGATTATGACAAATGCATCAGCTGCGGCAAGTGCAAAGAAGCCTGCCCCAGAAAATGCATCGTCTGATCTGAAGAAAAGCCCAAACATAAACATGCAGCCTAAACAGGCTGTAAAGGTAGGTAGCTTAGGCAAGCGGCTTAGACCGACAGCTTAGGAGAGTAGCTTAGATAAGCGTCTAAGACAGAAGAAAAGATGAACAAGGCCCGCCCAGGCGGAGACAAAACAGAGTCTCCCGCCCGGGCGGGCTTTTTGCGTCAGGAAAAAACACCGCAGAGATCAAAATCAACATGTCCGCTCTATAGAAATTCGTTAAAACGGAAAAGAGTGACTAAGAATCGCGATAGAGCAGATTCAAGTCATCTATCTGGCGTGAGCTGAAGGAAAAAGAGTGACTAAGAATCTTGATAGTGCAAATACAAGTCATCCATCAGGCTTGAGGTGAATGGAAAAGCGTGACTAAGAATTGTGATAGAACAGATTCAAGTCATTTGTCAGGCTTGGGTTGAATGGAAAAACGTGACTAAGAATCTGGATAGAGCAGATTCAAGTCATTCATCAGGCTTGGGGTGAATGGAAAAGTGTGACTAAGAATTGTGATAGAGCAGATATAAGTCATTCATCTGGCGTGGGTAGAATGAAAAAGCGTGACTAAGAATCTTGATAGTGCAGATTCAAGTCACGCTTTTGACTTGAGTAGAATGAAGAAATGTGACTAAGAATTGTGATAGAGCAGATTTAAGTCATTCATCAAGTTTGGGTTGAATGGAAAATTGTGACTAAGAATCGTGATAGAGCAGATTTAAGTCATTCATCTGTCGTAAGCTGAAAGGAAATGAGTGACTAAGAATCGTGATAGAGCAGATACAAGTCATTCATCTGATGTGAGATGAAAGAAGATGAGTGCCCCTAATCGGTGATAGGGCAGATTTTAGTCACTTATTCAATTTAAATGGTTGTTGAGGGCAGAATTTTCCAGGCGCAGTCGAGCCAGGAATGTGATTATTAACTCAGCTTCATGAACGCCATCCTTCATATTTCCCTGCAGCGCTCTGCTGCTTTGCAGTACGTCCGAGAATATAGTATACTTAGAAAGATGAGAGCAAAAGTTAACAGCATAGGATAACACCGAAAGCTACCATCAAAAGCTACCATCAAAAGCTACCATCAAAAGCTACCATCAAAAGCAGCCAGCAAAAGCTGCTGGCAAAAGAGTAACAGCCATCCATTTTGCAATGGTTACAACGATAAGCACAGCATGACGGATATGAGGATACAGCAGTGAAGATCATACATTGTGCGGATCTGCATCTGGATTCGCGGATGACCTCGGGTCTGACAAATGAACAGGCGGCAAGACGGAGAAACGAGCTTCTGTCAGCCTTTGTCCATATGGTGGAGTATGCCGCGGATAATGATGTACAGGCGATCCTGATCGCAGGGGACCTGTTCGACGGGAAGCGTGTGTCTGCCCAGGCGAAGAATACGGTCCTTGAGAGCATCGCGGCTCACCCGGAGATCCGCTTTTTCTATCTGCCTGGAAACCATGAGGGCGATGTTCTTATTCGTTCTGCGGGTGAAAGACCGGAGGGCTGTCCGGAGAATTTGAAGACCTTTGGGAAGCGCTGGACTCATTATGAGCTGGCAGACGAGGATGGGGGCGGCGCGGTACAGATCTCCGGCGTAGTGCTGTGTCCGGAGAATGCTGCGACCATCTATGCGACGCTGATGACCGGGGCCGGAAAGTATCAGATCGTGATGCTTCACGGCCAGCTTTTGGAGTATTCTTCAAAGGACAGAGCAGAGATCATTCATCTGGGCGCTCTGAGGGGCCGTCAGATCGATTATCTGGCTTTAGGTCATATCCACTCCCATAGAGAGGGAGAACTGCCTCCTGCGGGCTTCTGGTGCTATCCCGGGTGTCTGGAGGGCAGAGGCTTTGATGAGTGCGGTGAACATGGCTTCATGCTCCTGGATATTGATACGGCAGCAAGAAGTGCTGTCCGCACATTTATCCCCTTTGCTTCTCGTCAGGTGATCGAGATACCGGTGGATATTACCGGGTGTATGAACACCATGCAGATCCGCAGTGCCATAAAGAATCGGCTGTACGCGCTTGCCGCAGAAAAGCAGGCAGATAACGCGGAGAAGCTGGCAGGTAATGTGGAGATGCAGGCAGGCAATGCGGAGAAACTGCAAGGTAATAGGCAGAGGCTTGCAGGTAATGCAAATATACTGGCAGGCAATGTAGAGAAACTGCCAGGTAATGGGCAGAGGCTTGCAGGGAATGCAAGTATACAGGCTGGTAATGCGGATGTGGCGGTGAAAGCTGCAGCAGCAGAGGATGGTTCCTCTGTTTTTGCCGTGCCGACTGCAAGGGATATGGTCCGCTTTGTGCTGACCGGGGAGACCGATGTGGAGTGTGAGAAAAACCTGGACCAGCTGGACCATCTGCTGGAGGAGGAGTTTTTTGCCGTGCGCATCGAAGACAGGTCGCGGACGGTCATCGACTATGATGCCTTTGCCCTGGATGCCTCTCTGAAGGGCGAATTCGTCCGGCTGGTTAAGGCAGACGAGGGGCTTGATGAGGATAGAAAGGCCGAGATCATCCGCTGCGGGATCTGTGCACTGGCCGGAGAGGAGCTGAACGGATGAAGCTTCTGCATGTACATATCGATGGATTTGGAAAGCTGACCGGTTATGACCGGGATCTGGACGGCGGCCTCAATACGATTCTTGAGGATAACGGCTGGGGAAAAAGCACGCTGGCATCCTTCCTGCTGGTTATGCTTTACGGCTTTGGAAACGAGAGAAAAAAGAGCGAGCTGGAAAATGACCGGCGTCGGTTTGCTCCCTGGACGTGCAGTGTGTACGGCGGAAGCCTTTTGCTTTCTGCCGGCGGCAGACACTACCGCATCGAGCGGACCTTCGGAACGAGAGATCCAAGGGAGGATACCTGCCTTGTCACGGATCCGGAGACCAATCTGCCGGTCAAGGATCTTGGCGATGTTCCGGGAGAGACCCTCTTTGCCATCGACCGGGATTCCTTTGTCCGGACGATCTTCGTGGGACAGCAGGATTGCGCCACACAGGTTACGCCCGGGATCAGTGCAAAGATCGGCGGCATCGCGGATGAGAGCAGCGACATGAAGGCATTTTCCACCGCGGCGGGGCGTCTGAAAAGCGAACTGGACAGCTTATCTCCATCTCGAAAGACCGGAACGATCAGCCGTCTGGAGACGCGTATCGCCACGCTGGAGTCGAGTATCAGCGGCCGCGAGACGCTGGAGAATGCGCTGGAAAATGTCCAGACAGAGAAGAAACGCTGTGAAGAACGGATCGGCAGCATCACCCGTGAGATGCGCAGCCTGCAGGCGGAGATGAGCGAGCTTGGCAAACAGAAGGATATGCAGTCCGGCCTGGATCAGCTGGAGCTTCTGAAGAAGGCAGAGGACCGCGCGCTGGAGCAGTTCCGGGAGGAGCGGGCTATGTTTCCGGGAAAGGTGCCGGATACGGCTGAGCTGGACTTCTGGATGGAGGAGGCCTCCAAAGGCACTAAGCCCGATGATGACGAGGACAGCATGTACGCGCTGCAGCCAAAGGAACGGGAGACCTGGCAGGAGCTTTATGCCGAATTTGAGGAGGGTGTTCCCGCTGAAGAGGAACTGAACGCTGTACAGGATAAGCTGCGCAGTGCCAGAGAAGAAGGCGCTGCCCTGAAGGCCAGACGGCTGTCCGAAGAGGAAAATCGCAAAAGGAAAGCCTTCCGGGAGCGATTCAAAGAGTATCTTCCCACCGAGGAGGAAGTTTCGGGTCTGATCCGCGAGTGGAGCGAGCGGACAAGGAAAAAGGAAAACCTGGATGCGCGCAGGAGCAGCCTGAAAGCCGTACAGGGGATGCTGCGGACCCAAAAGGAAGAACTGGAGATCCGGATGGCGGAGGAGGAAGCACAGAGGTATTACGATGAGAACCTCAGCGCGGAATCGGAAGAGACCGGATCGCCGCTGCGCAGGCTTGCGGTCTTCCTTGGCTGTGCCCTGCTGGTGATCGGCCTTCTGCTTTCGGGTCTGATCTACAAGATCGTCATGGAGCACAAAGGGATCTTCCAGGCAATTGGTGAAGTGTTCCGGACAGCCTTTAACGGAAGCCCGGAGATTACTCTGGGTATGCTGTCGGTGATCATGATGGCCCTGGGAATTCTGCTTCTTGGAGCCGTCATCGTCAACCTGGTCCTGGAAAACAGAAATGTGGAAACTGATGATGGAATCTCTGAAGAAGAGGCAGCCTTCCGCGAGGCGGTCGATGATTACCGGGCAGAAAAAAAGGCCATAAAAGAGGACGAGCAGCTGATCGCAAAGGTCGATCAGGTCATGCAGGAGTTCCTGGAGCGCACAGGGATAACGGCAGAGGAGGAAGAGATCGCCGACAGCCTGTATGAGCTGCGAAGTGAGATCCGGGAATATACAGCACTGCAGCAGCGGTACCGGGAATACCGGGAGAGCAGCAGTGCAGAAGCCAGGGAGAAGCAGCTTCAGGAAGTGCGCAGCTTCCTGCAGAAATACTATCCGGACATGGATCAGACAGAAGATCCTGCCGCAAGGCTTCAGCAGCTGCGCATGGATGTACAGCGGTACCATGCGCTTGAGGAGCGCATAAAGCTGCAGGAAAAGAATCGGGAGAAGGCAGAGAACCGGCAGGCCAGAGTCAGCGCTTACATTGCCGGGCTGGGGATCGAGCCCCAGGAGGATATGCGCTCCCAGCTCCGCAGCCTGCGTGACTGCAGGAGAAATCTGCTGATGCTGCAGAAGGAATACCGGGAAAGACGCCGGGCAAGAGAAGAGTTTCAGGAAAAGCTGGAAGCAGCAGCGCCCCAGACCAGACCATCTAGGAAGAACTATATATCTGGCGAAGGTGCCGGATCCGAAGACGAGATAGCGGAAGAAAGACGCCCGGTCCTGCTTAGCGGACGATCCCTGGAGGAGCTGAATGCCGCTCTGGTCGACAGCCAGGAAGAGCTGGAAAAATGCCAGAAGCTTCTGGCCGGCTGTGTGCGTCAGGAAAGAGAGCTGAATGAAGAGCTCGATGAAATCGCTGCCGGCGAAGCAGAGCTGGAAGAAAGCCGCGAGACACTAAAGAACCTGCAGCACCGATACGAGATCGCATCAGCCGCAAAGTCATACCTCGAGCAGGCAAAGATCCAGTTTTCGGCCAGATATATGGGACCTGTAAAGGAAGCCTTTGACCGCTGGTATATGGTGCTCTCAGGAGAGGACGGATCACAGTTCCGCATGGATGCCAACCTGGAGCTCACCATACGTGAGGCCGGAGCCCAGCGCCCGATCGGGGCACTGAGCGAAGGCTGGCAGGATATGGCAGGCCTCTGCAGGCGGCTGGCTATGGCAGACGTCATGTACGAGGGAGAAAAGCCCTTCCTCATCATGGACGATCCCTTCGTTAACCTGGACGGGAAAAAGCTGGAAGGCGCCAGACGACTGCTTGCCAAAGCTGCAGAAACCTACCAGATCATTTATTTCTCCTGCCATGAAAGCAGAGTATAATTATCAGGATATAAGGGGCAGGATAAAAGAGTAGGATATAAAGAGCGAGATACAAAGAGCAGGATATAAAGAGCTGGGTATAAAGAGCAAGATATAAGAAACAAGATATAAATAGCAGAGTATAAAGAAAAAAGAAAAACAGAAGCCTGTATTCTCGCCATTTGTAAGGCGAGTGTGCAGGCTTCTGTTTGTTTCAAGAACGCCTCGGCGTTCTTGCCGCGACGCGCACGGTGCGTAAGCACCTCCCACTGTGCGCGTCTGCGTCTCCGCTGT
>DFFG01000047.1:0-235 GCA_002368795.1 Eubacterium sp. UBA3782
CAGAGAGAGGCAGCCATTTCGGCATACCGGGAAGTCACATCCGAAGGCCATATGGCATCCGACTGTATCCGCTGCAAGAAATGCGAGAAGGCATGCCCGCAGCACCTGTCTATCACAGAATACCTGAAACAGGGCGCAGAAATGCTTGAGGTATGACGCCAGGCAGGATGCTCGAAAAGGAGGGATGGCATACCAGACAGCAATCGTACATAAATATTCTGCAGGGAACATCCGC
>DFFG01000047.1:286-90635 GCA_002368795.1 Eubacterium sp. UBA3782
CGGTACTTGGAGGAATGGAACATTCCGACGTAGTACCGCTGCGTGAGGACCGAGCGCGAGCGTTCCCGGAAGAATATTTATGTACGAAATGTCTGGTATGTTATCCCTCCTTTAAATTTCGCTTTGACTGGCAAATGGATCTGTGGCAAGATACTCTAAGATTACCGCCTGCGTGCAGCGGGCATGTCAGGAGCATCATAGATATGACAGAACATACAGCAGAGCAGATTGACAAGAGACTTTTTTACCGTCGGCTGGCAGCAATCGCCGCGCCTATCGCCTTTCAGAGCCTGATGCAGGCCTTGGTAGCCGCCTGCGACGCATTTATGCTGGGACGGATCGCCCAGGAACAGATGACGGCAGTCTCACTGGCCACGCAGATCCAGTTTATCCAGAATATGTTTGTGTTTGCCGTCACTACGGCAGGCTCGATCCTTGGCGCCCAGTACTGGGGCAAAGGGGATCATCAGACGATGCAGAAGCTTTTTCATCTGATGCTGCGGTATGCCGGCTGCATCTCCATCCTGTTCTGTGCGGCGTGTGAGCTGACACCGGGACTTCTGATGCAGATCTTTACTTCGGATCCCGGACTGATCCACATCGGCAGCATGTATCTGCAGATCGCTGGCTGGTCCTATCTGCTGACCGGGATCTCCCAGTGCTATCTGGCGATGATGAAGGTGACAGATCACGTCACGCCCAGTGCCTGGATCAGCAGCAGTGCCGTCATTCTGAACATCCTGTTCAACGCCGTCCTGATCTTTGGCCTGTTTGGCATCCCGGCGATGGAAGCAAGGGGCGCGGCGCTGGCAACGACCATATCCCGTGTGATCGAGCTGGCTTTGTGCCTTATGGTCTCAGCCGGCGCAGGCTATATCCGTCCGGAGATCAGCCGCCTGTTTTCGGGTGACCGGACACTTTCCGTTGATTTCCGCCGGCAGTTTCTGCCGCTTCTTGGCGGCTCCCTGCTCTGGGGCGTCGGATTCACCTCCTATACAGCGATCATGGGACATATGGGCACGGATGCGGCAGCGGCCAACTCGGTTGCCGCGGTGGTCCGGGATCTGATCTGCTGCGCATGCAACGGCATCGGCACAGCGGCCGGCATTATCGTCGGCAATGAACTTGGCGCAGGAAAGCTGGAGCGAGGAAAGGCGTACGGTATCCGTCTGATGAAGGACTCCTACATCGTCGGCATTATTTCTACCGTACTGGTGCTGGCCGTCATCCCGTTTGTCGCCCGCGTGGTCATCCTTTCCGATGCCGCCCGCAGCTATCTGAACGGCATGATGGTCATCATGGCGGTCTACATGATCGGGCGCTGCGTCAACACGATCACGATTAACGGCGTGCTGGATGGAGGAGGAGATACCCTGTTTGATATGTACAGCCTTGCTGTGTGCATGTGGGGCATCGCCATTCCGCTGGCACTTTTGGGAGCCTTTGTGTTCCACTGGCCGGTTCTTCTGGTTTATGCCTGCACCTGCCTGGATGAGGTGGGCAAGATCCCCTGGGTCATGCTCCGCTTCCGTAAATATAAATGGGTAAGAAATCTGACGAAACAATGATCCGTTGGAAATGCTGGAACTTTTCACCTCAGGATCCGCCAGCAATATTGCGAAGTTTGGAAATTAAGGTGTGGGGAAAGTACATATTAAAGGCGTTTGTTTAATTTATCTAAGGCGGAGCAGGTAAGCTGCTCTGCCTTTTTCAACAGTAGAGCAGCAAGAATGATTACCAGCAGTTCGGCAGGGAAGATGAGCAGTGCCTGCCAGAGCGGGAGCTCAATGCCCTCATAAAAATCATCAAAGTGATAGATCACAAAGTGATGGACAAGAAAAACCTCATAGCTTATGCTGCACAGCTTTGCCAGGAGACCATTCGGCTTTACAATAGCCTGGAAGAGCTCCTCCCCCTGCATCAGCGTCAGAAAGAGAGCAGCTGATATAATATTATTGGAAAAGGCGGACGGAATCGGCAGTTCGACCGGCCAGAGAAGCCACACAAGGATCACCGGCAGGGTAAGAAGAAGGACCGGCTTTTTGATGTATTTTTGCCAGCGGACCATGTACATGCCAAGGAAGAAGTCGTAGAACTTGATCAGCAGGCAGGTGTGCACGGGATAGGGCAGGGGATAATTGAGAACAAAAACAACATAGCATACGGTTACGGCTATGAACGTGAGGACCGGCTTTTTGAGAACGCACAGGCGGACCAGCGGGAACGCCAGGTACAGCAGGATCAGGCAGCCCAGGAACCATTCTCCGATGCCGAGAGTAAAGGTCTGGACGCCAAAGGAGCTCAGGTATTCATCCATGCCGGCCAGGGTCAGCACAACGCGCCAGGGAGGGATCTCCTTCCCTGCAAAGGGAGATTCCTGCCTGCCGATAAAGGTCAGGATAAAAACGGCCAGATACGTCAGGTAGAACGGGATCATGATCCGGCGGATCCGTTTTTTGTAATAACGGACAGCAGAAAAATCTTTCTGACTTCCCAGCATGAGTCCGCCTCCGGAGATCATAAAGAACAGCGCCACGCCGACCATGGCTATATGCAGATTTGGGGCAGCATACGGGATCCCGCGGTAGGTGAAATAGTATGTGCCCACCAGCTCTGCTTCGATCATATAGTGATAGACGATAATGAGAAAGAGAGAAAGGATCCGGATAATGTCGATATACAGATAGTGCTTTCGGTTTTCCGCTTCCATGATGACTGGCTCCGGCAGAGACGCTGGCCGCCTGCTGTTGGAAAAAAGCACCGTGCAGACGGAAATTGGCGGGTGACTGTCTTATTATAACCAATTCGTGGGGAATTCGCACTAAGAAACGGACAGAACAGGCAAAAAGTGACTGAAATGTTACAAAAATACTACAAAGCAGGGAAAACCTGCTTGAAAAGCACAGAAAACATGATAGTATAAGGGGTGTTGCCTGTGTTTGGCCGGGAAATGACAGAACCCTGCAGGCGGGTGTCAGATCCTCTGTATGAGAAAAATTCTGTATAAGAACAGGAAAAACGAGATGAGAAAAATAAAACGGATTACGGCATTTATCGTGCTGTCTGTACTGTTTGCAATGACAATGTTCAGTGGATGCGGAAAGCAGGCTTCTTCTGTAACGGTTGCCGATGTGAATGATGCTGCGCTTGAGGCGGAGTCTGTACAGGTAACAGCGGAAAGCGTCAGCGCACTGTCCGCTGAAGAATATGACATGTCCAAGATCGATCAGACATTTCTTCAGGATAAGGAGATCACGAATATTCTGATCGTCGGGCAGGACAGACGGGAAGGCGAGGACAAATCTGTGCGTACGCGCTCAGATACGATGATCATCTGCAGCATCAACCGGAAGACCGGAGAGATCGGTCTTTCCTCCCTGATGCGTGATCTGTATGTTCCGATTTCAGGGTATGGCGCCACCAGGATCAATGCTGCCTATGTATACGGCGGCATGGAGCTTCTGGATCAGGTCATCCTGGAGGACTTCGGCGTCGTGATCGACGGCAATGTTGAGGTTGATTTCGAAGGATTCCTCACGGCTATTTCAAAGCTGGCTCCGCTGGATGTCGAGCTGAATGCAGCCGAGGCAGAATACATGAATACCAATTTCCTGGACGGTACCCTGGATGAGGGTTATCTGAACGGCCCGCTGAAGGAGGGTGTCAATTCCCTGTCCCCCGGTCAGCTTCTGGAGTACGCCCGGATGCGGTACGTAGGTAATTCGGATTACGAGCGGACCGAGCGTCAGCGCAGACTGATGAAGATCGCTTTTAAGAAGGCAAAAGAGAGCAATGTATTCACACTGCTGGATTTTGCAGCCAGCGTTCTTCCGACGATCACGACAGATATCTCCGCGCCTAAGCTTCTGGGCATTATCTATACAGTTCTTTCCAATGATATGGGCATCCGTGATGAGGAGATGCGTCTGCCGGTGAACGGGCTTTATGAATCCCGCTCTATCCGGGGCATGTCTGTTCTCGTTCCGGATCTGGCCGCAAATGCTGCCGAGCTGCAGCGCTTCATCTATGGCGAGGTCATCAATCCTACGGTCCGCAGCTTTGCTGCAGATGAGCTGACGGATGACGCTATCTCCGACAATATTCAGCCAAACGAGGATGAGATGGAGGCATACGAGGAAGCCGAAGAACAGCTGGAGGCAGAGGAGGTTGTATCCTCATCGTCGCAGACGGATGCCGGAGAAACGACAGCGGACAGCACGGATGATTCTGCAGTTTCGGCATCCTCTTTGGAGCCTGTCATTCCGGAAGATCCGGTGAGCACCTCTTCGGAGACGTCCACTTCTTCCTCTACAGGAGATGACGGCACAATAGATGATGGTTCCACATCTTCCTCATCGGTCGTATCCGGCAGCTCCTTTATCGACGATGGAAGCAGTTCCACTTCCATGAGCTATGTTGATCCTGGTACCAGCTCGGAAGGAATGGTTGGCGGCGGAACAGATGCAGCGGCCAACGGGACTTCTCTGACGGCAGTGGATTCATCTGCTGCAGGCACAAGCCTGGGCGGCTGAGAGCCGGGCAGGGGAATCCCCCAAAACAGCAGGGATAGAATTTGCAGAGAGGGCAGTGCAAGAAGCATTCGCAGCATGGGTAAGATGCGCGGTGCCTTGTACGGCCCTCTCTTTTTGGCTATACTCTTGTGGAAAAAAATGGTATAATGCGAATTGGGTTACTAGGGGTTATGTAAGGGTATGGAGAATTTATTGTGACCAGATATACAGACAATTCAGGAAATGACGCTGAGCGGCACAGGCGGAGCACCAGGTCCGGAAGCCGGTCGGCCGATCCGGCATCCCGCGGAACGGGGGAGCGGAGCTCCGGCTCCGGCAGAACGCGGAGAACGGCCGGTTCCGGAGGAAGCACCGGAAGAAGCAGTGCGTCGAGGCGCAGAGCTTCAGGGACGCGCAGTTCCGATGAGATCCAGTATGATCAAAATCTTACACCCAGGCGGTATACCAACCGTCGGGGCGATATCCAGGAGATGGAGCAGGAACTTGCGGAAGCGGAGCGCGAGGGTAAAGAGCGCAAAAAGCGCCGCGCAGCAAGAAAAAGGAAGGAACAGGCCAGGAGGAAGCGGGTACGCATGATCCGCCTGCTCGTGCTGGCGGCAGTTGTGATCCTCTGCGGCATCCTGCTTGTGCGCTGTGCGCTTGGCAGGAGAGATGACGGCGGGCAGGGTGAGAAGGTCATCACCAATTCTGCGGATTACAGCGCGGTATCTTCCACGTCCACGGAAGCAGTGCCCGAGGAGAACACAGAAAATGATGTTTCACTGGCTGCGGTCGGTGACAATCTGATCCATCCAAGGATCTATGAGCAGGCCCAGGCGAGAAGCCTGAACGGCGGCTATGATTTCACCTATACCTACCAGGATGTCAAATCCTTTATCAAAAAGCACGAGATCGCATGGATCAACTGCGAGACACTGATCAATGACGATATCGAGCCGGCGGGATATCCGTATTTTTCCACACCTGCCGCATGCGGAGAGGCGCTGTATGAGGCCGGCTTTAATGTGTTCAGCATCGGCAACAACCATTCCTACGATCTGGGCGTGGAGGGAATCGAGGCAACACTGAATTTCTGGCAGATCGAGATGCCCGACGACATCGTTGTGACCGGTCTGTGGGATGTGGTGACGGTGGAAGGCTCTGAGCCATACGAGGAGACCTACACCAATTATGCCTACTATGACGAAGAGGGCAATTGGCGGGGAACCGACGGCGAGGGCAACATCTATTACTTTGATGAATATGGAGAGGTCGTCTATACCGGCGAAAAATATACGGTTACCGTTCCGGCGGAAACAACAGTCGCCTACAACGACATTCCGATCTATCGCTGCAGCAATGGCAAGACGGTTGCGTTCCTCACCTATACCGAGATGACAAACGGGGATGACAGTGCCTCCGCACCAAGAGGAGCGACGGCCGAGGTCATCTACCTTTGGCAGACCGACATCATCAAGGAGCAGATCGAGATCGCAGACCGGGCGGCAGACGCTGTTGTTGTCAGCTGTCATTGGGGAACAGAAGACGATCATACGATCACAGATGACCAGCGCAAGGAAGCCCAGTTCGTTGCGGACTGCGGCGCGGATCTGATCATCGGATGTCACCCGCATGTGATCCAGGATGCGGAATGGATCGAGACCGAGGACGGCAGAAAGGTCTTCTGCGCGTACTCCCTCGGAAACTTCATCTCAACCCAGCAGTCGGCAGACAACATGATCGGCCTGGCCCTGGACTGCACCCTCCGCTTCCGCGACGAGGGGGCAAAGGAGAGCGATCCCGAGGTCACGATCGTGGATCCAAAGCTGATCCCGCTGATCACCGATTACGGGACGAACGGCACAGACTGTCATGTCACCTGGTTTGAAGGATACACCTCCGCCCAGGCTTCCGCCCACGGCATAACGGATACCTATCCGAATTTCTCGCTGGATTATATCCGCCGGCAGCTGACCGACTATGTCGATCCGGAATTCCTGCAGATGGATTAGGGCAGCAGGTAAGGAGAATCGGTATGGAGATCATTATCGAGCCGGATCTTCAGGCGTATCTGAAAGGAAAAAAACAGCACAACATCGTTGTGGATGTGGCAACTGCAAACACATCCGATATTGAGATATCCGAGATTTTTCTCCGGACGGTCACTGACAGCAATGCCGCGTATCTGAAGGAAAAGAAGAAATTCCGCGGATATCCGGTATCCTGCGGAGAGGTGTTGCTCCCGAACTACCATCTGGAGATCAGTGACACGGTCGTATTCCGGCTGAAGAAGGTCCTCTTTTTCCACCGGATCGAGCAGGAGGGTATCCGCCTGTAAGGCGAGAATAAGTATAGATACAGTACGTAAAGGCTGGTGCGCAGAGCAAACAGGTGTGCATAAATTATTCTGAAGGGACATCCGCAGCGCCGGTACTTGGAGGAACGGAACATTCCGACTTAGTACCGCTGCGCTTTGGACCAGCGAGAGCGATCCCGAAAGAATATTTTATGTGCACATTGCTCTGCGCACCAGCCTTTTTCAAATGTTCTGCGGTCTGTTTTACACCGGCCGGATATGGGCGTCACTGCTCATGTCCGGCCGTATTTTTATGCATACGGGACAGACGGCCCACACGCATAAAGATGCAGTAATTCACGATAAGGACTAAAAATATACGAATACACAGATAAATATTCGTAGATATATAAACTTTCTAAAAAAAGTATAAAGAAAATATAAATTAGACGTTGTTCTTTTATGCATGTGGTGCTAAAATACTTTTTACGAAATAATTGGAGTATTACATGAAATTTTATCCCGTTATAAACAATTTGGATGAAAAACTTTTGCAGGAAGAGTATAGATCCGCCAGAGGAATTGGTGTGGTCAGCATCGGGGCTACATGCCTGTTTTTCCGCAGGGGTCTGAAGACCTGGTATATCCCTTATTCGGACATCACCAGGTTTTATAAGCGGATCGAGCTGGTTCCGGCCAAGATGTGCTGCGGCAAGGGCGAGTTCGAGGACGCCAGCCTGGTGATCCGGACCGGTGAAAAGGAGCTGGAGGCCATTGCCCTGCCGGATAACCGTGCAGCGAAGATCCTGATGGAGGTTCTGAAGGAAAAGATGCCGGGCACGCCAAGCGTGTGTCCTCCAAAGACGGAGGAGGCCTTTGCCGGATGAATCCCAATTATGTAGTGGAAACAGAGGAGATGAAGGCTCTTCTGGAGAAGGTGCTGAAGGCGTATTCCGGGTATTACAACGTCAACCGGTCAACACCGCTGGAGCCTTTTGCGGCGGAGGCGGAATTCCGCCTGCATGATGAGCAGTATTTTCTAATCAAGAGTGCAAAGGTGTCTGAGGCCGACAGCAGAGAGTTTGTCTATTTTGCCACGGTAGACCGCCTGGATAAGGCGGCTTTCGAGGAACTCGACCGTATCTCCTGGGAGGACGGACTTTCCAGAGCGGAAATCGGTGAGCATCACCGGAATTCGGATGTCAGCCTGGTGATCCTGGCAAATCATGTTGATCCGGATGCTGCGAAGCTGTTGAAGAAGACCAGACATTACAAGAGCTACCGCTTTGGCCTTCGGGGCTGGAGCGACAACCACACGATTGTTTATGAGCTGTCGACAGGAAAGGAGACCCATAACCGCACGGGCGACCATCTTGCGCAGGTCTTTAAGCAATAAATCTATCTTAGTTTTTTTAGGAGGATATGAAACATGACAGCATTACTTATTATCCTTGCTGCTATCGTTCTGCTGGTGATCGGTTATGTCACCTACGGCAGCTGGCTGGCTAAGGAGTGGGGTGTCGATCCGTCCAGAGAGACCCCTGCAAAGACCATGGAGGACGGTGTTGACTATCTGGCCGCTCCCCCGGCAGTCCTTATGGGACATCATTTCTCATCCATCGCAGGTGCAGGCCCGATCAACGGACCGATCCAGGCTTCCGTATTCGGATGGCTGCCCGTATTCCTGTGGTGCGTTATCGGCGGCATCTTCTTCGGCGGTCTTCAGGACTTCGGTTCTCTGTTTGCTTCCGTACGTCACGGCGGCAAGTCCGTTGGTGAGATCATCAAGGATTCCATGGGCGAGAGAGCAAAGAAGCTGTTCATTGTTTTTGCCCTCCTTGTTCTTATCCTGGTTATTGCATCCTTCGTTAACGTCGTTGCTGGTACCTTCATGACGGCAGCTGACGCCGGACAGTTCGGCTTTGTCGGCGCACCCACCGGCAACCAGACCACGGCTATGATCTCCCTTCTGTTCATCGTCCTGGCGATCGCCTACGGCATGATGACCAATAAGGGCGGCATGAAGACCGGTCCGGCCACCATCATCGGTGTCATCGGTATCGTTGTTATCATCGCGATCGGCATGAACGTCGGCTTCGCCATGGGCAGAACCGCATGGATCGTCTTTATCGGCGCTTACATCACCATCGCTTCTCTGATCCCGGTTTGGATCATGCTGCAGCCCCGTGACTATCTGTCCAGCTTCCTGCTTTACGCGATGATGATCGTTGCCATCCTTGGCATCATCCTTTCCGCGTTCACCGGCAGCACCACCTTCCAGCTTCCGGCATTCACCGGCTGGTCCAACAATCTTGGAACTCTGTTCCCGACCCTGTTTATCACCGTAGCCTGCGGCGCATGCTCCGGATTCCATTCTCTGATCTCTACCGGTACCTCTTCCAAGCAGCTCGACAACGAGGGCAATGCGAAGGCCATCGGTTATGGCTCCATGCTGATCGAGTCCGCTCTGGGCGTTATCTCCCTGATCGCTGTAGGTATGGTATTTGACAAGTATGTTGCAGGCGAGTTTGGTTCTCCCTCTGCTGCTTTCGCCGGCGGTATTGCTCTGATGTTCGGTGTCGAGGGAAGCGCCATCTACAGCACCATCTATGCACTGCTGACTCTGGCCGTATCCGTATTTGCTCTGACATCTCTGGATACCGGTACCCGTCTGTCCCGTTTCATGTTCTCTGAGCTCTTCCTCAAAGAGGATGAGGCTTCCTACAAGGATGCCACCGGCATCCGCAAAGCCCTGACTCATCCGCTGGTCGGCACGCTGGTTATGGTCATTATCGGCTGTATCCTTGGCGGTCTCAGCCTGAGCCAGATCTGGGGTCTGTTCGGTGCGGCGAACCAGCTTCTTGCAGGTATTGCTCTGATGGCTGTCTGCGCATGGCTCGGCGAAGTTGGCAAGAACAACAAGATGTTCTTCTTCCCGATGGCCTTCATGCTTGTGGCAACGATCACCAGCCTGATCCTGACCATCATAAAGAAGTTTGGCGCCATCGGCGCAGGCGAGGCTGTATGGGGTGACTGGTTCCAGCTGATCTTCGCACTTGCCATGGTCATTCTGGCAGTTATCCTGGTCATCGAGGCGATCGGTGTTCTGAGAAAACAGGCAGCAAAGAAGGCAGCCTGATCTTTGAATCACAGAAAACGGAACGCTCCGTAACTGACTTTGGGAAAATGATTTATATGGCGGCTGAGCCTGCAGATATCCTGCGGCGCTCAGCCGCTTTTTCTTGCGAAAGACGGGCGGATGGAGTAAGGTAGGAGGGAAGAAGGCCGCAGACATGCGGCTATACAGGAACGGGAGAGCGGCATGGAAGATGCAGAGAAGATCAGGGCAAAGAAAGAGATCATACGCTACCTGGTCGTTGGTGTACTGACGACGCTCGTAGGGCTGGCGATCTATTATGCACTGGTGCTGACCGTGCTGGATCCTGCGGATCCTGTACAGCTGCAGGCTGCGAACATTCTGAACTGGATCGGTGCGGTCACATTTGCCTATTTTACCAACCGCCGGTTCGTATTTGAGAGCAGAAATCCCGACAGGCTGGGTGAAGCAGCGGCATTTTATGCGGCACGGGTCGGCACACTCCTTCTGGAGATGGGGCTGATGGCCCTGCTGGTGTCGGTATGCGGCTTCAACGATAAGATCATGAAGCTTTTTGTCCAGCTGCTTGTCATCATTGGAAACTATATTCTGAGCAAATGGGTCGTATTCAGGAAGAAAACAGATGAATAAAGAACTGCTCCGGCGCCTTGGAGAGATTACAGACGAAGAACAGCGTATCATGGATGGAACTGCCGGTATCGAAAAACAGCTTTACGCTTCCGGTGAGGAATTTACCATCGATGCGGCAAAGATGCTGGCGACCGGACAGCTGATCGCGGTCCGTACCCACACGCGATTTGCGCATTTTCCTCTGCACCGGCACAACTATGTGGAGGTGCTGTATGTGTGCGAGGGTTCCGTCACCAATATCATCGGAGGAGCCGAGATCACACTTCACAAGGGAGAGCTTCTGTTTCTGAACCAGTACACCAGGCATGAGATCCTGCCGGCCGGCAAGAATGACATCGTCATCAATTTCATCATCCTGCCGGAGTTTTTCGATGTTGCCTCGGAAATGATCGGGCCCAACAACATTCTTGCGGAGTTCATCGTAAACACGCTGCGTAAAGGCGAGCAGAAGGGTGAATATCTCTATTTCAAGGTGTCTGATGTTCTCCAGATCCAGAATCTGGTAGAGAATATGATCTGGTCTCTGGTCATGGGAGAGCAGGATAAAAACCGCATCAACCAGACGACGATGGGCCTTTTGTTCATGTATCTTCTGGATTCGGTGCAGCGGGCGGATACTCTGTCCCCCAATCAGTATGAAAATATGGTCGTCATGACGACGATGAACTATATCGAGAAAAACTATGCTTCGGGCACGCTGACGGAGCTTTGCCAGAAACTTCACCTGCCTGAGCATACGCTGAGCCGTATGATCAAGAAATCTGCCGGAGGCAATTTCAAGGAGCTTCTGCAGAGAAAACGGCTGAGCAAGGCCGTGGGGATGCTCTGTGAGACAGATCTGGCGATCAGCGACATCATCGACCGGGTGGGATATGAGAACCACAGCTATTTTCACCGGATCTTCCGGGAGAGATACCACATGACGCCCAAAGAATTCCGCCGGCAGCACAAGGCGGACAGCAGCATCCGGATCTGAGACCGGGAGCGGATGGAAAGCCTGACGGAAGGAAAAAGCAAAATGACAGAACAAATTGATTTTGTGATCACCTATGTGGACGGGACAGACCCGCTCTGGCAGGAAAAGAGAGCCAGGTACCGGACAGGCGAAGGTGCGGACGGCAGGCTGATCCGCTATCGGAGCTGGGATAATCTCAGATACTGGTTTAGAAGTGTGGAGAAATTTGCCCCATGGGTCCGGAAAGTTTTTCTGGTCACGGATGATCAGGTGCCTGACTGGATCGACCCAGCCTGCGAAAAGCTGGTCCTTGTCAGCCATAAGGATTATATTCCGGAAAAATACCTGCCGGTATTCAGTTCCCATCCGATCGAGCTGAATCTGCACAGGATCAAAGGACTTTCCGAACAGTTCGTGTATTTTAATGATGATACCTTCCTCCTGCAGCCGGTCAGACCTGAGCAGTTCTTTTCGGGCGGACTTCCGTGTGACTATGCGATCGAATCGCCCTACAGCGTATATGACCCGGTTTTTGCGCATGTGCTGGCCAACAACATCATTCTGCTGAATGAGCACTACAGCCGGTCAGCGGTTTTGAAAAAACAGCGGAAAAAGTTCTATTCTCCGGCGGATCCCAGAGGAATGATGCAGAACCTGATGTTCAAAAGCCTCAGAAGAGACCGTTTCTTCGGCTTTGAGAGCGGGCATATGCCAAACAGTTACCGGAAGGAAACGCTTGCCGCTGTCTGGGAACAGAGCGGCAGCTGGCTTGACGCGACATGCCGGTCCAGATTCAGGAGCGACCGGGATGTCAATCAGTATGTCTTCCAGCATCATCAGTATGTAAATGGGATGTATACGCCCTACAGCTGGGGAAAAAGGAGACACCTCATCCGTCTTTCGGACGAAAATGCAGAGCAGGCGGCAGAACTGATCCGGAGTGCAGCCTATACCATGGTATGCATCAACGAGGCGGAGGACCTGGATTTCGAACGGGCAAAAGAGATGATCAACGGCGCGTTTGCCAGCCTGCTGCCGGAGACGTCCGTTTTTGAGAAAAACGACAAAAAAGGAGAATAAGCTTAAAATCGTGGAAACGAGCGAACTGAAAAAACTTCAGACGATTGAACTGGATATGCTGAAAAAAACCGTGGAGATCTGCGAACGGCACGGGATTCCTTATTACGCTTTAGGCGGCACGCTCCTTGGTGCCGTGCGGCATCAGGGCTTTATTCCCTGGGATGACGATATCGATATCGGGATCCCCAGACCCTGGTACAACCGGTTTATGTGGGCAGCTATGCGTGAACTGCCGGAGGAGATGACGATTTCACATTACCGTGTGAATCCGGTAACGAAACGGCCGGTCTATGCCTGCCAGGTACTGAACAAGAACTACAGACTGGTGCAGCACATCGCAAATAAGCCGATCGAGACCTATGTGTGGATCGATGTATTCCCTCTGGACGGCATGCCGTCGAATCCCATCTTGCAGAAGATCCATGCGCTTTATCTCCTGTACCGCAGGATGTGGATCCAGTTTTCCATGTTCGACGATAATGTGCACCAGCATCGTGAGAATCGGCCATGGTATGAAAAGGCACTGATCTGGCTGTACCAGAAGACCAGGATCGGCGCAGACAGAGATACTGCTGAGATGATGCGGAAGCTGGATCGCGCGCTGGAGCGGTGCAGCTACGAACGGAGCGGTTATCTGGTCAATTTCATGGGGACATGGAAGTTTAAGGAGATGTTTCCCAAGACCATATATGGCAGCGGAAAAGATATGCCCTTTGAGGATACCACGATCCGCTGCCCGCTGGATACCGACTATGTGCTCCGTCAGATGTACGGAAATTACATGGAACCAAAGGTGACAGAAAATCATCACGCGATAGAACTATTGGACAATTGAAGAAAAGAAAGGTAAACTGTATATCAGTGCAATGAAAACCCGTCCGGACATCATGTGAGACATGGACAGCAAAGCGTATCGCTTCGCGGTCTGGACGAATTGGTCTGCATATGAATTTGCTGTGAAAGGATAATACGATGAAACGTGTGATTACCTATGGAACCTATGATCTGCTTCACTATGGCCATATCAATCTTCTGCGCCGGGCAAAAGAGTATGGTGATTATTTGATCGTTGCACTGTCAACCGACGAGTTTAACTGGGATCAGAAGCAGAAGAAATGTTACTTTACATACGAAGAGCGCAAAAAAATGCTGGAGTCCATCCGCTATGTGGATCTGGTGATCCCGGAGGAAAACTGGGAGCAGAAGAAAACAGACTGTGCCCTGTATCATGTCGACACCTTTGTTATGGGAGACGACTGGAAAGGGAAATTTGATTTCCTCAAGGAGCAGGGTGTGGAGGTCGTCTACCTGCCCAGAACGCCGGAGATCTCAACGACCCAGATCAAATCAGATCTTGCAGAAAGAAAATAAAAAAGCAATATACAAAAAAGCGAAATACAAAAAAAGCATGTTCTCTTTGCCACCCAAGGTACAGAGAACATGCTTTTTTGCGCGATAAGACCGGTGAGTGGCTGCCAGGCTTGCTTGAGCGGGCCACTCGACGGCCAACGTACATCGAGCGGCTGTGCCGCGAGATGTGCGTATCGTATCGGATGGGGCGCAGTCCGCCCATCCGATCTGTGTGCGGGACGGGTTATGCCTGCTGGGCCAGTGCTGCCTCCAGCGCTTTGGCCAGCTGATCGGGGCAGGAGGTGCCTCTGCCGCCGCAGTCGGTGCCTTTCAGGAGCTCTGCGATCTCGGAAGCCTTTCTTCCCTCGACCAGACGGCCGATGCCTTTCAGGTTGCCGTTGCAGCCGCTGACAAAACGGACATTGGAAACAATGCCGTTTTCCAGATCAAAGTCGATAAGACGGGAGCAGGTCCCCTTTGTTTTGTACTGATAATGCATACGGATCCTTCTTTCCTGTTGTTTATTATATTGTGAACAATTTGTATTATACGGTTATTCTTCCGAAAATACAAGTGCCGGCAGCTCGGATATGTCCCGGATCACGGCATCCGGATGCTCGGCTGTGCCAAACCCGTAGGCAGCCCAGATAAAGGAAAGGCCGGCCTCTCTGGTGGCGTCGCAGTCCCCCTGAATGTCTCCGATGTAGGCGCCCCTCATCAAGCCGTACCGTCTGGCAATGGTGCGGATATTATTAGCCTTCAGCTTTCCGGTATCTCCCGGGCACAGATGGTCATCGAAATAATGTCCCAGACCGGTGGCCGCATAGAAGGATTCGATATAGCCTGCCTGGCAGTTGCTCACCACATACATCGGGATGCGTCCATACAGCTGCCGCAGCGTATCCTCGAGACCGGCATAGGGAGCTGGGGGAGCAGATGCCAGACAGTCATTTTCCACCTCGTAAAGCTGTTCCAGCATTTCTGAGCGCAGATCTGCAGGGGCTTCCGGCAGAAGGCCCTCCAGGATGACCTCCAGCGGTTTGCCGAATTCCTTTTTCAGGATATCCGGGGTGAGAAAGGGAGCAAATCCCGACCGGGCAAATACCGGGTTCCAGGCGTCGGCTACGACCTTTGTGGAATCCCACAGTGTGCCGTCGACATCAAAAATAAGTCCATCGTATTTCATCGCAGTACCCTTTGAAAAAACAGTAAAAATATATGGGGAGGACCGCCTCCTGCAAGGCAGCAGCGATCCCGGATGGGCAGCGGCGTCAGCCATCAGGCACCTCGCCGCATTTTCTACTATTATAGGAAAAACGGGCGGAAGTGCAAGAATAATATTGACTTTGCCTCTAAAATCAACATACTGAAGGATATGGAAAAAAAGATTTGCACAGAGGATCATAACAGAATAATCAGGGATATCTGTGCCTGGTACAGAGAGAACAAAAGGGATCTGCCCTGGAGACAGAGCAGGGATCCTTATCGGGTGTGGGTATCCGAGATCATGCTCCAGCAGACGCGGGTGGAGGCAGTGATCCCCTATTACCGGCGCTTCCTTGAGGCGCTTCCGGAGGTAAAGGCGCTGGCAGAATGCCCGGAGGAGAAGCTGCTCAAGCTTTGGGAGGGACTTGGCTATTACAGCCGTGTCCGGAATATGCAGAAGGCTGCCCGTGAGGTCATGGAAAACCATGGCGGAAGGATCCCTCTGGAGCGTGAGGCACTTCTCATGCTGTCCGGCATTGGTTCGTACACGGCAGGAGCGATCGCGTCGATCGCCGGAGGCGAGGCTGTTCCGGCTGTCGACGGAAATGTGCTGCGCGTGTACAGCCGGCTGTTTGCAGATGAGAGGGATGTTCGAAAAGAGAAGACCAAAAAGGCAGTGACAGAGGAACTGACCCTGGCAATGAAGGCCTTCTTTTCCGGGACGGACGATCTTCCCGGCGAATTCAATCAGGGCCTCATGGATCTCGGGGCCGGTGTATGCCTTCCCAATGGACAGCCGCTGTGTGAAGCGTGTCCCTGCAGGCTGTACTGCAGAGCGCATGAGGATGGCTGCGAGACGTCACTTCCGGTCCGCGCACCTCAAAAAGCCAGGCGGATCGAGGATCGGACGGTGCTTTTGATCACTGACACCGATAAGGTCGCGATACGCAAACGCCCGGCGACGGGCCTTCTGGCCGGCCTGTATGAATTTCCGAATTATCCCGGGAATTTGACAGACGAAGAAAGTTTGGCTATAGTTGAGGCCAGAGGACTCGTTCCTTTGCATATACAAAGAATAGAAAATGCAAAGCATATTTTTTCTCACATCGAGTGGCACATGCAGGCATATGAGGTCCGGATCGCTTCCTTTGACCGGGAAGGTCGGGAGAAACCGGAGGCAGAGGACTGGATCCTTGCAGGCCGGCAGGAGATCCAGGCGAGGTATGCCATTCCGTCAGCCTTTGGCGTCTATGCAGAACATGTCCGGCTTATGCGCGGACCTTTTGGGGACAGTGCAGGACAGACAGACGGCGAGGCTGTCGTTTCAACAGGCAACAAAGCATTAACAGGAGTATCAGATGAATAGAATCAAAACCATCACTGCAGCCTTTCTGGCAGTTATGCTGCTGGTGTGTCATGCATACCCGGCACAGGCAGATCCCCAGCCAGATATAAAGAGAGATGAGCCATTGCAGATCATGGAGAGCCGGAATTACGCCTACGATTACAAGACTGGCACCTACCAGAAGATGCTGGAGGGCGAAGCGCCGGAGATCTACAACGAGTACGATGACGAGAAGTTTGCGAATACCTCCTCGGATGCCCTGTCCTGGATCAAAAGCTTTGAGGATGACAAGTATACGGCCCGTCTGGGCATTGACGTTTCAGAGTACAACGGGAAGATCGACTGGAAGAAGGTAAAGGATGCGGGCGTCACCTTTGTATTTATCCGGATCGGATGCCGTGGGTATCAGTCCGGAAAGATCGTTAAGGATGCGTGCTTTGAAGATAACTACAAGGGAGCTAAAAAGCAGGGCCTGGATATCGGCGTTTATTTTTATTCCCAGGCTATAAATGTGACGGAGGCCATTGAGGAGGTCAAGTTCATCAAGAAGACTCTGAAGGACAGAGAGCTGCAGCTTCCCGTGGTCTTTGATCCCGAATTTGTGGATTATGATGAGGCCCGCACGGATAACGTTCCCTACTGGCAGTACATGTACTATATCAATGCCTTCTGGGATCTGATGGCCGAGTCGGATTATATCCCCTGTCTGTACAGGAACCTCCGCTGGGAGAGAGAAGTCATCGATATGGCAGCGCTCGCCGGTCTGCCGATCTGGTATTCGGACTACAACATGTACCCGCTGACGGATTACGCCTTCCAGTTCTGGCAGTATACCAACACCGGCCATGTGGACGGCATCAGCGGCGATGTGGATATGGACCTGCAGTTCCTGGCAAAGAATTGACTTTCAGTCAGTTGTGTGCCATGATGGGTAAAAGATAGTAGAAAAGGACAGGTACCGATGAATGAAAGTACTGACTGTGGCGGTTCCCTGCTATAATTCGGAAGCATATATGTGCAAGTGTCTGGATGCCCTTCTGGTGGGCGGAGAGGATGTGGAGATCCTGATCGTTGACGACGGATCCACAAAGGACCGTACGCCCGAGATCGCAGATGAGTATCAGGAGAAGTATCCGGAGATCGTCCGGGTCATCCATCAGGAAAACAAGGGACATGGCGGCGCGGTAAATACCGCTGTCGAGAATGCGTCCGGCCTGTACTTCAAGGTCTGTGACAGCGATGATTATCTGGCGGAGGAAGCGTATCTGTATATCCTGGAAGCCCTGCGCAAGATCGCCAGGGGCGGACAGACGGTCGATGCTGTACTGAACAATTACACCTACGACAAGGTCGGCAAAAAGCATAAATATGAGATGAAGTATGACCGCTTTATCCCGCAGGACCGGATCTTTGGCTGGGATGAGTTCAAGCCGCTCGACTGGAACCACTATGTGCTGATGCACTCTGTCTTCTACCGCACGGAGCTGCTGCGGGAGTGCGGGCTGAAGCTGCCCGAGCATACCTTCTATGTGGACAACATCTATGCCTATATTCCCTTTGCCTATGTAAAGACCATGTACTACTGCAACGTCAATCTATACATGTACTTTATCGGCCGGGCTGACCAGAGCGTCAACAATACCGTCATGCTCGGACGCATGGAGCAGCAGCGGAAGGTAAATGAGATCATCATCGACTACCTCGGCGAGATAAAGGATGTGCCGCTTCACCCGAACCAGAGGGATTTTATGTTCCATGCCGTATCCATCATGATGATGGTGACATCAGAGCTGATGATCCGATCCAGAAACAAGGAAAAACTGGCGGAAAAGGAAGCGCTCTGGCAGCGGCTGAAGGATACCGACATGCGGGCGTACCGCAAGATCCGCGGAAGCCTTCTGGGCAGGGCGATCAATCTTCCCGGGCCGGCCGGTCGGGAGCTGGTGATCCTGGGGTACGGTGTCGGCGAGAAGCTGTTTGGATTTGTATAAGAGACCTTTTTCTGGGGCAGAAAAGCTTTTATGGCATCTGCCCCTGTTTTCGTGTATAATAGACGGGAATTATGAGAGAGGACACTTGCTGCGGCCGGTATGCTCTGCCTTTTTGCATGCAGAGAGCGCACCGTGCTGCAGGCAGATGAGAGGGAACAGAATGAGAATCGGAACAGGCTATGATGTCCACCGTCTGGTGGAGGGACGAAAGCTGATCCTTTGCGGCGTAGAGGTGCCCTATGAAAAGGGGCTGCTCGGTCATTCCGATGCGGATGTGGCACTTCATGCCATCGCAGATGCGCTTCTGGGCGCTGCGGCCATGAAGGATATCGGCTATCATTTCCCGGATACGGATCCTGCCTATGCCGGCGCAGACAGCATCGTTCTCCTGAAACGGGTCGGCGAGATGCTGGACGAGAAGATGTATATCATTTCGAACATCGACTGCACCATCATATGCCAGAGACCAAAGCTTCGGCCTTACATTGACCGGATGACGGAAAATGTTGCACAGGCTCTTGGACTGGACATGGATCAGGTCAGCATCAAGGCAACGACGGAGGAGGGGCTGGGCTTTACCGGTTCCGGCGAAGGGATCGCCGCCCAGGCTGTCTGCCTTTTGGAGAATGCGTTTGACGGGCGGTTTGATGACCGCGCAGCCGGATGCGGCGGCGCCTGCGGGCGATGTCCCATGCAGGAGTGACAGGCACAGCGGAGAAGATAGTGAGAGTTGCCGCACCAGGGAAATGGCGGCAGGAGGAGATATATGAAATTCTACAATACACTGACCAGGACGAAACAGGAATTTGTTCCCGTGAAGGAGGGCGTCGTATCCATGTATGTGTGCGGCCCCACCGTATACAATCTGATCCATATCGGAAACGCCAGGCCGATGATCGTGTTTGATACCGCCAGACGGTACATGGAGTACAAGGGCTATAAGGTCAACTATGTCTCCAACTTTACGGATGTGGACGACAAGATCATCAACAAGGCAAACGAGGAGGGCGTTTCCTCCGAGGAGATCTCTGCCCGTTATATCAAGGAATGCCGGAAGGATATGGCGGCGATGAACGTAAAGCCCGCTACGGTCCATCCCCAGGCAACCCAGGAGATCGACGGCATGATCCACATGATTCAGAAGCTGATCGACAAGGGCTATGCCTACAATGTGAACGGCACGGTCTATTTCCGTACCAGAAAGGATGAGCAGTACGGCAAGCTCTCCCACAAGAATCTTGACGATCTGCGCTCGGGAAACCGTGAGCTGAAGGTCACCGGTGAGGAGCAGAAGGAGGATCCGCTGGATTTCGTTCTGTGGAAGCCGAAAAAGCCCGGAGAGCCCTACTGGGACAGCCCATGGAGCCAGGGGCGTCCGGGCTGGCACATCGAGTGCTCGGTCATGTCCAAGCGTTATCTGGGTGAGACCATCGATATCCATGCCGGCGGCGAGGATCTGGTCTTCCCCCATCATGAAAATGAGATCGCCCAGAGTGAGTGCTCCAACGGCGTGCCCTTTGCCAATTACTGGCTGCACAATGCCTTCCTTAATATCGACAACCGGAAGATGAGCAAATCCCTTGGCAACTTCAAGACCGTCCGGGAGATCAGTGAGCATTATGATCTGCAGGTCCTGCGGTTCTTTATGCTGTCCGCGCATTACAGAAGCCCGCTGAACTTCAGCGCGGATATTATGGACAGTGCCAAGAATTCTCTGGAACGGATCCGCACCGCAGTCTCCACCCTTTCCGACAGGGCGGCGAATGCATCCGTGCAGGAGCTGACCGCCGAAGAAGCGGCAAAGCTGGAGGAGATGAAAAAATTCCGGGCAGCCTTTGAGGAGGCCATGGACGATGACCTGAATACCGCAGATGCCCTTGCGGCTGTTTTTGATCTGGTGCGGTTTGCCAACATTGAAGTGACGGGGGACAGCTCTGCCGCCTTTGCCGGAAAGGTGAAGGAGGAGATATGCAGCCTGTGCGATATCCTTGGCCTCATTGCCGAGGTAAAGGAAGAGAGCCTGGATGAGACCATCGAGGCAAAGATCGCCGAGCGGCAGGCAGCAAGAAAGGCCAGGGATTTTGCCCGGGCTGACGCGATCCGCAGCGAGCTTCTTGAGATGGGGATCATCCTTGAGGATACCCGTGAAGGAGTAAAATGGAAAAGAGCATGACCCTTTCCGCGGGAGAGATCCTGGATCTGCTTTCCGGAAATGTACAAGATCCGGAAGGGCAGGTTGTCCTTCCTGATTTTGATGCAAAGCAGTATTCTCCCCTGACCCTGGCGTATATCGGGGATGCCATCTACGAGCTGATCATCCGCACGATGCTTGTGCGTCAGGCAAATGAAGCCGTCAGCCGGCTGCACAAAAAGGCCAGCGATCTGGTAAAAGCAGAAAAACAGTCGGAGATGATCGCCGTGCTGGAGCCCTTCTTTACAGAGGAGGAGCTGCATATCTACCACAGGGGCAGAAATGCAAAGGCTTATACCCACGCCAAAAATGCCAGCATTCAGGAATACCGCCGGGCGACCGGCTTTGAGGCCGTGTGCGGCTATCTGTATCTGAAGGGCGATATGCAAAGACTGACGGAGCTGGTACGGATCGGTCTGACAGGAGAACAAAAGTGAAGAATTATTCCAAAAGAGGCGCAGAGGGCCGCAGACCCGGACAGAGCAGACCGGCGAAGGGCCAGACGGCCAGAGAGAGAGCCGGCAGCAGAAACGGCCTGGAGGACCGCCGCAAAGGCAGATCCGAAAACGAGACGTATCCGGGCAGAAAGACCCGGCAGGAAGACAGACCTTATCGGCGCGAGGAGACTTCCGGGCGCAGGGAAAGAGAGCATGCCCCGGAAAAGGACTGGAAGAACAGCCGGACCAGAAGCGAGTTTGCGCAAAATGGGCCTGCGCCTGAACTTCCGGAGGAGAGCGAGAACCGTCTCGAAGGCAGAAATGCCGTTCTCGAGGCGTATCGTTCCGGACGGACCGTGGACAAGCTTTTCCTGCAGAAGGATCTGCAGGACGGCATGATCCTGACCATTGCCCGGGAGGCCAGAAAGGCCGGAAGCATCATCAGCTATGTGCCGAAGACCCGGCTGGACCAGATGTCCGAGACTGGCCGGCATCAGGGTGTGATCGCCTATGCCTCTTCCATCGCTTATGTGGAGGTGGAGGATATTCTGCAGCGGGCAAGAGACAAGGGGGAGGATCCCTTCCTGTTTCTGCTGGACGGGATCGAGGATCCCCACAATCTTGGCGCCATCATCCGGACGGCAAATCTGGCGGGAGCCCACGGTGTGATCATCACAAAGCACCGGGCGGCAGGGCTGACAGCCGCGGTGGCCAGAGCTTCAGCCGGAGCAGTGAGCTATACGCCGGTGGCAAAGGTCGGCAACCTGGGCAATGTCATCGACCAGCTGAAAAAAGAAGGGATCTGGTTTGTCTGCGCCGACATGGGCGGCACGCGGATGTACGACCTGGATCTGAAGGGGCCCATCGGCCTGGTGATCGGCAATGAAGGCGAGGGCGTATCCCGCCTGGTCCGTGAGAAATGCGATCACATCGCCTCGATCCCCATGAAGGGAGATATCGACTCCCTGAATGCCTCCGTGGCGGCCGGCGTACTGGCCTATGAGATCGTCAGACAGAGGCAGTGCGATGTATGAAAATGTATCGGATGAGGAGCTGATCCTCCGCTACCGCAGCGGCGAGCTGCCGGTGGCAGATTATCTGCTGAATAAATATAAACCTGCGGTGCGCATGCGCGCCAGAGAGCTGTACCTGGCCGGGGGCGACAGGGAGGATCTGCTGCAGGAGGGCATGTTCGGGCTGTTCAAGGCGATCCGGGATTATGACCCTTCCAGAGAGGCATCCTTTGCGACCTACGCAAGGCTGCTGATCGACAGGCAGATGTACACGGCGATCCAGGCCTCCCAGCGGCAGAAGCACCAGCCACTGAACAACTCCGTCTCCATTACCGAACTGGAAAATGGCAGCGGAGAAGCAAACCTTGGGGTAGCGGACAGCACGGAAAGCATTGTGATCGATCTGGAGAATACGGCTCTTCTGCGCCGCCAGATCGATGCGGTGCTGAGCCCTCTGGAGCGGAATGTGCTGGTCCTTTACCTGGAGGGCATGGATTATCTGCAGATCGCGCAAAGACTTGACAGAAAGCCGAAGTCCATTGATAATGCCCTGCAGAGGATACGTGCCAAGGTAGAAAAACTAAGACACTAAACGGAGACAATCAATATGCTGGTTTCAGTAGTCATACCATGTTACAATTCAGCGCATACGATCGGGAAGGTCGTGGAGCTGGTATCCGAGCAGTTTGACCAGATGCAGGAGTATACCTGCGAATTTGTCCTGGTCAATGACTGTTCCGCCGATGACACCTATGCGGTGATCCGTGAACTGGGCAGGAAGTATCCAAATGTGCGGGGCATCAACCTGATGCGGAATTTCGGCCAGCACAATGCGCTGATGTGTGCCATGAACTATGCGGAGGGCGACCTCGTCCTTGGCATGGACGATGACATGCAGACCCATCCTTCACAGATCCCGATCATCCTGAACAAGATCAGGGAAGGATACGATGTTGTTTACGGAGTCTATGAGAAACGTCTCAATTCTCCGATCAAGAACTTTACCAGCTGGCTGAACAAGGTCACGTCCCGTGCCCTCCTTGGCCGGCCCAAGGACATCGTGTCCAGCAATTACTGGGTCATTACCCGTCAGGTCAGGGATGAGGTTATCAAATATAAGAATTACAATCCCTATGTCGACGCCATCTTTTTCCGGGTGACCCACAACATCGGAAATGTGCCGATCGAGCATCACAAGAGGGAATACGGATCCTCCAATTATACACTGGGCAAGCTGATAAAGCTGTGGATGGCCTACTGGAACTATTCCATGCTGCCTCTGCGCATCGCAACAGTCATTGGTTCCATCATGGCTGTTATCGGTATCGTGTCGGGAGTCGTCCTTGCCATCAGCAAGATGATCTCGCCGTCCATGACCGTGGGATGGGCGTCCATCGTATGCATCCTTCTGGTGTTTTTCGGGATCGTCCTTCTGGTCCTTGGCGTGATGGGCGAATATATCGGTGATATTGTCCTCTCCATCAACAGTACGCCGCAGTACGTGGTCCGGGAGACGGTCAATCTCAAGGACAGAAACAGAAAAAGAAACAGGCGGTATGAGCCGGATCAGGAAGGTGACAGACCCCGGCAGCAGAACGCAGGACAGAGATGAAAAAACTGATGATTCTCGGAGCCGGTATCTATCAGGTTCCGCTGATAAAAAAAGCAAAGGAGATGGGCCTGCATGTGATCGTGGCCAGCTATCCCGGAAACTATCCCGGGTTTGCGCTGGCGGATGAGATCGTATATGCAGATACCCGGGATAAAGATAAGATCCTGGAGGCTGCCAAAGCGGCCGGCATCGACGGGATCGTGACCACCGGGACGGACGTCGCCGTGATCTCTCTTGGGTATGTCTGTGAGAAGCTGGGCCTTGCCGGCATTCCGCTCCGGGCGGCAGAGATCCTGACCGATAAGGCAGCCATGAAGGAAGCCTTCCGGGGGAGGGTCTCGACGGCTGCGTTTGAAAAATGTCGGACAAAAGAAGAGGCCGAGCAGGCCGCGGCGCGGCTTGGGTATCCGGTCATGGTAAAGGCCTGTGATTCCTCCGGAAGCAGAGGGATCAATAAGGTCAGTGAACAAAGCGGTCTGGAGGATGCCTGCCGGGAAGCTCTTTCCGTAACAAAAAAGCCATACTTCCTTGTGGAGAAATATGTGCAGGGACGGGAGATCGGGCTGGATGCCTTTGTTGCCGGCGGAAAAATACAGCTGTTTCTTCCCCATAAAAAATATGTTTACCGGGCCGGAACAGCCACGATTCCCGGAGGACATGCATTTCCCTGTGACCTTGATGAGGATCTTAGAGGGAAGCTGCACCGGGAGCTGGAGCAGATCATCGCCGTCACCGGCATGGACAACTGTGCCGTAAACAGCGATGTTATCCTGACGGATTCCGGCGAGGTATCGATATTGGAGGCAGGCGGCCGTGCCGGCGCGACCTGCATTCCTGAGCTGATCTCTGTCTATACGGGGATCGATTACTATGAATTGATGATCCGCTGTGCTCTGGGCGAGGAGATCTCCCTGACGCAGACGGCCGGGATCCCGTGTCAGGCAAGACTTATCGTCAGCAGCAGGGAGGGTATTCTGCGTTCTGTCGATGAGGAGACCCTGGCCAGCCTGCGGTCTGGGAACGTGCAGATCGATCTGGATGTGAAGGCAGGAGATCCGATTCCAAAGCTGCACAACGGAACAGACCGGATCGGGCAGGTCATTGCTGCAGGACTTACGGAAGAAGAGATGGACCAGATGCTGGACAGAATAACGGCATGCCTGGAGATCATCCCCAAAGAAGAAGCGATCTGACCGGTCCCAGGAAAGCCGGATGTTTCGTCCGGCAGGGGAGCAGGATCAGACGCGAAAAGGACAGATTTGAAAAAACCGCCGCTTACAGAGGCGGGAGTCTCGATGGAGTGACAAAATGAAGGCATTGATAAAAGCGATACGAAATCTCCCAAACCACATGTTCCTGTTTCAGGAGCTGGTAAAGAGGGACTTTGAGCATAAATACAAGCGTACAGCTCTTGGCATGCTGTGGAGCGTGCTGTCGCCGCTTCTGACGCTGCTGGTCATGAAGCTGGTATTTACCGAATTCTTTGGAAGAAACACGCCCCACTACACGACATATCTGTTCGCCGGAAATATCGTTATGGGATATTACAAGGAAGCGACAAGACAGGGAATGAACAGCCTGCTGGACAACGCCAAGATCCTGACAAAGATCAATATCCCCAAATATCTCTTCCTGTTCTCAAAGATCGTGTCATCCCTGGTCAATTTCAGCTTGACGCTGCTGGTCTTTTTCCTGTTCTGCATCATCGATCATATTCAGTTCGGCTTTCACTTTATCAGCCTGCTGTTTCCGATCGTGTGCCTGACACTGATGAACGTGGGCGTTGGCATGATCCTGTCCGTCATGTTCGTGTTTTTCCGGGACACAAAATACCTGTATGATGTCTTCCTGACGCTGCTGACTTATCTTTCTGCGATCTTCTATACGGTGGACCGTTTCAGTGCGAGTGTCCAGCGGGTATTTCTGGCCAACCCGGTCTACGTGTACATCAAATATTTCCGTACGGTCGTTATCGATGGGCATCTGCCCTCGCTCCCATACCACGGCCTGTGCATGTTCTATGCCCTGATCTTCCTGATCATCGGCTTTGTGATGTACCGTAAGTACAATCACCAGTTTGTCTACTATCTCTGATGCCTATGCCCTGTGAGGGAGGAATGAAAATGGCAGTTATCGAATGTGATCATGTCAGTATCCGGTATATTACCGGTGATCTGAAATCCATCGGTCTGAAAGAATATGTGATCCGGCACCTGACCGGCAATTACCATATAAAGGAGTTCTGGGCAGACAGGGATATCACCTTTTCCCTGGAAAAGGGAGATATGCTTGGAATTATCGGTTCCAACGGAGCGGGAAAAAGTACGCTGCTGAAGGCGATCACCGGCATCCTTCTGCCAAAGGAAGGGACTGTCCGGACCAGAGGCACGATCGCCGCTCTTCTGGAGCTGTCCAGCGGTTTTGACAACGACATGACGGTACGGGAAAATGCCTATCTTCGCGGAGCGATGCTGGGCTATTCCCGCAAGTTCATGGATGAAAAGTACCCGGAGATCATCGCTTTTGCCGAGCTGGAGGAATTCCAGGACTATGCCTTCAAGCAGCTCTCCAGCGGTATGAAGAGCCGGCTGGCATTCTCCATCGCCTGCCTCGTGGATCCGGATATCCTGATCCTGGATGAGGTCCTGAGTGTGGGAGACGGTGCGTTCCGCAAGAAAAGCGGCGACCGGATGAAACAGATCCTGGCCGGCGGCATCACAGGCCTTCTGGTCTCGCATTCCATCGAGCAGGTCAGGGAACTGTGCAATAAGGTACTGTGGATCGATCACGGAAATCAGGTCGCATTTTCGGATGATGTCGAGCTGTACTGCGATGCCTACAGTGAATTTCTGGAGACCAAAAAGCTGCCGAAGAGCGATGAGGATGTGCATGCTCTGGCGGCGCAGTATCAGGTGCGTATGCAGGCGGAAAAAGAAAAAAAGAATGCCCGGGAAGCAAAGAAGCTGGAGAAGATCCTGGAGAAGGGGGATTCCGATTCCGCTCTCAAGGCTGCTGTACGGATCATTTCCCGCCAGGAGCCTGAGCTGCTGAACGCAGACAGGATGAAGGAGCTCGGACTGGCCTGACGGCAGGATAGGCAAAGACAGGGGCAGCAGGATATACCGCAAGAAGCACCAATTCTTGTATTGTTCGGCTGTATATGGTAAAATTATCTGTATTTTACTTGCAGATCTCGACCTGAAGAGCAGGCAGAGAGATGAAAACAAGGGAGCGAAGAGAAAATGAGGAAAAAGGGCAATGGAAATGTTTCGATTGTCATTTTCATAATCATGCTTCTGGTGGCTGTCGCGATCGGCGGTTTTCTGATGCTGAGCAGCATGCTGAATTCCATCGGGAGGATATCCACCAGGCCAGGCGATGTCATCGCTGCCTCGATGGAGTCTTTTGAAGTAACGACCAGCGAGCCGGACACTCTGGTGGCGGAGGAGATCGACTTTAATGCGGACAACATCGCGGTAATGAGAGACAACGATATCAAGAATATTCTTCTGATCGGTCAGGATATGCGTTCCACCAGTTCAGAGTCTCGGCAGCGGTCGGATACGATGATCATCTGCAGCATCAATACAAAGACCAATGAGATCAGCCTGACCTCTCTGATGCGGGATATGTATGTGCACATCCCCGGCTACAGCGACAACAAGATGAATGCGGCGTACTATTTTGGCGGCATCGAGCTGCTGGATCAGACCGTAAAGGATAATTTCGGCATCGAGGTCGACGGGAATGTTGTCGTCGATCTGGAGGCTTTTGTCAGTGCCGTTACCCAGGTAGGATCGCTGGAGATCGAGCTGAATGAAGAAGAAGCCCAATATATGAATGAGAATCCAGGGCTTGGCCTCACGATGGATCCGGAGGAAGCGCTGGAGAAGGGTGTAGATATCGAGCTCTGGAACCTGGAGGCAGGCAAGAACGAGCTGAATTCGGCCCAGCTTCTCTGCTACTGCAGGATGCGTTATGTGGGCAACTCCGACTGGGAGCGGACCGAACGCCAGCGCAAGGTCCTGATGGCTGCCTTCAAAAAGGTTAAGAGCAGCGGCTACGGAAAGATGATCCGGATGGCAAAGGCAGTGATCCCCTACGTGCTGACGGATATGACAAATTCGGAGATCCTGTCCTATGTAAAGACCGTTGCTGTCAATGATATCTCGGTGATCAACAGCTACAGACTTCCGGTCGAAGGACATTATACCAGCGGAACGATCAACGGTATGTCGGTGCTGATCCCGGATCTTACGATGAATTCCCAGTATCTGAAAAACTATATTTACGGAACAGAGATCGATGAATCGCTTGCCCTGAATCCGGAATATACGGCAGAGACGGATGACGGATCCGAAACGGGATCCGATTATACATACGATGGCGGGGGAGAGACCTGGTATCAGGAGGAGACCTGGTATCAGGAGGACTACAATACATATACCGTGCCGGAGACCCCGCAGGATACTTCCGGTTATTCCTATGTTCAGGAGGAAACGACGCAGGCGGAATCCGTCACCTATGATGCAGGCATGGAACAGCCTGCCCAGAGCATTTCCGTGCTGGACAGCCAGCAGACAGCCACGCCAGATCCGGCGCCGGCACCGGCTGAACCGGGCCCCGCTCCGGCAGATACAGGCGCAGTCGATGCAGGGACGGATCCCGGCACAGCGGATCAGGCAGGTGCAGCCGCGGCAGGAGAAGGAGCAGCAGAAGGTATGGCCGGCTGAAAGTCAAAAATATATGATGAAGCAGGTTCTATATGGAAGATAAAAAAGTAACGCATACCGCGAGGACGGTTCTGCGTCTGTGGAATACCGGATGGTTTGCCTTTGTCTGGATCCTGTATTACAACCAGTTCATGTTCGATCATTATATCGTGCTGGGCGCGATATTCAGTATCTTTACGTTTTTCCTTATCTACACTGCTCTTTGCAGTGTATACAAGGCCTTCCGGATCGCGTCTACAGATGTTGGAGAGATCGTTTTCTCACAGTTTGTCTCCTTTGGAGCGGCAGATCTGATTCTTTATATTGAGTGCTGTCTGATCTACAACCAGCTCAGGAATCTTCTGCCTGGATTGTGTATCGTCTTTATCCAGCTGGCCGGCACGATGCTGATCACCCTGGCGACCAAGCGGTATTTCATGAAGCATGTGCCGCCGCAGACGACGCTGCTGGTCTACGGAAGCGAAATGAGCCGGCGGGATGCAGAGGGCTTCGTAAAACGTCTGCTCTATAAATATCGGCATCTGTTCAACGTTATTTACATCGTCCCTGAGGAGATCAGCGACGAGACATTCCTTCAGCGGATCCGGGAGACAGAGACCCTGATCATGTACAATGTCTCCTCCGAGGCCAGGCATAAGTACACTTCGGCAGCGCTGGAAAACAAGAAAAACTTCTACTTTACGCCGGATATCGAGGATATTCTGGAATTTGGCTGTGAGCCGAAGCATCTGCTCGACACGCCGATCATGAAATATGAATACCGCTATGAAAACCGCCGCAAGCAGGTCATCAAGCGGTGCATGGACATCTTCTTTTCTCTGTTTTTTATCATCCTGTTCTCGCCGCTGATGCTGGTGGTGGCCATCTGTATTCACCGGGAGGACGGCGGGCCCGTCTTCTTCCGGCAGACCAGATGCACCAAGGGCGGAAAAACCTTTGAGATCATGAAATTCCGCAGTATGGTGGTGGATGCAGAGAAAGACGGCGTAAAGCCTTCGACAGACCATGACGACCGGATCACGAAGGTCGGCGCGGTGATCCGCAAGTACCGGATCGATGAGCTGCCCCAGTTCTTCAATATTCTGAAGGGCGAGATGAGCTTTGTGGGCCCGCGGCCGGAGCGTGTGGAGCATGTGGAGCTGTACACAAAGACCCTGCCGGAGTTCAAATACCGGATGGCCGTCAAGGGAGGCCTGACCGGTTATGCCCAGGTTTATGGCAAGTACAACACCTCTGCCTATGACAAGCTGCTGCTGGATCTCATGTATATCGAGAACCAGTCGACGCTCCTGGATCTGAAGATCTTTCTGCTGACTCTGCGGACGGTGTTCCAGAAGGAGAGTACAGAAGGATTTTCCGAGGAGACAAGCGAGGAAATGAACAAGGAGTCCAGACAGGAAAAAGAGGATCAATGAAGATCGCCATCGTGACACATTCATCTACATACGAAAACCGGGCGGAAGCAGTCGGCCGGTTTTTTGAAAACCGCGGAGATGAGGTGACATGGTTCTTTTCAGATTTTGATCACCAGAAGCGAATGACGCTGCAGCGGGAGAAGCGGGATCATGTGTACCTTCATATGGCGCCCTATACCAGAAATCTCTCGCTGAAGCGTCTTTCTAGTATACATCGGTTTGCGGCAGATACGGAAAAGGTGCTGCTGGAACAAAAGCCGGATCTGATCTATTTTCTGGTGCCGGCAAATTCCTTTGTCCCTGCAGCAGAACGGCTCAGGAAAAGAATCGGGTGCAGGATCGTGCTTGATCTGATCGATCTGTGGCCCGAGTCGCTCCCGGTAAAAGGCATTGACTTCCTTCCCCCGATCCGATACTGGAGAGGGCTGAGACAGAAGCATCTGGGCTGCGCAGACGTCATTCTGACGGAATGCCGCTACTATCGGGAGAGAATTTCTCTTCCCGAAGACAGGACCTTTACGCTATACTGGTATAAAGAAAGCAGTGGCGAAGGTATACAGGAGAAAGACCGGAAAGACACCGATCCGATCGCTCTGCCCCAGGATGGGCCCCTTCGCATTGCCTACATGGGCTCGATCAACCACATCATCGATCCGGAAAGGATCGCCGCCATTCTGGCTGAAATCCAAAAGCGGCGGCATGTCTTCCTGGAGGTGATCGGTGAGGGAGAGGGCCGGGAACATTTCCTGAAATGCCTTGCGGAGGCCGGGATCGAATACCGCTATCATGGGGCCATATACGACGAGGAGAGAAAAAATACCATTTTGTCCTCCTGCGCCTTTGGCCTGAATATCATGAAAACGCGGGTCAATGTCGGCCTGACCATGAAATCCATCGATTATCTGTACTGCGGACTCCCGCTGATCAACAACATTCCCGGTGATACCTGGGAGCTGATCGAGGAAGAGCAGTTTGGGATAAATGTAAAAGAGGGGGATCTGGCGGGGGCTGCCGACGCCATATGCGCGCATGCGGCAGATGGCAGGATGCGCTCTGCAGCCAGAGAAGCCTGGAAAAGATATTTTTCGAGGGAAGCCTTTGAGGCATCCCTGGAGCATGCAGCGAAAATTCTGGAGGAATAAATGATATGAAGGGTATTATTCTGGCCGGAGGGTCAGGCACAAGACTGTATCCGCTGACAAAGGTGACATCCAAACAGCTGCTCCCGGTATATGACAAGCCGATGATCTACTATCCCCTTTCCGTGCTGATGAATGCAGGAATCCGGGATATCCTGATCATCTCGACGCCGGCAGATACGCCCAGGTTTGAGGCGCTGCTCGGTGACGGCCATGAATATGGGATCACGCTGCAGTACAAGGTCCAGCCCTCTCCCGATGGTCTTGCCCAGGCATTCATCATCGGTGAAGAATTTATCGGAAAGGATTCCGTGGCCATGGTGCTCGGCGACAACATTTTTGCCGGCCATGGACTGAAAAAACGGCTGAAGGCAGCGGTTGAAAATGCGGAGAGCGGCAAGGGCGCGACCGTTTTTGGCTATTATGTGGACGATCCCGAGCGTTTCGGCATCGTGGAATTCGATGAGAACGGGAGAGCCATCTCCATCGAGGAAAAACCCGCAAAGCCAAAGAGCAATTACTGCGTAACAGGCCTGTATTTCTATGACAACCGGGTCGTGGAATACGCCAGGGACCTGAAGCCGTCCGCCAGAGGAGAACTGGAGATCACCGATCTGAACCGGATCTACCTGGAAAACGGAGAGCTGAATGTGGAGCTGCTCGGCCAGGGCTTTACCTGGCTGGATACCGGGACCCACGAGAGTCTTGCGGACGCCACAAACTTCGTCAAGACCATGGAGCAGCATCAGCACAGAAAGATCGCCTGCCTGGAGGAGATCGCGTACCTTAACGGCTGGATCACCAGAGAAAAACTGCTGGAGGAGGTCGAGGTGCTGAAAAAGAACCAGTACGGTCAGTATCTCCTGGATGTGCTGGCGGGCAAATATGTGGACATACTTGAGAAGAAAAAATGATGGCGCAGCAGATGTGCCCGCCGCAAAGCGGATCCGCAAAGCAGACAGACGGATCCGGGACTTTTGCGGGGCATACTGCATGGCAGTTCTGAATCTATCGGACAGGATATAGGAGAAACGAGATATGAATATCATTGTAACCGGCGGTGCCGGATTCATCGGAAGCAACTTTGTTTTTCACATGCTGGACAAATATCCGGATTACCGGATCGTCTGCCTGGATGCCCTTACCTATGCGGGAAATCTTTCGACCCTTGCACCGGTCATGGACAATCCAAATTTCCGCTTTGTGAAGCTGGATATCTGTGACAGAGAGGGCGTATACCGCCTGTTTGAGGAGGAGCATCCGGACATCGTCGTCAATTTTGCCGCAGAGTCCCATGTAGATCGCTCGATCGAAAATCCGGAGATCTTCCTGCAGACCAACATCATCGGCACAGCCGTTCTGATGGATGCCTGCCGCAAATATGGGATCACAAGGTACCACCAGGTCAGCACGGATGAGGTCTACGGCGATCTGCCCATCGACCGTCCGGACCTGTTCTTTACCGAGAATACGCCGCTCCATACCTCAAGCCCGTACAGCAGCTCAAAAGCATCCGCTGACCTGCTGGTCATGGCGTATCACCGGACCTTTGGACTGCCGGTCACCATCAGCCGCTGCTCCAACAACTACGGCCCCTACCAGTTCCCCGAGAAGCTGATCCCGCTGATGATCGCCAACGCGCTTGCAGACAAGCCCCTTCCGGTCTACGGTGAGGGTCTGAATGTCCGTGACTGGCTCTATGTCGAGGATCACTGCAAGGCCATCGACCTGATCATCCACAAGGGCAGAGTCGGCGAGGTCTACAACATCGGCGGACACAATGAGATGAAGAACATCGAGATCGTAAAGCTGATCTGCGAGGCCCTCGGCAAGCCGGAGAGCCTGATCACCCATGTGACCGACAGAAAGGGACACGATCAGCGCTATGCCATCGATCCGGCCAAGATCCACAGCGAGCTCGGCTGGCTGCCGGAGACCATGTTCCGGGACGGCATCAAGAAGACGATCCAGTGGTATCTGGACAACCGCACCTGGTGGGAGACCATCATCAGCGGTGAATACCAGAACTACTATGAGAAGATGTATGGACAGAAGAAAGTAATCGACTGAGCAGAAGCGGCAAATGCAGGTGCGCCTCGCGTTCCTGATACAGCACGCTCGCTGCGCAAGCCTCATTGGAGCGAAAAGATGAAAGTATTTGTGACCGGAGTCAATGGCCAGCTGGGCCATGATGTGATCAATGAACTTGCCGGCCGCGGCATCGAGGCCGTCGGCAGCGATATTACCCCGGCATATGCCGGTGCAGACGACGGATCGGCGGTAACAGCTGCGCCCTATGTGCAGATGGATATCACCGATGCTGCCCTGGTGGAGCAGACGATCCGCGGCATCTGCCCGGACACCGTGATCCACTGTGCTGCCTGGACTGCCGTAGATGCAGCCGAGGATGAGGAAAACCGGGATAAGGTCATTGCCATCAATGCCGGCGGAACAGAAAATATCGCAAAAGCCTGCAAGGCGGTCGATGCAAAGATGGTCTATATCAGCACCGATTATGTCTTTAACGGCCAGGGGACAGAACCCTGGAAGCCGGACTGCAGGGATTATGCGCCGCTGTCTGTCTACGGACAGACAAAGCTGGACGGTGAGCTTGCCGTTTCCTCCATCCTGGAGAAGTATTTTATCGTACGCATTGCCTGGGTCTTTGGCGTCAGCGGGAAAAACTTTATCAAGACAATGCTGAATGTCGGGCGGAAGTATCCCGAGGTACGAGTCGTCAATGATCAGATCGGGACGCCTACCTATACCTACGATCTGGCAAGGCTGCTTGTCGATATGATCGGTACGGAAAAGTATGGATATTATCATGCCACCAACAGTGAGGTGCCCGGCGATCAGGACTATACAGCGGAGGGCTGCCGGACAGGCTACATTTCCTGGTATGACTTCACCAGGGAGATCTACCGGCAGGCCGGACTAAGCACAAAAGTCACCCCGGTGACGACAGAGGAATATGGACTCTCCAAGGCAGCCAGACCGGCCAACAGCCGGCTTGACAAGACAAAACTGGCAGAAGCCGGCTTTGTGCCGCTGCCTACCTGGCAGGATGCACTCAGGCGCTATCTGCAGGTCATTGGAGAATAAACGGACAGGACCAGGGATCAGGGCCGGAGATTACGGAAGATGATCGATATACTTCTTGCAAGCTATAACGGAGAAAAGTATATAGCAGAGCAGCTGGATTCGCTGCTTGCCCAGGAAGGGGCAGAGTTCACGGTCGTGATCCACGATGACGGCTCCTCTGACGGTACCGTGGACATCCTCCGCTGGTACCATCAGGCCTATCCTGAGAAAATCATTCTGGTCGAGGATGGCATCCGCTGCGGCGGTCCGGCCGTAAACTTTATGCACCTTGTGCAGTACGAGGCAGAGAACAGACAGGCCGAATACATCATGTTCTGCGATCAGGATGACGTCTGGCTTTCCTCCAAGGCGGCAGAAACGCTCTCCGCCATGCAGAAGCGGGAGGAGAGCGCAGGAAAGAACGTGCCCGTTCTGGTGTTTTCCGACTACATCGTGGCGGATGAACAGCTCCACCCGATGAAGATCCGGGAGGATCATCTCCAGATCGCAAAGTTTCATACGGATCTCCCTCATCTGCTGGTGCAGAATTACGTCACCGGATGCACGATGATGATAAACCGGGCTGCGCTGGATGGGGCAGGATCCTATGATCCCCGCATGCAGATGCATGACTGGTATTTCGCACTCATAGCCGCAGCAGCAGGTGATATCTTTCATCTGGACCGGAAGCTGATGTATTACCGCCAGCACGGAGACAACGATGTCGGGGCAAAGGATGTAAAAAGCCTCCGCTACCGTCTTCAGAAGCTGCAGGATCCGGCGATCCGCCAGTCGATGGCGAAAAGCCTGGCCCAGGCGGCACTGCTCGATGAGCGGCATGGCAGGAAGCTTTCACCGGAAAACCAGGCCGCCCTCGGACGCTTCCTGGAGGTGGGCAAAAGCCCAAAGTGGAAGCGGATGCTCATTCTGGCAAAGGGCGGCTATCTGAAAAGTGACCTGGTGCGCAGCATCGGGGAGCTGCTTCTTTGCTGAAACAAAAAGATTTACCCGTCAAAGGCGCAAAAGGATCGTTCCATAGCCTGGAGTTGTGAGCGGTCCGGACGGCCTTTTGGCGTTATGATCAAGTGATGAAATGAAGGGATCCGGAAATTGCCTATGATGCTTTTACAGATTCTGCTGTTTCTGCTTTTAACGGTATGCCTTCCGCTTGCCTGCGGATGGCTCATCTGCCAGCTGGCAGAGATATACCGTCCATTTTGCCTGGCAGGCGTTGCAGCCTGGTTCGTCTTTGGGAGCATTGCGCTCTGGGGACTGTTCCAGCTGATCGCCGTACCTATGATATGGACCAGACAGACGCTTACCCTGGTAAGCATGCTCTGGCTGGGCCTGCTGATCCTTGCCTTTTTCGCAGGGATCATTTTTCTGTATAAGAAGAAAAATGTGCGTTTCTCCACAAAAGGGGTCTCGGCCTGGCTGTCAGGCCTTCGCACGGCGGAGCCATCCGCCGTCATCTGGCTGCTGGCGGCAGCTGCGCTCATCCTCTTTCAGTGCTGGACCTATATCTTCCGGCAGCACATTGACTTTGATGACTCCCGGTTCGTGGTGACAGCAGTTGACGCTTACTTTTCAGACACGATGCTGCAGATCCATCCGGCGACCGGAGAGCTGATGACCGGCTTTTACGGAGAGCTCAGCAAGGATCTGACATCGCCATGGATGATCTACATGGCCATGCTGGCGCGTTTTACCCGCCTCCATCCTGCGGTCATTGCACACACCCTGTATCCGCCGGTCCTTCTTTTGGTTTCCTATGCCGTCTACTGGCTGATCGCCGGCGAGCTGTTTCCAAAGGACCGCACATCCAGATCCATGTTCCTGGCCTTTGCGGCATTTATCCAGATGTTCTTTGCGGGCACGACAAAGACCCACTCGGTCTTTACACTGATACGGATCTGGCAGGGAAAGGCCTGCGTAGCCTGCATCATCATTCCGCTGCTGTTTCTGCTGTTTATCCGGCTGTACCGTGAGCCGGACCAGAAACGATACCTGCTGCTGATGACAGCCACAGGGATGGGAGCAAGCCTGATGTCCGGCATGGGCGTGCTGCTTGGGCTTGCAACTGCAGGACTGTACGGATTCTTTTACCTGATCTGGTTCAGACGGTGGAGGATGATCCCGTATCTGTTCGCGGCGGTCCTGCCGGAGATCGTTTACGGGCTGATCTACCTGGGCGTGACGGGGAAAATCTTCTGAGAGAAGGTGAGGGATGGGGCGTATGGCTGCGGAATTCCTGCCGGGGAGCCATGGGTGAGCAGACAGTCGCAATGCCGCGGAGATATCTGTCCGGCGAACGGAAGGAAGCCGACGCAGGAAGCGCGAGCATAGCTGAGGCGCCCGGAGGACTGTCTGAGCGCACATCGTGCGCGAGTTTCCGGAGGGCGGCTCTAATCGGCGGCGCAGCGCTGACCAGGAGGCGACGTGTGAGCGGACAGACATCTCTGCGGCATAAGACAAAAGTCAGCTCACGAAAAGACAGCAGACACAGATTTACAGGATATGGTATAATATATGGTCAGAGATTTTTTGAATTTCATGAATGAGGTATACGGCGGCAACCTGATCCCGCTTCTTTTCATCCTTGCCCTGATCTATATCTTTTTCCGGGCAAAGGAGTTGCGCAGGATCCTGTTCTGGCCTTCGCTGCTTCTGATCCTGCTGCTTTGGAACCCGATCCTGTATGAGTTCCTCTGGAAACGGATCCTGGCGCTGGCCAGCAGTACAGCGGTCTGGCGGATCTTCTGGGTGATCCCGGTGCTGTCGGTTATCGGCTTTGCCTGTGTGCATCTGGTACGTTCGTTGAAAGGGCCCTGGATGCAGGGGGCGGCGGCTGCCGTGTTTCTTGCAGTCATTGCCTTTACGGGTACGTATGTCTATACGGCGCCGGAGACCAGCTTTTCGACGGCTGAAAACAAGTACAAGATCCCGACCCAGACCATCTATGTGGCTGAGGCACTGCTGCAGCTGGATGATGCGCCAAGGGTCGTGATGGATGAAGGCCTTATCTACTATATGCGGGAGTATTCCTCTGCGATCCATATGATGTATGGCCGGGATGTTTTTGGCTATATTACATGGCATGGACAGCAGTATCAGGATGTGCTGGAGGCTCTTCGGAATATCAATGAGGAAAATCTGCAGCATGTCGTCAGCCGTATGCGTGAGCTGGACTATGAGTACCTGGTCATCAACAGAAACCAGGGATATGATGAGGAGATGTTTCAGAAAGCAGGACTGGTCCGGGCATCCGATGCCCTGGAATTTGTGATCTGCAGACTGGAGGAAGCATGACAGGGAAGAACATCAGGCTGATCGTTGCCTGCCATAAGGCCTGTGAGGTGCCGCCAAGTGATCTGTATCTGCCGGTGCAGGTCGGTGCGGCGGGAAAGCCGGATATCGGTTTTTCCCGTGACGATACGGGCAGCAATATCAGCGGGAAGAATCCCATCTATTGTGAGCTGACCGGTCTGTACTGGGCCTGGAAGAATCTGGATGCGGATTACCTGGGGCTGGTTCATTACAGACGGTATTTTGCCGAGAAGCGGCAGCTGCCGGGGCGCAAAAGCAGCATGGCAGATGTCCTGACCCGTGAAACGTGTGAACGGCTTCTTGACCAGTACCGGGTGCTTGTGCCGAAAAAACGGCGGTACTATATCGAGAGTGTGTACACCCATTATGCCCACACCTTTGAGGGCGCACAGCTGGAGGCGGCGAGGAGAGTTATCTCAGAGCAGTGTCCGGAGTATCTGCTGGATTTCGATAAGCTCATGAAGGGCACCTCGGCCTATATCTTCAACATGTTCATCATGGACCGTCAGCTGACGGAAGCCTACTGTACCTGGCTCTTTGATATTCTTGAGCGGGTGGAGCAGATCTATTCTGTGGAGGGCATGACGGATTTTGAAAAACGATATGCAGGACGGATCAGCGAGCGGCTGTTCAATGTCTGGCTGCAGTATCAGGTGCGCACAGGAGTACTGCCGAAAGAAAGCATACATGAGATCCCCTATCTGTATCTGGGAAATGTGGACTGGAGACGCAAGATCCTTTCCTTCCTGAAGGCAAAATTCCTGCACAAAAAATACGATAAGAGCTTTTAAGACGGACAGGGAGAGACGATGGACCAGCTGGTGATGGCTGCACTCTGTGCATTGATATATTTAAGCATATACTATATAATCGGTGCGGCTGCAGCGAAGTGGTCCGGCATGGAGAATGATGTCTCCATCCAGCTGATCTACGGCATGTTTGCCTATGCCATCCTGTTCTTCGTCTATGTGATGCCCCTGAAACTCCGGGTGGCGCCGGTCTCGGTGACCGGTCCGGTATGGCTGGTGATCGTTCTGGCACTCTGTGCTTTTCTGGTCTTCCGGAACCGTTCCTATATGGCTGAGGGACTTTCCTCCTGCCGGGCACGGATCATGGCGGACCCCCTTCCGGTGCTTGTTGTGGCCGGGGTGACTATCCTCATGCTGCTGTTTGCGGAAGTTTACGGGCGGATCCTGGGAGGGACCAACCAGGCCCTGTTTGTCGGCTATGTCTCTACGGCAGTTGCTCACAATGAGCTGGGCACCTTTTCCTCAGAGATGGGTGTTGCCCTGGACAGCTTCGACAAGAGCTATCTGCTCCAGACCTATCTGGATCACAGTGCCCTGGTCTGCCGGATGACAGGCCTCAACCCGCTGGTTGAGGTAAAAACGGTAAATACCGGCATTTTTATCCTGATGCAGAACCTTGTCGTTTGGAAGAGTGCCCTTGCCTTCGCGAAGAAGGATACAAAGAAGGGTATCCTGTTTTACCTGGTGTACACTGCAGTATCCAATGTGTTCGCCAGGTCCCAGCTCCTTCCCGGTCTGTATGCCTATTACCGGACCCACGAGGGCAAGAACTTTTTTGTCAACATCGCACTGCCCCTGATGGTGGTGCTGCTCTGGGAGATGTGGGAGAGACCGAAGGACAGATCGCTCCTGTGGAAGTCTGTGCTGGTTTATGCAGGCTCCTTTACCTGGTCCATGTCTGCCATGTTTACCTGTCCATTCCTTCTGATCAGCTATATTCCTTTTGCGGCATGCACGAAGGAGCGGCAGGTCTGGATCAATCTCTTTGTGTGTATGTGTATCTGCGGCATGGCGGCAGTCTACTATCTGCTCTGCCTGAAGGGGGTCCTGACCCTCGCCATTCCCCGCTAGTTCCGATGAACTGATCTGACAGGAGGCAGATATGCATTACGATATAGAAGTATACAGTGGAAATGAATTCTTCTGGGAGTGCCTCAGGGTCTACTGGTCCACCTTTTCCACGGGGATCAAACTCCTGCTGGCCGGTTACCTGGTGCTGGTGGTGCTCATCCTCATCTTCGGCACAAAGAAGGAGAGGACCTTTTTCGGAGCCCAGCTGGCTGTCCTGATCCTGTGCCCGCTAAATCCTGTAGTGGCCTGGCAGCTGGTGGTGCACCTGGATTTTGCCACCCGGTATTTCCGGCTGTTCTGGATGATCCCGGTGGCCCTGACTTATGCCTACGTGTTCGTGAAGGTCTGGGAGAGACTTCCGAAGGCAGCAAAAGCGGCAGCGGCAGCCTTTGCTGCGGTGTTCTTTGTCTGGTCCTGCCGGCAGGTCACGGTATGGACAGCCGGCGTGTTTACGGGATACCGGCCGAACACCGGGATGATGGCCTACACGAATGTATATAAGGTAGAGGATGACGTGATCCAGGCGGCGGACGCCATTGAGAAGGATGCCGGGGACCGTTATGCCACCAAGCGAGTGCTCTATGACTATAATTTTTACCTGGAGGTCAGGGCCTACGACGGCTCCTTCCAGTGCCTGATGCAGCAGTATAAGTTCGATCCCAACCGGGAATACAGTCAGGAAGAGTATGAGGCACTGTTCCGGGAAAAGGAGTGGAGAAATCTGCTTCACTATACTTTTTTTAACCGGAACGGCTCCAAGGGCGTCCTGGATGTGACGGCAGAGGATCTGGAGCTTGTGATGGACAAATGCAAAGTGGAATACGTGATCGTGCCGAAGGACAATACCTACTACAGCACCTGGCTGGAGGCAGGGGAGGATATCTGCGACACGGAATATTACAGCGTTGTAAAGAATGTCTGACGAAAGAGCGGACAGATGAGATGAACTGCCCTTCAAAGAGGGAGACACCGCGATCGGACGGCAGGATAACAAAAGGTGACACCAGGAGGAAATCATGGGAAAAATCAAAGTGACAGAAAACTGCGGAGGCATCAAAGGTCTGTATGTGATCGAGCCAACTGTTTTTGGCGACAGCCGCGGATATTTCATGGAATCCTACAACTACAATGATTTTGCAGCGGCAGGGATCGACTGCCAGTTTGTACAGGACAATCAGAGCGCATCCCGGAAGGGTGTGCTGCGCGGCCTGCATTTTCAGATCAATTACCCCCAGGACAAGCTGGTCCGTGTCATAAGAGGAGAGGTCTTTGATGTTGCCGTGGACCTGAGGAAGGGCAGCGAGACCTTTGGCCGGTGGTATGGCATTCGCCTTTCCGAAGAAAACAAAAAGCAGTTCTTTATTCCGAAGAATTTTGCCCATGGCTTTATCGTGCTTTCTGACTATGCGGAGTTCTGCTATAAGGTCACGGATTTCTACCATCCCAACGATGAGGGCGGCCTGATGTGGAACGACCCGGATATCGGTGTGGAATGGCCGATGCCGGAGGGGATGGGGCCGGATGACCTGATCCTGTCGGATAAGGACAAGGTGAACTGGAGCTGGAAGGCATATTGCGCCAGATAAGGACAAGGTAACCTGGAGCCGGAAGTTGTATTGCGCCAGATAAGGAAATGGAAAGATGAACACCCTGAGATTCGCAAAGTTTTCTCCGGAACGGAGGGAGAAATATCGGCTGGTCACGGAGATCTGGGAGGATGCCTGCGGCAATCCTATGGTCAGGAAAGTACCTGCTGGCAGCGAAGCCTGTGAGCATCTGGCATCGCTGCCGGAAAAACAGGCGCTTCTGGAAAGACTGTACGGGCCGGCTGTCTGCATCAACCGCTGCGCCCTGTGCGAGGACGGTACCCTGGCAATTGAGTATGTGGACGGGACCTCCATGGAGCAGACGCTGGATGAGCTGTTCAGGACAAAGGGATTTGAGGCTGCCGCAGAGGCGTTTCTTGCACAGCTGAACTGGATGATCCCGGAGGAGAAGCTGGAGAAGTTTGTACCCTCCGAGGACTTTGCCTTCTGGTTTGGGGAGGATGTGGCGGCACACCCCGGCTGGATGAGTCTTCCGGTATCCAATCTGGATATGATCCCGGCCAACCTGATCCGCAGAGGGAGCGAACAGGTGATGCTGGACTATGAATGGACATTCGCCTTTCCTGTTCCGGCGGATTATCTCAGGTACAGGATCGTCTTTTATTATTTCTTCCGCCATGCAGCGAAGCTTTCTGTCACGGACAGAGCCGCTTTTTACAAACGCTTCGGGATCCGGAGCAGAGAGCTTCCCATCTGGCAGAAGATGGAGGAGAATTTTCAGAAGCGGATCCTGAATGCTGTGGAGGAGAAAACGGCGGGCAAGGAGGATCAGGCCCTTCCGGACGGGGGTCCAGGCAGCGCACAGGGCAGTGCCCACCGTCTGCAGATCTACTGGAACCAGGGCGAAGGCTGGGGGGAGGAGGACTCCTGTTTATACGACATGCCGGAGCGTGAGATACAGCTGCGGATCGAGATCCCGGAGGGGACGGCAGCACTTAGGATCGATCCGGGCGATGTTCCGTGCATCTGCGAGTTCTCAGAGCTTTCGATCGAAGAGAACGGACAGAAGAGAGGCTTTGAACTGGCCGCAAACGGGATCATGGCAGATGACAGGTGTTTTCTGTTCATTGAATCGGATCCCAATATCTACATTACCCCGGTGCAGGCAGCGGGAGATGCGGCTGCACAGGAAGGCGCAGGCAGCCCCGCAGATTTTGGCGGGATGACCCTGTGCATCGGCTTGCGGACATGGGGGAACAGGGCAGAGGCCGCCCGGGCAGCAGCAGAGCGGATCAACGCGCTCAGAAACCGCATCGAGCGGATCGAATCGAGCAGGGCATACCGGCTGTACCGGATGATAAAAGGAAAACCAAAGGATTGATTCTATGGGGAAATTACGCTACAACGTTGACAACTGGATAGAGAACGGAGATTCCTGGAGGATCCGCGGATGGGCTTACATGGACGATCAGCATGAATGCGTGATCCGTCTGCTGGACGCCAGAAAGATGCCGCTTCCTGCGATGATCAGCCGTACGGAGCGAAAGGACGTTGACCAGGAGACCGGGGCAGACGGCTCGCTGCCGGCGGGGTTCGTGATCGATATTTCAAAGGAAGCAGCCGGCAAAAAAAAGGTCTGGCTGGAGATCACGGCCGATGGCAGGACCTATTTGCGCCGCTACCGCATTCCATACAGTGAGGCCCAGAGGGAGCAGAACAAAAAGCCTGCCGGACCTCTGATGGAAAAACTGATGGGGATCACGATCCGGGGCAGATCTTTGGGCTATCTGATCCGGCATGGCCGCCAGGTTGCCCATACCTATGGCATGGTCGAGTCTCTGCGCAGGCTCCGGAGCTTTGCCGGCAGGAAGAAGGATGATCTTTACAAGAACTGGATCGAAAAATATGAAAAGCTGGATGAGCGGCTGGAGGAGCAGAAGGCGGCAGACTTTGGCTTTCGCCCGCTGATCAGCGTTGTGGTTCCCGTGTATCGGACACCGGAGCATTTTCTGCGGGATCTGATCCGTTCTATGAAGACGCAGACATACGACAACTGGGAGCTGTGTCTGGCAGATGCCAGCGGCAGCCCGTCTCCTCTGGCAGGATTTCTTGCCAGAGAGGAGAAGGAGGATCCCAGGATCCGTTCCGTACAGCTCGCCAGCAACGGCGGCATATCGGAAAATACGAATGAGGCGATAAAGATCGCCAGGGGAGAATATATCGCGTTCTGCGATCACGATGATACACTGGCGCCCCATGCCATGTACGAGATCGTAAAGGCCCTGAACGAGCATCCGGATGCCGATGTCCTTTATTCCGATGAGGACAAGATCGATGCGGACAAAAGCTTCCGCTATGACCCGAATTTCAAGCCGGATTTCAATATGGACCTGCTGGCAAGCATAAATTACATCTGCCATCTGTTTGTGGCAAAGCGAAGCCTGCTGGATAAGGTCGGGCTGCTCAGAAAAGAATATGACGGCTCCCAGGATCATGATCTGATCCTGCGTGCCTGTGAAGAAGCCGGGCAGATCGTACATATTCCGGAGATCCTGTATCACTGGAGATCTCATGCTTCTTCCACAGCAGAAGATCCCGAGAGCAAGATGTACTGCTATGAGGCAGGCCGCAGGGCGGTACAGGCACACTATGACCGTGCGGGCATACCGGCGGAGGTTTCCCTGGGAGAGGTGTATGGCACCTACCGGACACGGTTCCTGTGGGAAGAGAAGCCTCTGGTATCGATCATTATCCCAAATAAGGACCACACCGATGATCTGGATAAATGTGTGCGGTCCATCCAGAACGGATCCACATACCGGAATCTGGAATTTATTATTGTCGAAAATAACAGCGAGAAGGAAGAGACCTTCCGGTATTACGAAAAGCTTTCCGGCGAATTTGCCAACGTAAAGGTCGTCCGCTGGGAGGAGAGCTTCAATTTCTCGAAGATCAATAACTTTGGCGTGAAGCATGCTTCCGGCGAGTATCTGCTCCTGCTGAACAACGATACAGAGCTGATCGCACCGGACGCCATCGGGGATATGCTTGGCTACTGCATGCGCAGTGACGTGGGCGCGGTCGGCGCCAGACTGTACTTTGGCGACAATACGATCCAGCACGCAGGCGTGGTCATCGGCTACGGCGGGTTTGCCGGGCACTGCTTTGTCAACGAGCCAAGGACTTCGAACGGCTATATGAGCCGCATCATCTGCGCCTGTGATTACTCGGCGGTGACAGCTGCCTGCCTGATGACAAAGCGGAGCGCCTTTGAGGCGGTGGGAGGTCTGACGGAGTCCTTCGAGATCGCGCTGAATGACATCGATTATTGTCTGAAGCTGAGGGAAAAGCAGTATACCATCGTTTATGATCCCTGGGCTGAATTCTATCATTATGAGTCGAAGTCCAGAGGACTGGACGCGGAGGATCCGGAAAAGAACGCCCGGCTGCAGGCCGAGGTGAAAAAATTCCGCAGCCGCTGGAGCGGCATCCTGGAAGAAGGGGATCCTTACTACAATCCGAACCTGAGCCTGGTCCGCCAGGACTATTCGGTAAAGGAATAAGAAAGCGCCTTTCCATAATTCATACAGAACGCGGAGAGCACAGAAGCAGCATACGAACACGAAATACGAGGATAGCAGGCCTATGGGCGATCATGCAAATACACCGGAAAACAGAATATGGATCCCGGATGAGGAGTACGCCCGGTGGCTTAGGGAGATGTACCCGCGGCTGCTGCAGCAGGAGCTGACCAGCAGCGGCAGTCCAAAGGATGTCCGTTTTCTGATGATCGATGCCGCAGCAAAGAAAAGCATAGCGGCATCCGGAAGTCTGGAGCGGGAGCTGCAAGGCCAGACCTGGCCTGAATGGCGGCTGTACCGTAAGGGGCTGGAAGAGAGATCCGGGCATGTGGCCGGAGATAAACCGGATAAAAGAATACAGGATGTCCGGGCGGAGCAGAGCACCTGGATGAAGGATCTGGCAGGTGCCGCACTGGAGGATGCGAAAGCGTGCGGGAGCAGACCGGTCTATATCGGATTTGCCGGACCGGACTGTCGTCTGGAGCCGGAGATGCTGCAGGCTCTTGCCGCGTATCTGACCCGCTGCGGGGAAAATCTGCCGGAGGTGCTTTACACAGATTCCGATCTTATCATGACGGAAGGGGACAGGGAGTATTATGCATCACCCTCCTTCCGGCCGGAATTCTCACCGGACCTTCTGCGAAGCCTGAATTATATCGGCGGTCTTGCATTTTTCTCTGCAGACCTGATGCAGGAGCTTTTGAGTGATGGATCCGTTTCCTGGGATGCGGCATGGGAGCTTTGTCTGTATGATCTTCTGCTTCATGCGGCAGAGAAAACCGAACGCTTTGGCCATCTGGCCCTTCCCCTGTATCACAGGAGTCCGGAAGCGGCCGATACACATTCCGAGGTCAGCGATGCCGGTGCGGACTGCGTCCGGACCCATCTTTCCAGACTTGGGATCACCGCTGATGTGAATGTGGATCCGGAGCATCCGGTGCTGCATGCGGCCTATCCGGTGGATGCAGGATCGGGGAAGGTATCCATCATCGTGCCGAATAAGGACCATGTGGAGGATCTAAAGACCTGCATGGATTCCATCGACCGGCAGTCACTCTGGCGTGATCTGGAATGGATCATCGTTGAGAACAATAGCACACAGCCGGAGACCTTCCGTTATTATGAGGAGATCAGTACCCGCGCGGATGTACAGGTACTGCATTACCAGGGAGACTTCAACTACTCCAGGCTGAACAACCTGGGCGCGTCAAAGGCGCGTGGCGAGTATCTGTTGCTCCTGAACAACGACACCGAGATGATCCGTCCGGACAGCATTAAAGAGATGCTGGGCCTGTGCAGGCGCAGGGATGTCGGGATCGCAGGGGCAAAGCTGCTCTATCCGGACCGGACAGTGCAGCATGCCGGTGTTGTGCTTGGCCCCGGCGGGATCGCTGCCCATGCTTTTGCCGGAGCCCCGGCAGATGCAGAGGGGTATGAGATGCGCATCGCTGCCATTCAGGATCTGAGCCTTGTGACGGCAGCCTGTCTGATGGTGCCAAAAACCGTGTACGATGCGGTGGGCGGATTCACTGAGAAGCTGGCCGTTGCCTTTAATGATGTGGACTTTTGTCTGAAGGTCAGACAGACCGGAAAACGTGTGGTGTACACCCCCTATTCCTGCTTCTGGCATTATGAGTCAAAATCCAGAGGGGCAGATGATACACCGGAGAAAGCGGCGCGGTTTGAGAGGGAGGTCTACACCTTCTGGGATGACTGGCGTCCCGTGCTGGATCAGGGCGATCCCTATTACAGCAGAAACCTGACACTGGAGGTTCCGCCTTACCGGTGCAGATTTGTGCCGGCTCCGGAAAAACTCTCCTGGAAGGCAAGGATCAGACAAAAACTTGCTGCAGTGTATCACAGAGCAAAACAGCGGCTGCATGCCGGCCGGTAATGCTCCCGGAAAAAGAGGACAGGCATAAAGCTTCCGGGGATCTTTATTTCCTGCAGGATGCTGCCTGTTAAGTACAAGACGAAACGATCGGAAACGCATATGACAGAAAACAGAAAGCCGGCAGCCCTGGCGCTGCCGCAGAGTATCTATAAAAACCGAAGACTGGTCGCCAACCTGGCGAAAAATGATTTCCATGCCAAGTTTGCCGGCTCGTATCTTGGCATTATCTGGGCATTTGTGCAGCCGGTCATCACGGTGCTGCTGTACTGGTTCGTCTTTGAGAAGGCGCTCCATGCAGGGACCCAGCAGACGAAGGCGGGCATCACCGTCCCCTACGTCCTGTGGCTGATGGCGGGTCTGATCCCATGGTTCTATTTCCAGGATGTGCTGAACAACGGCACGAATGTGCTGGTGGAGTACAGCTATCTGGTCAAGAAGGTCGTGTTTGACGTCAGCCTTCTGCCGGTGGTCAAAGTCATATCCGCCATATTTGTGCACCTGTTCTTCGTCGCCTTTATGCTGGTCATCTATTGTTTTTACGGCATGTGGCCGGATGTCTATACGATCCAGCTTGTGTACTATTCACTGGCGATGATCCTTATGGCCATGTCGCTCATCTACCTGACCAGTGCGCTGGTGGTCTTTTTCCGGGACCTGTCCCAGATCGTGGGTATCATGCTGCAGGTCCTGGTATGGATGACGCCGATCATGTGGAATGCAGAGGGCATGCAGCTTGGCAGCGTGATGATGTTTATCCTGAAGCTGAACCCGATGTTCTACATTGTTCAGGGGTACCGGGACTCCCTGATCTCAAAGATCTGGTTTTTCGAGCGGCCGGGAATAACGATATACTTCTGGCTGTTTACGCTGGCCGTCTATATCCTCGGCACCTCCGTATTCCGCAGGCTCCGGGTACACTTTGCAGACGTATTGTGATAAAGGAAGACTATGGCAGAACAACAGACAAAAATGCTTGCTGATGAGGCGGCGATCCGCGTAAATAATGTCAGCAAGCTGTATAAATTATATGACCGGAACCGGGACAGGATCCGGGATGCGCTGGGACTGACCAGAAAGAAGCTCTACCATGAGCATTATGCGCTCCATCATCTTGATTTCGAGGTGAAAAAAGGGGAAACAGTCGGCATCATCGGCACCAACGGCGCAGGAAAATCCACGATCCTGAAGATCATTACCGGAGTGCTCTCGCCGACGGAGGGCAGCGTGGAGATCAACGGCAGGATATCCGCTCTGCTGGAGCTTGGCGCCGGCTTTAACATGGAGTATACCGGCATCGAGAATATCTACCTGAACGGGACCATGAGCGGCTTTACCCGGGAGGAGATCGATGCGCGCGTTCCTGCCATCCTGGAGTTTGCCGATATCGGTGAGTTTGTCAATCAGCCGGTAAAGACCTATTCCAGCGGCATGTTTGTGCGCCTGGCGTTTGCCGTGGCGATCAATATCGATCCGGAGATCCTGATCGTGGATGAGGCGCTGTCGGTGGGAGATGTCTTCTTCCAGACGAAGTGCTATCATAAATTTGACGAGTTCAAGGAACAGGGCCGGACGATCCTCTTTGTCAGCCATGACATGAGCAGCATCTCCCAGTACTGTGACCGGGTCATCCTCCTGGATCACGGGCGTATGTACGCCGAGGGAACCCCAAAGGAGATGATCAGTCTGTACAAGCGTCTGATGGTCGGCCAGGCCGGGCAGGATGCCAGGGAACGGGCCGCAGGAAGCGCCGGCAGTCAGGGGTCGTCTGAACTGTGGAAAAGTCACTATGAGATCAACCCGGAAGCTGACGTTTACGGGGACGGGCGCGCTGACATCATCGATTTTGCCGTGGAGGATGAAAATGGCATGCTGACCTCCACCATCGAAAAGGGCACCAGATTCACTGTGCGCTCAAAGGTCCGGTTCAACACCGTGATCCGCGATCCGATCTTTACCTGTTCCTTCAAGGATCTGAAGGGGGTCACGATCACCGGAACAAACAGCATGATCGAGCGGTTTGATATCGGGCAGGCGTCCCCAGGGGAGGTCTATGTGGCATCCTTTGAGCAGGTGATGAGTCTGCAGGGCGGAAGCTATCTTTTGTCCATTAGCTGCACTGGCTATGAAGGGGATGACTTTGTGGTATACAACCGGCTGTATGATATCATCAGCATATCGGTGATATCGGACAAGAATACCGTGGGCTTTTATGACATGGATTCTGAGGTGACCGTCCGAAAAGAAGAGTGACAAAACGCCGGTTTTGTGATAATCTCTGCTGACAGACAGGAATATGATTTTATAGTAATCGTACGTTTCATTTACGGAAGAAAGAAGAGAGGAGAATTCTTATGCGCCGACACAGAATATGGATCATTGCCGCGCTTATCCTCACATTGGTTATGACAGCTGTGCCCGCATTTGCTGAGGAATTGTTGTTTGCCGGTACGCCGGCAGCCGCCGATGAAAGCGGAACAGAGACAGCGGCCATGGCAGAAACAGGGGTTGCAGCAGGTGAAGAGGTTCTGCCTTCCGGAGAGGCAGGCCAGCCGCAGGAAACTACGGTGACCGATCCGGCGGCAGGGGAGACGACCGATCCGGGGACGCAGGATGGCGCAGGTACGCAGGGCGGCGGTGAGGCCGGGTCTGATGAAGGCAGTACGCCGGCAGATCCTGCGGTGATCCCGGGCGGTTCCGGAACGGATGAAGTACCTGGAGAAGAGAATCCTGCAGAGGAAGGCACTCTGCCCGCCGGTGAGATCAGCGAAGAAACCGTGATCCCGGGTGAGGAGAGCTCTGCAGATCCTGCGGCTGCCGGCGAAGAAGAGACTCCTTCCGAGGAAGAAACGGAAGAGGAGGAGAAAGAGCCTGTTCCGCCTTCCGTCTTTTATCGTACTCGTCTGACTACCGGCGCCTGGAGCAAAAACAAAAAGGATGGGGCTCAGGCAGGAACTGTCAGTGCAGGCATGGCCATCAATCGTCTCCGAATCCGCATCGAGGGAGATGCTGATCTGGGTGTCACTTATCAGGTGAAGATAAACGGCAAAGGCTGGCAGGATTATACTGCAGACAACACCATCACCGGTATCGCCTCTGCCTCTCGTCATGTGGAAGCGATCAGGGTATCTCTTACCGGATCAGATGCAGATAAATACGATGTATACTATTGTACCTATGTTAGCGGCCTTGGCTGGCTTGGCTGGGCAAAGAACGGTGCCAAAGCCGGAAGTGAGGGCTATGAGTATGCAGTAAGTGCTATCGCCGTAAAACTAGTTCCGAAGGGTGAAGCGGCACCTGCAGCAAAGGGAAGCACCACAGCGCCCACAAAATCCCGGGCAGCTTCGATCAAGTACACCACCTACATGAACGGTGTCGGTTGGAAAGATTATTCCTACAATGGGTCCTATTCCGGGAAGACGACTGCAAGGCTGGAAGGGATTAAGGTCGTGGTGGATGGCGCAGCAGATCTTGGCATCTCCTATGCTGCCCATGTCGAGGGATCTGCCTGGCCTGCCTGGTCCAGTGATGGTACGGTAAGCGGCGCGGTCGGAAAAGGAAAGAAGATCAACATTTTCCGTGCGAAGCTGACCGGCGCGGATGCATCCAAATATGATCTCTACTACAGTGTATATGTACAGCGGGTCGGCTGGATGAACTGGACGAAAAATGGAAGTTATGCCGGAACCAGCAATTATAATCTGGAGATCCGGGCGATCCGGATGAAGATTCTGAAGAAGGGGGCGGCTGCGCCCGCCCAGGCCGGGGAGACCTCACTGGCCTATATGAAAGGGGATCCGTCCATCCTCTCTTACCGGGTAAGAATCAAGGGAAAGGGCTGGCCTGCTGCAGTTTCCGGCGGAAAGACGGCTGGCGCTACAGGCAGCGGCTATATCATCGAAGGCTTTAAGGCCGCTCTTGTAAACCAGCCTTATGCGGGAAGCATTCAGTATCGTGCGTACCTGGCCAATACCGAATGGACAGGTCTGTATGCTGACAATGCCATTGCCGGAGGTTCTGGCAAGAGGGTAGAGGCCGTCCGGCTCCGGCTTACCGGGGAGATGGCGGACTATTATGATCTCTATTACCGGGTCCATGTGGAGAATTTCGGCTGGACGGGATGGGCTTCCAACTATGCCCGCTGCGGAAGCATTGGTTATGGATACCGGATCGATGCCATGGAGATCTCCATCCGCCATAAGCTGACAGGAGCGCCAGGAGGTACGGGCAACCAGCTTTTTAACGGTACGACCATCGCAGGAAAGATGCTGGCTGTCGCTCAGGGCTATGGCAGCAATACCGGGTATATCATTCTGGTGAACCGCAGCACCCACACAGTCCTTCTGTGTACAGGATCCAGAGGCAACTGGAAACAGAAATACTTTTGGCAGTGCGGCGATGGCGCACCGGAGACGCCAACTGTAGAGGGTGTCTTTAGTACAGCATACAAGACCCTTTATTTTGGCCATCCGGGTGAATACCGCTGCTGGTATGCGACACAGTTCTATGGAGATTATCTCCTGCATTCCATAAAGTACTATGATGAGGGCTCACCAGCCCACGTCCTTGACGGAAGGCTTGGTATGGGCGTGTCCCAGGGCTGTGTACGGCTGAAACTCGAAAACGCAAAGTGGATCTACGACAACATTCCCACCGGAACGACCGTAGTCGTATATCATTGATCATGCGGGGCAGATGTTTAAATGATTGATTTTAACAAAGCACCTTATGTCGGAACAGAAATTGAATACATGCGCCAGGCCGCAGAATCTCACAAGATCTGCGGCGATGGCCGTTTTACAAAGCAATGCAGCCGGTGGATCGAGGAACGCTTCCTGGCGCAGAAGGCTTTCCTGACCACCAGCGGCACCACTGCACTGGACATGGCAGCTCTGCTGTGCGGTCTGGAGGAGGGGGATGAGGTGATCCTGCCCAGCTTTACCTTTTCCAGTACGGCCACATCGGCTGTTCTGTGCAAGGCACGGCTGGTATTTGTGGATATCCGGCCGGACACCATGAATATCGACGAAAACCGGATCGAGGAGGCAATCACAGACCGCACAAAAGCGATCTTTGTGGTCCACTATGCCGGTGTCAGCTGCGAGATGGACACCATCATGGATATCGCGAAGCGCCACGGTCTGCTGGTTGTGGAGGATGCTGCCCAGGGTATCATGAGCACCTATAAGGGACGTCCTCTTGGCACGATCGGAGATTTTGGCTGTTATTCCTTCCACGAGACCAAAAACTTCTCCATGGGTGAAGGCGGCGCTATTCTGCTTAAGCACGAAAAAGACAACGAGAGAGCGGAGATCCTCAGAGAGAAGGGAACAAACCGTTCCCGGTTTTTCCGCGGCCAGGTGGATAAGTATACCTGGGTCGATTTTGGGGACAGCTATCTGCCGAGCGAGCTGAATGCGGCATACCTGTGGGCACAGCTGGAGAAGGCCGATGAGATCACGGCAGACCGTCTGCATACCTGGAACAGCTACCATGACGCGTTTCGGGAGCTTAAGGAGCAGGGGCTTGTCGAGCTTCCCTTCATACCGGAGGATATCGTCCACAATGCGCATATGTACTATCTGAAGCTTCGCGACCTTGAGCAGCGGACCGATTTCATCACTTACATGAAGGAGCAGGGCGTGATGACCCCGTTCCATTACATTCCTCTGCATTCTGCCCCGGCAGGTCTGCGGTTTGGCCGTTTCCACGGCGAGGACAGGTGGACCACGAAAGAAAGCGAGCGTCTCGTGCGGCTTCCGCTGTATTACGGGATGAGTGAGCAGGACAGAGAGCATGTGATCGAGAGCGTTATCTCTTATTTCAGAAAGTAAGGCAGGCAGACATTGAAAAAAGGAACACTGCGCTGGTTTCTCGTACTGCAGGTGGCATTGCTGATCTATTCCACTTGCAGTATTTTTAACAAACTTGCATCGGGAGAGGCTTTCTTAAGCCCGCGGTTTATTCTGTTTTACGGCGGCGTGATCGTCGTTCTTGGGACCTATGCGATCCTGTGGCAGCAGGTGATCAAGCATATGCCCATGACGACTGCATATGCCAACAAAGGTATCGCCGTTGTCTGGGGCATGGTCTTCGGAGCACTGATCTTCGGGGAGACGATCACACCCAGGCAGATCCTGGGTGCGGCAGTTGTCATCGCAGGGGTCATCCTGTATGTTCTGGCGGACAGGGAGGTGACGGAAAAATGATCAAGGTACTGCCCTATGTACTGATCTACCTTACGGGAGTTCTTCTGTCCGCGTTTTCCCAGGTGCTTCTGAAAAAGGAAGCGATGCGGGAGCATGCCGGTTTTCTTCAGGAGTATCTGAACCCTTCGGTGATCATCAGCTATATGATCTTCTTTGGCTGTACATTTCTGTCCATGCTGGCCTACCGGGGGATCCCCATGAACTGGGGACCGGTTCTGGAATCCTCGGGGTATCTTTTTGTTACCGTGCTGGGCGCGCTGTTTCTAAATGAAAAGGTCACCGGGAAGAAGGCAGCAGCGCTTGCGGTCATTGTCGCAGGCATTCTGATCTATGCACTTTAAGGGCATGCAGAAGCAGCGGATGGACAGCGGCCAAACAGGGAGGCAGATCAGAATGGATTTCTTTCAAAAATGCAGCAAAAACAGGAGACTGGCCGGTCTCCTGTATCTTTGTATATTCCTGGCATTCTGTGTGCTTGCCATGATCGAGGGCCGGCTTTACCGCAGGGTCGAATTTACCGGTTATGAACAGGGCGTCCTGCAGAATCTGGAAGTACAGGATGACGGATATCTGCGCATTACCGACCCCGATGCCAACTGGATCTTTCCGGATGTGCGTCTCTGGATGGATTCGGCAGAGGTCGATGTGGAGGACGTGGATGGCGGCGGCGCCGCCCGCCTGTCGGTCCGGATCTATTACGATACCGGACGCGGATACAATGTAAATGATTCTGTCCTGACGATGATCTCCGGAAATGACCGGGATACCTGGGACCGGGTCATGACCATCGGGAAGAGCGGCAGGATCGGCTCCTTCCGGCTGCAGTTTGGGATCGATGCGGACAAGGCGTTCAAGATCAGCCGGATCGTGATCAATCCTGCCGAGAGGGGATGGACCATATGGATGCTGGCTGTTATCCTTGCCGGCCTCTTTCTCGCGTATCTTGGCAGCCGCGGGATCGGCGGCAGAAGGCAGCTGCCCTTTATGGCTGTTTCTGCGGTGCTCTGGCTGTTCTTTTTTCTGCAGGCATCCTCTTTCCGGCAGATCCTTCTGATCCAGCTGCTGGGTATTCTGCTGGTCCTGGCACAGCTGGTCCTGATCTTTGCCTTCCGTATGGATGAAAAACGGATCGGATGTGATGCATCCGCGGCAGCGGGAGAGGAGAAAAAATACCGGGCAGCGCTCCTTTTGCTGGTATTCTGTACGTACCTGATCTGGGCGTGTCATATTCCTTACATGGACGGGCCGGATGAATCGATGCGCTATCTGGTGGTCGACTTTATCCGGACAACGGGACGGCTCCCCCGGGGCGACGACCCGGCGGTCCTGAATATGGTCTGGGGCACATCCTATGCCTTCAATCCGATCCTTCCCTATATTGCCGGCGGATGGCTGGCAAGGATAGCGGGCCTTTTCACCGAAAGTCAGACGGTATTCTGGACGATGGCAAAGCTGGTGAATGTGATCAACGGGACCCTGCTGGTATACTGGTGCGACCGCCTTTCGGCGATTCTGTTTCCGGACAGCCGTGCCCGCTTCCTGTTTCCTGCGCTTGCCGCCTTCTGGCCTCAGATGGCTTACATGGCCATCTATGTCAATACAGATTCGCTGGCGCTGATGTCCTCTGCCATGATCCTGTATTTCTGGGCAAGAGGGATACAGACCGGATGGACAGTGCCAGGCTGCACAGGCCTTGGCATCGGCATCGGGCTTTGTGCCATGTCCTATTACAATGCGTATGGGTATATCCTTCTGAGCATTCCGCTGTTCTATTACAGCCTGTGGAGAGCCAAAAAGGATAAGCAGGACATCCTTAAGAACACCGTGATCGTATCCGGCCTTGCACTGGCCATCGGCGGATGGTGGTTTGTCCGCAACGCGATTCTTTACAATGGTGATTTTCTGGCACGGAATGCTTCAAGAGAGTGCTCGGAGGCCAACGCCCTTCCCGAATTCAAACCTTCGCTGAAGTGGACCTGGAGAGGCTCGGGACGTTCGCCGCTGGATATGCTGACAGAGTCTGATTATGTGAAGCAGACGGGAAAAAGCTTTATCGGTGCCTTTGGTCAGATGAATATCATGCTGCATGACAGCCAGTATTATTTCTTTGCTTTTGTCCTGAATCTGGGATTTGTGCTGTTTATTGCTGCGCTGATCCATTTCCTGAGAAAAAGAAAGAAGGGAGATGGACAGAAGCAGGAGCTGACCGACCGCGTTTTTTATTACGGGATCCTGTTTGCAGCGGCAGGCATTGCAGGAGGCCTGGCCTTCTGGTATGCCTATGCATCCGATTACCAGCCCCAGGGCAGATACTGGCTTCCCTGCTTCCTGCCTGCGGCCATTTTTGCCTGCACGGGCTATGACCGGGCGGAAAAATGGGCATATGCCGGGGGAGAACGAAAGGGGAATACCGCAGCCTGTATCAGCGTTGTCCTGTCTCTTTCGGTATTTTTTGTGTTCATAGCGGCTGTGTTTGGCATTGCATTCACATACTATGGATGATTTTCTTTCTGAGTATATTTGTACCTCCGTATTAGTTAAAATTAGACTGGAATTACCGGTTTGTTCTGTGTTATAGTCTTAGCGTAAAGTAGAATCAGTATAGTGGGGTAATCTCATGAAATATAAGACAAGGATGTTTACGGCGATCCTTTTATCCGTATTCCTGTGCATGACCTCTATGCCTCAGGCCGGTGAGCTCAGCTTTTCGAATACGGAGACAGCAAATCTGGCAGCGGAAAATGGTTCGGCTGCTTCTTTTGCTGCAGAGGAGGCAGATGACACTGCAGCTTTTTCTGCAGATTCATCCATTCTTCCGGAAGCACCGGTGACGGAGAACGGCAGTGAAGATGCCGCAGAGAAGACAAATAGCGAAGATATCCCCCAGGATGTTTCGGAGGGAACGGAAGTACAGCCCTCTGAGACGGTTCCGGAAGCGGATCCTATGCCGGAAGCAGACCCGGCCGAGGTCGTTCCTTCTGCGGAGCCGGAGATCGTTGCTGGAGAGGCGGAGCCTTCCGAAGTACAGGATACTGCAGATACCGTGATCATCGAGGATGTTGTCCTTGAGGAGGAGTCTGTGTCCGGCGATCCCAAGGATGCATCCGAAAGCGATATGCCGGTCCTCAAATATACGGTATATCAGGGCGGGGCTTATCAGTCCTACGTCAAATCTGGTGCAGCCGGATCACCTTCTGCCTCTGCCTCTGTCCAGGGTATCCGCGTAAAGCTGGAAAAGATTCCAGAGGGAGTAGATCTGGGAGTCAGCTACAGGGTCAAATATAATGGCAAAAGCTGGTCTGCTCTCCGTACTTCCGGAGCTGCTGCGGGCAGCAACAGCAATACCGTAGAAGCCGTCGAGGTGTCACTGACCGGTGCAGATGCAGCCAATTATATCCTTTACTATACCACCTATGTGGATGGCAAAGGCTGGATGGCCTGGACCAATACGTCTCTGTCTACCCGCTATTCCGGGTCTATGGGCTATGGTTATGATATCAAGGGCCTTCAGATGGTGTTGGCAAAGAAGGGGGATGCAAAGCCTGCAGCGGCCGGCTCCATCACTACAGCCTGCTATAGAAAAGGACCGTCAGTATTTTACAAGACCTACCTGACCTCTGGCGGATGGACCGACTATCAGAAGAACGGTTACCGCTCAGGTGTTTCCGGCAAAAAAGTGGGAGCCATCAAGGTCAAGATCACATCCGGCTATGATCTGGGTATCCAGTACCGGGTCAAGATGCAGGGCGGCAGCTGGACGGACTATGTGGCCAACGATAGAGCCTCCGGAAGTGCGTCCCAGGGCAAGGCAATCGAATCGCTGAAGATGCAGCTGACGGGTGCAGACAAGAGTAAATATGATCTCTACTACTGTGTACTGATAAAGGATCTGGGCTGGAGCGCCTGGGCAAAGAATAATGCCATTGCGGGCAGTGCAGGACTCTCCAAGCCCATTGCAGCCATCCGTGTAAAGGTGGTTAAGAAGGGCAGCGATGCCCCGGCAAATCTTGGATATCTGATCAAGGCCAGGATTACAGCATCTGACAGTATGGTAACCTACCGTGAAGCAGTCAGCAGCGGCTCCTGGTCCGGATGGAAGTCGGATGGCGTGACGGCAGGTTCCACTTCCAAGGGATACCATGCTGACGGATTCCAGATCAAGCTGGTGGATCAGCCTTATACGGGAAATATCAGCTATGCTGTATACAATTCCAGCTCCGGCTGGTCCAAGACCGTGAGCAACGGAACTGCCGCAGGCGGGCTTAAGGCCGCGGGTTATATCGAACGTATCCGGATCAAACTTACCGGTAAAATGAATGAGAAATACAGTGTGTTCTACCGCGTACACACCATCAACATGGGATGGTCCGGCTGGGCAGCCAACTGGGAGATGTGCGGCACGACCGACATGAAGATGAAGATCGACGCGGTGCAGGTCATCGTCAAGGTCAGGGGCACGGGCAGACCAGGTTCCTCTGATTATTCATATGTTGTCGGGACGGCACCATCGACCCGGACTGCAATTATGAAGGAGATGACGGCCAAGGCACAGAACTACAGCAGCCCGACCAGATACCTGGCGCTGGTGGACAAATCCGCCTGCCGTGTCTGCATCTTCTATGGGAAAAAGGGCGCATGGTCCCTTATCCGCACCTACAGCTGTGCGATCGGAAATGTTAATGAGGAGACCATTGAGGGCGATTTCCAGGTGAGCTGGAGAGTCGTGTACTTTGATACCGGCTGGGATGCCCGCGCCTGGTATGCGACGCATATCACCAGCGGCAATCTGTTCCATTCGATCCTGTACTACAGGGATCCGGAACCGGTGCACGTGAAAAACCCGTCGACCTACGGAAAGATATCCAGCGGATGTATCCGGGGAACTTTGGAAGACGCGAAATGGGTATATGACAACTTTAAATGGGATTCCAGAGTCCTGATCTATCATTAGAGGACGGATTGTGAAACATGAGGGGGAGAGGCCGTTGCATAAGCGACGGTCTCTTCTCTGTATTTCCGATCACATGGGAGGCCGCCAGGCAGAGTCGGGGGAAATACCCTTTTCTTAAACAGACCCTTCAGCTGTCGGTCATAGATAGTATTTCACAGATCTGGTAAAGTCGTGTATAATAGATAAGATATAGTGGCGATCCTATTATGATTGGAGTGAATGGTTTGAGCGGTAAAAGCGAGAATTTTTATATCAGCTGGCTGAAATTTCTGTACCATTACAAGCTTCGGGCGATCCTTCTGGGAGACCGCAGAAGGACGGAGCGGATGTATGAGCGCATCTTCGGGAAAAAGCCGGATCTGGATCATCCAAAAACGATGAACGAGAAGATCTGCTGGCTGAAGCTGAATGATCACAAGGATATCTATACGCTTCTGGCAGATAAGTACCGGGTAAGAGAATACTATAAGGAGCATTTCGGGGAGGAATATCTGGTCCCGCTGGTCTGGAAAACGGACCGCTGGCAGGATGTCAAAAAAGAAAACATGCCGGATTATCCCTTCGTCATCAAGGCGAATACCGGGGCCGGAACCTGGCGGATCATCCGGGACCGGAATGAGGTGGATTATGCGGAGCTTCGCAATGAATGCCGCAAGTGGATGCACCTGAACCAGTATTACCGTACCCAGGAATGGCAGTACAAAAACATAAAGCCCTGCATCATCGTGGAAAAGCTGATCACAGATTCACAGGGCAGGGTACCGCAGGATATAAAGCTGCATTATTTCAACGGGAAGCTGGAATTCATCTACTGTGTCGTGGACCGCGAGGGAGATGCGTACCGTGCGCTGTTTACCCCGGAATGGGAGCTGCTTCCCTTCCAGTGGGTATCGGATAAGAAATACAAAAAGATCGACAAGCCGATCACGGAGCCGCGCCCGGTCATGCTGGACAAGATGATCGAGATCGGCAACGAGATGGCAAAGGATTTTAAATATCTGCGGATGGATTTTTATGCCTGCGAGGACAAAATGTACATCGGTGAGACGACGCTTTATCACGGTGCCGGGTACAACCGTTTCCATCCGGCAGAATATGACTGGATCTGCGGAGAAAGGCTGAAACTGAAATGAGACTGTTCATTGGCGGTGATTTTGCTCCAACAAACTTTAACATAGAGGATTTCCGGCGAGGGGACGGGACGAAGCTGTATACGGACGAGCTGATGGCTTATCTGGACAGCTTTGATTACCGGATCTACGATTTTGAATGTGTTTTTGAGGGCTGCGGGGAGCCGATCGCAAAGTATGGTCCCTTCCTGTCTGCACCGGAGGAGACCATGCCGGGCATTTTAAGGGCGAAGCCGGATCTGATGGCACTTGCCAACAACCATGCCGGGAATCTTGGCGAGGAAGGTGTGCTCCATACCGTCGGGATATTTGAGAAGTACGGGATCGCCTGTGTCGGTGCTGGGACAGCCGCGGATGCCGGGAAGCCATATGTGATCGAAAAAGAAGGCCTGAGGGTAGGCGTCTATGCCTGTGCGGAGCATGAGTTTACCTATGCTGCAGACGGAAAAGGCGGCGTAAATGCCTATGACCCGTTGGAGACCTTTGATGCCATACGGGAGCTGAAGGCCAGCTGTGATGCAGTGATCGTGCTGTACCATGGCGGCATTCTGGACTGGCGCTATCCCTCTCCCATGGAACGGCGTGTGCTCCGCAAGATGGCGGACTGCGGCGCGGATCTGGTGGTCGGCCAGCATACCCACTGCATCGGCTGCATGGAGGAGTATCATGGCAGCACCATTGTCTACGGACAGGGTGATTTCCTTTTTGCCAGACCGACAAGGAATGACCTTCGGTATTCCGGTCTGCTGATCGAGGCAGAAGTGACAGGCAGCGGGGTCCAGGTAAGCTTCAATGTCCGCGTAAAGCCGCAGGATACCATCCGCCTCGCAGACCCGGAGGAAAAGGAACAGATCCTGAAGGATTTCCGGGAAAGAAGTGAGCAGATCCAGAGGGAACGCTTCCTGGAGGCAAACTTCGAGCGGTACGTGGACAAGCGGGCAGCAGGCTTCAACAGTGCTCTGGCCGGAAGCAGCATGGCCGGAAAGGTCCTGAACCGGCTGAGCGGGAGACGGTACAAGAACCAGTGGATCGACGGACATATGTCAGAGGAGGATGTTTTGAAGCTAGTAAACTTCCTTGACTGTGAGACCCACAGAGAGACCTTCCTGCACTATCTGAAGCGGAAGGCAGAGAGGTAAAAGGATGCTGACCGAAAAGACAGGAAAAAGCTGTACCGGCTGCGGAGCCTGCGCGGTCATTTGTCCGAAGAAAGCGATCCGCATGGAGGATACAAAGGAAGGTTACTGCATGCCTTTTGTCGATCCGGAGTGCTGCGTATCCTGCGGACTGTGTGAGAAGACCTGCCCGGAGCTGTCCCCGGTAGTCCTCCGTACCCCGCAGGAGGTTTATGCAGCTGCGGCTGTGGAAGATGATGTCCTAAAAACGGCTGCATCCGGCGGTGTATTCACCGCTCTGGCGAAGAACTTTCTGGAGGCGGGCGGCCTCGCGGCGGGCTGCGTCATGGACCTGGAGGATTCCAGAGCCCGGGTGCACCACATACTGGCCGCAGAGGAAAGGGATCTCGCACGGATCTCCGGTTCCAAGTATGCCCAGAGTGATTCCAGGGAGGCTTACCGGGAGATCGGGGAAGCCCTGAAGGAGGGAAAAAAGATCCTGTACAGTTCCCTTCCCTGCCAGTGTGCCGGACTGCTCCGGTACCTGGAGGAAAAAGGCATCTCCCGGGACGGACTGTATGTGATTGATATCGCCTGCCATGGCACGAACGGGCAGAACGTCCTGAATCAGTACCTGGCCTATCTTTCTGAGAAGCATCATGGAGAGATCACCGGCTACTGCTTCCGGGACAAGGAGAGAAGCTATCAGTATTCACCGAAGTTCTGTGTTAAAAAGGGAAAAAAGGAGCAGTGGATTAAGCTTACTTTGAATGAAGAGGGGTACTGGTACCTCTTCCAGCGGTCAAAGCTGAACCGGGACAGCTGCTTTTCCTGCCGGTATTCTGCACCGGAACGCTGCGGTGATCTGACCATCGGAGATTACTGGGGCATTGAGGATGCGCATCCCGAGCTCCTGGCCCAGAACGGCGGCCTGATGGAACGGAGAAAGGGCATCTCCTTTGTCACGGCAAACACAGAGGCGGGCAGGCAGCTGCTGTCTGACTTTGGCAGAGAACTGATGCTCTTCACTTCAGATTACAGGAAGGTCCTGGTGAGGGGGGATTCCCTGAAGGCACCTTCTCCGGTCCCGGAGGACCGTTTGGCGGTGCTGAATCTTTTTGAAACCGGAGATTTCGGAAAACTTGCCCGCTATGCCAGGCAGCAGCAGGGCACCGGGTATTACAAATCGATCCTTAAGGAGAACATGAAGGCGGAAAATCCTTTCCGCTGATAATCTTATGAATAAGATAAAAGTGAGGGAACAACTGAAGCACCCTGCGGCATTGCTGCCGCATGCGTCCAGCAGGAAAGACCCTGTCTCCGGACGTGCAGAAGGCGCGCTGCACATCGCCATGTTTGGCCACAAGCGGATCCCCGGCCGGGAGGGCGGTGTGGAAATCGTGGTGGAGGAATTGTCCTCCCGTATAGTGCGCATGGGACATGCTGTCACCTGCTACAACCGGGTCGGTCATCATGTGTCCGGCGCCGGCTATGACGAAAAGATCGGTAAGGACTACCAGGGCGTCCGGCTGAAGCGGGCTTTCACCCTGGGCCGGGGGGGCCTTGCAGCAGTGACCAGCTCTGCCTCTGCGGCACTCCTTACCGCGCTCGGGCATTACGATGTGGTCCACATCCATGCGGAGGGACCGGCATTCATGTGTTGGCTTCCCAAACTCTGCGGCAAGCGGGTAGTCGTTACGGTCCACGGCCTGGACTGGGCCCGGGCAAAGTGGGGCCGATTTGCCTCCTGGTATATCCGCAGCGGAGAGAAGTCTGCAGTAAAATACGCCGATGAGATCATTGTCCTGAGCCGGAATGTGCAGAACTATTTTATGCAGAACTATGGCAGGGATACGGTATACATTCCAAACGGTGTGACTATCCCGGAAAAGCGGGAGCCGGAGAGGATCTCCAGGCAGTTTGGTCTGGAAAAGGACGGATATGTGCTCTTCCTCGGCCGTCTGGTGCCGGAAAAGGGCGTTCACTATCTCATCCAGGCCTGGAAGAAGGTTAAGACGGACAAGAAACTGGTGATCACAGGCGGAAGTTCCGACACGGCAGACTATATGGAGAAGCTCCGGCAGATGGCAGGAGAGAATGTGCTCTTTACCGGTTTTCAGCAGGGAAGAGTTCTTGAGGAGCTTTACAGCAGCGCCTGTATCTATGTACTGCCAAGCGACCTTGAGGGCATGCCTCTAAGTCTTCTGGAGGCCATGAGCTATGGGAACTGCTGTCTGGTCAGCGACATTCCGGAGCTGACTGAGGTGGTAGAGGACCAGGCGGCTGTCTTCCGCAAGGGAGACGTAAAGGATCTGGCAGCCCATCTGCAGATCTTGCTGGATCATCCGGAGCAGATCGAAAAATACAGGGAAGGTGCGGCTGCCTATGTAGAGGCACGCTACAGCTGGGAGGAAATGACAGAAAGGACCCTGCAGGTGTACCGCAGCAGGACGCAGGGATAAGGCTTATGGGTATCACTAAGGGAGAGAAAAAACTAAACGGGACCGTCATCGTCACTTATCGGTGCAATGCGAGATGTACCATGTGCAACCGCTATAAAGCCCCTTCCAGGCCGGAGGAGGAGATCAGCATCGAGACGATCCGGAAGCTTCCCCGGATGTACTTTACGAATATCACGGGCGGCGAGCCCTTTATCCGGGAGGATCTCCCGAACATCGTGCGGGAGCTTTACAAAAAATCGGACCGTATCGTGATCAGCACGAACGGTTTCTTTACAGACCGCATTCTGGCCCTGGCGAAGGAATTTCCGCAGATCGGCATCCGGATCAGCATCGAAGGTCTGGAGGAGACCAACAACGCCATCCGCGGCCTTCAGAACGGGTACCAGAGGGGATACCAGACCCTGAAGAAGCTCCGGGAGATGGGCATGAAGGACGTGGGCTTCGGAATGACTGTCCAGGACCGCAACGCGCCGGACCTGGTTCCCCTGTACAAGATCAGTGAAGAGATGGGGATGGAGTTTGCCACCGCAAGCCTGCATAACAGCTTTTATTTCGTTGAGGCAAAGAATATCATCCATGACCGGCCTATGGTGGCGAAGCACTTTGAGGACCTGGTCAATGAGCTGTTGCGCAGCAATAGTCCAAAGAAATGGTTTCGGGCCTACTTCAACCACGGTCTGATCAACTATATCTACGGTCAGAAACGTCTGCTTCCCTGCGATATGTCCTTTGACACCTTCTTCATCGATCCCTATGGGGATGTGATGCCTTGTAACGGCACGAAGGATAAGGAGGTCATGGGCAATCTGAATACCCAGACCTGGGAGGAGCTCTGGAACAGCCCGGAGGCGGAGGCTGTCCGCCGGAAGGTGAGAAATTGCGACCGGGAGTGCTGGATGATCGGCAGCGTGAGCCCGGCCATGCACAAGTACATCTGGGTGCCGGCTCTCTGGGTCATGACCCACAAGCTGAAAGCACTGTTCACAAAGCATCCCTACTCCATGTATGAGCTGAAGGTGGTCCGTGACTACCGGGATGGCAGGGTGACAAAGGAGGAGCTGGACCGCTGCTCGACCTGTGATCTGTGCGCAGAGGTGAATAATGGGCTGAGTGAGGCCAGCAAAGAGCAGCTGGAAGGCCGATCTGGCGAGGAGATCGTGGATGCGGACATCGCTTCCCAGAGGATGGCGGCAAGGGTGGCGGCAGAAGAGGCCGCCGATGACCTTCTGCTGCAGAAGGTCCAGAAGGCCGAGACAGAGGCACTGGCAGTCCTGAAAAAGATCTGCAATGAGAACAAGATACGCTTCTATCTTCGGGGCGGCAGCGTCCTGGGGGCGGTCAAGTACAGAGGATTTGTGCCCTGGGATGACGACATTGACATTGCCCTTCCAAGGAAGGATTACGAGAAGCTGATCCAGGTCATGCCGGAGTATTTCGGCGAAGGAGACCGGTTCCGCTTTGTGGCATATCAGAAAACGAAGGATGCCCACTGTTATTTCCCCCGAGTCCTCCTGAATGAGGATGAGCGCAAGGCAGAGGGCTTCCCGAAGAACAATGAGAGGGGACTGGTGCTCATCGATGTGCTGCCCCTGGACGGCATGCCGGGAAATCCCCTGTCCATGAAGCTCCACATCGCAAAGGCTTACTTTTACCGGATGCTGGCCAGCCTCTGGACGCTGGATGTGAAGGATACGGTAAGCATGCACGGAGGAAAGAAGGACAAGATCCTCCGGATCCTTCACGGGCTGGGCATCCACCGGCTGTACACCCAGGATTCCATTTACCGGCGGCTGGACCGCATGTACGGGAAATATCCCTTCGGGAAGACCAGAAAGGCAGGCACCATGGCAAGCTCCAAGCTCCAGAAGGAGATCATGCCCACATCGTGGTTCGGAAAGGGCTGCCGGGCTTCCTTTAACGGGATCCCCTGCCGGATCCCCACGGCGTATGACGCTTATCTGAAGCAGCTCTTTGGGGAGAATTATGCCTCCACTGAGCCCCCGGTTTCCGAGAGGACGAAATCCCACCTGTACGGCAGAAACTGAGAGGCAAAGGAGAACTATGGTCTGTTTTATCATTCTGCACTATCAGGTCACCGAGGAGACAGAGACCTGCATCCGTTCCCTGGACCGCCTGTCCGGGGAGAAGCATGTGGTGATCATCGACAATGCGTCCCCCAACGGCTCGGGACGAAAGCTGAAGGAAGAATATAAAGACCGGGCGGACATCACTGTCCTTCTGAACGGGGAGAACAGCGGCTTTGCCCGGGGCAACAATGTGGGCTGCGACTGGGCCAGGACCAATCTGGATCCGGACTTCTACGTGGTCATGAACAACGACGTGGAGATCCCCCAGGAGGATTTTATCGCCCGGATCGAGAGGATCTATGGAGAGAAACCCTTCGCCGTGCTTGGACCGGACATCTATTCCACCACGGGCAGGGTCCACCAGAGCCCGAAAAGCACCAGACGCACCACCATTGAGGACGCCAGGGCCCTGCAGCAGGTCTACAGGAGGAAGCTGGACAGCCGTATCCTGACGCCCCTGAAGTGCCGTCTCAAGCAGCTCCCCTTCGTGCGCGCCCTGGCGGCAAAGAAGAAGAGCATCAGCAGCGGCACGGACTGGAGCCGGAAATATACAAACGTTCCCCTCCATGGCTCCTGCTTCATTTTCTCAAGAGAATTTGCGCAAAAACGGGGGAACTTTTTTTTCCCCGGGACCTTCTTTTACTATGAGTCGGAGATCCTGGACTATGAGTGCGGGAAGGCGGGCCTTTTGACGGTCTATGATCCCTCCCTGAAGGTCCTGCATCACCAGAACGTCTCCACCAGAAACACCATGAAGGATGAGCTGAAGCGGACAGAGTTCATGAACAGGCAGAACTACCAGTCCATCTCAGCTTTTCTCGAATGCTATGACAAGTAAAAAAAATATGGGAAGCCTGCAGGCAGTATCTTCTTCCGGGAGCTTATGACAGCACTGGACAAGGTGCTTCGGTTGAGAAACAGAGACTGATCTGCAGACAATAGTGAGAGCATATAAAAAGAAAGGACCTTTGCATATGGCAGGATCGGCAGTGCTTCTGGCTGCCTGCAATGGAGAACATTATATCCGGCAGCAGATCGATTCCATTCTGGAACAGACCGTACAGGACTTTACCCTTTATATTCACGATGATGGATCGAAGGATGGCACTCCGGCGATCCTGGCGGAGTATGAGGACAGGGATATGGAGCGGATCCGGATCCTGCATTTTGCTCCAACAGGGATGGCCTGCCGGAATTTTTTTTCTATGCTCAGGCAGGTGGAGGCAGATTACTATTATTTTTCTGATCAGGACGATTTCTGGCTGCCCGATAAGCTGGAGACCACCAGAACTGCGCTCCTGGAGCTGGAAAAAGGGGAGAGGAATGTACCTGTCCTCGCCTTCTCCGATCTGAAGGTGACAGACGCGGACCTGAAGGTCACTGCAGAGTCCTACCTCCGGCTTACCGGCAGGGATCCCCATCACCGGGACCTGGTCAGCATCCTCAGGCGAAACTGCGCGGCGGGATGCACCATCGGCATCAACCGGGCCTGCAGGGATGCAGCCCTGAATATCGGTGATGTGGGCAGAGTCTTCATGCACGACTGGTGGCTGCTTCTGACGGCCTCCGCCTGTGGACGGACTGCCTTTATCGACCGTCCCCTCATGCTCTACCGCCAGCACGGCAGAAACGTGGTGGGGGCCAGAAAAGACCGCCTTTCCTGGCTGAAGGAAAAGGCCGGAAATGTCCTTTCCGGCAGACAGCTGGGAGAATCCCGGAAGGGTCTCGTGTACCAGCAGAACGCGGTGCAGGGCCTGCTTGCCCTGGAGGACCTGACGGAGGAGAACCGGAAGCTCCTCGGCGAACTTGCCGGGATCGGTGCGCCGTCAAAAACAGAGCGAATGAAAATGTATATAAAATACCGGCTTATCCCCGGCGGATGGAAAAACGCCTGGAAGATCCTGCTGGTCTGAGAATAAGAGAGGAAACCGATGTACAGTCATTCCTGTGGAAATAAAGAAGCCTATATCCAGATGGTGGGGGCGGTCAAGCAGCTGAACCATGAGAAGCGGATGCTGCAGCAGGGCGGTGAATACCATCTGGGGAACAGTATCCTGGAGCGGAAGCGGATCATCACCTCCCACGGGTTCTCCGGGATCCGCTATCTGGTGGACAAGAAGGTGCACTGGAAGCTGAACCGGAAGTATTACACCCCGGTCGCCCAGAAGGAGATGAAGCTCTCGCCCCCCGATTACTTTTCGGAAGAGCGGATCGCTGTCTATACCTGCATCATCGGGAACTATGACAGCCTGATGGAGCCGGTCTTTGTGCCGGACAACTGTGATTTCTATGCGGTGACGGATTTTGAGATCCCTGCGGATTCCCGCTGGAAGTGGATCCCCGCCGGGAAATTCGAAAAGTACACAGAGGGCATGAATTCGGTCATGAAGAACCGGTACTTCAAGATGCACCCCCATGTACTTTTTCCGGAATACCGCTATTCCATCTACATCGATGGAAATGTGCGGGTGTGCACGGACCTGACGGAATGCCTGAACCGGCTCTCACCCCACGGGATCAGCTGCTTTAGGCATTCCCTGCGCAGCTGCGTCTACCAGGAGGCAGAGTGCCTGATCAAGACCAGGAAGGGTGTGCCCGAGCAGGTAGAGGAGCACGTGAAGCACCTTCGGGCAGAGGGCATGCCGGAAAACTACGGTCTTGCCCTGTGCAATGTGCTGGTGAGGGACCATCAGTCGGAGAAGTATGGCCCTCTGATGGATCTCTGGTGGTCCGAGTTCTGCAGCCACGCAAAGAGGGACCAGCTTTCCTTCCCCTACGTCCTGTACAAGAACGGGATCCCCGTAGAGGAAGTCACCACCCTGGGGCCGAACATCTACGAGGATGACGGGTTTGAGGTTCCGGAGCACAAGAAAAAGTGGTGATTCTGAATAGTTACAAAATAGTAAATAATCTTATCAAATATGAAGCCTGAGAGGGACAAATGGAAGAAAAAAATCGGATCGACAGGATTCTGGAATACATCTGGCTGGCACTGTACGGGTTGTGGGTCTATATTGCGATCCTGAATTCTTCGCTGCTTAAACTCAGCCATCCGTCACATGTGATCCGGGATATCACTCTGTATTATATGCTCCTTGTTATCGTATACCGGATGAACAAGCTGCGCCGGCATTTCTGGGAGGTGCTGCTGATCCTGGGGATCTGCGCGGTATTCTACAAGGTAGGGAACGGCCTGGGCCGTCCTGCCATGTATGTCTACGGTGCCATGATCGCCAGCGCAGAGGCAGTAGACTTTAAGAAGATCCTGAAGACAAGCCTGACTTCTGTGCTGGCAGGCCTTTCCTGCATCGGGATCCTGATCCTCATGGGAAAGCTTCCGGACAACCTCTATCCCCACGGGGACGGGTTTGCCCACTGCTTTGGCTATTCCTATTATTCCACGGTGCCCTTCTACCTGTTCTACTGCTTCCTGATGTATCTCTACATCCGGAAGAAGGTGCTCAGCTGGATAGAGATCGCCGTCTGGCTGGTGATCAATCAGCTGATCTACGCCTTCTTTACCCTGAGCCTGACCTACGGCCTGACCCTGATCGTGATCGCCCTGTATGTGCTGATCATCAAGCTGGAACTCATCCGCCTGGACAGCCTTCCGGTAAAGATCTTCACCTTCGCCGGATTTCCGGCAGGCATGGCGCTTTCCTGCATCGGCATGGTGTACTACAACAGTGAAAACAGGATCTGGAGCTTTTTAAACCGCCTGTCCCACAACCGGATCCAGGAGTCTCACAAGGGTATACAGCGGTACAATATCACTCTCTGGGGCCAGAAGATCGCCATGAGTGGGAACAGCACCACACATGAGACCACGGACTATTTCTATATCGATTCCGCTATGATCTATGCCCTGCTGGGCTACGGGCTGATTCTTACGATCCTGATCCTTTGCATGTACATGTATCTGCACCATCATTCCTGCTGGAAGAACGACCGGATGCTGTTCATCTATGTGACGGCCGTCCTGCTGTTTTCCATCATGAACAACACCTGGATCAGCATGGCCTATAATCCGGTGCTGGCCCTGGTGCCGGCAGCAGTTGCGGAGGAATTCCGTACCGGGCCTGCTTCCGGAGGAGGCGGAGCTTTGCAGCCGGACGAGGACCGCAGACATGAATAAAAACAACTCAGGAGCAGATAATTGATGATCTACTGGAAAAAACAAACAGCCGCCATTCTGGCAGTTCTGCTGATGATCCCTGCAGGCGCGGGCCCTGCGATGCCCGTCAGTGCTGCAGAGGGGGCCGCAGCCTTCTCGCAGGAGGAGGCAGCGGATACCGGCACCTTTTACGGTGACGGGAAGAAAGCTGAGATCACTGCAGGGACGGAGATCAACGGAAGCGGGGATGCCGGCCTGTCTGACCTTCCTGACTCTGCGGGAGAGGAGCCGGACGGGGGATCTGTTCCCGGGGAAGAAGGGGAACTGACACCTTCTGATCCAGCCGGCGGAGAATCAGGCGAAGGTGGAGAAAACGATAATACAGACGGGGGGACATCGGGGGAAATGACCGATCCTTCCGGAGACGGCAGTCTGCCGGGGCAGGAGACCGATCCTTCAGCCGGGGAGCTGCCTGCCGGAGAAGAGGTGCCTTCCGGAGAGGAGATCTCTGCCGATCCGGAGACAGCTGCCCAGGAAGCTCAGGATGCAGCGGAAGATGTTTCCGCTGAGGAGGAAGAGACGGAAGAGGAGGATGCTGAGGAAGAGTCTGAACCGGTGGTCTCTTACCGGGTCAGTGTCAGCACCCAGGGATGGCTCTCAGATGTATCTTCCGGCAAGTGGACCGGAAGCACCAGTACCAGCACGTATCTGGAGGCTCTTTCTGTCAGTATTAAAGAGAATGAGGATCTGGGCATCCAGTACCGGGTCCGGTTGGCGGACAGCGGATGGACCGGCTGGGCAGCAGACGGAGCCGAAGCCGGAGCCTCCGGCAGCGGAAGGAAGCTGGAGGCGGTTCAGATCCGCCTGACCGGAACAAAGAAAAACGAGTATGATGTGTATTATTCCCTGTACGCGGCGGGTTTTGGCTGGATGAACTGGGCCTCTGGCGGGGCATCGGCAGGCACTGCAGCCATCGGAGCTGCAGCCCGCAAGATCAAGATCTGCCTGGTGAAGAAGGGGGATCCTGCTCCGGCGCAGATCTCCGATATCTCTGCCTCCTATGCGGCCACAGGAGTCTCCTACAAGGGATATCAGAACGGCACAGGCTGGCTTTCCTCCTATGTGTCCAATGGTGCAGTTTTTACAGGTTCTGCAGTTCTTGGACAGCTCCGGGTTCTGTTGAAACACCCGGAATGTGATGGCAATATCCAGTATCGGGTCTCTCTGAGCGGCACAGGCTGGCAGTCCTGGACATCGCCGGGAACCAGCGCCGGGATAAAGAATAAGACGATCCAGGGGCTCCAGATCCGGCTTACGGGAGAATTGGCCGCGAAATACAATGTGTGGTATTGCGTAAATGTACAGGGCTATGGCTGGCTGAACTGGACCTCCAACGGAACGACCGCCGGAGCACTCAGCCTCACCCGGGGTATACGGAATATCCGTATCCGCATCCTGCCTAAGGGGGTAAAGGCGCCGGCAAACTATGGGAAATTTGCCCTGGCGGGTTTCTCCTCTCAGAAGCTGAGTTACAGTGCTTATCTGCCGGGTATCGGCTGGACGGCGGAGTATTCTTCGGGAAAGACCTGTGGAAAAGCGGGGTCAAACAGACGGATCGAGGCACTGAAGATCAGCCTGCCCTCCCAGAAGATCACCGGCAGCATCTCCTATATGGGCATGGTGCAGGATGTCGGCTGGGAAAGCAGCTGGTCCCGGGATGGGGCGGTCAGCGGCCTGGAGGGACAGAAAAAGCGCTATGAGGCGGTAAAGATCCGCCTTACCGGAGAGATCGCATCCTATTATGACATCTGGTACCGGGTCTATGTGCAGGATATGGGCTGGATGGGCTGGACCAGGAACGGGAAGACGGCCGGATCCCGGGATCTGAGCCTTCGGATGGAGGCTGTACAGATCAAGATCACCGGCAAAGGATGCGCTGCCCCGGGAAGCACGGACAGGCCCTTCAAGAACGGGGATCGTTCTGCAGAGTTTGTAAAAAAGACCAGCCGGGTCCTGCAGCTTTATGTGCCCATGGTCTGGCAGAAGCCGGAACTCCCCACAGGCTGTGAGTCTGTTGCTCTGACGATGGCGCTGAAATCCTATGGCTTTGGTCTGGAGAAGACGACCATCGCGGACGACTATCTGCCCTATGGGTTTGATTTTGTCACCACCTATGTGGGAGATCCCAGAACGACGAACGGACAGAGCGTGATGGCACCGGGCCTGGTCACCGCAGCGGACAATTTCCTGAAGGCAAAGGGCAGCAAGTCCAGGGGGCATGAGATCACAGGAACCAGCTTCGCCGGGCTTTATAAGCAGCTGGAGAAGGGACGCCCGGTGATCATCTGGATCACCTCCTACATGCGCCAGCCGGTGATCCTCAACTCCAGGATATATAATGGAAAGACTTACTACTGGTACGGGGAGGAGCACTGCGTTGTCCTGTACGGTTATGATAAGAACAAGGGCAAGGTATTTATTGCAGATCCTCTCTCCGGGCTGGTCACCAGAAGCGCTTCTGCAATAGAGGACATCTATAATAAATCCGGAAAATGTGCCGTGGTCATCTACTGAGGCTCAGCGGGTCATGAGACAGCAGTATTTCCAGTGATAGGATCAGTTAAAGGACCTGCCGGGAAAGGGAGACCGTTTGACCGGAAGACACACAGGACCCGGCCGCAGGCCGGGATCCAAAACAGGGAGGAAAATATGAGAAAAGGGAATGTATGGATCGCAGGCATCCTGATCACCACGATGGTCCTTGCCGGCTGTAAAGGGCAGACGGCATCAGAGGACACGGCAGTGACCGAGGCAGTGGTCACAGAGGCAGCCGAGAGCACACCTGAACCGGAGGAGGGAGATTTGTCCGGGGACGCGGAAGAGACAGAAGCAGCAGTCTCTGGAGAAACAGAAGAAGAATCGCCTGCCGGGGATGAGATCGATATTGGCGCTGTCTATGAGACAGGATATCTGACGGTCGCGCTGGAAGAGGCAGAGACAGACGATGCGGGAAATTGCATCTGCCGGTTCCATATTGACAGCAAATATGAGCAGCCTGCAGTCTGCTATACAAATTATGTCGGCGTGAATGGCTGGGATTTTTCCATCGACAAATGGTACTATGAGGAGCTGGATGAGCAGGGATCTTCGGACTGGGAGCTTGTTTTCTCTGCGGAAGAGCTGGAAAAATACCAGATCGAGAAGTTTGAAGAGATCCAGCTCATCCTGACTCTGGGATCAGAGGATGAGCTGACGGACATTGACAAATGCGGCTTCACCTTTTATCCGGGAGAGGATGTGGCGGATCCGGAAAAGACAGATGTGCTGCTTGATGAAGTAAAGGGCCTGACACCGGTCTATGCCGATGAAGATACGGAGATCTGGCTGACCAGGAACAGTACCAGGGAAGGAAATGTGGTCCTGGACGGGATTCTGCTTAACCACACGGAGAACTACCTGTCAATTGCTGTCGAGGGGGCAGCAGTCGGCGAAGCGGAGGCAGCCGTCAGCGGCGATGCCATCATTTTTCCGGAGGCAGCCGGAAGATTTTTCCTGAGCTTTCGTGATGACCGGATCAACAGCGAACTGTTCAGGGATGCCAGAGACCTGAGATTTACTCTTGCTGCTTCCAATTATTTTGACTACGAGGAGCTTTGGACACAGGATATCCAGGTCCCGCTTCCTGAGGGATTTGCAGACAGCTTCTCTATGGATCCCGGCGCATCCGGAGCGGCATGGATCCCTTATGGGATGAGCGGCTATACCGGTCCCGGTGCAGAAGGAGAGGATCCATACAGCGGAGAGGTGGCAGGCATACAGTTTATGGATATTATCGCAGAGGTGCCCATGTCCATGTTTAACCAGAATGAGGCTCTTTCTGCGTCGGCGACAGCTTTCTACATGGCGGACGCTTACCTGTTGGCGGTCGTGGATTCCTCCGGCAGTGAAGGAAGCGCCTATTCCTCCGGTGCGGATGCCTTCGGCGCCTATGTGGCCTCCAAGGTCAGTCCCGGAGCAGAGTACAGCGTCCGGGAGACCCAGACAGCCGGACAGAGCGCGGTTATCGTAGATATCAGAGATGCCGATACAGCCTACGGAGAGCTTGATTTCTCTATCACGGCATTCTATTATAACGGGGTCTTTTATGGATTTGGCGCAGGTGTTTTTGATGATGCCTGTGATCAGAGTCAGATGTTTGACCGGATGCTCAGCAGTATCAGGCCAGTCTGAAATACGAAATACTAAAGGGGAAAAAGTATATTGCACATGAGGAAGATAAATAAGGGGATACAGAAAATCGTCTGCCTGATGCTGGTCCTGCTCCTGGCGGCTGGCCCTGCGGGAAATGCATGGGCCGGGGAGTCGGTAAGTCTGCCGGATGCGGCGGAAAGCATCAGCTTTGCAGAAGCGGAAGAGGATGCGGCACTGACCGGGGCTGACTCCGGGAATATGGAAGTGGAAATCAGTCTGGAGACGGAGGATGTCCTCCCGGCGGAAACAGCGGATCCTGCAGATGGGGAGAGCACTGAGGAATACGCGGACGGTCAGCCCGAAAAAGACATTTCCGAAGAGGAAGAGCTTCTGCAGCCTGGACTGACCGGGGATGCAGAGCCGGTCCCGGAAGAGTTGGATGAGCTCTCCGTCATGGAGACGGAAGAAAACGAAAATACGGAAGAGACCGGGATGGACGAGGCTGAGGAAGAGGCGGATAAGATCCCTGCCAGTGAGGTGGGAGAGGCGATCACAGAGCTTCTTGGCGAGGCCCCGGAGATCGGTCTCCGGTCGGAGGAGGAGCTGGCTGTTCTGCAGGAGCAGGCATCTCTGATCCGGGAGGCATACGACAGCCTGGAGCCGGAGGAGCAGGCAGTCCTGGACTGCAGCATCGAATCCCTGGGAAATATGGAGGCGGCGGTGAGCTCCATGCAGGACACCTACATGTCACTGGAGCAGACCGGGGAGGTCCTTCTTCCCCAGACAGACACTCCCAACAGCTGGCGGTACATCAACGGTCAGCCTATTCAGGATGCCATACTGACTGCGGAGCGGGAGACAGACGCGGCTGTCGCCCTGGAAGCAGGAGAGGATGAGAATATCGTCCAGATGCTGAAGAGCGGCGAGATCGCCACAGCAGAGGCTAATGCATCTGTATACGATCTGCAGGACCAGCCGGGTGCGGTCCTTGTGGGAAGCAGCACGACCTACATGACAGGTATCGACGTCAGTGAGCATCAGTACAACATCAACTGGAGCAAGGTCAAGAATGCCGGCATCCAGTTTGCGATCCTTCGATGCGGTTACGGAGACGATGATCCCGGACAGGATGACAAGTATTGGGAGCGCAATGTTTCTGAGTGTGAGCGTCTGGGGATCCCTTATGGCGTATATATTTATTCCTATGCAACAGATCTAACCATGGCAAGGTCTGAGGCAGCCCACACCCTGCGCCTGCTTCAGGGACACACGCCCTCTCTTCCGGTCTACTACGATATTGAGGACAACAGCCAGATCCCGCTGAAGGAAAGCCTACTGTGTTCCATCGCCGCCACCTGGTGTGCCGAGATCAAGGCTGCGGGCTACAACCCGGGAATCTATTCCTCCCTCAGCTGGTGGAATGGAAGACTTGCAGGGGCAGCCACAGACGAGACCATCTATCACTGGGTCGCCCAGTGGCCCAATGAGGTCACCGAAACCACCACCACGCAGTATACCGGACGGTATGAGATGTGGCAGTACTGTTCCGACGGCAGGGTAAACGGGATATCGGTAGATGTGGACATGAACCGGTATTACAGGACCATCCCGGCACCTGCCCTGGAGAAGCCGGTTAAGGGAGTGACCTACCGCTCCCATGTCTATCACATCGGTTGGGTGAATCCATGGAAGGCAAACGGATATGCCTCCGGTACTCCGGACAATACGAAGATGATGGATGCCATCCAGGTGAAGATCGAAGGCTATGAAGACCTGGGGATCCGGTACCGGTGCCTTCGGGAGGATATCGGCTGGGAGTCCTGGAGAAGGGACGGCAAGACCAGCGGAAAGAGTGGCGTCCTGGCAAAGGCTTACCAGATGGAACTGACCGGGGAGAATGCGGATAAATACGATATCTACTACTGTGTAAGGGTAGAAAATATCGGCTGGCTGAACTGGGCCTGCAACGGAGAGGCTGCAGGTACAGACAGGCTGGGCTACCAGATGAAAGCCATCCGGATCAAGCTTAGGAAAAAGGGCGCAGCAGCGCCTGCCCCAATGGGCAATGTGACCTATGCCTACAACGAGTGCGATGTAAACATGAGGGGCTTCATGCAGGGCAGCGGCTGGCAGGCTTATGTCAATGAGGGCGAGCTCTGCGGCGTCCAGTCTGGGAGCAAACGCCTGGAAGCCATGCGGATCCGCCTGAAGGACGCGCCCTTTACCGGCGGGATCACCTATCAGATCCGGAACAGGGGCACCGGATGGACCGGCGTCTGGAAAAAGAACGGACAGGTCGCCGGAATCAAGGGTGGTCTGACCAAGGCCATCAAGATCAAGCTGACCGGAAAGATGGCCGAAGAGTATGATGTTTACTACTCTGTATATGTCCAGACAAAGGGCTGGACGGCCTGGACAAAGAACGGAAGGGCCTGCGGCAGCGCCGCCATGGGCCTCAAGATGCAGGGGCTGAAGGTGCTGATCCTGCCAAAGGGTAGCGAAGCTCCCACTGCGGGAGGTACCGCCTATTTCCAGAAAGGCTGAGGCAGAATGGAAACGGGGTTCAGAGAACAGAAAAGAAAACATCTCGTGAACAGAAGAATCTCATAAATAAAAAAAATCTCATGAACAAAAAATAAACCTTGACAAGGGATGTGGGTTTTGTTATCATCTAATGCGTTGACGACATGAAGTCAGCGAGTGCTGCTATAGCACAGGTGGTAGTGCGCATCCTTGGTAAGGATGAGGTCACCAGTTCGAGTCTGGTTAGCAGCTTTGACAGGCGAAGCGACTTGCTTCGCCTGTTTCTTTATGCTATTTTATATGTAATGCTAAACTGACAGTAGTATGCCATTCTGCAGAAGGGCATACGGAAAACAGGGAAAATTATGTACAGGAAAAACAACAAATCTTGGATCAAGCATCTGGATTTCCTCATCCTCGACCTGATCGTTCTCCAGCTGGCCTTTGCCCTGGCTGCGGTCACCAGGAACGGGGTCTCTTTTCTGTACAGAGATACACCCTACCGCTCACTGTATATCAGTATTTCCCTGATGCTGACCCTGGCGGAGATCGTTTTTTCCATCCTTTCTGAGAATCATAAGGACATTCTGCGCAGAGGCTATTTCCAGGAATTTCTGTCCGCAGTTAAGCTTGTGTCAGTTTCTTCGCTGTCTATACTGGTCTTTCTGTTCTTTGCCCAGAGCAGCCTGAACTTTTCCCGTCTTGTCATCCTGTATTTTTTCCTGTACGCGCTGGCGTTCCTGTATGCAGAGCGGCTGATCTGGAAAAAGGTCGTTGTGGATCATGCCAGACATAAGACGGATAAATATCACCTGCTGGTCCTCACCACGGAGGGCATGGCGGGGGATGTGGCAGCGAGGATACAGGAAAAGGGCTTCGCCAATTATGAGCTGATCGGACTTGTGCTCATGGACAGAGAAGCTTCCCGGGAAAGCCGGGAGGCAGAGGACAGGCAGATGGCACAGGATGGCCATGCAGCACAGGCTGCATCTGCCGCCATAGCCGGTGTTCCTCTGGCTGCTGACCGGGACCATGTGATTGAATTCGTCCGGAGCAACTGGGTGGATGAGGTGATGATCTGTCTGCCCAGGGAGCAGAGGCCTTCGGAAAAACTGCTGGATGGGCTTGCCCTGATGGGCATCCCTACCCATCAGGTCCTGAATTTTGATACGGACCGGCATGTGGAGCAGACCGTAGAGAATGTGGCAGGCTATCTCTGCCTTACGGAAAGCATTCACACGGCGACCACCGGACAGTTGTTTGTCAAGCGTCTGATGGATATCGCCGGAAGCCTTGTGGGACTGGCAGTGACTGCGATCCTGTTTATCTTTGTGGCACCTGCCATCTATATTGCGGATCCGGGACCTGTCTTTTTCTCCCAGATCCGGATCGGGAAAAACGGGCGTCCATTCCGCATTTATAAATTCCGCAGCATGTATCAGGATGCGGAGAAGCGGAAGGCAGATTATCTCGCCCAGAATAAGCTGGGGGATGGGCTGATGTTCAAGATGGACAATGATCCCCGCATCCTGGGAAGCGGCCCCGACGGAACCCGTCATGGGATCGGCTGGTTCATCCGCAAGACCTCCATTGATGAATTCCCACAGTTCTGGAATGTGCTGAAAGGAGACCTGTCCCTGGTAGGCACCCGGCCGCCGCTGAAGGAGGAGGTGGAAAAGTATGAGCTGCACCATTATGCCCGGCTTTCCATCAAGCCTGGCATCACCGGGATGTGGCAGGTCAGCGGGAGAAGCTCTATCACCGACTTTGAAAAGGTTGTTGCCCTGGATCTGGAGTACATTCGCAACTGGTCCATTGCCATGGATATACGCATCCTGCTGAAGACAGTCCGCATCATCTTTACGGGAGAGGGCGCAGAGTAGATGGCAGGATATATGGGAAAGAATTCCTGCAGGTTTGTGGGAGCTCGAAGAGCAGAACAATCCGTAATTTACTTTTGACATGTTAATCACAAGATCGGCAGATAAAGAAGAAAGGAGAGGAATCCATGGGAAACCTGAGAAGGGTATCTCTTTATATCATGTATTTTACTGATATCATGGCTGTCATCCTGTCTTTTTTTATGGCCTATGTGATCCGTGGATGGCTTCCTCATATCTATGTAATTCCGGAGATCAGCTATTACATGCCGCTTCTGTTCGTGTCTGTGATCTCTTATGTGATCGTGGCCTTCGGCTTCCTGTATGAGGATGCTTTTCTCTCCCGGCGGGTCAGTCAGGAGTTCTCGGCTGTATTCAAGATGATCCTCATGGTGGTCGTTCTGGATATTCTGATCCTGTTCTTTACAAAAACCAGTGAGCAGTATTCCCGTGTCTTTATGGGCGTGTTCCTGATCCTTTCTTTTCTCATTGATCTGTCGGCACGCTTGATCGTCAAGAAGTATATCTTCCCCCGCTACAAGCAGAGCAGCGGATCGGAAAAGCTGGTCATTGTGACCACCACCGACCTGGCCGGGGATGTGCTTGCCCGGCTGGACAGCAGCGAGGACTGGAGATACCAGATCGCCGGTCTGATCTTTGTGGACAAAAACTGCAAAGGGGAAGAGTACGAGGGGTATAAAGTCCTGAGCGATAAGGAGCATGCTTTTGCAGATATCGAAGAGGAGAATATTGATTCTCTCCTGCTGCGCCTTCCCAGAAGCTTTGGCCAGAAAGCATGGCTGAACCGCTTCCAGGATATGGGCAAGACGGTTTACCTACAGCTCGAGGAATTCTACTACAACGAGTCCAGCCGTATGCTCGATTACCTGGGCGGCTGCGCCGTGGTCAGTTACCTTCCTGCCATGCCGGTTCGGGGACGTACGCTGATCATCAAGCGGTTCATCGATTTCGGCCTGTCCGCACTGCTTCTGCCGCTGCTTGGGGCAGTTACCCTGATCCTTGGGATCCTGAACCTCGTTTTCGGCCAGGGCCCCCTGATGATCAATCACGAGCGAATCGGCAAGAACGGACGAAGATTTCATTTGTACCGGTACCGCACCTTGAGCATGAAGAATCATCCGGATGAGAAACAGGCGATCCTGTCCCCACTCGGGCATTTCCTCAAATTTACGCATCTGGACGGCCTTCCGATGGTGTGGAACGTGTTCGTAGGAGATATGAGCTTTGTCGGTCCTGAATCGGTGTCACTGAAAACCTACATCGAGCATGATCCTGCGGTGATCCGGAATCTCTGCGCAAGGCCCGGCGTGACCGGCCTCTGGAATCTGAAGAGCGGAGAGGCTTTTGAGCGGAACGAGTACATACATACATGGAACCTGAAGCTGGACGCAAAGATCCTGTTTTTTTCCTTCCTGAAGCTCCTGTTCTTCCGCACAAAGCGGTACAACACCGGCGAACTGGTGCAGGAGGAGAAGCTGTTTATCACCGATTACCTTGAATTCCGCAAGCCGTTGGTATATGACCGGAGCACTTACCAGCCGAAGGTGAATGCGGGGACGATCTTCTACGTTGTCATCAAGCGGCTCTTCGATATCATTGGCTCTCTGGCTGGTCTATTCCTTCTGTCACCGGTCTTCCTGATCCTTATGTTCCTGGTAATTGCCAACAATGGAGGAAACCCATTTTACGGCCACAGAAGGATCGGAAAGGACGGCCGGCGCATCACCGTGTTTAAGTTCACAAGCATGCGCAGGGACGCGGATAATCTGGAGAAATACCTGACACCGGAGCAGTTGGAGATCTACCAGCGGGAATTCAAGCTGGACGATGATCCCCGGATCACCCGGTTTGGCAATTTTCTCCGTAAGAGCAGCCTGGATGAGCTTCCCCAGCTCCTCAATATCCTGCTCGGGGATCTGTCCATTGTAGGACCCCGGCCGGTCATCGAGGAGGAGACGCTTCTCTACGGCGCAGATCAGGCGAAGTTTCTCAGTGCAAAGCCCGGGCTGACCGGCTACTGGCAGGCATATGCCAGAAATAATGCTGTCTATGAGACCGGAGAACGGCAGAAGATGGAGCTGTACTACATCGATCACCAGAGCCTGTTCTTTGATCTGAAGATCCTGCTTCATACTGTCGGGGCAGTACTCCGGCAGGAGGGGGCCCAGTAAAAAACAGTATCCTGCGGATGTTCAGCGCCATTTTCCGGAGATGAGGATGAGCACCGTGCTGAAACAGCAGGCTTCATCGGCCGATCCAGGCCGGAAGAGTGGGATGTGTCAAAATAAGCATAACAGGACATGTATAGTTTATTATTGGAAATATTGGTAACAGAATGGGTAAATTAAAAACAAAAATCAGGAATGTTTTCCAAAAAGCCAAATCAGTGACAGGCCCCAATTCCTGGTACAAGCGATACTACAGAGATCCTCTGGACGAGAAGGCAGTCCTCCTGGAGGCCGGGCAGGGTAAAAATATCCATGGAAACATGTTCGGCCTGCTCCGGGAACTGATGACCGATCCGGAGTGGAAGGACCTGACCATTTATTGGATCATCGTTCCGGATACAGCGGAGGCAATGAAAAAAAAGCTGGCGTTTTACGGGTACGAGGGCGTGAGGCTGGTGCTCCGGGATACGAAGGAGTATGTCCGTATCCTGTCCACGGCAAAATACCTCATTACGGACAATTCCTTTCCGGCGAAATTTGTCAAGAAGGAAGGACAGGTCTATCTGAACACCTGGCACGGCACACCGCTCAAGACCCTGGGCATCTGCAGCATCCGGGAGTCCACCTCCATTGCCAATGTACAGAAGAACTACATGATGAGCGATTATGCTCTGTTCCAGAACGCCTATACCAGGGATATCTTCATGGATGACTATTCTCTGGCGAACATCATGCAGGGAAAGATCCTGCTCTGCGATTACCCGAGAAACGACAGCTTCGCGGATAAAGGGCTTTACGATACCATCCGCAGCCGCTTCCGACTGGAGGGCAAGCGGATCTATGCCTATCTTCCCACCTGGCGCGGCGCCAGCAGGAAGGCGGACGTGGAAAACCAGAAGAGGATCACTTACCAGTACCTGAAGGATATCGATGATCTGCTGGGAGAGGATGAGCTTCTTTATGTCAACCTGCATTTCCTGATCGGAAACAGCCTGGACCTCTCCGGCCTGAAGCATGTGCGCATGTTCCCGGGAGAGTATGAGACCTATGATTTCCTGGGCATCGTAGATGCTCTGATCACTGATTATTCCAGTGTTTTCTTTGACTTTGCCGTGACCGGACGCAGGATCGTCCTGTTTACCTATGATCTGCACGAGTACATGTCCACACGGGCTACCTACTTTCCGGTGGAAGACCTTCCCTTCCCCCGCACAGACAATGTGAAGGAATTGGTGGAACTGCTGCGGCAGGAGGACGGGGCAGACTATGAGGAGTTCCGGAAGACCTACTGCCCGTATTTTGACGGAAAAGCCTCCCGGGAGGTCCTCCGCCTGCTGATCCGGCAGGATCCCGGAAAGCTGCACATCGAGGATGCTCCCTGGAACGGAAAGGAAAATGTCCTTGTCCATGTAAGCAGCATTTCCAACGACTTCCAGATCGCGCTGCTGAACCGCTATCTGACCGAATGCCTGGAAAAGGAGCCGGATAAAAATTATTTTATCTTCTTCAATGGCTCCATCAACAAGAAAAAGGCGGAGATGGTGGAGCAAAGGCCAAAGGGGGTACAGATCCTGGCATACACCGTGGGCTTCAGCTTTACCCTTGGACAGTATCTATACAACCGGCTGAACATTCTCCGGTACAGGGGTATTCAGGCGACTTCGGAGAGCCTGCGGTTTGAGGGGGATAAGATCCTTCAGGGCTGCCGGATGCACCAGATCCGGAACTTCTTCGATACATCCTACTATATGCCGGAAATCATTGCACAGCTGCCTGCAGAGACGGAATATATCCGTATCCCGGATGAGTATTACGGCCTGGTGACGACCCGCAGATACTTCCTGGCAAATCACGCGCTGATGGAGCAGACTTACCGGAAGACCATCAGCTGGTCCGCCGATGTCCAGATCGAAGACGTGATGGACCGGTTCTACAATACCTCCATTGCCATAAAGGTCCGGAATATCCAGCTGATCCCGGGACAGGATGCTTTCCGCATCCGGATGAGGTACCGCCAGAGGAACATCCTCCCGGAGAATGTGGATAAGGTAGAGGTCCGTGTTGGAAACACCCTTGTCTATGATACGGATCAGCAGTACGCTGCCGGAAGATCCAGCAGTCATACGCTGGAGATCACGATCCCGAAGGAGGATCTGAAGAAGGTCGAGCTCTCCAGCTTTATCGAGCTGGCAGGAAAGGTGGGGGAAAAGGGCTTTGTCAAGCGGCTGACCCTTCCGAAGCTCCGAATATTTAAGCAGCTGGTCCATCCGGAGGAGAATTCCACAGCCTATCTGAATGCGGTGGGAAGGACAAAAGAGGTACGTCTTCTCTTCCGGGAGCGCAATATGTCCGACTCCTTCGGGATGAATGTTCGGATCATTCTGGCCTGGCTTCTGGCAAAGGTGTATAAACCGGGGGACATCATCCTGATGTATGAGAAGAAATCCGCCCGGTACGAAGAAAGCGCTTCCGTTCTTTATGAGAACCTGATCGATCAGGGATACCGAAATGTCTGGTACATCATCGACAAGGATTCTGAGGACGTACAGCGGATCCCGGAGAAATACCGTAAGAACCTGATCTGGAAGATGTCCTTCCGTCACTGCTGGTATTTCTTCGCCTGCAAAAAGTTCATCGGAACCGAGATGCTGGCCCACGCTTTTGAGGTGAGACCCTTCAACACTCTGGTGCTCCGGAAGCTGAACGAGAGGGACAAAACTTATGTTTTCCTTCAGCACGGCGTCATGTACATGATCTCTCTGGATTCCGGAAGCCGGAACTTCTTCCGGGTGGGAGACAAGTATGACAATTATGCCGTAGTTGTGTCATCGAAGCTTGAGCGGGATCATTTCGTTGATCTGGGCGGCTATGATATGGAGCAGGTCCTGATCTCGGGACTGCCAAAATTCGACCGCAACCGCTGGAATGAAGGCGCTGACCGGATCGTAATCATGCCTACCTGGCGGGCATGGGAATACAACCAGGCCAGGATCGATTTCACCCAGACAAAGTACTATCAGTTCATCAGCCGGATATTTTACGCGATACCGGAGGAGTACAGGGATAAGATCACGATCCTTCCCCATCCGCTGGTCTTTGACATTATCCGGGACACACAGACAGAGCTGAGTCCCTGGATGGAGCTGGATACCCAGTACAATAGTATTCTTGAAGATACAAAGCTGCTGATCACCGATTATTCTTCCATTGCCTATGATGCCTTCTACCGGGGCGCGAATGTCATTTTCTGCTGGGAGGAGCTGCAATACGCACTGGAGAATTACGGTGAGAACGCGAAACTGATGCTTAATGAAACCAATGTTTTCGGCGATGTCTGTTACGACACGGACACGATACGCGAGGCATTCCTGAAAAACTACACGGACGGACAGCAAGAGAAATATATCAGGAGATACAGCAGGATCGTCGAGTTCCATGACGGCAAAAATACAGAGCGGCTGATCGCTCTGCTGAAAAGAAAGTCTGTACTCTGAACAAATAATATAGGGGCAGACACGACAGGAGTTTAAATGGCGAAATCCAGGATCGTCTATCTTGACATCATGCGATTTCTGGGCTGCCTGTGTGTTGTGACTATTCATACCTCTGCTTACTTTGTAAACCACACGGATATTGGGCAGGCCGGATGGACTAGTTCTCTGGCTTATGATTCTGTAACACATATCGGGGTTCCGCTGTTTGTGATGATCAGCGGCTCCCTTCTGCTGGGAAAGGGCCTTACCATAGAGAGGGTCCTTTCCAGAAATGTCTCAATGATCATCCGGACCTTTCTTGTATGGTCTCCGCTGTACGTGATCTTTGAGATCCTGAATACAAATAAATTTCCGGGGTGGAAGAAGATCTTCTCGAAGATTGTTATCGGCAAGTACCACATGTGGTTCCTGTTTATGATCGCCGGTGTATACCTCCTGATTCCTCTTCTGGATCCGATCATCAAAAATGAGAAGCTGACCCTTTATCTGCTGCTGCTGTTTTTTGCATTTGGTTCTTTGTTTCCATTTGTTCAGAACCTGTTGAAATATGCACCCCTGCTCCACACAAGGGATGTCTATGAGGTCCTGGAGGAGGTGGAAGGCAATATCCGCTTCCATTTCTGTGAGAGTTATGCAGGCCTGTTCGTGCTGGGCTACTGGCTGAGATACAAGGAACTGGGACCAAATGTCAGGAAGTGGATCTATGCCTTCGGGGTGTTCAGTATCTTTGGAGCGGCAGGCTTCAACCTGTTCTTTACGCAGCTGAGAGGAAAGACGCTGATGGTTTTCAGCAACAATTTCTCTCCTTTCACCATAGGGATCTGTGTGGCCCTCTATATATTCTGCAAATACCAACTGGCGGAATTCTCACCCGGGCCGGTGATCCGCAGTACGGTGGCGGTCAGCCTGCAGATCTATTTGGTACATGTCATGGTGATTGAATTCCTTACCCGGAGGATCGATGTGCTGGCGATCCCTGTGAGCCGCTGGATCCTGATCCCTCTGCTTACGATGGTGGTATTTGTGATCTCCCTGGTGATCTCCATCGGGATCCGGTATCTGAGCGGACGGCTTAAGGCATGGACGACTTCGGGATGAACAGCAGAGACATTGCATATGGGCCTGACCTGCCATTATTCCGTGCGGAAAGCACGTATTTACAGGACGGGCCGCCCCGGACGTTACGGAAAAGTATAGACTTTTGTCCTGTTTTCTAGTAAAATAAATTCGTTTATTCTATAGGAGGAAGAAACGATGACAAGAAAATTATGGCGTTCTGCAGCAGGTATGCTTGCCGCGGCAGTTCTGTTCTCAGCCTGTGGCAGCAGTACCGATGTATCTGCGGATTCCTCGACAGCTATGGTAGAGGTTTCTGTTGAATCCGTTGCTGAGGAAGCAACTCCGGAACCGACTCCCGAGATAACTCCTGAGCCCACCGAAGAGCCGACACCCGAACCCACCGAGGAGCCGACCCCGACGCCGGAGCCCACACCGACCGAAGAGCCGATCCCGGAGGGCATGATGTACAGCCGTCTGACCGGAGAGCTGATCGATAAGGAGATTGGGCAGAGAAGACCCTTCTCCGTTATGATCAATAACGTTGAGGCGGCGATTCCCCAGTCCGGCATTTCCGCCGCGGATATCATTTACGAGATCGAAGTGGAGGGCAGCATCACCCGTATGATGGCTGTTTTCCAGGATCCCAGCGGTCTGCAGAAGATCGGCCCCTGCCGAAGCGCCCGGCATTATTTCCTCTGGTTCGGCGATGACCTGGACGTGATCTACACCCATTTTGGATGGAGTGCTGTCGCGCGTCATATCATCGAGGATCAGGGCAGAGAGGATATCAATGGTCAGGATTATGACGGTGACGGCCGGTATTACCGGACGACAGACCGGGTAGCTCCCCACAACGCCTATGTGACCGGCGACGGCCTGATCAGCATCGCGGCTGAGAGAGGCTTCCGGACAAATTCGGACGGTCATGTCATGGGCTTCCAGTTTACCCGGAAGGACAGAAATATCGACGGGGAGGATGCCGTGAATGTCTACATTCCCTTCGCTTATGACAGTCCTTATTTTGTATACAATGCGGATGACGGGCTGTACTACCGCTATGAGTACGGCGGGGCCCATATTGATGTGGAAAATGGGCAGCAGCTTGCGTTCAAGAATGTCATTGTTCAGTTTGTCGACCAGTGGCTGATGGGCGATGGCTATCTGCTGGACATGGATGTATTTTCTACCGGCAGCGGATACTACTTCACCAATGGCAAGGTGATCCCGATCACATGGCATAAGCCGAATGGTGAGGAGCCGACCAGGTACTATACACAGGATGGCAAACTTCTTTCGTTAAATCCTGGTAAAACGATGTTTGAGGTCTGTAACCAGGACAATCAGGTGACTTGGGACGCGGCAGGAACAAATTACAGCTATGAGTATGTCGAGGATGATGCCTTTGTAGCAGACGACGGCACAGATATCACCGAGCTTGGAGACGATCAGGGCTGACAGATAAAGGCCATCCTGCGATGGCCTTTTCGTCGTATTTAATAAATTAATTGAATGACGGACCGGTATCGTTGTAAGGAACGGTACCGATTCGTTAAAAAACAGCAGCAACATCAGCGGCTTTCTGAAACGATTTTCCTTGTACAGTAAGCTCCGAATGTTCTCGCATTATGCGAAACGGATCTCTGTCAGAACAGCAGCATTGGGATCCGGATTTTTTCAGAGAAGCGAACTGTACTTGTATGGCATTGGTATTGAGACGGAACAGAGAGAATCGTGGAGTGTCCGGTTTGTGCTCAGATCGGAAGTTTAGAGTTGTCTGTGAGTAAAACTGTAAACAGCAAACAGGAACCACTATACTATGTCAGAAAAAGCACCACTTTTCAAAGAGAGGGGAAGGACGATCCTTAAGGTCGTCGTTTTCCTGCTCCTTTTATCCCTGGCAGTCTCCAGGATCCAAGATGTACTCGGCATATGCAAAAAAACGACCTACTACGCAGTAGAAGGTCTGTATGAGGAGAAGCCTGGGAGCCTGGATGCTCTCTTTGTCGGCGCCAGCAATGTCCATGCCTTCTGGCAGCCAACCGTCGGTTTTGACCGTTACGGGATGGCTGTCTGGTCTTACTCGGTGGATTCCATGCCCGGGATAGCCATCAAAAACATGATCATTGAGGCAAGAAAGACACAGCCGGACGCCCTGTATATCATCAATCTGAACTGCTATAAAGAGGCTGAGGTGACGGATGTCAAACTCCATCGTATCGTGGATTACATGCATCCCTCCCTGAATAAGGCAGAACTGATCAACACGATGGCCGATGCTGCCGATATCCCTCTTTCCAAGCGGCTGGAATTCTTCTTTCCTCTGATGCGCTTTCACTCCCGTTGGAGCGAGACGATCGACTGGGACTTCTACCATACCCTGAACGGGATGAAGACCAGTCTCATCTATGATCCTTATTTCAAAAATATCGAAGATATCTCCGACTCTTATATCATCTCCGACAGCACGGATGCTCCGAGAGACGCAAAGGAGCTGCAGGAGCTGGATGACCTGCTGGCCTTTCTGGACGCAGAACAGATCAAGGCTCTGTTTGTTGTTGTTCCCCAGGCTATGGATGAGAGCGACACAGCCATCATGAACTACATGGCAGAGCAGGTGGAGCAGAGGGGCTATCCCTGTGTGAATACCCAGAAAAACATCGAAGAGCTTCACATCTCTACGGAGACGGATTTCTATAATCTCAAACACACCAACGTGCACGGCTCCCTGAAATTTACCGGGTACCTTGCGGATTATCTGCATGAGCATTATGATTTTGCCGATAAGCGGGGGCAGGCCGGCTGGGAGGAATGGGACCAGGCGGTCGAGATGTATAATGCCAGGCTTGTTCAGTATGCCCTTCCCTTTGAGATGGAATTTGCTTCCCGGGACTATTCCCTTGAAGCCCCTGCGATCCATGGGAAAGCAGTATCGGATACATCCTATGAGGTCAATTGGGATGCCGTCGAAGGCGCGGACGGATATGCCATCTACCGGAAGGTAAGCGGCGGAAAACCAAATGAGCTGCTGGCCACGGTGGAAGCGGATGCGCTCTCCTTTACCGATACGGACCTTGCGGCGGACAAGGCATACAAATATACCGTCGTTCCCTTCCGGTCAGCTGACGGTCAGACAAGCTACGGCAACTTCAGCTACACAGGCGTTACCCGGCTGAAGCTGGATCAGGGCTGAGAAGGAGGAATATCGGATATGGCTTTTTTTTCATTCGCGTTTCTCCTGTTTGTTCTCTGCGTAACGCTGATCTACTTTGTTACTCCCGGAAAATACCAGTGGATCGTGCTGCTGGCGGCCAGCTATTTCTTCTACTGGCTGAACAGCGGATATCTGCTGCTGGTCATGTTTGCCTCTACGCTGGTTACCTTCCTGATCGGCCGCTGGATCGAGGCGGAGAATGGGAAAGGGCAGCAGTACCTTCAGGAGCATAAGGACCTTACAGGCAAGGAAAAGAAGGCTTATAAGTCTGAGATTAAGAAGCGGACCGGCAGGATCCTGCGGCTTGGCATCTTCTTTGATCTGGGGGTGCTCCTTTTCCTGAAATATTTCAATTTCTTTGGAGAGAATATCAACAAGCTGTTTCAGCTGGCATCCGGCGCATCGCCGGTGCCGACCTTGCATCTGCTGCTCCCCTTAGGAATCTCCTTCTATACCCTGCAGGCAATCGCCTACATGACGGATATCTACAGGGGAAAGATTACCGCAGACCGGAATCTGGGCAAGTTCATGCTCTTCATGAGCTTCTTCCCCCAGATCGTACAGGGCCCCATTCCCAGACACAAGCAGCTGGCAGAGCAGCTGTATGCCTCCCATACGTTTGATTATAAGCGTTTTACCTTCGGCATCCAGCTGATACTCTGGGGCTTTATCAAGAAGCTGGTAATCGCGGACCGGCTGGCCATTCCGGTCAACGAACTTTTCGACCATTATGAGAACCACAGCGGGCTGATTCTCTTCTTTGGTGCAGCGATGTATGGCCTGCAGGTCTACACCGATTTCTCCGGAGGCATGGATATCGCCCGGGGCGTATCGGAGATCCTGGGGATCGAGCTGGAGCTGAATTTCCGCCAGCCATATTTCTCCACCTCCATCGAGGATTTCTGGAGACGGTGGCATATTACCCTCGGCAGCTTCATGCGGGATTACATCTTTTATCCCCTTTCCCTGTCAAAGGGGTTTGCCGAGCTGGGACGGAGATCCCGGAAGGTCCTTGGCCAGTTTGCAGGCAAGCGGCTTCCCGCCTTCCTTGCCATGTTTATCGTATATATCCTGGTGGGCTTTTGGCATGGCTCCAGCTGGAACTATATCGCATATGGCCTTTACAATGGTGTTTTCATCATGGCGGGCATCCTGCTCGAGGAGGTATATGACAAGGCCAGAGAGAAGTGCGGCATAGGCAAAGAGGATATCTCCTGGCGTGTTTTCCAGATGTTCCGGACCTTTATGCTGGTCTCCATCGGCCGGTATTTCTCCCGGGGCAGCGGCTTTATGGCTGCCTGGAATATGATGAAGCTGACCACAGTCCAGTGGAGAGATCTCTCCTTCCTGACGGATGGCACCTTTGTCAAGCTTGGCCTGAATACCGCCAGCTGGTTTATATTGCTGGCATCGATCCTCCTGCTCTTTCTGGTGGATTATTTCCACGAGAAGGAGATCCATATCCGGGAGACTATTGCAGCTCAGAGCCTGATCTTCCGGTGGATCATCTACATTGCAGCGATCTGCTTTGTCCTGATCTTTGGCATTTACGGTCCGGAGTACAGTGCCTCCAGCTTTATCTATGAGCAGTTCTAGAACAAAGGCAGCGATCCGGTATAGGGGGAGTAGAAATGCCTGTCGAAAATAAGATCTGCCTGCAGTTGGATCATTGCCTTAGGGAGGAACCCATGGACGATATAGAGACAGTGGAGGCTGAGAAACAGACAAAGGATGTGCCGTATGCCGAGAGTACCGGGCAGGGGCAGCCTGTGCTTCTGATCCACGGGATCCTCTGTGACCACACCTTTTTTGATGGCCTGGTCGAAGAGCTGAAAGCTGACTTTCAGCTGATTACCTATGACCGCCGGGGGTATGGCCTTTTGGGCGGGGATTCATCGGATTATTCTATCGATGTCCAGGCAGAGGATGCCTTCCGCGTCCTGCAGAGATGCGGAATAAGGAAGGCGGCGGTGATCGGCCACAGTGCAGGAGCCAGGGTCGCTCTGGCACTTGCGTTCCGCCATCCGGAGGCAGTGGAAAAGCTTTTCCTTATGGAGCCGGCCATTGGCATGACAGAGGAAGGCCTTGCAGCGAACAGGGAGTGGAACCGGGAGCTGAACGGCTATGCCGCAGAGCATAAGGCAGGGAAGATCACAAAGGCATTTGCCCGGATCACCGGCTCAGACAAATGCGGGAAGCCCAAAAAGGTCTCCTTAACAAAGGAGAAGCTTCTCCGGGCAAAGCGAAATGTGGAGAATTTTGCATACGGAGAGCTGAATGATATCCAGCTCTGGCAGCCGGATCCGGATGAACTCCGGGCCGTCGGCTGTCCGGTTTTTGCAGGCGTATCTGAGCTTGGCAGGGACGAGCTTTTCGGCAGAGTCACCCTGCAGGATATGGACGGCCTGCCATGGACGCTCATCACGATACCTGGCGGACATACTTCCCTGCGGGATCGGCCGGAGGAGAGCGCCCGGATCCTTAGGGAGCAGTTCCTGTCAAAGAAATAAAGCAACACCGGAAATTAAGCAATTCGAAGAAATAAAGCAATACCGGAAATACCTGAGACAACAGCTTCTTCGAAAAAAAACAGTGTAAGTTAAAGCTTCTGGAACTGAAGTGGTGGGACTAGCCAAAGGAGAAGATCCTGGAAAACTGGAATCTGCTGTCTGCAGACCTGGATGAGGCAGCGTTGAGGAGTTATGCAGGCTTGCCCTTGACTCTTCACAGACAGAAGCAGGCTGATCCTGCTTCATAAAGGAAACTGATTGATCCTCGGGATCATTAGTGGAATAGATTTATAGAATAGAAATAATAGAAACAAGTCAACTAAAAATGTAATTTAGAAACAGATACACAAATGGAGGAAAAAAATAATGGATAAGATTCTTGAGATCCTGAAGGGCGTGCGCGCAGACGTAGATTTTGAAAACGAGAAGAAACTCATCGATGACGAGATCCTGGACTCCTTCGATATCATTACCATCGTCAGCGAGTTCAACGAGGCCTTTGATATCGATATTGATATCGATGATCTGGAGCCCGACAACTTCAATACTATCGAGGCCATGAAGGAACTTATTGACAAGCTTCAGGAAGAGGGCTGAGAGAAATAACAAGAAGCGGTCGGTAAGAAGCAGTTAGTAAAAAAAGACAATAAATGAGACAGTAAAAGAGACATTAGAGAAAGCCAATAAAAACAGCATATCAGTTCTGACAAAGAGGGCCTGTTCTGTACAGAGACATCTGCACAGGGCAGGCCCTCTTTTCAGCAGATCGAACCATGCACATTTCTGCTTTCCAGTCCATCAGACATTCCAGCTATCTTAAATCAAGCCTCATTCAAGAACGCCTCGGCGTTCTTGCCGCGACACACACGGTGCGTAAGCACCTCCCACTGTG